>JAQUOV010000001.1:0-224183 GCA_028716965.1 Candidatus Omnitrophota bacterium
TTGCTAAAATATTCATACCTGAAACCCCTTCCCCTAACCTGTGCTACGGGTGCAACGGGAGTTGCCCCGTTTTCCTAGATTTGTTCACTTTGGGAACGGGACTGCCTACCATTTACAAGCCGCTCTTTATTTTCAAAACCACAGGAGCGGCAGGACTTGCCCCGTTTTTCTGTATTTTTTCATTTCGGAAACGGGACTGCGTTTCACCTGCAAGCCGCTCTTCTTTTCAAAACCACAGGAGCGGCAGGACTTGCCCCGTTTTTCTGTATTTTTTCATTTCGGAAACGGGACTGCGTTTCACCTGCAAGCCGCTCTTCTTTTCAAAACCACAGGAGCGGCAGGACTTGAACCTGCAGTCACGGTTTTGGAGACCGTTGGTTTGCCATTAACCGACGCCCCTAAGTTTAATTTTCATTTTCCAATACCGACTCAAATTTTGCTTAAAAGTTTAATTTGAGATTTTTAAGCATTCGTCGGTATAAATTCGGCCAATAGCTTATGTCGCGCTTGAGCGCTCCATAAGCTATGGCCTCATTTAATTTCCTTATGCGGGGTATGTTTATGACAGGAATTGCAGAACTTACTAAGCTCCAGCCTATCCTGATGCAACTTTTTATTCTTGCTCGTCGTATAATTCCTATTCTTGCAAACCGTACACTCTAAAGTTATAATCTCTCGCATATTTTATTTATTCTTTACACCCCGCGCTTATAAGGTATTGCGCGGGTGTTCGTTAACTACGAAAGCTGGAGACGAGAATTGAACTCGTGACCCCGTCCTTACCAAGGACGTGCTCTGCCAACTGAGCTACTCCAGCAGAAATGGATTCGCTCCGTCGAATAAGCCTTTAAACAAAAAAAAACCACACTCCAGGGAATTATTCAATTCTCTTTTCTGATTATAATACTGCTAAATTAAAAGTGAAGTTATACTAGGTATTTACGTAAAGAAAGAGTTTATACTAATCTGGCTTGTTTGTCAAGGGCTTTTTTGATTTTTTTTAAACTCTCTAACTTATTGCCGGGCTACCAGGTTACTCAAACAGGCGAACTGATCAAGCGAAAGATCCTCCGGGCGGACATTACGGTCAATATCCCCTTGTTCAAAAAATGCCTCAAGCGAAGCGGGCCCCGCAAAGCCTGCCAGGCTGTTCCTCAAAGTCTTCCTTCTCTGATTGAAAGCCCTGCGGATCAATTTAAAAAACAATTCCTGGTTCTTTACCTTAACCGCAGGCTCATGCCTGAATTTTAAGCTTAAGAAACAAGAGTCAACTTTCGGGCTGGGGCAAAAACTGCCTTTTTTTATTTCAAAAATAACTTTGGTTAGAGCGAAATATTGCACAAAACAGCTGAATGATCCATATTCTTTCGAACCCGCTCCGGCATTGACTCTGCGCGCGAACTCCTTCTGTACGGTCATAAAAGCTGCATCAATATCAGCGCGATGCAGGATAAGATGTTCGATAATCGGGCTAGAGATATAATAAGGAATATTGCCGATTACTATTATTTTCTGATCCACTTGCTCTTTTTTCAGGAATTTGCCTATATCAAATTTCAATATATCGCACTTTAATATCCGGCAATTAGGAAAAACATTTAATTCTCTTTCAAGCTGCGGGAAGAGCCGCCGGTCAAGCTCCAAAGCGTAAACCCTCTTTGCGTTCATTGCCAGATACTTCGTTAAGTTACCCATCCCGGAACCAATCTCCAAAACAATATCTTCTTTGGTTAAACCACAGGCGGAGATTATCTTGCCCTGGATATTCTTATCAAGAAGAAAATTCTGTCCTAGGCTTTTTTTAGGTTTAACGTACATTTTATGGCAAGTTTTATGGCCGCAATAAGGGAATTAGGGCACGCTAAGGCAGGCTTTGCAGCTAAATCAAAGGCGGTGCCATGCAAAGGAGAAGTCCGTACAAAAGGCAGGCCAAAAGTAAGGTTTACGCCGCTTTCAAAACCTGTCAATTTCAAAGGAATAAGCGCCTGGTCATGGTATAAAGCAATCACACAGTCAGCTCCCCCCTTAACCGCCAGAGATATTGCTATATCGGCAGAGAGCGGCCCTATTATAGTCGTGTCTTTATGCTTTTTCTTTAATCTAATAATTACCGGTTTGATTATTTTCAGCTCTTCCTGACCGATCAAGCCGTTATCAGAAGCATGAGGATTAATCCCGCATACGAGGACTCTGGGGCTACTGATTAAAAAAGAGCGTTTTAAACATTTAATAGCGCTTGCAATGTTATTTTCCAGGCCGCTGCGTGATATGCTTCCGCAAACATCTTTAAGCGGTATATGCCTGGTAACCAGGCTGAACTTAAGCTTATCATTGACAAGCATCATTATCAAATTGCGGCAATTGAATTTATCGGCAAAATATTCTGTGTGCCCCGGGAATTCAGACCCTGCCAGGTTAATCGCCTCTTTTGAAATCGGGCAGGTAACTAAACAATCAATCTCCCTGTTTTTAAGCAACCTTGTAGCTGTATCAAGATACTCCAAAGATGCCCTGCCGCTTGCCGCGCTTAAGTGGCCAAAATCAAAATATTTTCTCCGTACATTATTCAAATCTATCAGCTCTACAGGCATATACCTTCCCCCTAAACAGCTGCCACGGAAAAATCCGCCACATCTGAAGGTGCGGGGATTAATCTTCAAAGCCTGGGCTGCCCTAGCCAATACAAAGCTATCGCCGATAACCGTAAGATGAGCTTTGTCTTTTAGAACTTTAAGCGCTTTTAATGCAATAGCTGGCCCGATGCCGGATGGATCCCCGATTGTAAGCCCTACCCTAATTATCGAGGATTTTAATGTAGGATTGCTTTTTAAGTTCATCTAACCACTTCGTTAATCTTTCTTGCATTTTCTTGTCAAAAAGATACGCCTGGATCTTATCCTGGGACTGGGCCAGGTTTAACTGCCGGCTCCCGATAATATCATCTAATCTGAATATATAATACTGTCCATCGATCTTTATCGGATCGGAGATCTCACCCATGCCCAATTTGAAAACTACCCCTTCGATCTCACCGCGCAAATCCTGTCCGCTGGAAGCTGAAAGCTTATCAACCGTAAAACTATATTTTACAGCCAAATCCTCCATTTTCTCCCCCTGGCGCAAAGAACGGCTTAATGATTTTGCGGCGTTTTCATCCTGCAGAGTGACCACCGTCAGGACCCTCTCTTCCGGTTTTACAAACTGGCGTTTATTCTGGTTATAAAAATCAGTCACCTCGTCAGGCCGGATAGCTATCTTACTGCGCACCTTCTGCTCAACAACACTAAAAGACAGCATTTGTTCGCGGATTTTATTTTCTAAATCTGCCTGCACCAGCCCCTGCTTAGCCAGTTCACGCTCAAAATCGGACTCCAATGCGTAACGTTTCTTGATCTCGTCAATTTTTGCTTTTATCCTTGCCGGTTCGATAGTTATCTTTTCATTCTTTGCTTCTTGCAGCATAAGCCTGTCCTCAATCAGGCGCTGCAGGAGGTCGGGCCTGGCAGAATTTACTTTCTCCTCCAGGGCCTTTCCGCTCAATTCCCGGGAATATTGCACGCGTATGAAGTTCAAGAAATCGTTAAGGTCTTTTTGCGTAATGACTTCATTATTTACCACTGCCACCATTTTATCCTGCGCGCAAAGACGGCCAAGAGGACAAAGGAATAAAAGTACCAGTACCGTGCAGCTAATTATGCGTCTCATTGAAAACACCTGCTTTCTTAAAGTTGGCGACTGCTTCTTTCAGCAACCGGCAATAAAGGTCAAACCCCACTGCCACGATAAAACCATGCTGTTCCTGGCCCAGGAGGTTCCCTGCGCCGCGTATCTCAAGGTCTTCCATGGCGATATTAAAACCTGACCCCAGCTGGCTGTACTCTTCTATCGCCTGCAGCCTCTTTCTTGCAGTTGTATCCATAACCTCATTGCGGGCGATCATAAAATAAGCATAGGCCGAACGGTTAAACCTGCCTACCCTGCCGCGCAGTTGATGCAGGTCTGCCAATCCAAAACTATGCGCATTATTTACAATAATCGTATTGGCATTCGGGATATCGATTCCCGATTCAATGATCATCGTAGAAACCAAGACATCAATATTGCCGCTTATAAAATCCGACATTACCTGTTCTAACTGCCTTGCCGGCATTTGCCCATGAGCTATGGCAATACGCGCATTTCTCCCTACCCCCTTAACAACCTTATCCCTGATTTTTTCCAAATCAAGTATGCGGTTATGCAAAAAGAAAACCTGGCCCTTTCGATCAAGCTCGCGCCTGATTGCCTGGGCTATTAAGTCAATGTCATATTCTACCACAACCGTCTTAATAGGCAACCTATTTTGAGGAGGGGTGTTGATCACGGAAAGATCTTTTGCCCCCATAAGGCTCATGTATAAGGTACGCGGTATTGGTGTAGCAGTCAATACCAGCACATCTATCGTAGTTTTCAGTTTCTTCAACTGCTCCTTGGCCTTTACGCCAAAACGCTGCTCCTCATCAACAATAACCAGGCCTAAATTCTTAAAAGTTACGTCCGGAGACAGCAGCCTGTGCGTACCGATAACAATATCTACGCTTCCATTAGCTAACCCCTTAATAATCTCATTTTGTTCCGCGCCTGTCCTGAAACGGGAAAGCATCTCTACCTTAACCGGAAAATCTTTTAGGCGTAAGATAAAATTTTTATAGTGCTGTTCGGCTAAAATAGTAGTAGGCACAAGATAAGCAACCTGTTTGTTATCCATTACTGCCTTAAATGAGGCGCGCATGGCCACCTCCGTCTTACCATACCCCACGTCTCCGCAAAGGAGCCTGTCCATTGGTTTAAGCGATTCCATATCCCGTTTAACATCCTGCATCGCCTTGGTCTGATCCGGGGTTTCCTGGTATGGAAAGGTCTTTTCAAAATCCGACTGCCAAGGTGTGTCCGCGGAAAACTTAAATCCTTCACCGGCCATGCGCATAGCCTGCAGGCTCAATAATTCCCATGCGAGTTTAGCGATTCCTTTTCGCGTACGCTCCTTAACCCTCTGCCACTCTTTATTCCCCAACCGGTAAAGTTTCGGCTTACGCGCGCAAAAAGCGATATATTTCTGGACCAAATGCATGGAATCAACCGGCACAAAAAGTCTTTCATTACGGTCATACTCAATAACTAAATGATCCTTGAAAATCCCGGCTGACTGGATCTTCTGCATACCTAAGAATCTGCCTATGCCATGCTGGTTATGCACAACAAAATCGCCGATATTCAAATCTACAAAGTTCTTCAGAGGGAACTCTTCGCTGAATACGGCAGCTTTAGCCTTTAAAGTTTTATAGGGGATAATAATTACTATATTGTGCTGCCAAAGCGGCTGCCCATTTTCAGGGTTAAATGTCTTAATGGAAATTATCTTCTCATTATCCAGTTCAATGCGAATGGGCAGCTCAAAGGAGAGAGGAAAAATATCCACGATTCCCCCGCGGAAACTAAAATCTCCTTCGGCAGAAACCTGCTCGCGCCTCTTATAGCCAAAATCAATTAAGGCCTCGGAGAGGTTTTCCAGATTGATATTTTGATTAAGGTATAGTTTAAATGATTTAAACATTTGCGAGGATAATTTAAATGCGCAAGGGGGCATCCCCTTCTAAAAGAGAATGCCCCCTTCTTGCAGATTACGGTCTACTTAGCCCCTCTGCGGCTCCAGGCAAGTACCAAAGGGGAAGCAATAAAGACTGTCGAATAAGTGCCTGCGATAAAACCCACAAATAAAGCGAAGGCAAAATTACTTAACACCTCTCCGCCATAAAGCAAAAATGAAACTACCATCAAAAGCGTTACCCCGGAAGTAAGCAGGGTCCGGCCAAGGGTTTGGTTAACGCTTAAGTTGATCAACTCCCTTAAAGAAAGTTTGCGGTAAAGGCGGGTATTTTCACGCACACGGTCATATATAACGATGGTATCATTAATAGAGTAGCCTGCGATGGTCAAGAAGGCGGTAACGCTTAAAAGGTCTATCTGCCGGTTGGTAATTACCAAAAAACCCATAGCTACCAAAACGTCATGCAAAAGGGCGATTACGCCTGCGGCAGCAAAGTTAATATGTTTAAACCTGAAGCTTACATAAACCAGTATCCCGGCTAAGGACCAAATCAATGCCAGGATAGCTTTGGTCTTAAGATTCTTTCCCGCTACCGGGCCTACTCTCTCAATCCTTAAGATCTGGATATCTTCGTCGGGAAAAGCTGCTTTTAATTTATCGGTAAGTACCTGGTTCTTATCTTCGGACGTCCTGATTAAAAGCACCCTCGGGTTATCTTTAAACTGCTGGATGGCCGCGTCCGCTAAATTAATATCTTTTAACACGCCCCTGACCTTATCTATAGAGGGAGTATTCTTAAAGCTATACTCCTGCAGCTGCCCTCCCGCAAAATCAATACCATATACTGTCGGACCTTTTTTAAGATACGAAAAAACACCCACCGCGATTACTATAATGGAAAGAGCATAAAATATCTTTCTCTTGCTGATAAAATCAAACTTGGTTTCACCGATAAGTTTGAGCATCGGTAAACTCTTAATCCATCCCAAATTAAGCAATATCTCAAAGATCACCCGGGTAACCACGATAGCGGTAAACATACTTGCCAATAAACCAATGGTCAGTGTAACCGCAAAGCCGCGGATAGGGCCTGTTCCGAACTGGAACAGTAAAAATGCTGCGATTAAAGTAGTAAGATTGGAATCAAATATGGCGCTGAAAGCGCGCGAATACCCGTTGCCAATAGCAGTGCGCAAGCTTCTGCCTAAAGCAATCTCCTCCCTGATACGTTCATTAATTAAAACATTCGCATCTACAGCCATACCCAGGGATAGCGCGATACCGGCAATGCCCGGCAAGGTCAAAGTTGCCGAAACCCCCGGGAAAAGCGCCGGCAATAAACCTAAACCCCCAAGGATTATTATAAGGTTTAAAAAAAGCGCAATATCGCTTATAAGACCGGCGAGAAGGTAGTAACCAAGCATAAAAACAAAAACCAATACGCAGCCAACCAGACAAGCCTTAACTCCTTTATTTATAGAATCCTGGCCCAACAGAGGCCCGACTGTTCTCTCCTCCTCAATATGCATGGGAGCAGGCAAGGCCCCAACCCTTAAAATAAGCGCCAAATCCTGCGCTTGCTGCGCGTCGAACCTGCCGGTAATTACTGCCTCGCCCGAAGGAATAGCCTCCCTAATCCGCGGCGCCGATTGCACCTTGCCGTCAAGGACTATTGCCAGGCGCCTGCCTACGCTAGCTGCGGTAATTTCGGAAAATTTCTTGGCTCCGGCAGCATTAAACTTAAGCGAAACAATCGGCTCATTGAACTGGCTTTGGTCAAAGCGCACCTCTGCATTCGTCAACGCATCGCCTACTAATACCGCTTTCTTCTCAAGTAGAAGCGGTTCATTGTCATCCAATGTACGTTTTAGTTCATATCCATCAGGGACCGTTCCTGCCAAGGCATCCTTCAACTTAACCGGATCATCGGAGACAAGCTTGAATTCAAGCATCGCTGTCTTGCCGATAATATCAATAGCGCGCTCGCGGTCGGTAACTCCGGGTAACTGCACAACAATCTCATCCTCGCCCTGTTTTTGAATGGAAGTTTCTCTGACCCCAAACTCATCTATACGGTTACGGATCACCTCTACGGCCCGGTCACAGGCGTCAAGTTTGGCCTGGCCCTGAAGATGAGTGGTATCAACCTTAAGCAAAAGGTGCATCCCGCCCTTTAAATCAAGCCCAAGGTTAATACGCTTATCCAGAGGGAAAGCATAATAAGAGAATAACCCCACAACCCCAAGGATAAGTAATATTTTATAAATCAGTTTTCTTTCCATTTTAATGAGGCTGCAACTTAGCCAACGATAGCAAAACTAAACTGCTTAGCCGGATTAATCCCGACAGCGGCAGATTTTATAATAATCTGCACATTAATCCAATATCGGGGACTTCTTGTTTATAATATGTTTTACGGTTTTTTAATATAAGCGATATTGTTTTTTTCAATCTCAATCTTCACATTCTCATCGATGCGTAAGATCAAAGTCCTATCTTTTACGTTAACTACCGTACCGTGTATCCCCCCTAAAGTAACCACCTCGTCATTTTTGCTGATACCGGCAAGCATCTTCTGATGCTCTTTTTCCTTTTGTTTTTGCGGCCGGATGAGCAGAAAATAAAAAATAATAAAAATCAGGGCTAACGGGAAAAGCTGAATTAACGGACCTGCTGCGCTCTGTTGTGGCATAATGGGCTCCTTTTATTTATCTTTTTTCAATAAATTCTTTACGGTAACTGATAACTGCGCGCCGTTCTTTACCCAGGCGGCGATACGGTCTTTTTTGAGCACTGCCTGCCCGAAGGTCGGCCTGTAGTAACCTACCTCTTCAATTACACGGCTATCCCGGCCTTTACGCTCATCAAAAACAGCAACGCGGAAATGCGGTTTGCCCTTGGGATTCTTCCCCGTCCTCTTTAAACGAATATGTACTGCCATTGACCTGCTCCTTTCTTACCCTCTCAGTGCTTCCATCATAGCCTTGGCTTTGTTCACTGTTTCCTGGTATTCTTTTTCCGGCACGGAGTCAGCGACGATCCCCGCGCCCACCTGCACATAAGCAAAACCATCCTTCAGTACTATTGTGCGGATGGCAATGCAAGTATCCATATTATGCGAGAAACTGAAGTAACCTATTGCGCCGGCATATAAGGCACGCCTTAAATTCTCCAGTTCATCAATAATCTCCATCGCCCGTATCTTGGGGCTGCCTGAAACCGTGCCTGCCGGAAAAGCAGCTTTCAACACATCATAGATATCAAACCTTTTTTTGTCAAGTATTGCGCTTACGCCGCTTACAAGATGCATTACATGAGAATATTTCTCCACGCGCATAAAATCATCAACCTTTACCTTGCCCAGTTTGCTTATACGGCCTAAATCATTCCTTCCTAAATCTACCAGCATCAAGTGTTCTGCCTTTTCTTTTTCGTCAGCTAAAAGCTCTTTTTCTAAACGGCTATCCTCCTGGCTATTCCTGCCTCTCCTGCGCGTTCCGGCAATAGGCCGGTTCTGTACCAGACCGTTTTCGCAGCGCACGAGCATCTCGGGGCTTGAGCCTACAATAGAGAAATCTTTTAATTTCAAATAATACATGTAAGGAGAAGGATTAAGACTGCGCAAGGTGCGGTAAATTTCAAATGGTTCCTTTTGCGTCTTGACCTTAAACCTCTGCGACAATACCGCCTGGATGATATCTCCCTTCTTTATATACTCCTTTGCCTTCTTGACCATATTCATAAATCCCGGCCTCTTAAAATTGCAGCTGACAGATAAACTTCCGGGCTTCCTGGCAGTCTTAGCCTGGATAACAAAACGGTCAAAATCATTATGGATTGACTCAATCTTATTGATTGCCTGCAGGTACAGCTGTTTTTTCTTTAAAACACCCGCCTCTTTCGGCAGGATAACATTATTTACGATCTTTAAGCTGTGGTTAAGCCGGTCAAAAATCAGGAGCGTATCCGTTAAAATAAAAAGTGTATCGGGGATCTTCAATGTATCCTTATTTTTATCGGGGATCTTTTCAAAGAACCTGACAGTATCGTACCCGATATAACCCACAAGCCCGCCGTAAAAACGCGGCAGGCCGGATAATTCTACGCTGCGGAAATCCTGCATTATCTTTTTAATTTCATCCAGGGGGGTACCTTTAGCAATAAAACTTCTGGTCTTATTTTTAGCGGTATCGGTAATCTCAATCTTCCTGCCCCTGCTCTTAAAAATCATGCTGGGGTTAGTCCCCAAGAATGAATACCGCGCGATTTTCTCCTGGCCCTCCACTGATTCCAAAAGAAAAGAATAATCACCCTGTTTGATCTTTAAAAAAGCAGAGACCGGAGTATCCAGATCAGCGTTAAGCTGCGCATAAACAGGGACTACATTACCTTTTTTCGACAGCCTTATGAATTCTTTAAAATCTGGCTTAATCATTTGTATATAATCACTTCTAGCAAAATCCTTGCTCGCACTTGCTCGCGAGGATAAGTTCGGCCAAATAACTTATGTAGTTTACACTCCATAAGTTATGGCCTCACTTAATCTTTCTATAAAAACATGACCTGTTACCCGTATGGCAGGCCTTACCCAGCTGCCGCACCTTGATTAAAAGAGCATCCATATCGCAATCATAGGAAATGGATTTGACAAATTGAAAATGCCCGCTGGTTAAACCTTTAACCCAATACTCTTTCCTTGAACGCGACCAAAAACAGGTCTTGCCTGACTTTAAAGTCCTGCGCAACGACTCCTGATTCATATAAGCCACCATTAATACCCGGTTATTCTTATAATCCTGGATTATTGCCGGGATCAGCCCGTTTTTATCAAATTTCAAGCTTCCTAATTTAAACTTTACAACTTTCATCCGCGCCTTCCTTTTTGCTTAATTCATTAAATCTCGCGCCTTTGATCGTTGAACATTGAGAAGGTGCGGGATTCATAACCTTACCTTTATCCCTCTCTGATTTAAATACTCCTTTACCTGTTTTACGGAAAGCCTGCCGTAATGGAAAAGCGAGGCGGCCAAAGCGGCATCCGCACCTGCCTGCGTAAAAACATTATAAAAATCTTCAAGCTTGCCTGCGCCTCCGGAAGCAACCACCGGGATATTCACCTTAGCCGTAATCGCCTTGGTCAACTCCAGGTCATAGCCGTCTTTTGTGCCGTCATAATCCATGCTCGTCAGGAGTATCTCGCCTGCCCCAAGCCGCCAGACCTTCTCCGCCCAAATCAAGGCATCAATGCCCGTAGGGGTCCTTCCACCGTTAATAAAAACCTCCCAGAAATCATCCTGTTTCTTTGCGTCAATAGCTACCACAATACACTGGCTGCCGAATCTTTTTGCAGCGCTACTGATTAACTCCGGGAATTTTACGGCCTGGGTATTCAGAGAGACCTTCTCCGCTCCGGCATTCAAAATATTGCGGATATCTTCAATCTCGCCTATGCCTCCGCCAACCGTAAACGGCATAAAAATATTCCTGGCGATCTCTTCAACCAAAGCCACCAGGGTCTTTCTATTTTCAAAACTGGCGGTAATATCCAAAAAAACCAGTTCATCGGCGCCTTGGGCATCATATGCCTTGGCTACGCTCACCGGGTCTCCGGCATCACGTAAGCCCAGGAATTTTACGCCTTTTACAACGCGGCCGTCTTTAATATCCAAACAAGGGATAATGCGCTTGCTCAACATATAAAACAGTATTATCTTACTTAACTTTCTTCTTAAGGTATTCTCTTAAAGCGGCCCAGGTCTTTTTCCCAACTTTTCCATCAACGGAAAGGTTATTGGCTTTCTGAAAATCCCTTATCGCCTGACGGCTCTGTTTACCCAGTTTGCCATCAATAACCCCCTGATAATAGCCGGCATTCTTTAAAGCTGCCTGTATCTGCCTTGCGCTCGGCCGCTCCTTAGCCTCTCCGCTCTTATCTAAACTCTCCATCGGCATTTCGCTGCTTTTTACTGCAACCTGTTCCGGGATACTTGTTTCTTCGGTTTTAGCGGGCATTTGTGATTCAAGCGCGGAAACCTGATTTCTCAACCCCTGGATTTCCAGATCTTTTTTCTTGCCAGCCGTAGAACACCCGCTTAAAGAAATAACAAAAATACCTGCCAACCCCAATAATAACACTCTTTTCCTCATCTGCCCCCTCCTTAGGTTAACTTCAAAGCCTCAGCCAAAGTAAATTTACCTTCGTACAAAGCCTTACCGACAATCACAGCCGACAAGCCTTTCTTCTGCAGGCTCTTGAGCTTAATCAAATCTTTTAAAGTCGCCACCCCTCCTGAAGCAATAATATCTAAACCGGTTTTACCAATCAACTCCTTAATCCCGGGAATATTCGGACCAGCCAAAGCGCCATCCTTAGAGATGTCCGTATAGATAAGCTGTTTAAAACCTACCCCCTTTAATTCTTTAGCAAAATCCAGCACTGTCTTAGAAGATGAGCCCTTCCATCCTTGCGTCAAAACCTTCGCTCCCTTGGAATCAATACTGACAATAATCTTTTCTCCAAATTTTTTCCAGGCTTTTCTAAGAAATTGCGCGTCATTGGCTGCCCGCGTTCCCAAAACTACCCTCTGTACCCCAATATCAAGCAAGCCGGATATTGTATCTATACTCCTTACCCCTCCGCCAAATTCAAGCGGTATGCCTACCTGGCTCAAAATATCTTTTAACGCCCTTAAATTCTTAGGCCTTCCGCTTGAGGCCCCATCCAAATCCACAATATGCAGGAATTTCGCTCCCTGCCTTGCCCAATGTTTAGCCACGTTAGCCGGGTCACTTGAATAAATCTTCTCTTGGTCAAACTTGCCCTGGAAAAGCCTGACCACCTTGCCACCCTTTAAGTCTATAGCCGGTATAATCAGCATAGTTCTATAAAATTCTTGATTATCTTAAGCCCAACCGCCTGGCTTTTTTCCGGGTGGAACTGCACCCCGTAAATATTATCCTTTGCCAGGGCACAAGCAAACTTTACACCATACCCGCATGTTGCAGCGATAGCTGTCTTATCAATAGGCTCAGGATAATAAGAGTGGCAAAAATATACCTGGTCGTTAGCTTTTATTCCTTTTAATAAAAGGCAGCCGGACAAAAGATCCTCAAGGTTATTCCAACCCATATGAGGTATTTTCTGACCAAGCTTAGAACTGAATTTAACCACTCGGCCTTTAAGAATACCCAGCCCTTCCTTGCTCTTTGCCTCCTGGCTATCCTCAAACAAAAGCTGCATACCCAGGCAAATTCCCAAGAATGGCTTTCCGTTTTTAATCTCTTCTTTAATGACAGAAGATAAACCCAATTTCTCAAGTTCCGCGACTGCGTCATCAAAAGCCCCCACCCCCGGCAAAACTATCTTTCCGCAGGAGTTCAATTGGCTCTTCTTGTTTGTGACTATAGGTTTTCCTCCGCAAAGTTCAATAGCTTTGGATACGCTGTGAATATTGCCCATTCCATAGTCAATGATCGCAATCTTCATAAAAATTCAGTAGTTAGTAGATAGCAGGCAGTATCCAGGATAAACACTCAGTCGATAACTCCTTTTGTCGAAGGGACTCCCTTACGCCGGGGATCTATCTGCGTTGCTTGATCCAGAGCAAGGCCTAAAGCCTTAAATACAGGTTCCAGGCTTGCGTGTAAATCAGGGCTTGGATTTTCTATTTTAATATTAATATTTGCCCCCAAGTGCTGAGTCAACGCTTCAAAGAAATGTTCAGCATATCCCATTTCGTATTTTTCTTCGGCTTGCGCCAGAGGAAGCACAACTGCCTTACCTGATAAATCTAATTTAAAGGAAGGCCTACCACAAATATCAACTGCAACACTAGCTGTTACTCCTTCCATAGGCGCAGAAGCAAAACCAATCCTCTTAATCCCTATCTTATCACCTAAAGCTTCTTTAAAAGCTTGGCCCAAAACTATCCCCGAATCTTCATTAGCATGATGAATATCAACCTTAAAATCTGCTTCCTTAGTAGTAACTTCTAAATCAAAATGCCCCCAGAATGCGAAGAGCTCCAGCATATGGTCCAAAAAACCTATCCCGGAATCAATCTTTGATTCTCCTGATCCATCAATATTCAGCCTAACCGTTATATCAGTCTCTTTACTTTTTCGCGTCTTGCTCGCTTCTCTCATTTTTCTCCTCGCCTAAATTCTACCTACTACATACTATCTACTTTCTTTCTACCCTCTATTAAAGGAACCTTGCCTTCACCGAATCCACATGTTTCTGCAACCCCTCAATGCCGGCAATCTTCTCCAGCGGCTCGCGCATCTTTTCCAGGGCCTTTTTGGAATAGCTGATAATATGGCTGCTTTTCACAAAATCAAACACGCTTAAACCGGAAAAGAACCTGGCCGTGCCGCATGTCGGCAGTACATGGCTTGGGCCGGCAACATAATCACCTACGGCAGTAGGGCTGTAAGGCCCCAAGAATATTGCCCCGGCATTTTTTATATTTTTTACCAGGCAGTTAGGGTTCTGCACCAAAATCTCCAAATGCTCCGGAGCGATCCTGTTGGCAATCTCACAGGCCTGTTTTAAGTTTTTAGTCAGAATAATATACCCGTTATCAGCATCAAGCTGGGACTTTACTTCTTTAGCCAGGGACTTGGAGTTAGTAATTAATATTGCCAATCCTTTTGCGTGTTCGACCTGGGCGCGCAGGTCGGCAATGATAAACTTCGGGTCGCTGAAACGATTAGCAATAACTACCAGTTCCGTTGGCCCGGCAATCATATCTATATCAATCATGCCAAAAACCTGCCGTTTTGCCTCGCTTACATAAATATTCCCCGGTCCAACGATCTTATCCACCTTGGGGATGGTCTTAGTCCCGTAAGCCAAAGCCGCCACTGCCTGCGCCCCGCCAACGCGGTAAATTTCATCGACCTTTAAAAGGTCCGCAACTACCAAAATGTGAGGGTTAATATAACCGTTCTTATCCGGGGGGCTGACGAGGGCGATTTTCTTTACCCCTGCCAGCTTTGCCGGTAAAACCGTCATATACACAGTTGAGACCAGCGGCGCTGTCCCTGCCGGTATATAAACACCCACTCTTTCCAGGGGGGTATAATTTTCGCCCAGCACCGTTCCATCTGCTCCTTTGATCCTCCAGGATTTACGCAGCTGTTTACGGTAAAAACGGTTTACATTTTCTATAACTACTTTAAGTGAACTCACAAAATTCGGGCTGATATTGGCGTATGCCCCGCTGATTTCAATCTCCGATACCTTGAGCTGCCTTGGAATCAGTTTTACGCCATCAAACTTCCGGGTATACTTAATTAAAGCCTCATCGCCAAAAAGACGCACATCATCAATGATTTTTCTGACCTTTTCTTCAATACGGGTCTTTGGCGTAAGCCCGCGGCTATAAACCTTCTCTAATTGTTTACTGGTCGCCTTAATTATTTTCATCCTATTCTTTTCCCCCGCGCCCCTGCCGGCAGGTTACCTGATAGATTCTACATATACGCTATAATGAATCTTTAATTATAGCTCTTAATTTGTCAATTGCCAATGTAAAACTTTCCGGTTTCGTCCCACCCGCCTGGGCAAAGTCCTGCCTGCCTCCGCCTGAGCCTCCGATAAGCGGAGCAACCTGATGAATTAATGCTCCCGCATCCAAGCCCCTGGATAATAAATTGCGGGTAATTGCGATAACCAGATATGCCCTCTTCTGCTGGATATCCTGCGAGCCTAAAACAACCACCCCGTTATTTAAATTCTCTTTTAGTTTATCCGCCAGGGTCCTTAAGGCATTCATATCCAAACCCGTCTCAAGCGAACAAATAAATTTTATCCCTTTGATCTCTGCCGCGTTCCCTATAATCCTTGGCAGCGCATCCTGTAAACTGTTATTTATTTCTGCGCTGCGCTTCTTCTCTTGCTCCTTTAGCTCTTTTAGCTTGTTTCTCCTTTCAGACTCTTCAACGGCTTTCTGCCGCTCATCCTTGATAAACTGCTCTGCAAAACCTGCGGTAACCCCTTCAATCCTTCTTATACCGCTGGCTACTGAACTTTCACTGATTATTTTTATCAGCCCGATTTTACCGAGGTTATCCAGGTGTGTGCCCCCGCATAGCTCTTTAGAAATATCTCCGATAGCAACCACGCGCACACTTTCACCGTATTTCTCTTCAAAAAATGCCAGCGCCCCTGCCTTCTTAGCTTCTTTAAAAGCCATCTCTTTGCAGTCTACCGCCTGGTTTTTGGCAACCCAGCTATTCGCTACCTCCTCAACCCTGGAGATTTCTTCATTAGACAACCTCTTAAAATGCGTGAAATCAAAACGGAATCTTTCTTCCTCCACCAAAGACCCCTGCTGTTGGACATGGCTTCCCAAAACCTCACGCAAAGCTGCCTGTAATATATGCGTCGCTGTGTGATTTTTGGCAATATTGGCCCTGCGCGCGACATTAATTTGAGCAGTAACCTTATCGCCCTTTTTAAAAGAACCGCAATTCACTTCTCCGATATGCAAGAAAACATTGCCGATCTTCTGCGTATCCAAAACCTTAAAAACATTTTCTCCGTTTACTAATTCTCCGGTATCACCGACCTGGCCGCCGCTTTCAGCGTAAAAAGGCGTTTCATCCAGGATGATTGCGGCTTTCATACCTACGCTTATCTGAGCTAATGCTTTATTCTTTTTACTGGAATCAATTATCTCTATTATCCCGGCTTTTATAGAATCATTATTATAACCTGAGAATTTTGTATCTTTTAAGTTTAGCCCTAAACCTCTGGCATCAAAAACATCGCCCTTCATCGAACTCTGCAGCCTGGAACGGGTCATCTGTTCAAGCAGCTCTTGATCAAAGACTCCCTGCGAGAATTGTATACCTCTTTCATTCAACCAAACCTTGGTTAAGTCTAAAGGTATTCCGTAAGTATCATAAAGCTGGAAAGCAATCCTGCCTGCCTTTTCCGCATCCTGTTCCCGGCTAAGTGCACTGAATTTATCTTTAAATAAATCACTGCTTGAATCCAGGGCGCGAATAAAATTCTTCTCTTCATTCAAGATAACCTGGGCAATATCCTCCTGCCTCTCTTTTAGGTCCGGATAAGGAAGATGCATGATTTGAGCAAGCTGGCCGACTAACGTATTTAAAAAAGGCTTGCTTATCCCTAAGCTCCTTAAATGCAGCAGGCTCTTACGGATGATCTTCCTGACTATATACCCGCGGCCCTCATTAGATGGGATAATCCCGTCATATATTGAGAAAACCACCGCCCTTAAATGGTCGGAAACGGCGTAAAGTAGTTTTCTGGCCTCTCCCGGTCCTACCTCTATTTCTATACAACGCTGGATCTCTTTTATTATCGGCTGGAATAATTCCGTCTCAAAATTATTCTGCTTTCCCTGCATAACCGCAGCCAGCCTTTCTAAACCCATACCCGTATCAATATTTTTATTCGGCAAGGGCTCTAAGCTTGAGTCGGCTTTGCGGTTAAACTGCGTGAACACCAGGTTCCATATTTCAACAAACCTTCCGCAGCTGCATGATGGATCACAGACCTTCTCCCCGCAGCCCGCATTAGGTCCAAAATCATAAAATATTTCCGAACAAGGGCCGCATGGCCCGTTCGGCCCTTTTGCCTTGGCTTCTGCCGGCCAAAAATTATCTTTATCACCCAATTTTACAATCTTTTTTTCAGGTACGCCTACTTTATCCTTCCAGATATCATAAGCCTCTTCATCATCTTGATAAACTGAAACCCAAAGTTTGCCCTGATCTATATGTAATTCTCTGGTCAAAAACTCCCAAGCCCAGGCAATCGCCTCTTCTTTAAAATAATCACCAAAGGAGAAATTCCCCAGCATTTCAAAAAAGGTATGGTGGCTGCTTGTTTTTCCTACCTTCTCCAGGTCATCCGTACGCAGGCAGCGTTGAGCCGTAGCTGCGCGCTTGAACCCTGCGTCAAAACCCATAAACTCTTTTTTGAATTGGTTCATCCCGGCAGGGGTAAATAACACCGTAGGGTCATCCTTAGGGACAAGAGAATCGCTTTCTACAATCTTGTGTTTCTTGGCCTTAAAGAAAACCAGGAATTTCTCTCTCAAAATATCCGCGGTCATAATATAAGTATATAAGTATACAAGACGCTTTATGTATCTCTTTATATTTCTAAAGGTTACAAAACAATTATTTTCTCAATACATTGCTAATTAAATCCGGAGAAAAACCCCTGCGCATCAAATAAGCATATACCCGTGCCTTTGCCTTAAGCGGCTCTATATTTTTTAGTTTAGCCAACCTTTGTTCGGCTAATTGTTTGACTATACCGGTTTCGTCGTAATCCTCTTTTGCCTGAACAAAGGCTTCTTCAATAACCTGTTTATCCAACCCCTTCTGCATCAATTCCTGCTTTATCCTTCTTAAACCAAATGGCCGCTTAAGCCGGCTGGAAACCCAACCCCTGGCAAAAACGCGGTCATCAATAAAATGTTTATCCTTTAAGAAGTTTACCGTCTCCTGGGATAGCTCTTCGGAGAAACCTTTCTGCCTTAACCTCTGCGCCAGCTCCTTTTCGCTGCGCAGGCGAAACTTAAGCAGCAGAAAAGCATATTCTTTGGCTTTTTCCGGGTTATGGCTTCGGCTATCGGATGCCGAACCATGGCCTTCTGGCTTATGGCTTCGGCTATCGGATGCCGAACCATGGCCTTCTGGCTTATTTGGCGAGGTCAAACTTTTTACGCGCTTCTTTTTCAATATCTTCCTGTAATTTCGGGTTTTCTTTTAGGAATTTAATTGCCGCTTCCCGCCCCTGGCCCAATTTTTTGTCTTCAAAAGAAAGCCATGTCCCGGCCTTAGCAATTATTCCTAAGCTTACCGAAGCATCAATCACTGCGCCAATCTTAGCAATCCCTTCGTTATGCATAATATCAAACTCTGCCTCACGAAAAGGCGGAGCGACTTTATTCTTGACTACCCTTACCCTCACATGGTTACCGATAACCTTATCCCCTTCTTTCAAATAAGCAATCCTGCGCACATCCAACCTTACTGATGAATAAAACTTAAGTGCCCTGCCGCCGGGAGTTGTCTCAGGAGAACCAAACATTACCCCGATCTTTTCCCTTAACTGGTTAATGAAAATTACCGTGGTGCGCGATTTGCTGATTGAGCCGGTTAACTTACGTAAGGCCTGTGACATTAAGCGCGCCTGAAGCCCCATATGCGAATCCCCCATCTCGCCTTCTATCTCCGCCCGCGGGGTCAAGGCCGCCACCGAATCAATCACCACTAAATCTACGGCATTGGAACGCACTAAAGTTTCCGCTATCTCCAAAGCCTGCTCTCCGGTGTCCGGCTGAGAGATTAGAAGGTCATCTAAATTTAAACCGATTATCTTGGCATAAGTAGGGTCAAAGGCATGTTCTGCGTCAATAAACGCCGCCACCCCGCCTTTTTTCTGGATCTCTCTTATCGCCGTCAAAGTTAAGGTAGTTTTCCCGGAAGCCTCCGGACCAAATATTTCAATTACCCTTCCGCGGGGCAGGCCGCCAACACCCAAAGCAAGGTCTAATGTAAGTGCGCCTGTTGATATAGTCTCAACATTGGCCTTGGTATGCGCACCCAGCTTCATAATCGAGCCCTTGCCAAATTGCTTCTCTATCTGTGCCAGCGCTAATTCCAGCGCCTTTTGCCGGTCCGCAATATCTCTTGTTTCTTCCTTCCTTTTTTCAACTGCCATATGACCCTCCGCTTTTTAAATTTAGGTAAATATTATAACCCTCTCCCCCTACTACTGTCAAACAATAAAAATTCCTCCTTTCTTCTCCAATAGACGTAGAAAGGAGGAAAAATCTAACTAAAATGATTCTAACCCTGTTTCTATACTGACCCCGTTTCCCAGGCCTCAAGGCCGGGCCGTCAATGCATTGTTACCCAAACAATAACCTTACCATCTCCTTCGGATAATGGCTCCAATGCCTTACCTAATATCATGCCGGGACTTAATTTTCCAGGGTCGGCTTTCATGGCATGCCCGGGTTTACTGGAAGTAACCAGTAAATCACCAATTTCAATCGGCCCATTTTCCGTTGTAACTTTGCAAATAACTCGCCCCACCAAGGCAATGGGTTTTTTATCCTTCACTTTATTAATCTTTTCAGGAGGCGTATCTCCGCCGATTATCATGGAAGCAGTGTTTGGGTCTGAAACAATGCCCGCCACAAGGCTATCATAGGCCTTTTGGCTGCGTTTCATCCTAATCCTTGAGTCTTTATCTATACAAACCACATCCCCGGGCTCTAAATTGTCTTCCTCCTTAACAGGAGTGACTTCCGCTAAGTCAAAACGTACTGCGCCATTGGCATAAAAAGGACCGACGGCAAAAGGAGTATAGATAACACTAGATCCCTCAAAGAGTCTCAACCATGGATCAGCTCCAACCGTAGGCACTCTGTTTAAGCGCCATGGATTAGTGCCGTCCATAGCAGACCCCATTATGTTCCCCACAACATGTAATTGCGCTGACGGAGTAGATGTCCCGACCCCAAGGCTGCCTGCAAAATATCCATTTCCCATTCCAGAGACCCAGAAAGTCTGTGTGGCGCCGCTATTTGTCCTGAAATCCAATAATTTAAAAGCGTTATTTCCGGCTCTGGTTGTCTGGGCATATAATAAAACATTGGCAAATGCAGGGGCAGTATTTTTAATAATAAAAGTTGAATTTCCCGCTCCGCTGCCGGTAGCTTGTATTGTAGCATCAACTGAGGCTATATCTAACTGCGCAACAGGCGCATTCATCCCGATGCCTACTTTTCCTTTAATCCAAACCTGCCCGGGGGTACTAGGCACATCAGCAAAAGTAAGGGAGCCACTATTATCATTGTCTCCCACGCCAAATTTATCTGTCTGCAAAGCATTATAACTTCCGTAAGGAGAAGGATAATAAGTGGTGATTGTAATATCTTCCGCAAAAACAACCGATGAAGAAAGGATCAAAACAGGGAAAAATAACAAAATATTCTTTAACAATTTAAGCATCTCTGCCTCCTATTTTTATGGATTAATTATATAGGAATGGTGGAAAATGTCAACTAATTAACGCTCTTTCTTGACTTTACTTAAAAATGTGCTAAACTTAAAACATTATGGAAGAGATGAATAAGTTAAAAATCGAACTTGAGCGTACGAAAATTGAACTCGGGATTCTTTATGAGATCTCCAATGCCATGCGCACCACCTTAAAGCTGGATGAGATCCTCTATATCATCCTTACCGGGGTAACTGCGCACACCGGGCTTGGATTCAACCGGGCCATGCTTTTTCTGGTCAATGAGAAAGAAAGAATTATTGAGGGCAAGATGGGGATCGGCCCGGAAAGCGGCGAAGAAGCTAACGCCGCCTGGACCAAAATTGAAGAAGAAAAAATGGACCTGGATGATTTGATCAACGCCTTCAAGAACTCAAGCTCGGTATTAGAATCCGGGTTTAACCGCCAGGTCAGGAGCTTAAAAGTATCTATGTACGATAAAAATGAGAACCCCCTGTCTTTGGCTGTCCTGGAAGGCATGCCTTTACATTTAACCAGCCAGGCCATTCAAAAATACAGCAATTCTCCCGTGATAAAAATGCTGGAAAGCAGCGAACTCTTGCTTATCCCGTTAAAGGCAAAGGACCGGGTAAACGGAATAATTGTAGCGGATAATTTTATCACTAATGACCCAATTACCAAAGACGATATCCGCATGCTCACCATGCTGGCTAACCAGGCAGGATTGGCGATTGAAAACTCCCAGCTTTTTGAATTAACCGTTGAGCGCGCCCACTCGGATTACCTGACTAATCTCTGGAACCATGGATATTTTCAGTACCTTCTGCAAACAGAGATGGAAAAAGCCAAGGCGACCAAAAACAAGCTTAGTTTAGTTACAATAGATATAGATAATTTTAAGGTTTATAACGACACTCTTGGACATCAGATAGGAGACAAGATACTAAAAGATTTAGCGCAACTCTTGCGTAATCAATCACGCAAAATGGACCATGTCTGCCGTTACGGAGGGGAAGAATTCACCATCATCCTGCCTCAAACCGACCAAAAAGAAGCTTACATGATCGCTGAACGCCTTAGAGTGGATATCCAAAAATACCCCTTCTTAAACGAAGGGATCTTTCCTAATAAGATGCTGACGGTCAGCCTTGGGATAGCCACCTTTCCCGAGAATGGACAGCTGCCTGCGGACTTAATTACCTCTTCGGATAAATCACTCTATAAAGCCAAAAGCCAGGGCAGAAACACCACCTGCTGCAGTTAAATTTACGCCGCTACCGGCTGTTCCTGCTTCTCTTTATCCTGCGACAATTTTACCGAAACTATTTTTGAGACTCCCGATTGCTGCATGGTAATACCATACATGATATTGGCGTTAACAATAGTCTTCTTGTTATGAGTAATGACAATAAACTGCGAAGTCTTGGAAAACTCCTGCAAAACCCTGGAGAACCTGTCTACGTTGGCTTCATCAAGGGCTGCGTCAATCTCATCCAGGATGCAGAACGGCGAAGGCTTAACCTTGAAAATAGCAAAGATCAGCGCGATCGCCGACATACTTTTTTCTCCGCCGCTTAATAAGAGAACATTCTGTAGTTTCTTTCCCGGAGGCCGGCAGATAATCTCAATCCCCGATTCAAGCGGGTCATGCTCGTCAACTAAAAACAACTGCGCGTCCCCGCCGTTAAAAAGCAGCCGGAAATAATTCTTAAACTCCACCTTCACTTTCTCAAAGGTCTCCATAAACATCTGTTTTGTCGTACGGTTGATCTTCAAGATCGCCTGATGCAATGACTCCTTGGCAGCTAAAAGGTCATTCTGCTGTTGGATAAGGAAATCATAACGCTGTTTTAACTCATCATACTCTTCAATCGCCACCAGGTTGACCGTGCCGTAGGAATCCAGTTTTCTCTTTAATTCCCCTATTGCAGCCGATAAGGACTGCTGGTCTGATTCTTTGTTTGTATCCTCCAGAATATCCAAATCAATTTTATAGGCAGAGCTCATCCTCTCTTTTATAGCCGCATATCGGTAATCCAAGTCCTTATCCTGCATCTCCAAATCATGCAATTGGCTTTTTATCTGTTCCAGGTGCTTGCGGTCGGCTTCAATTCTCTTTACTACCCCCACCGTGCTGCTGGAGACTTCATTATATTTAAACTCAACCTCAAGAAGGCTGCTTTTCTTTTCTTTAATCTGGACCTCTGATTCATTAATTTTATTCTGGCAATCAATGACCTCAAGCCTTAAACCCTGCTGGCGCTCTTTAGATTCACTGATTTGCTTCTCAATATTCTCAAGGCTGGCCCTATCCTGCGCGTAAGTTTCATCAAGGATCTTTAAGGTTGCCGCGTCAGAACTAAAACGCTTATTTAAAGCCTCAATCTCCGTCCTGGTCTGGGTAATTAAAACCAACACCTCTTCCCGTGCCTTGCTGTTTAAAGCGATACTATCCTCTTCCTGCACGATTGAATCCTGCTTAAGCCTCTCTTCATTGTTTAAGTTGGAAAGTTTAGCCTGGGCAGCGGATAAGTTTTGTTCAATCGCGGAGATCTCCCGGGCCACCTCTGTCAACTCCATAACAACCACATCCTCTTCTTCCTTTATTTTATTAAACTGCTCTAAGGTCGTAGCATATCCGGCTTCTTTATTGGCTAAAGTAATTTCGTGATTACGCAGCTCCTGCTCCAAATCCGCCGACATTTTACTTAATTCCGCAATACAAGTTTGGCGCAATACCCTCCTGTTCTTTAGCTCTCCGAGGCCCTCTTCAATCTTGGCAATCTTATCACTTATCTTTTGCGTATCCAATTCAATAGGCTTGGCCTCTCCGCTTATCCTAAAAGCAGCTGAATCCACAGCCGCGGTTTGCCCTCCCATAGGCAAAGCCGCTTCCGCCAGGCGCGACCGGTCTTCATCATTTACCGATGACTGGCCCTGGATCTTCACCACCAGCCCGGTGACACTCTCCTTGGGCAGTTTGTCCAGGTAGATCACCGCGTTAAGCGATTCCCCTATATCATCATACTTATTCTTCAGCTTCTCCAGAAACTCTTTATGTGAAACCAAGGTGAGCTTTTCATTTTCAAGCCTGGTAATCTCCTGGTTAATCCCGTTTAAATTTAACCCCTCTTGCTCAAGGCTTGCCTTTACATTAGCGATCTTCTGCCTGAACTCATCCACTAATTCCCGCGTATTGGAGAGCTCCCGGGTAACCCTGTTTAAGGCCTCCTCGGAAATCACCTTTTCTTCATAGACCTTTGCCTTTTCAATCTCCAGCCTCTTTTTGCGCGCCAGGAATACCTGGTGCCTGGAATTGAATTCACTGACTTCATTATGAGTATTTGAGATCCTGGTTTCTAGGTCCAGGATCATCTTTTTGCTTTCGGAAATGATCTCCAACGAACTTTTAATAGAAGAGTTGATCTTATTAATTTCCTCTTCCTTCTGCTTTAAGACGGATTCCTTATCTTCTATATTATGCTTGAGACTGGAATACTCAAGACGGATTTTTTCCAGCTTCTCCTCATCCTGAAGAAGTTTGCTCTTCGCCTGCTCAATCTGGGCCTCTAAAACCTGCATATTTTCGGAAAGCTCGGCGATACGCTGTTGGTTAAAAGCGATATGCTCATTATTGCGCACCAGGCTATTCTCCAAATTAAGTATCTGGCTGCGGCTGGACATCAAACCTTCTTCCAGCGTTTTTAATTCCGACTGCCGGTTGGCGATCTTAGCCTCCATCTCCGTAACCGCTTCAGCTAACGTTAACTCCTCCTTCCTTGATTCTGACAGCTGTCCGGAAATTTCATCCCTCTGCCTAAGGAGATTATTCTTATCTATGACTGCCAAGTCAATTTCTTTTAATTTTAATTCCTCAAAAACCTCCTTGTATCTGCGCGCTTTATTTGCCTGGCGCTCAAGGGAGCCGATCTGCCGTTTGACCTCGGATACAATATCGTTTACACGCAAGAGATTTTGTTCTGTCTCCTCAAGCCTGCGCGTAGTTTCCCTTTTCTGGGCTTTATATTTGCTTATGCCGCTTGCCTCATCAAACACCATGCGCCGGTCTTCCGGACGGGAGCTTAATACCAAATCTATTTTTCCCTGCGCGATAATGGAATAACTCTCTGCGCCTATACCCGTACCTAACAATAAATCCAATATATCTTTAAGCCGCACCGTGGCCTTATTCAGCAGATATTCGCTCTCTCCGCTTCTAAAAAGCCTGCGCGTAATCAGCACCTCCGGATGGTCAACATTAAAAAAGCGGCTGGTATTGTCAAAAGCAAGGCTGACCTCGGCCATACTCAATGGCTCTTTATTGTCGGCGCCGTTAAAGATAACATCCAGCATCTCTGAGCCGCGCAGCGACTTTGCGGACTGTTCACCGAGTACCCAGCGTATGGAATCAAAGATATTTGATTTCCCGCAGCCGTTAGGCCCGACTACCGCCGTAATCCCCGGCTCAAAGTTCAGCACCGTCTTATCGCAAAACGATTTAAAACCTAAAAGCTCAAGTCTTTTAAAATACATATTTTTTCTCCTTATCCAGAAAGGATACACCGGCCATTCCATTTAGGCCGGGTGTTAGCCCAGAAAGGGTACACCCGCGCAATTTGCGCTAGCCTTGCGCACACCAACGCAATTCCTTATTAGCGTTGGGTGCCATAAGCGCGGGGTGTTAATGTTGCGTCTGGCCATCCAACCAGTCATCAATCTTATCTTTTTTAAAACGCCATTGCCCGACAAGTTTCAGCGCGGGTATCTTATTATGCTTCAACCAGTCATAAATAGTCCTGCGGGTTACCTTTAAATAATCCGCCAGGTCTTCGATAGTCATTAAATTATTACTTACCATAAATCTATCTCCTGCTCGTCATTGCGAGGGCGTGTACTGCCCGAGGCAATCTGGGAAACATTATAAATAAGTAAGCTTATCTTGTCAAGGAAAATATTAACATTCTTTAACATATAGCTGAAATAGTATTCTAACCAATGCAAATAACTGCAGTGTAGACAGTATATATAACTCTATGTTAATCAATTAGTTCTGTAAGAAATGTTTTTGAGAATATACCTTAGATAAGCTTATTATTTTCGGAGAGTTGTTTTGAAGGCTTGGGTTAAGGCCGGGACAACCTGAAACAGGTCACCTACAATTCCATAAGTGGCTAACTTGAAAATCGGCGCTTCGGGGTCTTTGTTTATGGCAATAATAATCTTTGAAGATTGCATGCCGACAAGATGCTGTATCTGTCCGGATATCCCGCAGGCAATATAGATCTTTGGAGCTACTGTCCTTCCGGTTTGCCCGACCTGATGTGAATAAGGCATCCAGCCGTTGTCTACTGCCGCGCGGCTTGAGCCGACTGCGGCTCCCAGGACATGCGCTAATTCTTCCAGTAATTTAAAATTCTCCGCTCCTCCCATACCGCGTCCGCCGGAAACAATAATATCAGCCTCGGACAAGTTCACCGTAGATTCAATCTCTTCAATTATATCCAAAAGCTTTGTGCGCGAAACATAAAGAGATCTGTCAAAACTTTCCTTTATAATCCTGCCTTTACGTTTCTTGTCCGCCGGCATAGGCGCAAACACCTTATGCCGGACTGTCGCCATCTGCGGGCGGTAATTCGGGGAAATAATTGTCGCCATGATATTGCCGCCGAAAGCCGGCCGCGTCTGTAAGAGTATCTTTTTGTCAGGTTCAATATCTAATCCCGTGCAATCTGCAGTTAAGCCGGCTTTAATATTTATCGCAACGCGTGAAATTAAAGACCTTCCGATATTTGTCGCCCCGCATAAAAGGATTTCGGGTTTATATTTTTTTACCAGCTCAACCAAAATATTAGTATATGGTTCATCCTGGAAATTCGCTAGCGTCGGGTCCTCTACCAGGTATATATTATCCGCTCCGCAAAAGATCAACTCATCCAGCTGGTCCTCTAATTTATTACCGATCAAAACCCCGCTCACCTGGCAATTTAATTTCCTGGCCAGCTCCTGGGCCTTGCCTAATAATTCATACGAAACCGACTGCACTCTCCCGTTCTTCTGCTCAATAAATACCCAAATCCCCTTATAATCTTTTATATCCGGCAGGTCGCATTTAGCTGGAGTCTTTTCTATCAAGATTGCCTTAAATTTACAGGCTTCTTTACAGGCCCCACAAAGCGTACACTTATTTAAATCAATTACCGCTTTCTTATGGCTTCGGCTATGGCTTTGGCTAAAGGAAGCCGAACCATCGCCCTCTGGCTTATCGGAGGCCGAGCCACTGCTGTCTAGCTTGTCCATTATACGGATAGCATCAAACGGGCATGCCTTTACGCAAAGCGTACAACCCGTGCACTTTTCAATAATGATCGATATAGGCATACTTATTTTACCTCATCCTTAATTAAATCCACCAGTTGTTTGGCAATATCAGCAACCTCGCCGGTAAGTATCTGGCCTCCAACTCTGGGAGTAGGAGTAAAAATTTTCACAACCTGGGTAGGCGAACCGCACAAACCGATCTGCTGCGGATCCAATTGTAACTCTTTCTGGGTAAACGTAGTAATCTTGGCCGACTTTGCCTTCATCAGGCCTCTTAACGAAGGAATCCTCGGCTCATTGATCTCTTTGACTACGGTTAAAAGCGCCGGAAGCGGGGTCTCAATGATTTCAAATCCCTCTTCAAGCATCCTCTCAACCTTCATCAATTTATCGGTTGCCTCTTCTATGTTCTTAACATAAGTTACCTGGGGAATATTTAAATGCGTGGATATCCCCGGCCCGACCTGCGCCGTATCCCCGTCTGAAGCCTGCTTGCCGCAAATAATCAAATCAAACGCACCCAGCTTTTTAATCGCTCCGGCCAAAGTATAGCTGGTTGCCCATGTATCGCTTCCGGCAAAAGCGCGGTCGCAGACCAAAAACCCTTCATCAGCTCCCATAGAAATTGCTTCGCGTAAGGCGCTATCCGCTTGAGGAGGCCCCATAGTCAAAACAGAGACCTTGCCACTGAACCTTTCCTTAAGCCGCACCGCCTCTTCAATCGCGTACATATCAAAAGGATTAATAATCGACTTTACCCCTTCACGCATAAGCGTATTTGTCTCGGGGTTAATTCTTACCTCAGTTGTTTCAGGGACCTGTTTTATGCAAACCACTATATTCATCTCTTAATCCTGTCTGATTATTTCACTTACTCAAACTTACTTACTATTACTTATTCTTATTTACTATTACCTATTCTTGCCTCTGATTCTCCCTACATTCTACATACTACATACTGCCTTACTTCGCCATCTCTTTAATCAACTGCAAAGCGATTATATTACGCTGCACCTGGTTTGTCCCTTCGTAAATCTGAGTAATCTTGGCATCGCGCACATATTTCTCAATCGGATAATCTTTCATATAGCCATACCCGCCGAATAACTGCAAGGCATCCACCGTGACCTTCATCGCGACATCCGAAGCATACATCTTAGCCATTGCTGATTCCTTTGCCACATCTTTAATCCCCGCATCAACCATCCTGGCCGTAGAATATACTAACCCGCGCGCTGCCTCCACCTCCGTAGCCATATCTGCGAGCATCCACTGGACTCCCTGGAAACTTGAGATAGACTTGCCGAACTGCACCCTCTCGCGCACATATTTTACCGCCAACTCCAGCGCTCCCTGGGCAATACCCAAAGCCTGGGCTGCTACTCCCGGGCGCGACATATCAAAAGTTTTCATCGTTACGATAAAACCCATCCCTTCTTTGGAAAGAAGGTTTTTGGCGGGGATCTTGCAGTCCGTAAAAACCAACTCGCGTGTGCTGGACGCCCGGATCCCAAACTTATCCTCTTTTTTGCCGAAAGTAAAACCGGGGATACCTTTTTCAACAATAAAAGCGGAAGCCCCGCGGGCTCCTTTTGACTTATTAGTCATAGCAATCACGACATAAGTCTCCGCATCTCCGCCGTTGGTAATAAAATGCTTCAGGCCGTTTAAAATATAATAATCGCCTTCTTTTTTAGCGGTAGTCTTAATACCTGAAGCATCTGATCCTGCCTCCGGCTCGGTAATCGCAAATGCCGCTACTTTCTTCCCCTTTGCCAGGTCCGGCAGGTATTTTTTCTTCTGTTCATCATCCCCGAATAACACAATCGGGAATGTCCCCAGGGCGCTTGCCGCGTAGCAAACGGCAATTCCTCCGCAGGCGCGGGAAAACTCCTCAGTGGCAAGGCATAAATTAAAAACGCTGGTGGCAAAGCCGCCGTACTCCTCAGGGATAAACAATCCGAACATATCGGATTCTGCCATAACCTTTAAAACATCCCAGGGGTATTCTTCGCTAATATCATATTTAGCCGCAACAGGCCGGATCTTGTCTTCGGCAATCTTATGCGCCAAATCCTTAATCATCTTCTGTTCATCAGTCAACAAATAATCCATCTCTCCTCCTCTTTATTTTACCCTAGGGACGTTTCTGATCCCAAAGCAAGACCTGTCCCCGACCCAAAGCTAGAAGTGTCCCCATTATAGCATTCTCCCAATCAAGACACTCCTTAGCCTTAACCGGGGACGCAAACTGCCAAGTTTAAAAATTGTACCATATAATTTAGATTTTACAAGATTTTTAACAGGGCAACCTCTTGGCAATCGGGGAATTTACAGCAGTTAATGCACTCCGCCCATATCTTATGCGGCAAAGCTGCGTGCTTAATCTTTCTAAAACCTAACTTTCTAAAAAATTCCGGTTTATAGGTAAGTACAAAAATCTTCTTTGCCCCCATAACCTTTGCTTCCGCCAGGCAAGCCGTAACCAGGTCTTTTCCAAGGCCTTTGCCTTGTTTATTTTTAGCAACTGCCAAAGATTTAATCTCGGCTAAATCATCCCAGGAAATATGCAAGGCCGCGCAGCCTGCCAGCTTACCCCTATCCTCATACACCCAGAAATCCCTTATATTCTCATAAAGCTCGTTGAGCGACCTGGGCAGCATCACATCCTGTTTCGCAAAACAGCCAATCAACTCCTGAATCTTTTTTATATCTTCTATTTTTGCTTTCCTGATCATTGCCTTTCCCTGTATTCTACCTACTACATTCTACATACTCGCTATAAAGAAACTACTTGATTTCTGTACCCTTTGCCACCACCACGATTCCCGACTCACTGACAAAGAATCTTTTTTTATCCTCTACCGGGTTAAAACCAATAATCATCCCCTGTGGAATATTAATATCTTTATCAATAATCGCCCGTTTAATTTTGGCATACCTGCCTACATTAACACCCTCCATCAGGATAGAATCATAGACTTCGGAAAAACTATTTATCCTTACATTAGGAGATAATATTGACCGCTGTACCCTGCCTCCGGAAACCACGCAGCCTTCAGAGACTACGGAATCAAGCACCAAGCCAACCCTGCCTTCTTCCCGGTCGCCTGAATGTACGGTTTTGACCGGTGGATACTGCTCCTGGAAGGTCCTTAACGGCCACTCCTGATCATAAAGATTAAATGTAGGGTTTACCTGGATTAACTCCATATTCGCCTCATAATAAGCATCAATAGTGCCGATATCCCTCCAATATTCCTCTTTCCTCTCTTTATCGCGGAAATTAAAAGCCACGACCTTCATACCCTTCTTTAACATCTGCGGAATAATGTCCTTGCCAAAATCATGGGAAGACTTATGGTTTTTTGCATCTTCAAACAGCTCCTGCATCAGGACAGATTGATTAAATACATATATCCCCATTGATCCGTAAATCTTATCCGGCTTTCCGGGAATGGTCTTGGGGCTTGCCGGCTTCTCGTAAAAACCGGTAACCCGGCCAAACCCATCCACCTCTACAACTCCAAGGTGTTTAGACTTGCTCTTATCTATCTCCACCACGCCTACCGTAAGGTCGGCGTTCTGCTCACGGTGCACATCAATCATAGAATAGTAATTCATTTTATAAATATGGTCCCCGGCTAAAATCAGGACTTCATCCGGCCGGTCCATTTCTAAAGTATAAAGGTTCTGATAAATCGCATCGGCTGTGCCCATATACCAGGAATCCCCTACACGCTGCTGCGCGGGAAGCAATTCTATGAATTGGCCCAGCTCCGAAGGCAGGAAATTCCAACCCAGGCGGATATGCCTCTGCAAAGACGCTGACTTGTATTGAGTAAGGATATAAATTTTACGCAATCCCGAATTAATGCAATTGCTCAAAGTAAAGTCAATAATCCGGTATATGCCGCCAAAAGGCACCGCCGGCTTAGTGCGGTCTTTGGTCAAAGGCAAAAGACGCTCGCCCTTTCCGCCAGCCATAATGAAAGTTAAGACTTTACGCATCATTTCAAAAACGCTCCGATTATACCGTGCCTGATCATCATCACCGCGATTGCCGCCAGTAATATATACATTATTTTGGAAAATGCCCTTGTGCCGCTGGGGCCGATCACCTTCATGATTGTATCAGTCTTGGCCAAAGTAATCCAGACAAAAAGCATATTCAATATTAATGAGACCAATGTCACCACGGCGCCAAAGCTGTTCATCATCATCAAAGTAGTAGTCAAAACAGCAGGCCCCGTGATTAAAGGCGTTCCCAACGGAAACACCCCCATATCTTTATCATGAGAACTGGTCAATACATTCTTTTGCGCCCCGGGTAATAAAAGCCTTACCGCGATGACAAATAATAATGCGCCCCCCGCTATCTGAAAATCAGGTATAGTTATGCCTAAAAGGGAGAAAACCCAGGTACCTAAGAACATAAAGAGGACCGCCACTCCTATGGCAGTGACAACCGCATCCAGAATTATCTTATGTCTGTTGATCTTTGAGGAACCCTCAACCAGGGACAGGAAGATGGGGATATTGCCGATGGCATCCACCGCCACAAACATCGGGATAAAGCTAAGTATATAAGGCTTAAGCGTTTCCATCATAATCATATTATATAAAATTGCCCATCAATTGCAATAGATATAATTATAGCGCCCGCTCGGGGCGATCAGCGCGGCTTGACAACTTTTCCATCCACAAACAAAATATGGTGGACAAATACCCCGCCCCTATTTCTTTTATCCCCCACTTGGAAACACCTTTTTTCCTCCCATACCAATTGACCGGCACAACGCACCATTTATGCCCCCTGATAATAGCCTTTAAAGGCATTTCTACCGTAAGATTGAAGCTGCCGGATATAAGCGGAGAGATACACTCTATGGTTCTCCTGGAATAACATTTAAAGGCATTGGTGGTATCATTGTAAGGCAAGCAAAAAATTACCTGGATAAAAAGATTACCCAGCCTGTTTAATATAAGTTTATGCCATGGATAATGCACAATCCTGGATTGTTTAGAAAAGCGTGTCCCAAACACGCAATCATACCCTTCAGCAATCTTATCATAATATTTAATCAGGTCTTCCGGTTCGTCCGATGAATCCGCCATAAGTATGGCCGCTAAATTGCCCTTAAAAACCTCAAGCCCGCGCCTTACAGCGCACCCATACCCCGGAGCATATATGTTTTTTACCAGGTTGACCCTTCTGTCGTGTTCGGCTATGCGGCTTAATACTTCAACCGTATTATCATTACTATAATCATCAACTACAATAATTTCAAAAGGTACGGCTGCTTTATCCAAAACCTGAATCGCCCTATTCAAGGTATTGGCCAAATTGCCAGCTTCATTTCTGGAAGGTATCACTATAGAAAATAATAATTTTGATTTATCCCTATAATTTTGCATGGATTAAATTACTAAAGCTGGCTCAAATAATCAATATTTTACTCTATCTTATGAATCAAAGGTAAACAAAGAAAACTGGTCAAGGCGGATAAAACAATCAGCCATTTCAAACCGATAAGCGGAAGCAGGAACGCTCCTGACAAATTACCGGCTGTGCCGGAAAGGTTATTTATGCTGCACAACAAAGCAAAAGAGGTAGCCTCAAGCCCTTTTATTGAATGGCGGGCCATAAAATCCATCACCATCAGGAATATAAACATCCCCAGGAAACTGTATACCACATCATAAGCGACAGCAGTTACAGGTGTATAATACAGGTAACTTAAAGTAGTCAGCGCACCCAGGAATACTGAAAAATACAGCCACTTCTTAATATCTATTCTCTGGCTGAATTTATAATACAATAGCGAACCTGCGACACCGAATAAGGTACTGATGGTCCCTAAAGTCCCGATCCACATCTTACCCCACTTAAAAGTGTCCCGTTGTATAAAAAATAACGGCGTGCCAAAAGAGGGGGAATATTTATATAAGAAAATAAACAAACCGATAATCAATATCTTTTTATCGCTAAAAAGCCTCTTCAGGTCCGACAACAAAGACGCGTACTTTTTCTCAAGCCCCTCCTCTTGATAAAAATAAGCCGGCAGCCCTACTAACAAATAAACCGGGACAAGGCATAGAAAACCAACCTTGTAATCCCATTTCTCGGCGATAAAAGCCCCTCCTATACCGGTAAACAACCCCGCCACTAAAATCGAAACCCACTGGATACTCTGGATCTTGCCGGTAGCCCGGTATTTCTTGCCTTCCACGCACATTATACCGTCAACCGCTACATCACGGAAAGCCGCGTTAGAAGAAGTAATCACAAGCAAGACTACCAGGAAAACAAGCGGCATCTGCATCAAGCCCAAGAATAAAACAAAAACTATATCTAAAAACAAAGAAATGAATACCCAAACCCTTTTCGTAAAGAGATGGTCTATCACATAACCGATTAAGGGTTTGACCATCCAGGCAAAAGTAGTGATACTGCCGAGGATCATTATCTTTTCCGGGGAAAAATGTAAAGTTTCCTTAAGATAATAGAATAACCCTTGAGCGGGTAACCCTTCTATGCCTTGAGTAAAATAGACCGCGCTGCTTAAGGCAAATACCCAAAAAAGCTTTTTATTCTTCATGTTGATTAAAAGACGTTTTATGTATCTCTCCATATATCTGGAGGTTACAAAACAATTATTTCTTGCTAAATCAAATAGTAAAGGCTACCAGTAGACTGGTAGCCTTTAAAAGTATAAATAGACATATCTATTACTCAGCTTTTCCCGCCTCCGGATTAGCTTTTTCTGCAGGAGATGCTATTTTAGATGCTTCTACTTTCGGCGCCTCTGCTTTTGCAGCTTCCATTTTTAAAACCCCTGGTTTAGCTGTTTCTGCCTTAACCGGCTCTGTTTTCGCATCCCCTGGTTTAGCTGTCCCTGCTTTTGCCGCTTCTGTTTTTACCGGAACAGGGGGCTTGGCATTACGCATCAACGACTTACTTTGCTTAACGGATAATACCGCCAAACTCAAACAAGTCAGGAAAAATACTACAGACATGATTGTTGTCGTTCGCGTGAGAAAAACGCTGGTCTTTGTTCCGAACATCGACTCAACACCGGCAAAGCTTTCCACAAGACCTGCCCCCCTCCCACGCTGGATTAAAACCAAGGTGATTAAAACCAAACAGGCAGTCACATGGATTACGATTATTAACGTCATCATTTTACAACCTCGCTTGCTTTAGTTACTATCGCGCTAAAAGAATCTACCTTCAGGCTTGCTCCCCCAACCAGGGCCCCGTCCACATCCGGCCTCTCCATTAACTGCATGATATTCTCGGGTTTTACGCTTCCGCCATACTGGATCCTAATGTTATCCGATACATCCTGGCCGTAATTTTTCTTCAATAGGTCACGGATAAATTTATGCACCTCTTGCGCCTGATCCGGGGTAGCGGTTTTACCCGTACCGATTGCCCAGACCGGCTCATAAGCAATTATTAAATTCGCTATATCGGAAACATCAACGCCTGCCAACCCATTATTGATATGGTCTTCAACAACCTTAAATGTTTTATTGGCTTCTCTTTCCTGCAGGTTCTCCCCTACGCAAACAATAGGGATAATCCCGGACTTAAGCGCGGCCTTGATTTTCTTATTTACGGTCTCATTGCTTTCGCCAAAAAACTGCCTGCGTTCGGAATGCCCGATAATTGCGTATTGGCAGCCGGCATCCTTTATCATAAGAGGAGAAACCTCTCCGGTAAAAGCACCTTCCTCCTGCCAATAGATATCCTGCGCGCCTAAACCGATCTCTGTTTCCGTTAAAACTTCCGCTACTTCGCTTAAAGCGGTAAATGCCGGGCACAATACCACATCCACTGCCGCAAAATCCAGCTTAAAGAATTCACGCTTTAACCCATTGGCAAGTTCAATTGCCTCCGTGATCGTCTTATACATCTTCCAGTTTCCGGCAATAATTGTTTTTCTCATCTGTGGTTTTGGCTAGCGGAGGCCAAACCACGGCCCTCTGGCCTGTCCGTAAGCGCGGCAATACCGGGTAAGGTCTTACCCTCCAAAAACTCCAGGCTTGCCCCGCCCCCAGTTGAAATATGTGACATTTTATCTTCCAGTTTGAATTTTGCAATAGCCGCCGCAGTATCCCCACCGCCAATAATTGAAATGCAAGCTAACCTACCGATAAATTCAGCTAACTCTTGCGTGCCCTTGCTGAAAGCATCCATTTCAAATATCCCCATCGGGCCGTTCCAAACAATGGTTTTGGCAGATTTTAATTTCTCTTCAAACAATTTAACCGTCTTTGGCCCGATATCCACGGCAATCTTGCCGTCAGGTATATTCTCGCCTGCTATTTCAACCGCAGCATTTGCATCTATATTATCAACCACTATGTTATCAATGGGCAAAAGGATCTCTTTATTCAACTGTTTGGCTTTATCTAAAGTTGATTTTGCTAAATCCAGTTTCTCTTTTTCCAGCTTGGAGTTACCGATCTGTTTACCTTCAGCCTTAAGGAATGTATATGCCATTCCGCCGCCAACAATAATTGCGTCACACTTAGGCAGCAGGTTCTCAATAACCCCGATCTTATCCGAAACTTTGGCCCCGCCTAAAATAACTACAAAGGGCTTCTGCGGATCCTTAACTGCGTCGCCTAAATACTTGATCTCCTTCTCTAAAAGCAGCCCTGCGGCTGATTTTAAAAAATGTGCCACCCCTTCTGTTGAGGCATGAGCGCGGTGCGCCGTGCCAAAAGCATCATTGATGAATACATCCCCTAAAGATGCAAGCTGTTTGGAAAAGTTAGCATCGTTGGCTTCTTCTTCAGGATGATATCTTAAATTCTCCAGTAAAACCACCCTTGCTTTTGAATTATCAATATCCCGTTTAATATTTACTCCTGTACAATCATCCAGGAACAGCACATCCTGCCCCAAGAGCTCTTTTAAACGTCCGGCTACCGGTTTAAGGCTGTATTTAGCAACCGGCTTTCCGTCCGGCCGGCCCAAGTGGCTCATCAACACTAATTTCTTAGCGCCATGCTCTAAGATATATTTCAAAGTAGGCAAGGTTGCCCGTATGCGCGTATCATCGGTAATATTCAGGCTGGCATCCTGCGGAACATTAAAATCCGCACGCACCAATACCGTTTTATCTTTTAAATCAACATCTTTTAAAGTCAGCTTCGCCATTAATAACTCCTCCACAAGGGGGACACCTGTGCAACATTAGACACAAGGCAACACTAGCCAATTCCATTCGGGCCAGGTGCCAATCAGCGCGGGGTGCCCCTTCCTATAATCCTTTTTTAACAATATACTCGCACAAATCAACTACGCGGTTTGAATACCCCCACTCATTATCATACCAGGAAAGTACTTTAATAAAATCGTCCTGGATAACCTTGGTGCATTTACCATCAACTATCGAACTTAATACACAATGGTTAAAATCAACGGAGACTATCGGGTCTTCCGTATATCCGAGTATCCCTTTCATCGCCCCTTCTGCAGCTGCCTTAAAAGCGGCGTTAAGCTCTTCCACGGTGACTTTCTTGGCTAAAGTTGCGGAAAGATCAACTACCGAAACATTTGGCGTAGGAACGCGGATGGCGAAACCATCCAATTTTCCTTTTAACTCAGGAATAACCAATGATAAAGCCTTGGCCGCTCCGGTTGAAGTAGGGATCATAGAAACCGCCGCAGCCCTGGAACGGCGCAAATCTGAGTGCGCCATATCCTGTAATTTCTGGTCATTGGTATAGGAATGGATTGTCGTCATCAACCCCTTAACAATCCCCCAGTTATCATTCATCACTTTGGCGATTGGAGCAAGGCAGTTAGTAGTGCAGGAGGCGTTGGAGATTACATGATGATTTTTCGGCTCATATTTTGACTCATTGACACCAAGCACTATAGTTATATCCTCACCCTCGGCAGGAGCCGAAATTATAACTTTTTTAGCCCCCCCCTTGGTTATGTGATTCTCCGCGCCCTTAACTGCTTTACCTTTCTTATTCACCCCGTCTTTCTTAATAGTGAATAAGCCTGTAGATTCAATTACAATCTCTATCCCTAAATCTTTCCAGGGCAATTCTGCGGGGTCAGTCTTCTTTAAGACCTTGACCTCTTTCCCGTTTACAGAGATCACGTCTTCAGCGGTAGCTTTTACATCCCCGTTAAAACGGCCGTGCACCGAATCATATTTAAAAAGATACGCGTTGCTTTTGGCGTCGGTCAAATCATTGATCGCCACAAGCTCAATATCTTTACTGTTCTTTTCTAAAATTGCCCGCGCCACCAAACGTCCGATCCTGCCGAATCCGTTAATCCCAACTTTAACAGCCATCTTGAGCTCCTTCTGCTTTTATTTAGCGAAATCCCGTGAGTACATCAAAATCTTTATAATTTCCGAAGGGGAATAAGAAAATTTTGATGTGGTTACGAACGGGATAAATCCTCCCCTTACTTATCTTTTTCTTTTAGATACTGCGCGGCTAATTCGGGCGAGGTTGGATCAAGGTAAAAACCGGTCCCCCACTCAAAACCTGCTACTTGCGTCAGCTTAGGCATAATCTCAATATGCCAGTGGTAATACTCAACATCAGCTTCGCCGTTAATAGGCGCTGAATGAATTATATAATTATATGACAAATTTTCAAATACTTTTTTTAGTTTCGCTAACGTGTCCTTTAAAATCTGCGCTAACGCAACAACCTCTTCTCCGGATATGTGGCAGAAATACCCGCTGTGCTGTTTAGGCATGATCATGATCTCAAACGGGAAACGCGAAACAAACGGGCAGAACGAAATAAAATACTTATTCTCCAGGATCACCCTTGCCTTATCGGAAATCTCCTGGCGGATTATATCGCAAAATATGCAGCGCTCGCGGTAATTATAATAATCGCGCGCGCCGTGGATCTCCTCCAGCGCGTTTTTCGGCACCATCGGAAGCGCTACCAGCTGCGTATGCGGATGCTCCAGGGAGGCCCCGGCTGCTGAGCCATAATTACGGAATATCATTATATATTTAAAACGGCTGTCTTTTTTTAAGTCCGCCGCGCGCACACAACACATCTTCAGGTAACTTTCAATCTCTGCCTGCAAAAGTTCGGGGATATCTTTATTATGATACGGGCTTTCAATTAAAACCTCATGGGCGCCAACCCCGTTTGACATATCGTAAATACCCAAACCCCTGCGGTCAAGCTCGCCTTCAATCTGCAAAGCGGGAAATTTATTGGCTACCACGCGTACCTGCCAGCCCGGGCTGTTTGCTCCGGTAGAAGGGTCGCGAAAACAGCTTATTTCGGGAGGGGTCATAAACTCATTGCCATAACAAAACGGGCACAAACCCCCCATAGGGATATACTGTTCATATTGAAAATCCCCGGGCTTGTTCGGGTGGTCCGTATCCACGATCACCCAACGCCCGACAACCGGGTCCCTTCTTAATTCCGCCATTTTAAATCTTTACCTCCCTTAAGAATTTAGTTGTTTCTTCGGGAGGGAGCGGGCAAATATAAAAACCTGTCCCCCATTCAAAACCCGCTACCTTCGTCAAACGCGGCATAATCTCAATATGCCAATGATAATCCTGGTCAATGGTTTTCCAATAGCCTACTTTCTGCCTGCGGAACGGCGCGGTATGGATCACATAATTATAATCAGGGTCATTTAGCCCTATCTTTAATTTCAAAAGTACGGTTTTAAGCACGCGCGCCAGGTTTCTCCTGGATTCCGCATCCATACAGGTATAATCGCAACAGTGTTTTTTAGGCAAGATCCAGGCCTCAAAAGGAAAGCGCGCGGCAAAAGGAGCAACCGCTACAAAACCATCAAACTCGGCGATCACACGTTCCTTCTGTTTCAGTTCTTGCTTGATTAAATCACAGAACACGCAGCGCTCATGGTAATCGTAATATTGGCGCGATCCGGCCAGTTCCTCTTTTACGCGTTTAGGGTTAACCGGCGTAGCGATCAACTGCGAGCGCGAATGCCTTATACCACCGCCTCCGGATCCTCTACCGTAGTTTTTAAACACCAGCACATATTTAAGCCGATGGTCTTTCTCTAAATCCATTATCCTATCGGAATAACAATTGAGCACTTTGGTGATTTGCTCTTCACTCAAATCTGCCATATTAGCAATGTGCTGATTTGTTTCAATTACGACTTCATGCGCTCCCAAACCATTCATTACATCATACATGCCATTCCCGCGCCGGTCCAGATCACCCTCGATCCTTAAAAAAGGCGCGATACTGGGGACAACACGTAAATCCCAACCGGGGCCGTTTCGCTCAGAGTTACGCACCCGTATGGCGTAAATCTCAGGAGGGGTTTTTGATTCCCTGCCTTCGCAGAATGGGCAGGCGCTGTGGTCCTCCGGTTCTCTATGACTTTCAAACTGGTCAGGCCGGCGGGCACGCTCGGTGGCAATAATTACCCATCTACCTATAATCGGATCTTTTCTTAATTCTGGCATAGAAATAAATTATAACAGAACTTCTGTAACTTGCAACATAAATCATAGACAGTGTATGTAATTTTATTAAAATCAGATAGTTACAAAACAAATAATTCAACCTTCCTATAATAAACTATTTGTTTTTTCCTAATATTTCCCCTGCCACCAGCTTGTGTCCTATAATAAAATTCTGGCCGGACATACGCTTCCCGGCTTCCAACTGTAATTCTTTGAGATTTAAGAACCCTCTTCCGCAAGCTACGACAATACCCTGCTTATCCGCCCTGATCACCTCTCCGGGTACGACCCGGTGATTAGGGAATACCGGTAATACATCCGCTTGGAATATTTTAAGTATTTTACCGCCATAGCCCGTAAATGCGCCCGGCCAGGGCAAAACCCCTCTTATCTGATTATGGATATCTACCGCGGGAGTATGCCAATCAATTAAGCCGTCTTCTTTCTTCAGCTTTGGCGCCAGGATTACCTTATCCTCATCCTGCTCTAACAAACGATAACTCCTGCTGTCAATTAACTTAAGCGCATCCATTAACAACTCCGCTCCCAAATAACGCAATTTCTCCTCAAGGCTTAGCGCAGTATCATTCTCTTCAATCTTTATCTCCTTTTGCAGGATAACCGGCCCTGAATCCATTTTAAGGCTCACATACATAATAGTTACCCCTGTCTTCTTCTCCGCGTTAATTACCGCCCAATTAATCGGCGCGGCCCCGCGGTAAGCAGGAAGAAGCGAGGCATGAATATTGAGCGGCATGATCTTCGGGATATCCAAAACCTCCTGTGAGAATATCTGGCCATAGGCAACAATAATAAAAAGGTCGGCATCCAGGTCTTTCAGGAAATTTACGCTTTCCCTGCTCTTAATCTTTTCCGGCTGGAATGTTTTCAGCCCTGCCGCAGCAGCTGTGCCCTTAACATCCGTGCCTGCCAGATGCAAATGCCTGCCCTTTTTCTTATCCGGTTGCGTAACCACGCAGACGATCTCATGCTTGCTTTTTACCAAAGCCTCAAGCGCCGGAACTGCAAAATGCGCGCTGCCAAAGAATACAATCTTCATAATATGTAGTAAATAGTATTTAGTATGTAGGACTATTCTCTAAAGAGGCTATCACGGCACGTAACATCCTACCTATTTCATTAATTAAAGAATCAATTTTGTTTAAGTTTAAACGAAAACCTAAATCTTTAGCTAAAATCACATAATAATGTAGTTCACTTAAGGAGCCTTGAGAAATGTTATAAAAATAAATCTTGTCTTTCTTTCCTCTTCTCTTAAATCCCTCGGCAATATTTGCAGGAAAGGAAACCGCCGATCTTCTCATCTGAGAAATCAATCCAAATTTTTCTTCCTCGGGGAAATATTGCGTAGCCTTATATGCTTCCAGAACCAACTCATGACTTTCTTGCCATACAGTTAAATCTCTAAAACTTTCTATCTTCTTCATCCTTATCCCTATATACTTTCTTTATACCGGGTCAACATCCACAGTCACTATTATACCTGAATAATGCCCTTCTTTTAAGTGTAATCTTAGGAAACGGCTTGCCTTTTCCGCGCTTGATGCGCTGATTAATATTTGATAATAAAAATTCCCGCGTAATTTAGGCGGCTGTCCGGTACTAAGCGATAACATTTTTACGCCGGGGGCATTAACTTGGCTTAACCTCTCAAATAAATCCCGGGCAGCTTTTTTAACTGCCTCCGAGTTTATCCCCCTGAGCTTTATCAATACCATATGCCTATAAGGCGCCAGATTCAACTGTTTGCGCTGCCTTAGCTCTTCTTTTAAGAAAATCTGCTGGTCGTTCTTGATTAACGCCTGAAAACAATGGTGACTGACATTTACGCTTTGAATGATCATTTTCTTAGAAGTCAAGCTGGCCAACCCCATAAGCAAAGCGAATGTCTTCTCCGCGGCCCTAAAGTCCACCCGGTTAAGCGAGTTATCTATCGCCATTACCCCTATTAAATCAAAACTTAAATCCTGATGCTTTATGACCGAGCTGGTTGCCACAAAAACATCCGCATCCGGATTTAGGCCCGGCTTATTTTCTCCGCCGAATATTTTTACGCGCGCCTGCGGGAAAACCTTGGCTAACTCGCTCTCCACCTTTTCTGTGCCTATCCCTGAATATTTGATGTATCCGGTATTGCAGCTTGGGCAGATCTTAGGCACCTCCATCTTAAAGTTGCAATGGTGGCATTTTAACCTGTCCTCATCAAAATGAAATACCAGGTTAATATTACAGCGCGGGCATTTTAAAGCCACTCCGCAATTATGGCAGGCGGCGCTGGTGGCAAAACCTTTGCGCTCAATAAACAACAGGAGCTTTCCTTTTTCAGTCAAGGTTGTATAAATTGCATCCGACAAAAACTTTGAAAATATGGGCTTATTTTTTCTATCCCTGTATGGAAGCCGGCGGGCGTCAATAACTTTGACCTGGGGGTATGCGGTTTTAGCGGGGACGACTTCAAATTTCAGTTTATCTTTCTGCCCAAGATAAAAACTCTCCAGGGAAGGAACACAGCCGCCCAAAACGGCCTTTGCGCCGCAGATCTTAGCGCGCATTAACGCAACTTGCCTGGCGTGATAATGCGGCACCTGTTCCTGCTTATAAACCTGGTTCTGCTCCTGGTCAACTATAATCAGACCCAGATTATTTACGGGGGAAAAAATACTTGAACGCGTCCCAACAACAATAGAGCATTGCTGTTGCCTGATCCCTTCCCAAACTTTAAGCTCCTTCGGCTGCTTGCGGAAGGCCAAAGAAACCTCCGTACCTAACTCTTTTTCAATTAATTCCTTGGCCTTTTCTGCCTCCGGGATATCGCTGAATAAAATAATCGCTGAACGCTTAAGCGCCCAAGCCTCTTTAATCTCTCTCAAATAAACCTGCATCCGGTCAAGGCCCTGGACAAAATGTACGTCATTGCCAGGCGTAACAGGCAGAAGAAGCGACCGAGGGCGAAATGCCCGGGGGAGTGCCGGGTCCGTCCGGACGAGGCCAATCTCGTCTTCCTTGTCATCGCCAACCCAACCTCTCGCTACCTCCCTGCCTTTCCTTAATTCATCCGGAAGCGCAGTTTCAATCGCCTCCCCCCAGGAACAACAGTAATATTCCGCAAGTCCCCTGGTTAACAGCAACATTTTTTTGTCTAACACAGGCGCTGTATCAATAAGCGTTGAAATCTCTTTTATTTTCTTGATCCTTGTCTTACTACTTAAGCCGACGACATAAGCGACCTCTTTTTTGTTGCGGAAATTCACCCAGACCCTGGCTCCCACGGATATTTTATTTGCCATATCCGGCTGGACTAAGTAATCAAAGGGGCCGTCAATGGGCAGGCCCAATACAACCTTAGCGTATAACACTGGATATCTCCCGGCAGGCAGACGGCTTGGCCGCCTGTATAACATTTTCCTTAAAACTTTCCAGCTTCTGCGGATCATTCTTTAATTCAACAACCAGCGCCTTTATCTGCTTGATGCCTTCCGGCGCGCACCCTACCCCATAACCGGCTAATATATTGATATTCTCCTGCTCCTGCCCGGGGATAGCCGAAATAAATATAGGGATTAATCCCATGTTCAGCAGTTCAGCTATGCTTAAACCTCCGGGCTTAGTGACGATGATATCGGAAACCCCCATAAGCTCTTCGGCGTTATTGACAAACCCGAATGTTTTTACATTCTCCAGGTCCTTCTTTTGCAGGCGGCTAAAAAGTTTCTTATTTTTTGCGCAGACTACCAATACCTGCACCTGCGCGCAGGCACAAAGGCTTTCGGCAATCTCCTCAAGCGGGCCTGACCCAAACGAGCCGGTCATCAGCAAAACCGTAAACTTATTGCCAGCTATGCCTAACTTTTCCGCCAGTTGAGCCCTGTTTTTATCTCTGGTAAAACTGGAACTTATCGGGATACCGGAATCCTGGATCTGCTCTTCAGGTACCCCCATATTCAATAATTTATCCCTGGTCGCCCTTGACGCGGCAATATAAATATCCGTGCCCTTAGAGACCCAAAACGGATGCACCCCGAAATCCGTAATTACCGTAACCAGCTTTGCCCGGATTTTATTCCTTAGCTTCAGGTTAGCAACCAGCTCTGAATTGAGAAAATGCGTGGAAATAATAAAATCAAAATCTTCTTTAATTAAATATCTAACGAATTTGCGGCAGCCAAGATAATTTACGATGAAAGATGATTTACGGCTTAGCCAGCGGGTAGGTTTAAACTCGGTCATCCAGAAAAAGGACCCCCAGAGCCAAATAGCATAATGCACTAAAAACGGATAACCCGAATTATAACAGAAACGAAAGAAACGGCTGGCAAAAGGCAGGATATCAACCAGCTCAAGCGCAAGCTCCTTGCGGTTATTTTTCAAATAATCATATATTGCCTCAGCCGCTCTGCGGTGCCCTGCCCCTGCTGAAGCATAAGTTATTAATACTCTCATTCTTTTTTAGGGACGTTTCTCAAGCCAAAGCGAGAACTGTCCCCTATATGGGGACAGTTCTCCGATTGGGCCAAGAAACGTCCCTGTTTTTTAACGCGTTAGAAATTTAGCTGCTGCGAAAAGGTCTTGAAATATAAAATCCGGCCTTGCTTCCCAATTCTTTTGATTAGACAATTTCTCTTTTCCGCAAAGAACGAGAATAGATTTAGCGCCTACTGCATGAGCGGTCAGCACATCCCGGATAGTATCACCCACAAAGAATGCTTCCTTTAGGTTAAGCTTGAATTCCCTGGCGGCCTTCCTAAGCAACCCCGGCTTGGGCTTGCGGCAACTGCAACCTGCCTCTTTGCGGTGCGTGCAATAATAAACCTTCGCGATCTCCCCGCCTGCCTGCTTAATACCCTCGATTATCCTGGAAGTTATCGTATCCAAAGTCTTCTGTGCGTAAACCTTCTTGCCTACCCCCGCCTGATTAGAAGCTACAAATATCTTAAACCCTTTACTGCTCAATAAGGCAATTGCTTTCTTTGCGCCAGGCAGGAACCTGAACTTCTTAAGCGAAGTTACATACAGCCTGTCACCGGGATATTGATTTATAACACCATCCCTATCTAAGAAAACTACTTTCATATTTATCAATTAGCTAACCGGCAGCCTTGTCTTTCTTATTCTTCATCTCCAAAAACTTCACGTAACTTAAAATCTGATACAGTGAATCAAAAAAAGCGATTACAAACCCATACATACCGTCCTTATGCCCCTTCTTGCCGATATATCTTCTAAAAAACCTATCCGCCGCCCGCCAACTGGCCCAAAGCAGTGTCATCTTACGCCCTGTCTTAACCCATTTCACCGCCTCAAGAGTTGACTGGCGGTTCACGCTGCTTAAAAAATGCTCAATATCCGGATATCCTCTATGGATGATATCTGCCTTCAAATGCCCGCATGCGCCGTCAGCAAATGCCCGCGGGTGCACCTCTGTCTCCTCATACCTGAATTTATCTTTCTGAAAAAGCCGCACCTTTGACGCCGGATACCAGCCGCCGTATTTTACCCAATGATTGCTGATAAAATTACGCAAGGGGATATCATAAGCCGCAAATTCCCTTGACTGCATCGCCTGTTCAATTTCAAGTTTTAGCTCCGGGGTGACCGTTTCATCCGCGTCAAGGCTCAACACCCACTGATTTCTCGCCTGCGCGTAAGCCCAATTCCTGTGCTTACCTTCAACATCCATCTTCCTAAAGAAAATCTTACAATTATATTTCTTAACAATTTCAACCGTCTTATCCGTACTCTCATCATCAACGACAATAATTTCATCAGCCCATCTCACTGATTCAAGGCACTCTGCAATACATAACTGCTCGTTCTTAGTTAAGATTACAACCGACAACTTATCCATTAATAACTCCTCATCCTGATCCGTACGTGATTAACAATATATTCTTTCTCTTCCTGCGTTATTTCTGGGTATATAGGCAAAGAAAACACCTGCTTTGCCGCCTTTTCGGCCTCCGGAAAATCACCCGTTTTATACCCTAAATATTTAAAACATTTCTGCAGATGAAGCGGTACAGGATAGAATATCCGCGAATCAATGCCCTGTTCCTGCAGATACTCAACAAACCCCTTATTGGAAACCGGCGCGCGCAGGGTGTACTGATGATAAATATGCGTAGTATACCCGGGCACAAACGGCGTCTTTATCCCCAATCCCGAGAAATTCCTATTATAATACCGGGCGGCCTCCTGCCTTTTCTTGTTCCACTTATCAAGATATTGTAACTTAATATCAAGCACCGCTGCCTGGATAGCGTCCAAACGATTATTCCGCCCTAAAACCAGGTGATAATATTTATTATCATTGCCCTGGTTACGCAAAATTCTTAACCTTTCAGCGGTATCTTTATTATTCGTCAAGATTAACCCGGCATCGCCAAAAGCCCCCAGGTTCTTCCCCGGGTAAAAACTCACCGCGCCACAATCGCCGAGCGTGCCGGCTTTCCTGCCTTTATATCCAGCGCCAAAGGCCTGCGCAGCATCCTCAATTACTTTTAATTTATATTTACGCGCAAGCTTCAATACCTTATCCATATCCGCGCACTGGCCGTAAAGATGCACAGGGATAATTGCCTTGATCTTAAACTTATTTTTAGCTAAAACCTTCTCGGCACTTTCTAAAGAAATATTGTATGTGTCACCGTCTATATCCGCAAAAACCGGTCGCGCCCCTATACTTGCCACTGCCCCTGCCGTAGCATAATATGTAAACGCCGGACAAATTACTCCGTCTCCGGGCTCAATTCCCAACGCAAGCAACGACAATATTATGGCATCAGTCCCGTTTGAAACACCGACCGCGTATTTTGCTCCGGAGTATTTTGCCGCATCCTGCTCAAACCTTTCCACCTCATGCCCCAATATAAAACCGGTATTATCAATTACTTCTTTTATTGCCGCATCTAATTCGCGGCGGATAGGCGCAATTTGTTTCTTTAAATCTAATGCTGGTATTCTCATTTAATCCAGTAGACAGTCTACATAACTATCTCTGCCCCTTTAAGATACAAAACAATTCTTTAAGTCCTTAAGACGTTTTATATAACTACATAATTTCCATCGGGATATAAAATAATTGTTTAACTTAATAATCCCGCCGCCGCATCAAACACCGCTTCAACACTTACCTGCCTCAAACACTCCCTATCTCTTTCGCAAACCGCAAGCCTGAAATTATTATAACACGGCCGGCAATCCATATCCTGCTTTAAAACTACATGCTCGCTACCGGCAGGAAACGGCCCGTATACTTTTTCGCTCACCGGGCCGAATACTGAAATCGTCTTTACCCCCAATGCCACCGCCATATGCATCGGCCCGCCGTCATTAGTAATAACTAAATCACATTGCTTAATTATCCCCGGCAGGATTTCCAATCCTGTTTTCCCGGTGAAATTTACAGGTTTATTGCGCATAGCATGCACGATAACCTCCGCGATCCCCTGTTCCGATTCATCGCCTAAGATCAGCACCTTTGCCTTAAGCTCATCCACCAGCCTATCCCCCGCTTGGGCAAATTTTAGTGCCGGCCAATGCTTGCAAAGAGCGTCTTTTCCCCAGCTGCCTCCTGCTCCGGGAGCAACACCAATCACCAAATCATTCTCTTCAATTCCGGATGCCGCAAGCATATTTCTTGCCTTTACTTCTCTATTTGAAGGTACAGCTAAAAATAAATCTCTTTCACAAGCTGGGATATCTAAAAATTTAAGCAACTCTAAATAATACTCTACCACGTGCTTATCATGATAGCCGTCTATATCCATGCGGTTGGTAAGAAACCTGCCCCTGCCCTTATAATTAAACCCGATGCGCCTGCCTATCCCAATTATTTTGGCAAATAGACTATAACGGTGGTCAAGAGAAAAATCAAGGCAAATATCAAAATGCTCTTTTTTTATCTCCCGGGCCAATTTAATCGCGCTCCATACACCCTTAAAGAACGACTCCTGGTAGATTTTCTTGAGGTCCCCGCGCGAAAGAGCAAAAACCATGTTTATTTGGGGGTTGCTTTCCAGTATCGGTTTAACCCGCAAATTCGACCAGTAGCCGATAAAGCTATCCGCATAACGCCCTTTAATCGCCTTTATCACCGGCGTAGTAAACAAGACATCCCCAATACCGAACGGATTAATAATCAAGAATTTTTTAGTCATTATAACCCGTCTTCGCAAAGACATCGGCCTTCGTCATTGCGAGGGCACGAAGTGCCCGAAGCAATTTCTACCTTTTAAAATCATCCTCAAATCTTTCAATATCATCCTCCTCCAGGTACCCCCCTGTCTGCACCTCAACGATCTTCAAAGGTACACCTAAAGGATTTTCCAGCCGATGTTTCCTGCCCTTAGATATATACACACTCTCGTTACTTTGCACAAATGAAACCTTGCCGGCGCAGGATACTTTTGCCGTACCGGAAACAACCACCCAATGTTCAGCCCGGCTCTTATGCCTTTGCAAGCTAAGGCGTTTTCTCGGCGCAAGCTCAATAAGCTTTATCTTAAAACCCAACCCCTGTTGCAAAACAGTAAACGAACCCCAGGGCCTGCGTTCAGTCAAATGCGCTTGATGCTCTTTACGCTTAAGAACCTTTAACCTCTTAACCAATTGCTTAACATCCTGGGTCCTGCTCCTGTCACAAACCAGCAAGGCATCCGGAGTATCCGCGATAACCATATTATTAACGCCGATAGTTGAAACTAATCTGTTCCCTCTGGCAAATACACATACGCCATGGCTATCCATATTCAAAGTATCACTATTAGCGATATTGCCTTTCGCATCTTTTGGGAAGATCTCTGCAAGCGCATCCCAACTACCCAAATCTGTCCAGTAAAAATCAGCAGGGATTAGCGCAATCCTTCGGGATTGCTCCATAATCCCATAATCAACGGAAATCGCCTCAATCCCCGGCCAAATTTTAGGAATATCACTTATCGAATTAACCAACTGGAGCTTGGCGTACAGCTTAGGCAGGTATTTCCTGGTTTCTTCTAAAAACACCGAGGCTTTCCAGACAAACATCCCGCTGTTCCAGAAGAACTTCTTATCTTTATAATATTCCTTTGCCTTATTTAAACTTGGTTTCTCCAGGAATTTATCAACTACAATATGCCCGTTATTCTTGCCGTTCACCTTTATATATCCATATCCCGTAGACGGCGCATTCGGCTTAACCCCTATCGTAACTAAAAAATCATGCCTGGCGCAGGCAATTGCTTTCTTAAGCGCACTCTTGAAATTATTTATATTCTTAATATAATGGTCCGCAGGTAAGACTAAAAGTACTGCCTCTTTATCAATGCGGCTGATTAACCTTGCACAAAGCCCAACTGCAGGAGCGGTGTTCTTGCCCTGCGGCTCCAGGATTATATTTGTATCGGGGATACCAAACTTAGCAACCTGCGCCTTGACTTCATAAAAATAGATATTATTCGTAATAATATAAACGCGTTCTGTCTCCACCACGCCCCTCAGGCGCTGGATAGTCGCCTGCAAAAGGCTTGTTTGGCCAATAATCTTCATGAACTGTTTTGGCTCAAGCTCACGCGAAAACGGCCAAAACCTGCTTCCTACTCCACCTGCTAAAATAACCGCATAATTCATATTTTCATTGCGAGGGCACGCAGTGCCCGAAGCAATCTCACCTTATCTTTAATTTAACCGCCTCCATAACCTCATCCACGCTTACATCCTCTAAACTACCCTTTTCTATAACTATATGCCCCTCTCCCCACGGTCCCCACCGCCGCGCAGTCTTACCGGGTAAATCATTCCTGAATAAAGCAACTACCGGCGTACCCACAGCAGCCGCTAAATGTACCGGCCCGCTATCACCCGACACAAGCAAAGAGCAGCGTTTTAGTAACACGGCTAACTCCGCCAAACTTGTTTTATTAATCAAATCTATAATTTCCGAACTGGCTGCCCCTAAAGGAAACTGCCCCCAACCTTCAACCCTCCCTACCAACACAACCTTCGCCTTAGTCTCTTGCGTAATCTTGCGCGCCAGATCCATAAACCTTTCAACAGGCCATTGCTTTAGTGGATCACTGGTAAATGGATGTATTGCCACAATCTTTTGGCCGATAAATTCCCTGAACAGATTATCATCAACTTTAATCTTAAGCGTTTTATCAAGCGTCTTCGCGTCAACCAATCCCACCAACTCCAGATTATACTCTACCTCATGCCGCTTGGCTTGATCTTTAGTATCTTTTAATTTATGTGTAAGCAAAAATCCCCATTTTCTGTCATATCCCACGCGCACGGGGATCCCTGCCCGGAAAACAGCCCAGTGCGTTTCTTTGACAGGATTTAAAACAACGCAAAGATCAAACTTATGTTTCCTTAAATTATTTTTAACCTGGTCCCAGACCAGCACCTCATCCACGCAATCAACAGTAGCGGCCAATTCGCAAACAACAGGATTAACCGCCAGGCTAAGCTTAGCCTGCGGGTATGCCTCTTTCAGCGCGCGGATTGCCGGTATATTCAACAAAAATTCTCCAAACCGGTCACTACGTATAACGAGGATCTTCTTAACCATATTAGTTCTCTTTAACCTGATAATAATTTATCTTAATTTGACACATCGGAATTTAACCGGCTAATACGGTTTTTTCTTTCTTCTTAGTAAATCATAATAACCTGAAAGCTTTGCCCAGAAAGAAAAAGGCACGACTGCATCGGAATTACTTATTTTAACTCTTTTAAGCTCATAAACATCATTATTAAATCTGGCAAAACCGCGGTTTGTAGTACATGCCCCTTTATAGCCTGCCTCTTCAACAATTTCTTTTACTCTTGCGTTGAACCCTCCGGTAGGATAACAAAAATAATCCGCAGGCGCTCCAATTTCTTTCTCAATTGCCTCCTTTGGGCCGGCTATCTGTTCCCAGGCAACTTTATCATCCTTCACAGTCCCAAGATAATAATGGCCTTTAGTGTGCCCGCCAAAAGATATATTATTTTTTGACATAAACCTTACCTGGTCCCAATTTAAAAATCTTTTATCATTTCCGATATAATCAGTTACCAGGAATACCGTTGCTGGAAAACCAAATTTCTTCAGGATAGGATATGCATATTCAAAATTATCCTTATAACCGTCATCAAAAGTAATAACCACTTTGTTCCTCTTAAGCCGCTTCTTATTTTTTATACTTTCCACTAATTCATCTAAAGTTATTACCTCATAGCCTTTCTTCTTGATATATTCCAGCTGCTTAGTGAAATTCTCAGGGCTGACAAAAGGGGCCTTTTCTTTATAGTTAATACTATGGTAGGCCAAAATAGGCACAGTATACTTAGGAATAAACCAAAAGAAATAAAAAGCTCCTAATAAAATAATTAATGCTAATAATATTACAGCTATCTTTTTCATATTTTAATATGTTTACGGATTTTCTTGAGAATTTACGCCAAGACGGCTTAAGGACAAGGAAACACCTATTAAGAACCAGAATATCATCGCTACCCTTGAATTATAAAGGCTGGTTTCAGTTAAACCATTGACTAAAAAAGCAAATATGCAGGCAAGCAAGGATAACGAAGCCGCCTTCAGGTAATCGTCTTTTAATTTAAAATAAGCAATAGCCACATTCCTGAATATTAGAAACAAAAACCAAATAAAGGCCGCCAGGCCCAATAAACCAACCTCTCCGGCCATCTGCAAATATATATTATGAGAATAGATGGTATCGGGGGTATGGGCATATTTTTCGGCGCTCTCTGTTTTATACTTTCCATAGTTCCTGGAAAAAGTATTCACTCCCACGCCAATTACCGGATGATGCTTGATCATATTGATAGTGTTACTGTAAATGCTGATCCTGTCCTGGTTAAGCATGAACACTACCGGATTATAATTTACCTCCTTTGCCCATTTTTTTATGTCTTTGGGCATGATAAAAGGAAAGATTAAGAAAGCTGCGATCAGAACCGAAGTCAATAATCTTTTTTTACCAGCGATAGATAAAAACAAAACAGCCAGATATACAGCCAAACCTGCGCCCCGAGAAAAAGTCAAAAATATGCCCGCTAAGGCCATAATAGTCAAAAAGGACATCAATAACCTGTTTTTGCCTTTAAAATAAAGGATGGTTAAACCCGCCATCAAGGGGATAAATGCGGCCATATATATTCCTAAAAGATTTGGATTGGGGAATGCAGCCGATGCGCGGGGTATGCCTATATTATGGTGTAAAGCGACCCTGTGTATAAAATCATACCCAAAAATAAACTGCCAGAGCGCATCAACCGCAAGCAGGGATACCCCGCAGAAAACTGAAAAAACAATCTTCTCTATATGTTTTTTATCTTTTATCTCTTCGCTGCATATTACAAAGATTAATAGATATTTCAACAACTTGACTATCCCCTGGATGCTTGCGCTATAGCTGACTGAATTTATAAAAGAAAACAACGAAACAATAATAAGGCAAATGAAGCTTAAGAGGATTGTTTTATTTATGCTTATCTTTTCTTTCTTTAACAGCTTAGATATTAAAAAGGCCCCGGAGAATAACCCAATGAAAATATTAGCTATGGCAGGAGCAATAGCCACCGAAAACGGCATAATAATTATGGACCAATAAATAATAAAATCTAAAACCCCGGTTATTTTCATGCCCCTTACCTCCAAAATCTATACTTAAACATAGTTAAAATTGCCCAAAAGGCGTCATTTACCCTGATTTTCTTACCTTCTTTATAAGAACGCGGGTGGTAATAAACCTGCAGCTCTTTAATCTTAAGTTTTTTTCGCAAAGCTTTGCAGATAATCTCAAAATCAATATCAAAACCTGTTTTCTCTAACCTAAATGATTCATATACCTGCCTGCGCGCCAGCTTATAACAAGTAGCGCAATCATTTAATTTTGCGCCATAAATGGAATTCAGCACAAAAGTCAGGAACTTGTTGCCCGCCACATGCATTAATAACCCTTGGTGCCCTTCAAAAAAACGCGCCCCGGAAACCATATCATATTTGCCATCTCTTATTTCTTCAAACAAGCGCAGGTAATCATTCGGGTCATATTCAAGGTCGGCGTCCTGTACGACAATGTATTCTCCGCAGGCATTATCTAAGCCGGTCAGGAAAGACGCCCCTTTGCCCCGGTTGCTGCTATGATAGATAATCTTTAAATTACCATACTGTAACTTGCTTAATATTTCCCGCGTGCCGTCAGTTGAGCAATTATCAATTACAATAATCTCCTTGTCAATATTGACGGCATGGATCTTTTCAATTATCTGCCTGATAGTCTTAGCTTCGTTATAAACTGGAACTATTACTGATAAAAGTGGCATAAACTCTCCTGTCCGTCATTGCGAGGGCATCGGCCTTCGTCATTGCGAGGCGCCGCAGGCCGCCGAAGCGACCGAGGGCGAAATGCCCGAGGAAGTGCCGAGCCCATCCGGGCGAGGCCAATCTCTATTAAAGATGCTCTTTGTACCATTTGTATGTAATTTCTAAACCTTTTTGCAGCGGATATCCAGCCTTCCATCCTAAAATTTTCTTGGCTTTAGCGCTACAAAGATACTGCTTATCAATCTCGCCCTTTATTTTACCTTTCCCCAATATCTCAGGGGCTAACGACTTATTGCCTGAAATCCCGATGATCTTCTTTACAAGTTTGATTACGCTAATCGGCCTATCCACGCCAAAATTAAAAGCCTCTCCAAAACCAATCTTTTTATGCAGTAAGCTTTTAGCCAAAGCAAAATACGCATTTACGATATCTTCAACAAAAACATAATCTCTTAGCGGCGTACCGTCGCTCCTTATAACCGGATGTTTGCCTCTGATAATTGCCCGGCAGGTATCCGGTACGATCCTTGAAAAATTAGAATCTCCCGGGCCATATATATTAGCGCATCTGGTAACTGCTATCGGCAGGCCATAAGTATGGGCATAAGTCCTGCTAAGGATGTCCGTGCAAGACTTAGAAGCATCATAAGGATGCAAGGCAATTAAGGGGGCATCTTCCTTATAAGGAAGCTTCTTATGCTCTCCATAAGCTTTGTCGCTGGAAGCCACAACCATCGCCTTAACTCCAAAAGCCCTGACCGCCTCAAGCATATTCCAGGTTCCTTGAATATTTGTCTTTAAAGTGCCTGCCGGAGAATTATTGGCTATTCCTACAATAGTTTGCGCAGCCATATGGAAACAAACGTCAATTTTATTGTTCTTAAATATAGTATTTATAAGCTTGCTGTTGGATAAATCACCCTTATAAACCTTGCATTTATTGTTTAAAGCCTCAATCTTAAACAATGAAAAGCGGATCTCCTCTTTTATCAAGACAATAACTTTGGCCTTATATGATAGCGCCCTTTTTACTAAATGGCTCCCCAAGAAGCCATTTGCCCCGGTTAAAAAAATAACTTTGTTTTTCCAAACACTCATTATCCCTCCTTACCCACAAGGGTACACCGGCCGCTCCTTTAAGGCCGGGTGTTAGCCCACAAGTGTACACCCGCGCAATTTTCGCCACCCGGCGAACACCCGCGCAATTCCAATAAGCGCGGGGTGCCTTTTAGCGCAAGGTGCCATATTCTCCAAGCGGCCTTATTATTTTTCCAAAGCTCATTTAATTCAAGGTTATCTTTATAGGTATCCATGCACCTCCAGAATCCCGTATGTTTGAAAGCGTTCAATTGCTTATCCTCTAATACCCGTTTAAAACTATCCCTTTCCAGTATATCCCCATTTTGGATATACTTAAAGATCTCCCTGCTGAAGGTAAAGAAACCTCCGTTTATCCAGTGGTCTAAAATAGGCTTTTCTTCAAAATGCGTAACTGTCTGGGTATGCGGGTTGACCCCCACAATGCCAAATTGGGAAAGAGGCCTGGTCACGGTAATTGTAGCTATTTTCTTATGTTTTTGATGAAAAGAAGCCAAATCCGGTAAATTAATATCCGCGACACCATCTCCATAAGTAGCAAAGAAATAATCTTCCTTTATATACTTTTTAATTTTCCTGACCCTCTCTCCGGTATTGGCGTTCTCTCCCGTATCAGCAAATGTTATATTCCATTTCTTTACGCCCGAAAAATATTCTTTTATCTTCTCGCCCTTGTAACCGAGGCATAAAATAAAATCATTAAACCCAAAATACGAATAAATGCTCATTACGTGCCAAAGTATGGGCTTTCCCCCTATCGGCAATAAAACCTTGGGCAACTCATCCTTACCCATGCGCGTGCCCTTGCCGCCGCACAATATTACTGTCTTAATCTTCTGCATTTTTATAACAAATGATCTTCCAGCTTTTTGGCCTGGTTAATAACCTCGGCAGTATTGTAAACCATAATAGGAAACTCTCAAATCTACGGTGTTTTCTAAGAAAATAGGCTAACCTTACTTTAAACGTATATTTGCCGCCTCTATTCTTATATTTCATTATATAATCATCGGCCAAAGATGAGAATATAATTTTAACTCTCCTGAATCCACCAGCTTGCGCCCCTTTTTTCCATTCTAATAAATTATAGGCAGTATCGCCAAACCCTTTTTCTTCCATTTGCTTATAAACAGGATGTATTCTTTCCCATACCCCCCTGCCTGCCTCATTAATTAAAACAAGCTTGCCGCCGGGCCTTAAAACTCTCATGATCTCAGCAAATGCAGCTTTGAGGTCCTTGCTATGGTGCAGGACCGCTGAGCCAAATACAATATCAAAGCTATTATCCAAAAAAGGCATATTGTGCATATCTGAAAACAGCCTTTCAAAATACGCCTTTTCCACATAAAGGGATGAAACCTTTAAATAATTACTGATGTCCAAAGCTACGACACTGCACCCCTTTTGCGCGAATTTAAAAGAGGCGTAAGAAAAACAAGCGCCTATCTCCAGTATTTTCTCCCTGCCCGTAAGGCGCAACTGCTCCATGGCAGAATAGAACCTGCCCGATGCCTCGGCAGTACTTTGGAAACTCCCGCCTTTTTTAAATAAAGATGAGCCATCCCCTTCCGGCAAAACAAGAAATTTATCCTTAAACCTTTTTATTGTTTCATCTGTTATCTTAAACTTATCTCCTCGATCATCGGTAATATAATCATCCTCATCCATTGCCTTTCTTTCACGCAGGACGCCCGCATTAGCATTATACAGAAAATCAATTATCCCGTCTTCAATCAAATATTCAGCAGCACAATTAGGGCATAAGAGCTTGCCGCTTCTTACCTCTAATTGATTATCAGGCCGTTTGTTCAGCTTTAAAGGGCTGTTTCCGCAGGCCGGGCACTTTAGAACCCCCAGTACTTCTTCCCTCATTTGGCCTTCCTTAAATTAAACGTGATCGCTTATCTATTTTAATATCTATTACGCAGCATATTGATAAACCTGGCTATCTTCTTGAAGTTTTTGCGCAAGCCCATCCTCAGCGCTCCGGTCTTTTCTTTTCTTTCAACCGCAGCATAATCCCAGAAATATTTATAATTAAAGGGCAGCCTTATACCGCTGTTATTAATTGCCTTGCGCCACCTGTTCAGGGTTGATATATTATGCTCCTTAGTATAATAATAAACCGAATCCGTGCTTACCCAGATCTTTTCATCAAACTCTTTATTGTTGGTCATCTGGCGGTAAATTTTAGTTCCCGGCAGGATATAAAGCATGGAAGCTCCCGGGCCATGGGTTGATTTAATATTTTTATTTAGATAGTCAACTGACTCCTTTATTGTCTCTTCAGTCTCTCCCGGGACCCCGACACAAAAAAATGCTCCGGTAGACATCCTGTCTGAATATTTCGCGCAGATATCAAAAGCATTCTTTACATCTTCCCGGGTTATCTTCTTTTCAATTGCTTGAAGCATCTTTTCCGACAAGCTCTCTACTCCCCAGGTTATATGCTTACACCCGGATTCAGCCAATTTAGCGATCATCTCTTCGTTCACCGGCCTGACGCGGCAGGAGATTGCATACTCTATATCCTTTGCTTTCAATATTTCAGACAGCTTGATTGTCCTTTCAATCCCCAGGTTGAAAGTATCATCATAAAAGAAAAACCTTTTTGCCCCCAGGCTTTTAACATAATCCACTTCCTCTCCTACCCTTTGCGGAGAGTTCATCCTGATATTTTGCCCCCAAAAAGAAGAGGTTGAACAAAACGAACAATTAACCGGGCATCCACGGGAGGTAATAAGATAGGCGAATCCGCTCTCTTTTATCCTCCCGGAGGCGTAAGAATAATCCGGCATCGCCAGCTCATCAAGGTCAACCACCTTTTCCGTAACGGGATTGGCCTTAAACCCATCATTGCCGTCCTTATAAACCAGGCCGCTGATATTCTTATATTCCTGTCCTGATTCCAGGGCGTTGCATAATTTATAAAACGGCTCCTCCCCGTCTGACTGGATAATAAAATCAATATAGTCGGAGAAATATTCAAACATCTGGCCGTACATAGTGGAAGGATGCACCCCTCCCAGGACGATAATAATATCCTTGCTGATCTTTTTTATGCCTTTAATAATCTTATAAGCTCCCCAGCGGTTAAAGGAATTAAAGGATACTCCTACCACATCCGGCTTGGTTTGTTTAATAGAGCTGAAGAACGAGCTTAAGCTATCCCTAAGCTTGCAGCCGTTATAATCATAGATAAATACGCGGTGTTTTCTTTTTAAAGAAGCGGATAAATAGGCCAGCCCCAGAGGGTACCCCTTAAGATTCAACTCCTGGGATGGCGGATAAACAAGTGTTACCTTCACTTAAATAAACATCCTTTCTATTTACTGCAAACAGCAATGAAGTCCAAACAACTGTCCAGATCTCTTTTTGTCCAAGAAAAATAGCTGCAATTTGCTTTAACGAAAAATCTTTTAACCGGATCCAGCTTATCCGGCAGGAAATTAAATAGCCCTATTTTCTTTAATCTCCTGTTGAATTTCAGGGCAATGCCCCTCCTTAAGCCAAGGATCTCAATTTTCTTAAAATGGCCTTCCAGCAGTTCTTTAAATTCACCGGCCAAATACTCTTTAACATGAAATTTATTAAAAGGTGTAACGCTGCCCGGGGATGCATCTTTTATATTGCAGGTAGAACAAATAAATACCCCGCCTGCCTTCAATAACTTACTTACGTCAGCCAAAAGCTTATGCGTATTACGTATATGCTCTATATTCTGGAAAGAACAAATAACCTGAAATTTCAGCTTTAATGAATCCAGGTTCCCTACATCCATGACCGCAAATTTCAGGTTTTCTTTATGGTATTTATTCACGGCATAATCAATAACCGCCTTATCGTAATCAATACCTAACACTTCTTTAGCGGAATCCGCCAGGAAAGCTGCCCCATACCCTTCTCCGCATCCGATATCTAAAACTTCCTTGCCGGATACAAAGTCTTTGGCAAACTTATAGGCGCAAAAATGCCGGGCAATCATCAAAGGCGTTTCTTTTTCTAAAAGTATCCTTTCACCGGTATTATTGATCTCTTTCATTTTATTGAAACCTTATATATATGCGCCATTGAATTGCTGAATACGAGCTTAAACTCCTGCGGGTTAGCCGCAGCCCATTCATCTTCAATCGGGAATTTAGCCGGGTCTTCGGACTCTCTGTTGTTAAAAAACGGCTGGGCAACAAAAAGATACTCGGTCTTTTCTTTCTGCAGGTTCTCTCTCCATGCAGGATAGCTTTTCTCCCTTCTGTACAAGCCATCCGGATGGTTATAGGGAGTAATCTGCTTTTTGTTGATTGAGACATATTTAACCCGGTTTTTCAGGCCCCTGCCGTAAAAAGGATAAAACTCCTGCCGTCCGGTATAAGCGACATAAGAGCCGCTTCCGGTTAATTCATCAAGAGCTTTCCATGCCAATCCTATAGGGACCTGCCATCTTTCTTTCTTACTGAAGCTGGCAGGATAACGGTTAAACTCTTCTCTGTCGTATTCGGCGTTAAGGAATACGAGCGCGAAAGAAAGGCCAAGGAAACAACAGATGATAAACCATTTAAACTTCCTGCCCTCATAAAATCCCGCAACCTGTTTCTTATAAAAAGCTAATAATACGAAACAAGCCAAAGAAAGCAAAATGGATACAACCAGTTCATAACCATTCGCCAGCTCAAAAGAGGCATAAACAATTGAAATAAACCCTGCTACAGTTAAATATCTGCTTCCCCATTTCATGCGGGCCAGAAAAATGACCGCTGTCAATAACCCCATGCTTAAATACGGAAAAACATACCTGACCGTATAAATATTGATGGAAAGAGCATATAAAACAAGCATAGTAAGCGGGGTAGCAAAAAGCAATATATAGCCGCCAAAATCTTTTATATCCTTTTTTATAATCCGGCAAAATACCAGGGGGATAAATGTTCCGGGAAGTATTAAGCCCAAAAACTGCATCCCCAGCCCCTCTTTGAAGATAATTTTTGCAAGGTCAAACCCCCATGGGGCAACCTGCATTTTATAGTCAGCGCTGCCAAGTATCCCGGCAAAAACAGTCCTGCCGAAAATCTTCAGGTTTACCGGAAATAAAGGGTTCCCTAATAACATATAATTCTTTATAAAGACGTAACCCCCAAGCAAGATTACCGGAAAAATGATCGCGCCTAAAAAACAAAGGGCCCTGCCAAAAGAAAGCCTGCTATTCCTGATGCCTTTATATATAACAAAACATACCAGCGGCATGAAAGCCGCCAGCCAGACAAGGTTGATAATCTTCGTGCCTACGAGTAGGCCTGTTGCAATCCCAAAGAGCACGGCATACCTGAAAGTAAATTTCGACCTAAGCAATAAAAGCGTTTCAAAAACCAAAAGGAACAATACCGCGCAAATGACATCAATCTCCGAGCCTATCTTAAGCTGCTTAAAAAGATTCGGGATCAACGCCCAAAGAAAACCCGTTAATAAAGCCATCTTCCTGTTTACATCATATTTTCTTAATATTGAATAGACGGCGATAATTCCGATAATATAAAATGGGGCTTGCCCTGCGTCTGCCAAAAATGCGTTCCTTAATGGCAGCATCAACCAGGTATAAAACAACTGGGCGTTGATAGGGTAATAAGAAAACGAACTGGTCTCAAAGCCTGCGGGGTTCAAGATCGGGATTGAGCCAAATATCTGGAACGGATTCTCCAAATTGCCGTTTATGATCCAGGTGGCAGGAAAAGCAAGGTGCCCCTGCATGCTGCCCGGGGATTGTGTCGGAGTAATTAAATTAACATAAGTCTTTACCAGGAAGAAAGAGAAGAATACCGAAAAAGCAAGGATCAACAAGTTGCTATCCAAAACGAAACCGATTGCCGGTTTCGCAAAGCCGGCGTCCTTTTTATAAGCGCAGGAAAAATACGCGAATATAAATATAACTGAATGCAGCAGGAAAACATTCCCAAAATACAGCCTTCCGCTAATGCCTAAAAAAAGCTCGACTAAAACAATCTGCGCGAAAAATAAGAGGAAACAGGTTAAAACCGAGCTTCCGCACGGTTTATCCCCAAAATACCTCTTTGTAAGAAACCATGAGCTTAAAACTACTATTATTGCTTCAAGGATCAGGCAAATCATTTGCGTTTACCTTTCTTTGACAAGCGCTATTCCTTCTTATCTTTCTTCATAAGGCGCTGGTAATTTCTCAGGGCAAAATAAAAAGTACGGAAGAAACCCCTCTTTTCTGACTTTACGCAAACTACAAAATAGACCAGGCCAAACCATAAGGTAAAGAATATATTCCGGGGCAGCCTGATTAACAGCTTGATAATACCGAATGTCCATGGCCAGAGTACCGCGGTCTGGAAAAAACTCTGTAAATTTTGTATCTGATTTATATTCGGATGGCTGCTTAAACTTGACTTCGCGTAAAAAGAACGCGCAAGGCTGTCCATATTATAATCGCTGTTTAAATAACCCGCGTTTTTTGCGTATTCCGTAAGCTTTGTCCCGGGAAAAGGCAAAAATATGGAGCACCATGGGTAATCCGTTTTGATATCAATGTTAATCTTTACTGTGCTGATGGCTTCCTCCAGCGTTTCTCCCGGCAATCCCAGGATATTGAAAGTCCTGAATTTCAGCCCGGCCGCATGCAGCCTTTGTGCCGCCTTATAAATTTCATCGTTAGTTAAATTCTTGTTCAATATTTTGCCGCGTATATGCTCATCTCCTGATTCAATGCCGAAACAGGCTAATACGCATCCGCAATCCGCTAAATAAGAAGCGTATTTATCGTTCCGGCAAATTTCATCCGCCCTGACCAGACAGATAAACGGCAGGCCTACTTTTTCTTTAAATTTCGGTAAAAATTCATACAACCATTTGCTGTTTAAACCGAATACATCATCAACAAAATACAAGATCCTTGCCTTGGCGGTATCCCTTAAATATATCGATTCTTCTATGACCTTATCTATCTGGCGGATACGCACATATTTACCTTTATCATTATAAAGCTCCCTCATTGAGTCATTAAAACAGAAGGTGCAATGCCAGGGGCAGCCGCGCGAAGCAATGATATTGCGGACACTTAAATCAATCTTGCCGTTAAGGTCTAAATAAAGCTCCCGGTCGGCAAATGGATACAGGTCTAAATCGTCATCCAAACACCTGAGTTCATTCTTGAATACCCGGTTATTTCTTGAAACCCACAGGTTCTTTAACTCTAAGTAATCTTCATTTTTATCAAAACGGTCCATCAACTCCAAACATGCCCTCTCGCCTTCCCCTCTTACAATAATGTCTACGCCTTCCTCCTGGATAAAATCCGGGAAATAGGTTGGGTGGGGGCCTCCGAATATATTGGCAATACCATACTCCCTCTTGACTTCTCTTGCCATATTCAGCGCCCAATGGTGGCTACCGCTCATTATAGAAAACGCCACAAAATCAGGCTTAAAAGAGCCCAGCGTGCTTCTGAAATCTTTCAGGCCGCTGCCTACGCGCATAAGGACCTTATGCCCGTGTTTCTTTAACATGGAAGAAACATACATCGGCCCGAGGAATTCGTATTCAAGGTCCTGTAGAAATAAAAGTTTCGCCATTAACCTATCCCTCTTGCCGTTTCGCTTTTTCTTCCAAGTAATAAGAGCTTAAGAAAAGTGGCCGCCCCTGCTATAAACAGGACCACGGGCTTACCAATAAAATATCTTCCCTCTTTACATATTAACTGCCCATTGCTAATTAGCCTGTTTATCCTCTTATCAAGAATCTCCCTGGCATTATATTTAGATAAGATTTCATCTAAGCTAAGGCCGTCTTTAGAGCGGAATATTTCAATTAGCATCCTTATCCTTCTGGCTGTCTCACCCAACCCCACAAAATGAAAATAACAATACCCGAGAAGAACGTAGATAACCATGTTTGTAATACCGCTTGATATCCCATACCGAAACAACCTCCCGGGCAATCCTGAATACAAGATTTCAAAAATAAATAAGCTGCAAAAACCCGCGAAGAAACCCAAAAATATGGATTTTAGCAGCCCTCTTTTTGGCGCCATACGAAAACTTAAGATCTGCGTAACCACGTTAACTAACAGGCTGAACAGGGGCAGGATGACATACACAAAAACAACTATTTTCTCAACCCCTGCCTCCTCAACCACCTTTTTCTCCCTTTATTATATTTCTGTAAAATAAGAAGAGCCTGGCCATTATCAGCCCTTTAGGCAAAAGTTTATATTTCCCATCCTTGATATAAACCATTTTGTCAAAAACCATATCTCTTATTCGAGGCAGGATCAACAACTCATTATCCGCTATCCGCTCCAGTTTGGATTTATCTAATCCGGCCGCGCCTGAATCAAAAACAGCCTTGATGATTATCAATGTCGGGCTGTCTACTTCTACAGCAGGATAAGATAATATATAAGCTACAGATAACGCTGTGTATAAGAAAAACAACTGGAAGGTCTCAAAGATATTTATAGAAGAATAAATTCCCCATTTTATTAACTCCGGGTATTTAAAAACCAGGGATGCTCCTAAAACAAAGGCCAAAGAGAAAATCATCAATAACGCGTTGACCTGCTTCTTTGGCAGGCGCAGCCTCCAAATAACCAGATGGATTAACAGGGCGGATATAAATAATAACATCCCATATACTAATACGCTCATGGTTTATATTTTTGTTTTCTTGCCGCGGTCTTTGTGTCGGCGCCAAAAATATTATTTTCCCTCATCCCTCTCCTGAAATAAAAATCCTTAACCAGGTACAGATAACCCCACATTACCTTAACCAGTGACGGGAATGATACGGCCTTAGAAATACCCTCTTTCCTTATCCCAAGCCGGTAAGGTACCTCCGCAAAAAGATATCCTTTTTTCACAGCCCTTACCAGGATATCGGTTTGAAAAAAGAACCCCTTGCTTCTGAATTCCAACTCCTTGAGTATTGATTTCCTGTATAGGATTGTACCGTTGGTATAATTAAAATTCACCAGGAAAGTAGTATTGATTATGAAGCGGTAAACAAAAGAAAGCGCATTTCTAAAGAGGGACCGGACTTGTTTATTAAAAACAAACGGGATCACAATATCTACGTGTTCTAATAACTTAAAGTACCTTAATATCTCCCAGGGGTCTACTTCGTTATCCCCCGGGAAAAAAACCACTACCCCGCCACGGGCATTATCCACGCCGCCCCAGAAAGAAGCACCCACTCCTTGAGGCTTATCATGGCTAATAAGCCTGATCCTTTTGTCTTCACGCATAAGGGAGATTACCCGCTCTCCTGTTTTATCCCTGCTGCCGTCATTTATTACAATTACTTCGCCATTAATTCCGGATTCTTCAAATGCGCCTAAGGCGTTTTTTACCGCGAGGGCAATGTTATCTTCCTCGTTTAATGCCGGTATTATCGCCGTGATCTCGAGAATCTCTTTCTCCATAAGGCCTGCCTGTTAGTTATACCCGGATATATCCGGGCAAGCTATCGGTTATCCATTCTTTAAACAGCTTCCTAAAATTAACATTACTGCCATAAGGGTCATAAGTCTTCATATTGACTAACTTCATCAAGACAAGATCGTCTCCGCCACAGCAATGAGAAGGCCCCAGGAATTTAAAGTAGTCTCTTGCCCCCGTAGAGATAAGCTTCACGTTTTGTTTTTGCAAGACGATGTCATTCCTTATCTGTTCAAGCGAGCGGTAAACCAGGAAATTTACAATGGAATACACAATCGGGATTAAACCGCTCATGCTCATACCGGCCGCTATGCCCACTGCCCCCTGCTCCATGATCCCGCAATTAATAACTCTTTCGGGAAACTCGCTTTTCAATTTATCAATTGCGCCAAAACCCATATCGCAGACAAGCAGGTAATAACGGCTGTCTTTGCGGAAATATGGCAGCAATAAATCAATAATTTCTTTGCGATAATTACAAACGGCAGGCATAAGTCCTTCCTAATCTTAGTTCTTCAGCCATAGGTATACGAAAATGGAATTTCGGTATGCCTTCCATGCATTTTAAGCCATAGCCTTTTACTGTTTGGGCGATGATTACGCTGGGCATTTTAAAACAATTGTTGTTGGCGCATTTTAATACCCTGGACAGCTTAACTACATCATGGCCGTTACAAATAACCGGCGACAACCCAAAACCTTTTAACCTTTTAATCTTATCCCTGGTTGTGCGGTCAAGGACGTTTATGATAAAATCCATTGCCTGCAAACGGTTATCATCGATTACGATAGTAAGATTATCCACCTCATGCTTTACCGCGTACTGAAGCGCTTCCCAGGTTGTCCCTTCCTGCATCTCTCCATCACCAATAACGCAAAAAATACGGTATTTCTTGTTTTGCAGCTTTGCCCCAAATGCCAACCCTACTGCCATGGGCAGGCCATGCCCCAGAGAACCGCATCCGGCTTCCAGCCCATAATCCAGGCGGCGTTCCATACACCCCAAAAGAGTGTTACCCGGAGAATAAAAACCCTTCCATTCTTTTTTAGGCAATACCCCCTTATCAGCAAGTATCGCATAAAGCGCGTAACAACCATGCGCCTTAGAGAAAATAAGCCTATCCCGTTTATCCCAACAAGGGTCAGACGCCTTGTAATTCATAACACTATAATAAAGGGCCACGAGGATATCCACGCAGGATAAAGACGGAGCGATATGGCCTGCCCCATTTCTGACAGACACATCTATCACATTATGGCGGATTTGATCGGACTTTTTTCGCAGTATTTTTCCCGTAAGATGCATTTAAATAAAATTGATGTGCTCCGAAGGGTGTGTAAGGTCCCAAAGATACCTGTTTATTTCATCCATTCTGCAATTTACCCTGCATTCCCTCGTATTCAATTTAGATGCCGCCCAATGGTTAAGCCTGCCGTGCTTTTTACTCTCCCAAATATCCCTAAAGCTATTTTTATAGATATTCCCAAGCAAGAATTTGCTGCTCTTTAAATACATACTGCATGCCCAAACATCCCCGCCGGCATCAATATAGGCCCAGAAAGGCAGCGCTAAACAATGCTTATAATTACGCTCGGCATCATCCCATTTCTTCATTGAATACAAGCGGAATACAGCATTAAACCGCTTATCATTGAACCTCTTCAGCTTTTCAGATAAATTCAGGTATTGATCATATTTTATATCTTTAAATACCCTTGTTTTACTCAAGGGGTGTTGAGAGTATGGTTTTACCACCAAATAATCCATGCCCATTGCCTTGGTCCTCTCCGCCAGTAAAACCACCTCTTTGTAATTATCCGGCAGGAGGATGATCTGCATACCGAGGGTGCATGGATACCCCTTATTGTTACGTACTTTAACGGCATAAGCCATGTTCTTTATCACTTTATCAAAATCTCCCGGCATTGTTCTATGGATCTTGGCGTAAGTACTGGCTTTACCGGCATTGATACTGACTTTAATCCAGGATAAATAAGGCAAGGTCCTATCAGCTATCTTCTCATTAAATAAAACCGCGTTGGAGGTTACTGCTACATCAACGCCCGATCTCTTGGTAAAAGCAATAATTTCCGTAATATCCTTATGCAAAAAAGGCTCCCCCTCTCCCGCATACATAATACTCTTAACTCCCAACCTGCCCATCTCTGCCAGCCTTTTTTTAAGTATGGGGGTATCTAAAAACCTCGGCTGATACTGCATAAAATCCAAACCACAATAAATACAGCGGTGGTTGCATGAACCCGAGGGGGAAATCTCCATATAGATAGGATAGACCTGCTTGCCCCTCAACCAGTCACTTACACGTTCAGGATGATACATTAATTTATGGCTGTCTATTCTATATTTATCCATTTCTTACAAAAATCTTCATCGCCAGATAAATTGGCGGATTCATGGTTTTCTTTCGTAAAGTTTCAGCGGTTAGGAAAGTTATGCCTTCTTATACCACAAAGAATATCAACGATTGAGTGGCAAAGCGCCAGGTGGGCGATCTCTACGTCCCCATAAGATAAAGAAGGGGCATAGAAATTTATATTTCCCGATCTCCTTAGCGGGTTATTGGCAGAAAAACCGGAAAGGCTAATTACAAAACAACCTGCTTTCTTGCCTTCAGACACCGCGTTCAAAATATTCCTGGATTTGCCCGAGCTGCTTATTGCGAAAAGTATGTCCCCTTTCTTAGCCAAAACACCGATCGGCGCGGAAAAAACCTTTTCGTAGCCTAAGTCGTTACTTAAACAGGTAAGCAGGCTGGAATCACTGAATGACAATGCCGGGATACTTAGGTTCTTAACAAAATCAGTAGCAATATGGCTGGCTATTGAGGCGCTTCCGCCATTACCCACAATCATTACCTTATTGCCTTTTTTATTTTGGCGTAAGGTAACTTCGCAAGCCTGGCCGATTGCCTTCTCCAGGTTAATTTGCCTGTGTTTAAGATCAGTAGCCTGAATTTTCAGGAATAAATTACCTAACTCCAACAACGGGTTATTCTTCATTTTAATAAAGTAGTGATGTATTTAAATAATGCCAGCGGCTCTACCGCCGAGCGGTTACCCACAATCAAAACCTTCATTGCGCCTACTGCGTTCCCGATAAAACCCGCCATTTTCATAGGATTATTTCTATAAACGCATGGCGCGGCTATTGAAAAAAACGCGTCTCCTGCTCCGATCCTGTCAACCACATCCCTGGAGAAAACCGGGATTTCGCTGAAACCCTCCTTTAATGAATAAGTAAGCGACCCCTTATGCCCCCTGGTAACAATTATTTTCTCACAGTTTACCTTCTTGCTGACATCCGTGATCAGGTGTTCAAGGTTAGAGATTTTATCATGGCAGGCTAATCTCATCTCGGGCTCATCAATACAGATAAAATCAGCCCGATGGATCTTGGTTACCAGGTTAAAACCAAGGTTGGCGCTATTCGTCTGCACATTAACCGCCAGAAACTTTGCTTTATCCGAAAGAAGCTTAATGATCTTTGGCGTAATCAAGCCATGGCCAAAATCAGTTAGCAGCACAAGATCAAAATCTTTAAGCGTATTTTGTAAATATTCAACTATCGCCCCTTCTATATCTTTAGGCATAGGGGAAATATCATCCAGGTAACAAACTTCAAAAAGCTTGGTCAGGAATGCCGGGTCAACAAACCTGCGCTTAACCACGGTGGGCACATCTTTGCGGCAATAAAAATTCGGCGTGATATTGGCTTTAAGGTGGGTGGTAATAAAATCATCGTAGTGATTTAGCTCTCCTATGCAAGTAAGCAATGTCACATCTTTGCAAAAACCGGCGATATGGTTTGCTGCCGCCAATACTCCCCCCGCAAAAACTTCATCCTTAATAAACTTTGTGGCAATAATATTGTCCTTTTGCGACTTGCCCATCCCCGAGCAATAGTGATACTCGTCAATAATAACATCCCCTATTACCAAAACCTTAAGGTCTTCAATAGATTTAATGCGGCTTATTATGTCATTGGCTGAATATTTCTTCTTAAACTCATGGAAGAATTCCTTCGCCTCCTGGGGGTAGGGAGATAAAAATGTATTGATCAGGGAACTGGAACTGAAGGAAATTTCATCCGTAAAGTGAAGCATCCCGCCCACAGATTTTACCGCCTCTTCTTCTTCATAAATCTTACCCGTAAGGTCATTGTTTCTATCGGCATAATCACTGCCCTTAACATAAAAATGCGGCTTAAGCAGCTTGATTATTTCAATCGCGGTCGGCCATTCATTAATCGCCACATAATCCACGCACTCTAAAGCAGCGATACTCTCCGCGCGCAGATGATGGTTAAAAACAGGCCTGCCCGGGCCCTTGTTAACATACTCATCCTTTGTCAAAGTAACTACCAAAATATCGCCTTTCTGCCTGGCTGCCTGAAAATGCTTCAGGTGCCCGGGATGCAAGAGGTCAAAACAGCCATGGCAATGCGCTATTTTCTTGCCTTCTTTTCTGGATTTTTCCAGTATGGAAGCAAGTTCGTCTATTGTTTTAATCTTGGCTTGGGGGTCTCTTTTCATTTTGACAAATATTTAAACCAGTCTTTAGTGGCATCCTTTATTGTTTCGGGAGTCCAAACTGGCGCATCCCTCCAATATTCTATATTTTTTAGTATTTCTTCTACACCCTCTTCAAATGAAACCCCGGCCTTCCAGCCCAGAAGTTTCTTGATCTTCGCGGTATCGGCAAAGGTACAATCCGGTTCTCCGGGCCTCTTGGGGATATACTTAACTTCTCCCCCTAAGAGCTCAACCAAACGGTTAACGCTATAAGTATTGCCTGATCCAACGTTCATCACCTCTTGCTGACAATTAGAATTTGCAGCCATAAAAAAAGCATTGGCAACATCGGTGACAAATACAAAATCACGTGTTTGCCTACCATCGCCCACTACTGTGAATGGTTTATTATTCAGCTTCTGGGCTAAAAACACGCCAAAAACCGCCCCATAGGTACCGGATGTCCTTGAACGGGGTCCGTAAACATTAAAAAGCCTAAGCGATATAACCGGCAATTTATAAACATCGCCCCAATGCAAAACCAGTTGTTCGCCCAAATATTTAGTTAACGCGTACGGGTATTGCGGCCTTATTTCCGCTGCCTCTTTTGTCGGGTAAGCATCCGGCGCCCCATAGCATGATGAAGACGCCGCGTAAACAAGCTTCTTTATTCCGTTTAAACGCGCCGCCTCAACCACATTAAACGTACCGTCAACATTAGACCTGTAATAACCTGAAGGGTTAACAATTGAAGGGACAATATCCGCCAAAGCAGCCAGATGGAAAACCTGGTCAACCCCCTTAAAATACGGCGATATTCTAACAAAATCAGTAATATCCGCTCTTTCAATCTTGAGGTTTTTATTTTCTTTATGATGCTTCAGGTTATCCGGCCGGCCCGTAGAGAAATTATCCAAGACCAGGACAAAATACCCCTCTTCTAATAATTTATCTACCAGGTGGCTGGCAATAAACCCGGCGCCCCCGGTGACTATCGCTTTTTTCATATTCAATTATTATATCAGAAAATCCATAGACAGTCTATGTAATTGCATTAAAGCTCAATAAAAAAAACAACACCTTCAGCTGCTTATTTACAGATCTTTTTTAATATCATGCTAATGCACATTTTATAATACTTTAAGAATATATTTAATCCCAATAACGACAAAGCAGGCAGTTTTTTAACCAGCTTTATAGCCGTCTCTCCGGCGTTAAACCAGCCCACATTCTTCTCAGGGCTGGCAAATATGCTCTTTATTTTATTAAAATCAAGGTAAAAAGCAAGATAGCTAAAAAGCAGGTCATTCCTTATTTCCGTTTCAGAACTTCCGGCTGGAACATATGAAAATGGGATCTCTTTAAAAGGGTATTCAATAAAAGTGGATACCGAATAGAAATTATCATATAACCCTGTGACTTTTAACCCCCCGTCGCGTTTAGCCATTTCATACAACTCCGTGCCCGGATACGGTGTAGCATTATTATACCTGACCATATCCAGCTTTAATTCCTTGCTTAATTTCAAACAATTCATTCTGTCTTTATGCGTTTCCGTGGGAAAACCGTATATAAAAGTAGCGCTTACGTGAAAGCCGATTTGCTTTGCCATTTTTACCGCCTCAATGCAGCGCGCTACCGTCTCATCTTTCTTGATAAGCTTCATAATATCCTCCGAAGCAGTCTCAAGCCCGAAAAAAACGCTCTTAAACCCCGCCTCAAACAAATCCTTCAATAATTTAAAGTTGGCATTATCGCCCCTGGCCTGAAAACTAAAGGTAAGCTTCTTATCAAGCCCGGCTCTTTTTATTTCATCTAAAAGCTCATATACCCGGGCCTGATTTACCAATAAATTATCATCTAAAAACTGGATGTTCCGCTTCCCTTGCTTATTTATCAAATATTGATTATATACCCAATCCACATCGCGCATGATTTTCTTCGCGGAAGTATACCTGTATTTCTTGCCGGTAGTTACCCGGTTACTGCAAAATATACAGCGATGGGGGCAGCCGCGCGAACTGACCACAAAACCTAAATCATAGCGCTCGGATTTAAAAAGATGGTACGGAAAATCAGGAAGGCTGTCTAAATCAATGGGGTCAAGGGAAATCTTATTATGTATTATAACCCCGTCTTTCCTGTAAGATAAGCCTTCCACCTGCCTGACATCCCCGCCCCCCTTAACGCGCCTATAAAATTCAACCAGTTCCCTTTCCCCTTCTCCTCTTATAACATAATCTATATGTTTATAGGATAAGGCTTCTTCAGGCAAAGCCGTAGGATGAATCCCGCCAAATAAAATTATAGAATCAGGGAATAACTTTTTTAACTCCCGTGAAACATGGATAGCGCTTTTAAAAGAAGCAGTTAGAACGCTAAAGGCAAATATATACGGCCGCTTAAGGCCTTTTACATATTCATTTATCTTAGCTATAACATTATCCTCTATCTGCTCATCAATGAATTTTACTTTAATATTTTGCTGTTCAGCAAAAGCAAGCAGATAACCTGGGCCGATAGGGACAAATATCGGCAAGAAGGGCTGGAATATTTTTAAGGCGTCTTTCGGAGAGGAATTGATTAAGATCATGGTTTTTCTAACACGTAAAGGCTGTTTAACCCCAGTTGGAATAGCTTGGTCGCGCTGACCCTTAGCCCGCAGGCATCAGCCAAGCCGTAAATCTCTTTAGCGGTATAATAGTGTTTATGGTCGGTTACTTCTTCGGCTGTAACAACTTTTAGCTTAAAGGCAAGAAACTCCAGGACCGCCTTCGCCCGAGGGGTCGGCGTAGTGATAATTACACGGCCTTTCTTTTTTAAAACCCTGGAAAATTCAAAGAAAAGCGCCTGGACTTCTTTTACTTCAATGTGCTCCAGGACAGCAAGTAAAAAAACTTTATCAAAGAAACCCTCTTTTAAAGGCAATCTGCCCTGGTACTTGTAACTTAGCAGGTGAATATTGCCTTCCTGGGAGTCCTTTACGTCATAATCCAGGCCATAACCAAGCCTGAACTTATTTTTCCCGCAAGTAAGCAAATAATGCTGTACGCCGCAGCCTAAATCAAGCACAACGTCATCATCTTCAATATATTTTGCGGCAACCCATAAACGGTACTTTGAAATAAACTTATCAAGCAAATTCCATTCTTTTGTATTCATAATCTATTTAATTGGTTTATTTAAGAAAAACGCTCCGAGGAACCCGTCTTTACCAGTGCCCGCGTCAACAAAGTCGTCATTTCCATACAGAGAAAGCCCGGAAGGGTTAATTATCTCATCAAAAAGTTTTTGCCTATATCCAAATCTTAAGCCTTTATCAGCAATCAGCACTTTTCTATCAGGCCCATAATCAATAGTAAGGCCGACAATGCCTCCGGGCTTTAAGACGCGCGCTACCTCCCGCATCATCCTGCGCCGGACGCTTGAGGAAAGATGTTCTACCGTGCATATTGAAAAGACACGGTCAAAACTATTATCCGGAAACGGGATTGGCTTTGAAATATCCCTGTCAAAAACCTCAATATCCCATTTCATCTTTCTGGCTACATATTTTGTATTATAGATCATCCCGCAACAGCTCCAGTCATTATCAATGACCTTTACCGTGCATCCAAGGCTGGCTAAATAAAATACAAACGCGGTTGAGGCCCCGCCAATGTCTAAGACTTTATCTCCTGCCTCAACCGCCGAATGGGCCGCCACCCAGGCATTCTCCCAGAGCTTGCGCTTCTCCGAATCCTGAGTATATGTGGCAGGAGTAAACATCCCTGCTGGCGAAGTATAGCGCAAGCCTCTTGCCTTAAGCAAAACCTTAACGGCTTCTATTTTCTGCGCGGCATCCTTTATCCCCGGCAAGGATAAATCTTCCTCAATCCAATAAGCGCTCTTATTAACAGTATCTTTTGGGTTAACTTTAGCCGCCCCGTTAAATGACGCGAATTCCCCGTCACAAACAACATCTGCCGGGCCGCTTATTTTAGCTCTATGTTCATCTATGCGAACGCAGGTCTGGCGCTTGAGCTTACGGGCTGCGCAAAATATACGGTAATATAACGGCATATAAGCCGGGAATTGTTCAGCTCTATTTTTTATCATATTGGACACTGGCAGCACCGGAACCCAGCTTAATTATAGCAACCGTTAAACCAAGCATAAACCAGAATAAAACTACAAGTTGCAGCGAATAAAAATGCGTATCAAAGAAAGCATGTGCCAGAAAAGCTAAAATACCTGATAAAAATCCCAGCGCCAGGTAATCTTTTTTCTGGTTAAGGTATCTTAAACCCATTCTGAAAAAACTATATAAAACAAAAAGAAAAGCAAGCAATCCGGGCAGGCCAGTTTCGGCTGCTTTCTGAAGATAAGAATTATGCGGATATACCCCCCCGCCTTCAAAACTCTTATACTTCTTGGCTACTATGGAATACGTATTTAGCCCACAGCCGAATAAAGGATAATCCCGTATTATCCTTACAGATTCTTTCCAAAGCATCACTCGTGCAGAAGTTGATGGGCCGCTTGACATAGACTTTAAACTTTCGTTAATCTGGCGGCTGAACGGAAAGTTAACCCAAATATAATATTTTACATTTATAACTACTGATCTCGGCAACAACAATCCAATGGCCAACAGAGATATAACCGTAATTATGCACGTTTTCTTAACTACTAAATTAGAATTCTTTAAAACATAATAAGCAATAAGCATAATCCCTGCCAGGAAACCAAACCATCCTCCCCGGGAATAGGTTTTAATCAAATATAGGGACTGAATAGTAACCGCTGTTGATAATAAGATTTTCAACCTCAAATCCGGTATTACATTAGCAGCGATTATCCCGATAAATATAGGAATAATTACAGTTAACCAGGCGGCAAAACCAGTTGAATTAGAAAATGAGGCACAAAAGGGATACAGCCCTAACTCATGCCCTCTTAAAAAATCCACCCCTTTAAAATACATCACTCCTGCGTCGATTATTATAAACACCGCAGAAGAAATAATCGCAATTAAAATAATTTTAAGGCGCTTTTTGCTGTTAATAACCTCAACCAGCATAAAATATATACCCAAGAATTTTAAATTTTTACCGAGAAGCCCGCGTAAAGACAAGCCAAAATTAGTACTGAAGATGACAGATAACACATTAATCGCAATAAATGCTCCTAAAGCCATATTCAATTCAGTCTTGGGGAATATCCGCCATACTGAACCGGCCCTATATCCTAATACTCTCTTTAAAAGAAAAATAAAAATTGCCGGCCAGACAAAACTTTCAATACCTGCTTTTGAAAAAGGTAAACAAAAAATTACAAAGCACAAGAAAGTAATTATTGCGCAGTCACAATATAAGAAAATCTTATCTTTATTCAACTATGCCCCTACTATCTCTTGCAATTTCTTCCTTACTCCAGGTTCATCCATTTCATTTACAATCTTCTCTAACTCTTTTATTTTAAACCTCAATATATGCGAATCAAAATAATCTGACTGAGCAATATAAATCTTATCTATCTTGGTAGCTTTATCCTTTTCACTACTTAACAAGGTTTCCTCAAAAAGTTTCTCTCCCGGCCGCAGGCCAATAAATTTTATCTTTATGTCTTCTTCAGGCTTTAAGCCATAAAGACCAATCAACTCATTTGCCAAATCTAATATCTTGATCTGCTCACCCATATCCAAGATAAATATCTCTCCTGCCTTACCCATGCCACCGGCCTGCAGGACAAGTTGACTGGCTTCATGCACACTCATAAAATACCGCTTAACTTCCGGGTGCGTTAATGTTACAGGGCCGCCTTCTTCAATCTGTTTCTTAAATAAAGGAACAACACTTCCGTCAGAACCTAAAACATTTCCAAATCTAACCGCCATAAACTTAGTTTTACTTATTTTGGCTTTAGACTGCAAAACCATCTCTGCGATCCTTTTAGTAATACCCATTACACTTGTCGGATTTACCGCCTTATCAGTAGAAATAAGAATAAACCTCTCGACTTTGTAGTGATCCGCGGCATAGATAAGGTTACGGCTTCCAATAATATTGTTCTTTACCGCTGCCACAGGATTTTCTTCCATAAGGGGAACATGCTTATGGGCTGCCGCGTGGAATATAACTTGCGGCTTATAAAGCGAAAACACGCTCTTCAACAGGCCGATATCTTTTATATCCCCGATTATGGTTTTAAACTTAATCTGGGGGTATTTTGTCAAGAATTCAATCCCCAAATAATAAACATCATTCTCGTTATGATCAAATAACAATATCTCCTTGGGGTTAAAATTCACTATTTGTCTGCAAAGAGATGAGCCAATTGAGCCGCCCGCACCAGTAATCAAAACTACCTTCCCAGATAGATAACCCTTAATTTCATTTTCATTAATATTTACCGTTTCTCTACCAAGAAGGTCTTCTGGCTTAACGTCCCTGGGCTTAACCTCTAAATCGCCGTTGAGAATCCTTTGCAAACCAGGGACTATGCGAATTCTTACAGAAGATATTTGGCAATTTGAAATTATACTCCTGATTGCTTCGCCATTAGCAGAAGGGATAGCTATAATGACCTCATCAATCCCATATTTTTCAACAATTGAAGGTATATCACTACAGGCCCCTAAAATACTTATGCCTTGAATACGATAATTCTTTTTATTTCGATCATCATCAATAAAACCGATTATTTCTATATTTGCTTTAGGGTTAACCCTCACTTCTCTTAACACCATCACTCCGGCTTCCCCTGCACCTATAATAATAGCCCTTTTTAGCTTACTTCCTATAGCCGGACGGAATTTCTCCCGCAATAGCCGGGTAACAAAGCGGATCCCAGCCACCAAACAGAAACTTAAAACACATTCTAAGATGAAGATTGAACGCGGAAAACCTGCAAAAGTATGGAAAAAAGCAATCGTAGGGATAAAACAGAGCGTGGCTAAAACATGCGCCTTGGCTATTCTCCAGATATCATCTATACTGGCATATCTCCACAAACCAGAATAAAGGCCAAAGTATCCAAGAATAACCAATTTAATACAGACAAAAATGGGGAGAGTTTTAAGAATCAGCTGCCAGACATCACTATCAATTCTAAAATCTAAGCGTAGATAAAAAGCAAGTATGTAGGCGCTCACCACTAAAATTAAATGGATAGTTACAATAATTAAACGCCGACATTTAAAAATTAGCTCTTTCAGGCTCATGGTTTAATATTATATACCTAAATTTAAGTTTAGCAATTAGGAAAACACGGTAAGATTAAGCAAAATTATTTGATAAGATTTTATTTACGGACAAAATCATATTTATAAGGTATTTTTATACCATAACCTATATTACGCAGTTAATTATATTAAATTAATTTCTTATTTCATTTCTATTTTTATCAATCCAAGCAGCAATATCATTATTGGTCTTTGTTTCATTCCTGAGAATAGATAGAATTAAATCTCCTGTTAATACCGTATTAAAAGTTTTAGTGTATTTAACAAAATTATTTTGGCCAGCCATCTTGACCATAAATGGTATTCGATTGTCTTGCTTCATATTAAAAATTTTACTGTTGCGCAAATAATGGTCTGAAGTTACAATAATTGTGATATCATCATAAAGCTTGGATTTTTCAAGCATCCTTCGAATTTCCCCTAATGTCTTATCCGCCAATAGAAGGTTAGAAAAATATCCATTACTTTGGTCAACGAATAAGCTTATTTTTTGTTCTTTTTGGTCATAAATAGAAGGCAAATGCGGTATGGGAAAATGCACCATGGCCAGATTGTAATCTGGATGGCCAATTATCTGCTTAACATTGTCCATTGTTTCCTCAAAAGCATCAATATGTTCTATAATTGCTGCAAAAGGCAACAAATGGATAAATTGTTCTTTCATGTTTTCTAAAAGACTGTCATAATTTCTAACAAGAAAGTATTCCCCGTGGACCTGAACACAAAAATCCAAATTATTCCCTAAGATATTACAATACGGATGATACCATCCGACAAAAGCGGAATTAAATCCTAAATTTCTAATCCGGGAAAATATGTTAGGCTGGGTTCCCCAAATAAAACGCTGATTTGTATCGGCATAGGTAATTTCCAATTTATTATTAGCCACAGGCAAAATTTTGCTCACAAGCTTCCCATCAATAAGAGCCGGAAAAACAACCATAGTTTCATCACCCGCAGGATAAGCATTCGTAGCATAAAAAGACTCTGACCGAAACCTGTCTAACTCAGGAAAGCTTAAACCGAACGGTCTTTGATCAAAAACAATCTTTTGATCGATTTCATCAAAAACTAACCATAATATACGTAAATGGTTTTGTTTTCCAACTGGTTCAACTTCTAAAATACAATCTTTTGGAGATACTGGTTTAGTTTTCTCGCATTTAACTATAGCTCCTATTGCCCCGCTAAAAGTAAAAAAAACAAAAGGAAATAAGAAAATTATACCCGCGGTTAACATTTTAAACAACAGACGGCTGAATTTCTTATAAAGCAATATCCCGAGAACAATAAGCAAAAACACAGCAACTAAACAAACCCAAATATTTAACTTCTTTAGAAAAAGTGAGACAGTAATTAACAAGGTTTGTAAAGAAAAACTCGTAGAAGTCTTCCTAATTACATTAAGAATATTCAAAATTAAAACAAAAAAAGTAAATCTGGCGGTGCGTTGCACAAAGATATTATTACTTTTCCGAATGAGTCTTATAAAAATAAAAATCAGCGATGCCGCTATGAACACGTTGGTCATAAGCGCGAAATAACCGCTTGCGTTCGGCAAAACATGTATAGAATATTTTTGCGAATCAATAAGAAACAGGTAATTTATCCACAATTTTAAGAAACAAAGATTCGCAAAAGACATTGAGAACATTGCATCTTTAATCATGCCTTATCCCTTTTAATGACAAAATATAAATATATCTTTCGGAACCTTCAATCCTCTCAAAACGTAGTATATTAAACTTTTCTAAAACGGCTTTCTCAAAACTCTGGCGAGTCAGATAAGCAAATAATTTCTCTCTTCCGCGCACTAATATTTTAAACATCTGGTCTTTTGGGTCAATATATTCAATAACAAGATGCCTGGTTGTCAACTCAGCTGCTAAATCCAGAATTTCATTCATGGGGATCCGCTCAGTTACCATCATGTGGTGCTTGACCGCCAGCATAAAAACAGCATCAAACTTACCCCTAGCCCTCTCTAAAAATGATTCACATTCTTTATTTAACCAACCGATACTCGGAGAAGGACGTGTCAAGTCTATATTTAATGGCAGTATATCTAATTTATATTCATACGCCTTCCGCCATAAACTACTTATAACCACAGGGTCACTATCAATAGCTACGACCTTACTGCCGGCTTTGGCCGCAATTTCACTGAAATACCCCGTATTGCAACCTACATCCAATACCTGACGAGGCCTAAACTCATTTAAAAAATTAGAAACTATTCTATCCTTAACCTTCATTCCGTCTTCAGAATATGACATATTATTCTTAGCATAATCTGCCCATATGGATTGTCTGAGATTTACAGGCTTAAGGTTATTTATTTGCTTACGAATATTCTTAAAAAGCGCAAGAAGGATGAATGTTGCTATTTCATCTGCCTCTTCCAGCCTTTTTTTATAAATACCATAATCTTTTTTCTTTTGGATCTTTGATAATAAATTAGGTATTGCCACTATAGACAAAAAAGGCGGCAAGAATTGGCGCAAGCTACCGCAAAAATGTGATACATCTTCCGGTTCAATGCCGTCTCTACGGCTAAAGAAAATATCCGGCATCCGTAAACTAAAATATTTATTTACAAGTAGCGGTAAAGTAAAAGTACGTATAAACTGTCCATAAGGCAACCAAACGCTATCACGGGGATCGCGTTTTTCGAATGAAAGCATATCAATAAGAATGGGGTTGGGGCCTTCAAACATAATATTATATGGAGTAGCATCTTTAAGGGTATACCCTGCCGGTAGAATATCTACGGCAATATCCACCGTCAAGCAGGCTGCGGTATAAATCATTTCAGGTGCCCACTCATAGGGATAAGACGGAAAATAGATCGCTTTGTGCTCTACTATTTCGAATTCTTCTTCTTTTAATGATATCCTATACCCTATCTCTTTTTTTTCTGGCTGTTTTAAAAACCTAGTCGCAATAACCTTCTCTTTATTTAAGAGTTTTTTACCTATGTCAGAACTTAAAAAAGATTCCAGGTCATTGCACGAATCTTTACCTATAATTCTGAATATTTGCTTATCCAATCTAACAACAAAACCTACCGGATCCCGAAATGAAAGAACCTGCATCAATATCTACTCCTTATTTTTCTTGCGCCAAAAAAACCTTAAGATCTTCTTTATTGAAAATAGGGCGCCAACAAAAAAAGAAAATACAAGTTGCCACAATAATAACCCGGAACCCGGATCAATATATGCATATGCTGATTTTACGGTCAAAAAGCTCAATATTAAAAAAACCAGAAAAATTTGACATAAATGTCTTATTTTCATCTAGTGCTTTACTCCTTCTTTTCTTATAACCTTAGATATGGTCAATAAAATAATCTTAACATCTAAAATTAAGTTTTTATTTTTTAAATAATACTCATCAAATTCAACTTTAACCGGGATGGGCAATTCATCCCGTCCGTTAACCTGGGCCCATCCGGTAACCCCCGGGATAAGAGTATGTACATCTTTTTTAGTCCTTAATTTTATCAAATCATCCTGATTGAATAAAGCCGGCCTTGGCCCCACGAATGTCATCTCTCCTGAAACTATGTTAAATAGTTGCGGCAATTCATCCAAACTGAAACTGCGCAAGAAAGAACCGACAGGTGTAAGGTATTGATTCACCTCTTTAAAAAGGTGTGTAGCAACTGGCGGAGTATCTGTACGCATCGTACGAAACTTATACATTTTAAATATCTTATTATTTTTCCCTACGCGGTCTGACCTGTACAATACCGGTCCGCGAGAGGAAAATTTAATAATTACCGCAAGTATGATTAACGGCAAGCTTAAACAAATCAATAATAAGACTGCGATAATTACATCAACAACCCGTTTTATCATGTTTTACACAATTCTTAGAGTCGATAGAGACTCCATTATGGTAATATATCATGACTTTTATACAAAGGCTATTTTCTAGAAAAACAGGGGATACTTTAATTTTAGATGAAACTACGCAGTACGATTCCCAACCTTTGAATTTTCTTGAACACATGGTGATGATTCCTAACTAAAGAAAACCTCATGGTGTAAGCCCAAATTAATCTTATCGACATATACAAAACCGTAACAACCGATGAATACTCTCTGGGAAATGCTTGTTTTTGCGAAATCTTAAACCACGCGGAACAGTGTAAACAGAAGACTACCATATTAGGGGCGACAATAGCCATAAATTTTTTATGAACCTGCTCGCTGCCGCAGAACGGACACCGTAATCGAAGCTCATAGAAATGCTTATTCCTAAAACGCTCATTAAGACGGCGCGTAGCAATGAGCGTCCCGGAAGTTATATACGTATTCATAAGATTCCACCAGCGTACTCTTAACACCAGATTATAGTACTGTCTGTCTGACATTTTTGTTAGATTTACCATTGGGAGATTCTTAACATGAGTCAACTTATTTTTAATAAGTCCCTTTTCTATCGCAAGGCGATAAATCGGTGCATCAGGAGCCGCATAAATAAGGCTCATGGTTATATGATACACAGGATTATCCTTCCACCACGCTATGGATTCGTTGATTGTAGCAACGGTGTCAGCCGGATCGCCAAGAATAATATTGCCGACGCATTCTAGCTTTACCTGCCGGCATATTTCTAGGGCATTAATAATTTCGGCACGAGTGATGTGCTTCTCCATACTCTTCAGCACTTCATCGTTCATACTCTCTATACCAAAACCGGCAAGCATCAAACCGGAGGAGACTAATTCTTCCATTATTTTGCGACTTACATTTGTAACTCTGAACAAGGCGGTCCACTTAATATTATACGGCTTGATAAGCCTGGCTAACGCTAGCATACGGTCGTTATCAACAGATAGAAGCTCATCATTAAAACTGATCACATTTACCCTGAATGTTTTATATAAATAATCGATCTCAGCAAAAATATGAGCGAGCGACCGTTGACGGTATTTTTTGCCTAATGGATGATAGCAAAAAGTACAGGAAAATGGGCAGGATCGAGATCCTATAATCTCTGCGTAGCGAACCTCATCAAAAGCTTCCAGACTAATTATTTGCCGAGCATACTTAATATTTCCCATTGCGTCTCGAAAACCAAAATCTTTGTACTCAGGAATCGGCAAGATATCCAGATCTTTTATTTCCTCACGCTTCTCTGTAAATATCAACCGGCCGTCGGCACTCCTAAAAGCCAGACCTTTCACAGCATTAGGCTGATTCCGGGATTCAATTGCCTCTATCAATTCAATCAGTGTATATTCTCCTTCACCGATAACAGCATAATCCATCGGAAGATGTCTCAGGGCCAATTCAGGATCGGCTGTTACAATCGGCCCCCCAGCCACTGTAATAACATCCTTATTGATACGTTTTGCGCTAAAAAGAATGTCATTAATTAACTCCCAGCTCCTGGTCATCCCGCCTGTACATATCATATCCACGTGCCGTTTTGCAAGTTCCCGCTTCATCAATACATGGGTATTTTGCGATTCATGACAAAGATTTAAACACGAAACTGAGACACCGTGTCTTTTAAGAAAAGCGTAAACGGAAGCCAACCCTATCGGATAGCTATAAAATTGACCGGGGGCCGCAAAGCGGGGTATGACAAACATTACATGTTTATTAGTAGTCATATTCTATGAAAAAATGCAAATGGAACTACGGATTAATTATAGTTTAACCTTAGTTATTTCTACGTTAAATTTTTCTATACGAGAAGAAGATGCGGCAATCAACCCATCAGCGCTTACGCTCTCTCGTATTTTATGAGAAGCAATAATATGGTATTTATTCCTTGTTAAAATATCTAAGCAAGATTTATGTTTATTGTTTTTATGTGTTGAAATAAAAATATAGTCAATCTTAGCTGCCTTTAATGATTGCCTAGCACCTAATAACATATCGTATTCTGCCCCTTGGATATCTGAATGCAGAAGAGTCAAATTCTCCTTTATATCAAAACGCTTGATTAAATAATCAACAGAGTAGCGGGGGGTGATAAATTTTGCAGAGTCCCAATCAACAAATCTATCCTTTTCTTTATATGATCGCCCTATAAATCCGTTCAAGGCTATACAATTAAGATTATTAAGGTTAAAATTAGCTACGCCAATCTTCAACTTTTTCATGTTTGGTTCAACAATTACCGCCTTGCCACCGACCTGTTTTGTAAACCACATTGAATAGTACGACCAATTGGCTCCTAGTTCAATCATAATATTATTTTCAGATTTTGGTATCCTTTGCAAAACTTCATAGAATACTTTCTCCTCTTGTGGTTCGTGATGCCCCTTTAATCTATCAATGATATAGGTCATCCAATCGCCTTCATAACATCCTCTAATAATTTTAAGACCATTAAACATATATTGTATTTGTTTATCTATTGTATCATCGTATTCGCTTTGACCTGCCTTACTGCATTTCAGAATGTAGTTACAATCGTCACAAGAGACGGTTAATGCTGCACGTTTCTTTTTGTCATTAGAAAAATTATTTATGTCCATCAATCTATGCTCCTCATTGAATTAATTATTCAATAAATCCATATCCCTGCTTTTTTGAATTATTTTTTTCTCTATAGCGGTAGCTAATAACTTGTGGCCATTTTCATTCCAATGTCCGTCTTTTAAAAAAAGCCCTCCCAAAGCAGATTTATATACTTGAAGTTGTTCTCTTCTTATATCTATCACATCAACACTTAAACTTACACATAGCTTTTTAATAATATTAAGTGGTTTATCAATATTAATTTTGTTTAAATCCAGCTCGCTCTGAGTTAATAAATTCCTGCGATAAGGATCAAGGACATACGAAGGATACGCCAGACACACGATTGGCATTGACCCTTCATTAAAAATTGACAATAAAAATTTCTTCAAAATTGCCTCTGTCCGGTTAACACAATCTGTTATCTCTGGAGGATATTTATCGCTATATAATTCCATTTCCTTTGTATAGAATTGCTGCTTTCTTGCATGCTGAGCCTTTAGCCTAAAAATGGCGTTGCGCAAAAAAGACAATAACCTTACTCTTGATAATGCGCTTCTTAAGAAACCTTTCTTGTATGGAACAAACTCCTCAGCTACAAGATCACCGTTTTCTGAAACAGAAAAATATGGCCTATGCCTCATTAAATCAATACTAGGCAGGCACTCTGAAAGGATTTTATCATTATCTATAAAGTCATTGACCGAAAATACGATAATCACAAAATCAGGGCGATACTTCTTTACATACGCCCAATAAGTTAAATATTCATTGGTTGTTCCAAAACTAGATACGCCAAAATTCATAACTTCACTTTTTATAACTGAATTTAAACTCTTTTCTAAAACAGTAGTTAACATGTCACTTTGGTTAACTTGTAATGCTTCAACAAAAGAATCCCCTATTACTGCTATTCTCAAAACTCCCTTTTTATTTTCTAACTGGTGATCAATATCACGAAACCCTTCTTTATTAAATTTTACTTTTGCTTTAAACCCTGGTCCATAGAATACCCCAGAGAAATTCGGAGTATGCTTCCACCCTATCAGATTGTCGCTTTGCCAATAGTTAATATCAATCAGCAAGGCTTGAGATATGATTATTAAGAGAAAAAAAGGTACTGCTACAATTATAAGTAAGCTTTTTGTTTTGCTCATTTATTACCAGCGGCTCAAGAATTATAAACTGTTATCTTAGTTGCTACGATCGTGATCTTTCTCCAAAAACCATAGATTTGCCCAGACAGCAAAACGAAATACCGAATAAAGCACGGCTAATATAAAACCTTCAACACCATCTAAAAATCCTGCACGCACTATATACATTACCATAAAAGTCCTTAAAGGCTGGAAGATAAGTTTGTGTAATCTAAATTTCTTCTTTTTATCAAACATATTTTTAGCTTCAATTAAAGCATATATACCAATTGTCTTATCAATATATCTTTTAATCGAAGGATATGGGTAATGTTCTATATAATAACTGAGTGGTAATTCTTCTCGGTTTTTTACCTTTTCTTTTAAATTAATAAAATCGTGATGTATAAATTCATCACGCTGATCATAAGTTTCTAAATATACTTTTTTTCTAAAGAACCTCGGGAAATTATTACTAAAAAATCCTCCGTGCCTAATCATTTTTCCAAAGTAATTATAGAAAATCCCGACAAATACCACATCCACCCTGTCTTGCTTAGCAATTTCCTTTAACTTTATGGCTAACCTTTCAGTCATTACCTCATCAGCGTCAATTACTAATACCCATTCGCAAGAGGCGTTTGATATAGCAAAATATCTGGTGGGCGAAACATATCCGATTTTTTCATAATAAACAACAACCGCCCCTAATTCTTTAGCTATTTCAACCGTCTTATCCTCACTATACCCATCGCAAACTATGATTTCGTCAGCTATACACTTGACACTTTCTATGCAGCGACGGATATTGCTTGCTTCGTTCAAAGTATTAATAACTACCGAAATCTTCTTCAGCTTATTTTGCGTCATTCATATGGAGTCGAATTAAACGACTTATCCTATTTTTGGTCCAATATTGTTTTTATATAATCAATCAACGGTTCCGAATCTGTAATATGGACATGCTCATCGCTCTTCTCTGGAATTAGAAATCCGTCTTTATCGGAGTATTTTTCATAAACATCAATAAAAAGATATTTGCTCTCCCGCAAGCGATCATTAAGCCTCTTAACAAAACTAAGGCGCTCTTCATCTGAACCCAGAAAAGGAAAATCCAAGTTTTCCTTAACTTTTGCTTTACGCGGAGGAGGTAGAACATTAAAAAGCCAAATATTCGGGTGAATCTTTGCGTTATGATCTACGGCCGCCAAATAATCACTGGCTAGCTTATCAATTGTTTCCGGCCAAGGAGGATGCTTATAAATATGGCAACGACAATCTATCTCCCCAAAACAAAAAACTACAATCGCATCCTTAGGGATATCTTTAACTACTATTGGACTATCCTGACCAAAACTGTACATTGTCATTGGCCCAATAGTCTGCGTCTTTACAAAAGGAATCTTAATCCATGCGTATCTACAATGGCTATCTCCTACCGTATAAATAAGTGGTTTATCTTTTAACAAAAATCTATTCCAGATTATTTTCCAGGATAGCACTCTATACACTCCCAAAGTTTTAATCGCATATTGATAAACTTCTTAAACTCCAGAAATATTTTCTGTTGTTCTCTAGCTCCAAACCGACACATTTCATGCTTTACTTCTTACGCACTTTCTCACTCACAAGCCATTACCCTATCCTTAAACTTCCTAGAGTCTTTCGGACCGCATTTTATTGCTCTTTTATATAAACCAATCTTAGATGCGTTAAGATTACCGCCAATCAGGCCTTTATATAATTCCGGAAGATAGCATACGCTGCCCACAACCAAGCAAAAATGAAGAAGATTAATTTTATAGAATTATATTTAATTGCACCCTGATTTCCGAAAAAACATATTTCGCTAGCTACGTTATCCAATAACGAGACAACTACCAAACAGATTACTGTTAATTCTAATGAGAATAAGGACCCAATATAAATTGCAATAAGCGTTACCGCCACACGAATAATGCCCAATATAGTATAAATATAACCAAAGCCTAATATTTTCGAGTAATCATAGTTAAGACCAACAATCATTCCGGTAGGCAAGGAAACGGAGAATATTTGTACTAGAGGTATCATTGGATTCCATTTGCTCCCCATAATCGCAGGAATAACTATGGGCGATAGAAAATATGTAGCAATACTTAAGATAAACGATATCAAACCAATAATATAAAAATACTGATAGTACCTTAAATTGTAATAATTATAATCATTTTTACGTTGAGCAATATCGGAAAAAACAACTTTTTGTACCTGCGGAGTAACAGTATTGGGTATTAAATAAGATAAAGTATTACCTGTTTTATAAAAACCCAAATTGTAAATGCCTAAAATTTTTCCGACAATAAGCGAATCAACTTGGGTAACAAAGAAACCACATACGGAAAAAGCCAAGATATGTTTTCCTAAATTAAACAAGCGCGAGAATACGGCCAGGTTAAAATAAAGTTTTGGCTTCCATCCAGATCTCACTAAAAGAAAACAAACGGTCATCGCCCTCCCAGAGAGATAGCCGATAATTAAAGCAAAAACTCCAAAGCCCTTTAGGGCTAATAAATAAGTAATTACTCCATATAATAAAACAGGCAATATCTGACGATAAAACAAAACGTTATATTTGTTACTTTTCATATAGAAAGTTTCTAACGGGTACTCTAGGCAGTAAATAAAAATCATTAACCCATAAATAATCAACACAATTTTAAGCGCAGGAACTTCAAACCAAAAGGCAATATATTTTGCCAGAATAAAAATAATAGCATAGATAATAACTCCCAAAAACAGCTGGACCGTAAATTGCATAGAAATTAAATTATTATCATCCTGCTCAATGATAATTGCTTGAGAGATCCCCAAATCTTTAATGATCTCAATAAAACCAATTACCGCAGCGGCGATCGCAAATAATCCAAAATCATCGGGGTTTAAAATTCTCGCAATCAAAATCGTAAAAAGTGGGAAGATCGCCTGCGCGAGAAATTTGCCGCCGATATTCCAACCGACATTCTTAACTATTTTCTTATTCAACATTTTATTTTAGCAATTTAGGTCTAGCTGAAATCAACTCTCTTGATATAAAAATAAGTCTTTTTAAACATAAGCGGTAAATTTAAAGACTTAATTCTTAAATATAGCCAAATTTTAGAAAAAAGCTGGCACAATTTATTAACATGTACATATCTCTTATGAACGATACCATTTTCATCTTCAATTATTTTTCCTAAGGTTGCCGACATAGTCGCATTGTGACAACGGTATCTTGCCAAAGTTTTATTTATGCGTAAAAAACGACAACACTTTCCAGCCTTAGCATAAAAATCAAAATCTCCCGCATACTTAAACAAGGTATTAAAATAACCTATTTTTTGATGAACACTGTTTCGCCAGAAAGTTGCCGGTTGTGCTAAGCTACTAGAATTAAAACAAACGTAAGCCTGCCATTTGTATTTAGGGTAACGGTAATTATAGAGAAGCTCACCGTTAGATCCTATGAAATCACAATTTCCATAAACCAATTCCGTATCCGGATGCTTTCGGAAATAGTCAACCACTGTCTCCACTGTTTCAGGATAATAAAGATCATCCGAATTAAGGTATGCCAAAATTGAACCGGAAGCAGCACGAATACCCTTATTAATTGCCGCATACATTGAGCAGTCCGGCTCACTTAACCAGTATTTTATCCTGGTTGCGTACTTTTTTATCGTATCAAGTGAACCGTCCGTTGAGCCGCCATCAATGATAATATATTCAATGTTGCCATAAGTCTGGCCGAGGACTGACTGGATAGCCTGCCCAAGGTATGCATTACCGTTTAAAACCGGAGTAATAATGCTAACTAAAGGATTAGCCGAATTTGATTTTTCTTGCATTTTTACAATAGCTGAGTTTTTTCTCTATACCATCTGATAACTTCTTTTAAACCGTCTTTGAACTTGGTGTTTGCTTTAAAACCGAATTCCTTAAGTGCCTTTTTAGTATCCACGCACCTGCGCGGCTGGCCTTCAGGCTTACTGCTATCCCAGATAACCTTCCCTTTAAAACCGGTCAGCTTAACAATCAAATCAACAAGATCTTTAATTGATATCTCAATCCCTGTGCCCAAATTCACCGGATCGCTTTTATTATATTGCTGCGTTGCCAAAACTATGCCCCTAACAGCATCCTGGATATAAATAAACTCCCGCGTTGAGTTACCTCTACCCCATACCGTAATCTTTTTAGCACCCTTACATCGAGCGTCAATACATTTTTTAATCAGAGCGGGAATTACATGAGATGTAATAGGATCAAAATTATCTCCCGGACCATAAAGGTTTGCTAAAATAAGATTAATAGAATTAAAACCATATTGTTGACGATATGACTGTGATTGAACTAAAAGCATTTTCTTGGCTAAGCCGTAAGGGGCATTAGTTTCATCGGGATAACCATTCCAAATATCTTCTTCTTTAAAAGGAACAGGCACAAATTTTGGATAGCTGCAGATTGTGCCGATAGTTACAAATTTCTCGATGCCTTTTTGCCTGCCTATTTCCATTAGCTGCGCTCCCATCAGGAGATTGTCGTAGAAAAATTTCCCGGGGTTATCCCTGTTTGCGCCGATGCCGCCGACTTTAGCTGCCAGGTGGATAACAATATCCGGTTTTGCATCGTCATAAACCTTCTTTACAAACTCCATTTGCACCAGGTCATAATCCTTGCTGCGCGGGACAAATATTTCTCTACAACCGATTTTTCTAAGGTACTGCACAAGAAACGTCCCCAGAAAACCATTGCCTCCGGGTATCAGGATAGATTTGTTCTTTAAATTAATCATCGCTGGCCAGTATACCTTTCATTGCTTTATTATTGATGTTTTTTCTCTCTTTATCAAAAAACCATCCCCATTTATTAAAATATTTAATCCCTGAGCAGACAAGGTGTTTAAAAACTACCGGATCTTTATTGGAGCTTCTTTCATACTTGTGGTAAATCCAGGCTTGCGGATAATATACTGTCCTATATAATTCATGTATCCTTCTGGTTAAATCAAGGTCCTCAAAATGGATAAAAAACCTTTCATCAAATAAACCTACCTGCCGGAATATATTGCTTCTGATAAACATGAAGCAGCCTGATAAGTATGGCACATCCGTTACCCCGGAAAAACCTGCGCAGTTAAGCCTCTTGCGGCTTAACAACCTGTTTAATGGCCGGATATTGGCTTTCCTGAAAAACATATCGCAGGGATTTGGCAAGAGCTTACAGAGATCCTGCAAAGAGCCGTCCGGGTATAAAACTTTCGGCATGGCAAGTCCGACAGCCGGGTTTTGTTCCATAAAATCAAAAAGCCGCTCAAGCGTCCCCCCTTCAAAATAAACATCCGGGTTCAAGATTAAAGAATACCTGCTTTTTCCGGATGCCTTGCGTATGGCGATATTGTGCCCGGCGCCAAAACCCAGATTATTATTATTAAAGATATATTCTACATTTTTAGAAACGCAAACATCCCTCAAATCATCCGCAGGAGAGTTGTCTATTATGTAAAGATATGTATTTAACCGGCTATTAAGAAAACTGACAATTGCTTTTTTTATATCATCTTTGCTATTTTTAAATGTTACTATTGAACCTACGATATCATACATCGCTAAACTCCTCGCATATCTTTATCTTAAGCTTATATCTAGTTTGCCGATAATAATATATCAAACAGCCCTTTCCAATCCCGCGAAAAAGGCTCGGCAATTATTTCAGGATTTATATTTTCAAAAACAGCTACCCCATCCATCACTATTTTCATCACATCAGCCAATTGCTCATGGTTATCGGTATTAAAAAACTTGGCCTTGCCATAAGCGCCTAAAGTCTCGTGGGCATAAGGCAGGTCCGCAAGCAGTAACGGTTTATCGTATTTTTTAAACTCGGTAATCGGTAATCCCCAGGTTTCTAACTTTGAGGGGAAAATCAGGCAATCTGCGGTATCATAAAGATTAATGATATCCTCCCTTCTCTGCAGGCCCAGGAAAATAATATTCTTCATATTCCCGAAAGAATTATAAATGCCCCTGGAATACCAGTTTTCTTTTCCGGAAATTGTAAATATGACCTTAAAATTAGTGACTCCCCGTTTCAACAGCGCCTGCGCAGCCTTGCAGATAACTTCAAAGTTTTTAAAAACCCTGGGAAAGGCCGGATAAAGGAAGGTAAAATCTCCTTCGCGCCTTATAATGCCCCCCTGTCTCTTTGAGAAATTTCCATCATGGACTTTCGGGTGGGCAACGATTACGTTCTTAAGCCCGAACAGCTTCCTGAATTCCCGCCTTAACCAATCTTGTTGCACAATCACGAAATCAGCCTTGCGGATATTTATCATATAGAGGTATTTATAAAACAGGTTAAACAAGGCAAATCTCGGATCCTTTATAGCCTGTCCGAACGATAAATCATAAAAAGGCGAGGCGTTGTGGCAATAAACCGCCAAACGTTGCGCTTTAACATTCGAAGTAATGTCGTGAAGGGACAACCAAAGAAAAGGATTGAGCCGTTTCGACAACTTGTTAAAAAAAATGTATTCATAGTATAAACGGTTAAGCCATGATTTCTTTGATTGCGGGAATTCCAAATATTCCATATTCCCACAGCTAAACAGCCCTTTTCTGTTTACGAGCGCAATTATCTCGTATTTATCCGATAAGTCTTCCGATAAATACTCCAGGCATTCCTGCAATACGGTTAAAGGCCCTGCCTCAAGCAGGTTAATAGCGGAAACAATGATTTTTCTTCTCATGATTTCTTGGCAACCAAAATACCCGGCCCGGTTTTATTATGGATTTTATATGCAAAATAATAAACCCATACAAAGAAAAACAAACCATTGTAAAAATAATGGGCCTGCCGCAACAAGTATAGGATAAATAGTATGAATATCCCGTTGCTTATTATTTGCAGCTTATGGTTATTATCCATTTTAAGCCGGAATCTAAATATAAAAAAGAAAACTATAATGATGCCGAATATACCTGTTTCGGAAACCAACCGGAGGAAAAGCGAGCCAGAATCGCCTTTGCAAACCTCAATAGTTTGCCCAACAGGTAATGTAGGATACAAAAATCCCCTTGAAACACCTAAGTTAAAGAATTTATCATATGAAACGGGATGGCTCCCTAAACCCATGCCAAATAAAAAGTTATTTATAAAACTATTGAAAGCAATAAAAGCATTACTAACAACCGCATAAACGCTCATGTGCGTAGCATGACTTACGGATGGATGACTGAAAAATGCTATGGTACCATTAATCCTCATGCGTATATCCGGTATTAAATTATAAACAGCAAAACTTAAAACCGGAATGGTTACCGCTAAAATTAATAAATATCGTTTTTTCTTAGGGCGCGGGAACAGTAGCAGACTTATTAAAATTGCCGCATAGGCAATGATTGAAAATGTTAAAATATAACTAATTATTATCACGAAATTTGCCCACCTTGCCTTTAGGAAAAGGTTGCTTTTCTTAATGATAGCCAAGAACGAGGCAAAGAATGCCGGGGCCATGGAAATAGCAAAATGTGCCGGCTCCATAAAAATTGAATTGATTCTCAGCAACTTTGACAATGCCCCTCCCGCATGTCCACACTCCCACTTTACCAACATCGGTATCCACTTAAAATCATAACCCGCTTTAAATCCTACTAAAAAACTAAATTGCTGGAATATCCCGATAGCCGCCACTATAAACGCAATCTGCAAATAAATTTTAAACAAATTATCAATTTCGTAATTATTGATTTTAACTAGGATATAATAAGCAATCCCGGTAATTAAAATACCTGAAATCTGTTTTGCTAAAAGAAAAATAGTATTGTTGCCAAGATATACGTTAAAAAGTGATGATATGGTTAAAATAATCAGGATAAAAATAAAGCTTAGGTTTATGCACAGGCTACGATAAAATCTAAGATACGCAACCAGAAAAAATATTATAAAAAGATAGCCGAGATTGAACTCAAACGGATAGCGAAACAAAGTAAATGCTCCACCGAAAACATTAAAAACAAGTAAATAATTAAAAACTGTGATCATGCGCGAAGGCATCTCTATATACTCCGTGTAAGAAATAGTTTCTTAATCTTATGTACCCGGGGGCTTTTAACTATCTTGCGCTTTAGATTTACCGCTATAGCCACAAGCTTTTTTTGCCTACCCAGGGAATAGCAGGATTGCGCCATTCTTCGGCTATAACCAAATTTAAGCAATTTAGCGCTAAAATCCCTCCATAATTCCGGGCTGCCAATAAATGATGCCGCATGGATTATCGTGTACCACGGATGCTCGCGTGTCATAACTTTCAAAAAAGCCTTTCTTACCTTGAGGTCATCCGATAAATACTTATTTGCCAGCCGCAAATAGCCGTTAAAATCCAAAAGGAACCTGTCGACCAGCCCTCCGTCATCCTGAAAGCTTACGTTATCATTACGCCACAAAACAAGCGGGCTTTTAATATACTTCAGCCTGCATTTATGCCTAACAAAAGATAAAATCACCGAAGCAGAAGCATAAGCCGTCCCTTCAAAATCATGGCTATACCCTGCTTTATTCCATTCCCGCCGGCTTAGGATAACCGAACTCCAGAAACTAAAAAGCGCTCCGATTGAACTGGCCCTTTCGCAATACTCAATAAGCTCATCCTTCTTGTGAAGGTTAAAAACCCTGTCATTAACTTTAGCAGAAAGCCAAAACCGGTCTCTGATTGGCTTCATATCCAGATTGCAGGCTGTTACGTTGCAAAGGTATATTTCATACCCGGAATCAATCTCTTTTAACATTCGCTCAATTGAGCCAGGCTTTAAAGCATCATCGTCCGAAAACAACCAGCAGTATTCTCCGCGCGCTGCGGCAATAGCTTTTGCCATATCTCTGTCCACTCCGCCGTTTTCCTCCTGGCGACAGTAAATTAAATTCCTGAATTTCTTCCGATAACCAAGCACCACCTCCTGCGTGTTATCGCAAGAGGCACCGTCAACAACTACAATCTCTATACTATTATCAGCCTGAGAAATAATACTCTCAATGGCCGTACCGATAAAATTGGCGCGGTTACGCGTAGGTATACATATAGATATTCTTATATTATCCAACTCTCTCCCTTTCTAAATCAGCTTCAACCATAAGTTTAACCAGTTTTTTAAACTTAATCTTTGGGCTAAACCCGAATGTTTTTCTGGCTTTTGTTATATCCCCAACCAATGAAGATGTCTTGCTCGGGCGGATTAATTTAGGATCAATAACCAGGTATTTATCCGGCTTAAGATTTAAAACGGAAAAAGCCTCCTCCACCCATTCCTTGACGGAATGCGACTGTCCCGTAGCGATAACAAAATCATCCGCTTTATCTAATTGCATAATCTGCCATGCCGCCTCCATAAACTCTTTGGAATAACCCCAATCAATACGCGCGCTTAAATCCCCTAAAACTAATTTCTTTTGCTTGCCTAGATATATACGTGCCACAGCTTGAGTAATTTTACGCGTTACATATTCGGGAGTCCTGCGGGGGGATTCATGGTTATATAGTATGGCACCTGATGCAAATAAACCAAAGGCCTGGCGATAATACCGCGTAAGATAATAAGCAAAGACTTTGGCGCAGGCATACGGGCTTTGGGGGTTAAAAAAGGTAGATTCATTTTGTTTGGCAGTAGGCGTTAAGCCAAACATATTGGACGTACAAGGTTGAAAATAACGTATCTTATGGTTAACCTGCCGGATAATCTCTAAAATACGGCCTACTGCTGCGCCGGTGATATCCGCAGAGTAACCCACCATATCATAGCTCCAACTTACATGGTCCTGGTCAGCTTCATTATAAATCTCCTGGGGCCTTACGGAATTGATAATCCTAAAAATGGAGGTCGCATCAGCAAGGTCGCCGCGGTGCAAGAAAAAATTATGATTAAAAATCTCTCTATTTTGAATCAGATGTTCAATATTGCGCGTGTTACCGGTTGCAGAGCGGCGGAGCATTCCGTGCACCTGATACCCCTTTTCAAGCAAGACCTCTGCCAAATAACTGCCGTCTTGTCCGGTTACTCCTAAAATCAATGCTTTTTTCATAATTTATCCTCTTTCTTATTTAACAAAACCCCTGATCTTAAAATCCCCGGGGAGTTTCTTTGAGAACTTAAACTTTGAACTTTGATTATCCAGTTTTACCGGATCCAGCCCGTCTATAACAGCAGTAAACACAACGCTGACAGTATGATATTTAAAATTCAAGCCAAAAGGGTTGGCCCCGTTAATCAGTTCATAATAACCGATAGGCCGGATATCCTTAATTCTTTGTCCGGTTTCTTCTTTTACTTTACGCGCTACTGCCTGCTCTAATGACTCGCCCTTAAGCAACCGGCCTCCGATCACCCACCAATGGCCTTTTTTAGGCTGATTAGCGCGTTTGACTAAAAGGTACTCACCCTTATTATTTTGTACGGCTATATCAACACAAAGAATAGGCAGATTTTCCAGGATTTTTCTATATTGCTCTCTTGGTATTAAACTCATGGAACTACCCTGAATTCCGGCAAGGGCACTATAAACTTGCCGCCTGCCTTGCGCCATTCTTTTTCCCGCTGATAGAACTCATCAAAAAAAGCCCACGGCAATACCAGAAAATAATCGGGCTTGGCCTTACGCGCATCCTCTTCGGAAACAATAGGAATCCATGAGCCGATGGTATATTTACCCCATTTTTCCGGGCTTCTTTCGGCGGCAGCGCTAATCAGCGTATTATCCAGGCCATAATATTGCAAAATCACGTTGCCTTTGGTAGAGGCTCCGTAAACATAAACCTTTTTCCCCTTGGCCACCTCTGCTTTGATAAAATCTACGCAACGCCTGCGGTTATCCTCAATCCGCCTGGCAAACTGCAATAAATCGCTACGGGTGAATTTTTCTTTAAATTTTATTCCCGTGCCTTTATAATGCCGGGCAAAGATACGGTAACTGCCTCCGTTAACATCATTTTCTTCAATACGGAACATCTCAAGGCCGTTAGTTTCAAACAAATATTTTAATGAATCAAGCGAATAATATTCCAAGTGCTCATGGCAGATATTGCCCAGATCATTCTTTTCTAGCATAGGAGCCAGGCACATCAGTTGAGCCACAAATACCCCGTCTTCAGTTAAGGCCATCCGGGCATCTTTAATAAATTGATTCGGGTCCTCTAAATCATAAAACATCCCGATAGCGGTGATAACTTTGGCTTTACCGAATCCCCACTTCTTCGCCAACTCCATATAGCGGCTGTAATTCCAGAAATCATGCATTACATAGGAAGTGTTTTCTTCAAGCATCGGGATAAGGTTATCCGCCGGCTCGCAACCTACTTTGCGGATGCCTTTGGCGGTATAAGCAGCAAGCATCGTCCCGTCATTGGCTCCGATATCCAATACCACATCGCCCGGCTTTAACCGGACAATAGATTCTACCTGCGCGGTTATATCCCTTAACGCCAGGCGCATTGTATCAGTTACTCCTGACCTGTACCAGTAATGACGGGAATATAACAGCTCCTGGGGAGCGCTATGACGCAACTGCAATAAATTGCATTTTGCGCAGATCACCAGGTCAAGAGGAGCCTTCAAACCTTTCCCGACCATCTCTTTAGGCACAAAATCATTGACGTACTGCTCGCCTAAAGAAAACACATCTTCAAGTTTTTGCGATCCGCACAACCGGCAGCTTGTTCGGGTAATTGTCTCCATACTAATTCACCTTTTGTTTTAAGATTAATTCTAAAGCGCTAATAACCTGATCAATCTCTTTTTCAGTCAGGGCAAGGCCGGAAGGCAAATACAGCCCCTGGCGGCTGATACGCTCAGTAACCGGATACCTTTCTTTCTTAAACAAACCAAGTTTGTGTAAGGCCGGCTGTTGATGCAAACCGATAAAAAACGGCCGCGTAGCAATCCCCTTTTTAGCCAGGCCGTCCATAACATCCTTTGCCTTTAAACCAAAACCCTTGCCCAGCTCAATACAATACATCCAATAAACCATTTTTGCCCAGGATTTCTCTGTCTGGGTTTTTATGCCATTAAACTTGAGCAGGCTCTTACGGTAGTATTCCCCTAACCTGCGCTTAATTTGAATAAATTCATCAATACGCTCCATCTGGGCTATTCCCACGGCTGCCTGTAAATTAGTCAGGCGGAAATTATAGCCTAACTCCGTATGGTAAAATCTTTTCTCCGGCCGGAAACAGAGATTGCGGTAAGACTCTGCGCGCTTGGCCATCTTTGAATCAGAGGTAAGCACCATTCCGCCCTCGCCAGTCGTAATTATCTTATTAGCATAGAATGACCATGCGCTGATATGCCCTAACGCTCCGCATTTACGGCCTTTATACTCTGCGCCATGGGCTTCCGCAGCATCTTCAACCACAACAAGATTGCGTTTTTTGGCTATATCTAAAAGCGGATCCATATCTACCGGATGGCCGTAAATATGCACCGGCATAATTGCCTTGGTTTTGGGCGTCAGACGGCTTTCAATCTGGCTTACATCCATATTCCAAGTCTCAGCTTCTGCATCTACTAATACCGGTATTGCGCCAAGCCGGATAGCTGCCAAAGCGCAGGAGATGATCGTAAAAGCCGGCATAATTACCTCATCCCCCTTACCTATGCCTGCGGCAAACAAGGCTGTTTCCAGGGCTGCGGTGCCGTTACAAACCGTAACCCCATGCTTTGTCCCTATATAATCGCTGAATTTACGCTCAAACTCGGCGACAAACGGCCCATCGGAAGAGATCCAGCCGCTCTCGATGCACTGAGCGAGTAATTCTTTTTCGCGTCTGCCGATTATCGGCTGATTAACCGGTATCATTTAACCCTCACCTTAGGCGTGAAATTCACCTTATCCACTCCCTGAAGATATGGCCCGTTTTTGATTTCAAAAATAACAGCTTTCGTAATAAATTTAAAAGCATGGCCTGCGCCGGCAATAAAAATTATATCCCCGGCATTTAGCTTGCGGCTTCTTAAGAAGACCCTTTTTAGGGAGTAGAAGTCAATGCGCACCTGCCCGCTTTTAATAACTAAAACTTCTTGAGCGTGCGTAGTAACGCGCTTAATCGGCTTATGCATATGCGGCATAATCTGATAACCTTTAGGCCGGGACATTGCCCCAAGCTGCAAAGGGTAATCATTGAGTGAGAAGAAATTTAACGCTTCCGGTTTATAACCCTTGCGGATAATCAAGGCGATAATATTGCCGTTGTGCGTAATTTTCTCAATCATAGCTCCTCCTTTACGAACCTGCTTATCCCGCTAAACATCCCTTTTAATACATAAGCATAGTGGCATCTTTTGTCCTTCTGTTCATACTTGCCTTTTAGAATCAATTTCTGCAATAACCTTATAAAGGCCTTGCTGGCTAATTTCAAGGCGATAAAAAAATACACAAGGAAATGCCATTTATCATTAATGCTATTTTTTGTCAGGCATGCTGCTATAGCGCATGAATAATTATATACATATTTCGGAGGCGCAATTGGTATAGGGTGGTAAAAAATCAAATCCGGCAGATACAACACCTGCTCATTAGCCGCCTTAAGCCTGAAGAATATGTCGGTTTCTTCGGAGCCAAAGAATTTGGAACCCGAACCAAAGCGTTCATCATAATTGCCTATCTTTTTAACCGCCTTCCTGCTTAATACGTGCGCGCTGCCCATAAAATACTGAAAATCCAACCGGCCCAATCTCTTAACGTTATTATCGCTAAAAAGGATGCTAAAGGGGATATTCTGAACCGGATCAATCAGCCTGCCGCAAAATGCGTTAACCTCGCCGTAGAAAGAGCCCCTATTAGATAAGACGCGCAGAAAATCTTCTTTAACTTTAGCATCATCATCAATAAATACAAGATATTCTCCAGAAGACTCCCTGATCCCGATATTTCTGGCCCCGGATAACCCCACATCCTCATATGTATGAAATTTAACTAAATGAGGATAACGGCTTTCCACGGATTTATTCATTATCCCATTGGCCTTAAAGACGACCAGGATTTCAACATCAATATCATGATTGCTATAATCATACGCCTTGCCGATAGAGGCGAGGCAATCCTTTAAATCATCATACCTGTCTACTGAAGATATAATAAATGAAAATTTCAACTATGCCCCCCTGTACCAGTCAAGCGTTTCCCTGATTGCTGCTTTTAATTGGACGTCCGTAAAATCTATTTTCTTAAACCGCGAGATTTTCTTATTTTCGCCGACGCTCCACGGTATGTCGTTGGCTTTAAATTTAGCAGGGTCAACTTCAAAGCTGATTTTCTTGCGCGCCAATTTCAACAATTGCTGCAGAACATCCCCGATCTTTACCGGACGGGATGAACAAATATTATAAACCTCTGCGTGTTCTCCGTAAATAGCAAGCTCCTTTAAGCATTCAGCAACTGCTTTAACGGGTAATAAATCCCTGTAGCTTTCCAGATTTCCCGTTTTAATCACAGATGAGCTCACCAGGCCCTTCTCAATATCAACTACCTGCCTTGCAAAGCCACCCAGGAAAAGGCTGCTGTGCATGCCGCTTCCGATCATATTAAACAACCTGGCGATGACAACTTGCGGCGACTTATTACTTTTAGCAAACCTCATTGCCATAAAACTCTGGCAAGCCTTGCTTATCCCGTAATCTGATAGAGGATTAAGCGCAAAATCTTCGGATATTTTCTTACCCTTTCTGGTTGCCCCGTATTCGGCAGCGCTTCCTATCAGGATAAGCTTGCAATTCAGCCCGGCCGCAGCCTCTAAAAATGCAACGGGCGCAAAACAATTTGCCGTAAAAAGCTCAACCGGAGACGGCGAATTAAAGATTCCTGCGAGGTTAAAAATAACATCCGGCCTTTCAGTTTCACACAAAGAGACCAATTTAGATGTATCCTTCAAATCTATCTGATATTCATTTTTTGCCTTTTTGTCTTCTAAGGCCAAATCTGCTTTCAGCAAGATATCGCCCTGGGAGGAGCTTAAAACTCTAGATAACGCCTTACCCAAAAATCCTTCGCTGCCTATAATCAAATATTTCATCGCGCCTTTCCTCTTTCAAAAAAATTCTCAAGTTAAGAAATCTTTTCTTGAATTATCAATTCTCACTCTTATTTATGCACAAGTTCCCAGTTATAAGGAATCTTTTCTGAAAAAGGATCTAATCTTATAATCTCATCCGGATCATGAGGAATAGTTGCGCAATTAGCTACCATAGCCAGCTTAGTGCCTATGCCCTTAAAACCATTCCAAACTTCAGCAGGAATTTTTACTAAACAATAATTATCTTCGCCGATAAATAATTCCATAATTTCCCCTTTAGTAGGAGAATCTTTTCTATCATCGAATAGAACCAATTTTATCATCCCGGTTATGACAGCATAATTGAGTACCATTATTTTATGCAAATGCCAGCCTTTGATTACTCCGGGATAGACTGCCGAAAAATATATCTCTCCGAATTTCTCAAAATGTTTCACATCACTTCGCAGCATATGCATTATTTTACCTCTCTCATCAGCTATCTGTTTTAAAGGTACGACCTCTACGCCTTTAATCATTTTAATATCTCCTTATTTTATTAATCTGGTTGCGGCTTGCTTTAAAATCTGTCTGGAGCCCATGTTAATAAATTTCAAATAAAAAGAAAAATATGTGGCAATAAGTATGCCCTTGGGGACAAAAGGCGCAAATTCATCTATCACAGCCTTGGTGCACCTAAATATTTTAAAAAGTCCACCGGAGAGATTATTCCCGTGCAGCACATAAATTGCTAACGGCTCATCAATAAAACCTATTTTATGTTTTCTGGCAATAGATAGCCATAATATATAATCTTCAACGGTAATAAACCTTTTATCTTCGGGGAAAAAATATTGTTCGGAGTTTTTTTGATTCACCATCATAACTGTAAGGCATGCGATAAAATTGAGCTCAAGGTAGAGCCGGTTAAAGACATTGCCCGCATTCGCTTTCTGAGGGGTTATTCCGGAGATCTTCCCATTTGTCTTTATAAAACATTTTGAATAAACAAGAAAATAATCATTATTATTCTCTAGGAAATCTACCCCCAGCTTAAGTTTATCCGGTAACCACAGGTCATCACTGTCTAAAAAAGCAAGGTATTTACCTAAGGCATTTCTTATGCCTATATTCCTTGGTCTTGCGGGGCCACCAGAATTATAATCAGACTCAATAAGTCGGATTCGACTATCTTGTTGGATAATCTCCTTTAGCACATCCCGGCTTCTGTCTGTTGAACGATTATCAACAACTAACATTTCCCAATTCTGGTATGTCTGCGCCTGAACAGAACGAATAGTCTCCCGTACAGTATTCTCGGCATTAAACATGGGAATAATTACTGAAACTAACGGATTATTTGCCATTTTTAAAGTATTTTTTGCAGAATCGCAAAGTAGCATCAATTTCTTCGTTAAAATTGGATAGCAGGGAAAAACCGGTTGCCTTAAGCTTGTCTGACCGATAATCAAGCTTCTGCATAACTTCATTCTTCTGTGCTTGTTGCCGCTTAATAGGAGGAATAAAACCTAAAATCTCTTTACACCTCCCAGCAATAATCTCTGCTAATTCAAAAACAGAGGTTGATTTTGCTTCCCCCACATTAAATATCCCATTACTGCATTTGTCCATAGGAATAAACAATGTATATTCTATGGCTCTAATTATATCTGTCAAAGTAATAAAATTTCTACTTTGTAGGCCTGACGAATTTAGAATAAGCTTTTGCGTAGTCACTGCTTGCCTGCACAAATCGTTTACAATGAGTTTCCACCGGTTAATAAAAGGATCCGCCGGAACACCAAATCCATTTGCAGGCCTTAAGATAATTCCAGGTAGTTTTCTTTCAAAGCCCGCGGCAACAACAAAATCTTCGGCAGCCCGGTGCGTAACTGCATAGGCGTGGCGCGGGCAAGGAACAGTTTCTTCCGTAATTGTCCCAGAAAGCGGCGCTCCGTAAACATGTATAGTTGATAAATAGATAATCCGTTTTACCCCGGCATTCTGGGCGGCTTCAATGAGATTAAGAGTGCCAAGGGTGTTTATCAAGAAAGCCTTTTGCGGATCAGCAAAACTATCAACCTCATTTAAAGAAGCAAGATGAATTACAAAATCAACCCCCTTGCAGGCTGAATTTAAAGTTTTCTTAGATGAAACATCTATTTTTACCACATCAAGGCTATTATCTCTGACCCAGCGCGGATAGCTCCTATCATCAGTGCTATGCGCTCCTAATCTTAAGGAATAATCCGGATTCTTAGAAAATGCAAGCGCGGCCCTTCCGCCTAAATAGCCTAATCCACCGGTAATTAAAATTATTTTTTTTGCCATCTACCTTTAGATAAAAACCCTTTCGGTATATCTTTCTAATAAATCAGATTTCAACCTATCGTTTAGGACATAATGAAAAGGAGACTTGGTTATTCTTGGTATGCTCGATATATCCCCTACCAGTTCCCGTATCTTGGGATCAGAATTGTAAATCTCATATGCTTCAGGATCAAGGCCCCCGTAAGTATTAAATGTGATATTAAAAAACAGCTGGAGCCGATTGAGAAGCTCAATCTTCTTTTCATCAATCCACGGCCGGAATTTAAGGTCAAGGTCTCCATACATGTCAGTTTTACTCCATTCTTCAAATCGGTCCGGAAATACCAGGCCATACTTTGAAATCATTATATCCGTAAGCGGCGCTCCGGGATAAGGCATATATTGATAAATAGCCATTCTAGAGGCCGGATTTATATTTTTAAAATCTTTGCATAAATTAACTGTTGCGCGAATATCTTCATCAGTCTCAAAAGGAAATCCCAAAATAAATGTATGCACCGTGGCTATTCCCATATCATAAAGGCGCTTATTCAATAATTTCATCTTTTCATAACTGGCTCTTTTATTTAATATAGCCTGAATTTTAGGGGAGCCAGTTTCCGGAGAATAAGCAACATAATCACAGAATCCGGGCAACTCTTTTATTACCCTGTCATGATAAGTATTAAAGTTGCTGCGGATTGCCGATATTTTGTAGCCTTTACTCTTAAAAATACGTATAATCTCTACCGCCCTATCCACATCAAGTATGAAATTTTCATCAGACATCTCAAAAACGTCAAAACCGAAATTACGATTCAAATAATCAGCTTCCTCCACAACCCGCTCAACATTAAAAGGCCTCCATGGCTTGGCTACACCAATATCGATTCCCCCTTTATAACAGTAAGTACAATTAAACGGACAACCGCGTGAAGTAGTAAGTGTAGCAAGAATGGGATATTGCGCAGGATTTAAGTGTTCTGCAAAATGATGCCAAGCCGGCATAGGCAAGACGTTTAGCGAATCAAGCTGTGCATGCGCGGGCGTCTTTACAATCTTGTCGTTATTTTTAAAATACAGACCGTGGACACTATCCAGCGGCTTATTCCCGGCAATCGCTTTAGCTAATTCTACCACCGTATAGTCAGCCTCCCCGTAAACAATAATATCCACAAGCGGATGCAGTATCGTTTTTTCCGGGAAAATTGTAGGATGCACTCCGCCCCATACCAAAGGTACATCCTTATCGTATTTGGAGCGCAACCTATTAGCGATATCAAGGCCGTCCATAATCTGTGACCCGGTCATCGTCGAAATGCCTATAAAAAGTATTTCGTCCAGGTCAGATATTTTTTTAAGCAATTCGTCGGTCGTATTTAACCTATGGTCGAGCAGGAGCACAGGAAAACCCGCAGATTCAAGCGTGGCAGCTAAGACCATAATTGAAAGTGCCGGATAAAGCCTTTTTACTTGATGAGTATCACGCCTGCGTTCTTTAGCATAACCCTGCGTCGGCCGCGGGTATATCAGTACGATATGTTTATTTTTCATGCCTTACGCTTCCATGGTAAGAATTCTTTTTCGATATCTGCGCCTTCTTTACGCAAAGACTTAATATATCCTTCATTCCTGCCGATACCCTGGTTTATAGCCGCTATTTCCGGATGGGCTTTTAAAAAATCAAGGATATCCTGCATATAAAAAACTTTATCCACGCTTTTGTATAAACCCTTATATATCTCACTGACAAATAAAAAATCTTTTTCTTCATCAACGGTCCAGCGCATATGCGAAAGATCCTCATCGCAAGCGACATTTAACTGCCGGAATATCCGGTTATTCTTCCAGATATACGAGGTTACATATTCCCGCTCCGTTTGTTTCTTGGCCTCTTTCCAAGCCTTCTCCAGCGCCGCAAATGAAAAAATCTCCGCATCTAAACCGTCGGGATATGTGGGAGGAATACAAATAGTGCCATAATCAACGTTCCCTTTATTTTTAAGATAACAATTAATCAATTTATCGATTACCTTAGGATCTATTAATGGGCAGTCAGCGGTAATTCTGATAATCGGATCCGCGCAAAATTTACTTGCGGCCTGATAATATCTGTCCAGCACATCATCTTCACTGCCGGCAAAGAACTCAACACCGCACTCTTGGGCAACACCAAGAATCGGCCGGTCTATTTCTTTTATGCTGGTTGCCACAATAATTTTTTCAATTAAATGCGATTTTTTTAACCGGTTTATTAAATGCCATAACATCGGCTTACCCAGGATTTCCCGCAAAACCTTCCCGGGAAGCCGGGTTGAAGACATTCTTGCCTGAACGATTGCTGCAATCATTTTTACCCCTCTATCAAATTACCATATCCAGCCTAATAATTTCATCAGGGATAATATCTCTTTTTGCCTTTCTACCAATAATAAAATCTGTATATCCCGGATTAAGTCCAATACCCGGCCTTTTAAAACTAAGCATATCTTTAGTAATACAGCTGTTCTTAGGGATTCTTTTGCCGGCGACAATACTGCGCCGGGCGAATTTTAACGTATTTTGTTCAGTTGCTAGGGGCTCCTTAACAGTTGAGCCGAGGATTATTTCGATATGGCGCAGATGATCTATCATGGTTTTTAATTCATCAGGCTCCAAAGAAACCGAATAATCAGGGCCCAATTTCGCACGGTCCAATGTAAAATGTTTTTCAATAACTTTAGCCCCCAACACACCAGCTATCAGCGGCGCAAGATAACCTTCTGTGTGGTCGCAAAATCCGATAATTTCATCAAAGGCAGACTGCAATGTGGCGATTACACGCAGATTGATCTCTTTTAATGGGGTAGGATAATTTGTATTGGTATGGTAAAGCACGATCTTATCGTTTCCTTCATCTCTTACTGCGTTCCTTGCTATTTCAATTTCACCTAAAAACGCTGCCCCGGTAGAGATAAATAACGGCAGTCCGGTTTTTGCGCAATATTTAATAAACGGAGTATTAGTTATATCGCCTGAAACTATCTTTATAAAATCAATACCAAAATCAACCATCTCATCAACGCTTTCTTCATCAATAACGCATATTCCGCAGAGAAGTTTCTTGCTTTTAGCAAAAGAAATCAACTCTTTAATTTCTTCTTTTTTTAAGACCCATTTTTTCCATTCCAGTTTTTTCGGCCCGGGCTGCTTAATATTAAGCTCACTATCAATGATATGCTGAAACGAAATTGCATCGGCTCCTGTATGTGCAGCAGTTTCAACCATCTGTTTTGCTATTTCAAAATTTCCCGAGTGATTGACCCCTGCTTCGGCAATAATAAAAATGCTCCCTTGCTTACCGATAAACTTATTGCCAATCCTGATTTCTTTAGCCATGTTTACCTCTTACGAAGTTTAAAACTTATTAAAATGCACTACTTTGACAAGATCTCTTTTAGGCACATGTAGTATTCCTTTGGCATCCTTCCAGTACTTACAATCATTCCTTAATCTCTCTACTTTGGGGCTTTCAGCGGGATAGCCCAAGGCTAAGATTGAATCAATTATGAATCTCTTTGGTATATTCAAAATCATACCTAAAGCCACCCTATTAATTGAACCTATCCAGCAGGAACCCATGCCTTCTTCCGAAGCCGCCAAAATCATATTCTCCATTGCCGCTCCGACATCCCACTGGTAATTTTGTTTACTAATCTTAGTATTAACTAAAACCAGAATGTAGGCTACCGGTTGCTCCTCCTCTTTAGGCGTGCCATTTGGCGAAATATAACCTGCCCAAGCCAAAGCATTAAAAACACCCTTAAGCGTTTTTTTGTCATTAATAACCATAAATTCCAAAGGCTGCAAGTTCGCACCTGAAGGAGCCAAACGCGCGGTATTTACCAATTTTTTCAGAATTCTTAATGGCACCCCATCCTGTTTAAATCTCCTTATGGAACGCCTGCTCAAAATGAGCTTATAAACTTGATTTTTCAACTTCGGCATAACGTTAATATGTGATTTCATAATTTACGGTACCAGTTCAATGGATTCAGCCAATATTCATCGTTAACTCTTAAAGTTAAAAGTTTCCTCAAAGCAATGTCAGAGAGTTTACATTTTTTCTCTTCCTTAATCGCAAACATAAGCTCATCCATTGTGCGTATCCCGACTAACACGGTGCTAACGCCTTTAATTGACAAACAAAATCTCAAAGCTAACCCAGTCAAATCCTCCCAACTATCAATATTCATCGTGCTTTTTATCTTCTTAGCAGCGTTTTTCAAGAAGCTCCAATCATTATCCAAATAAGTTATTTTCTTTGTCAGCATTCCCCTAAAATAAGCCGAACGACTTATAACCCCTGTATCATTTTTAACGGCAGCTGGCAATACTTTATCCAATATCCTCTGATCCATAATATTAAACGCAATCTGCAAACAATCAAAAAAGCCTTTTTCCAATACGGCTAAACCATCAGCGGGCTCATAAACCGAAGCTCCGAAAAACCTGATTAATCCCTGCTTGCGCAGGTTTTTTAAGTTTTCCAATATTTCAGGTTGCCTAATTATACCGCCTGTTGCATTATGAATCTGTACAATATCAATGCATTCTCTTTTTAATCTTCTTAAGCTTTTGCCGATAGACGCCTTAATTGATAAGGCGTCGCTTCTTTTATCAATATTTATTTTGGTTGCGATATAACAAGGTTCTAGCCCAATAGTATCCCCAAGTAATTTTTCGCTTTCTCCATAACCGGGCGCAGTATCAAAGAAATTAATTCCATTATCTAAAGCTTTATGGAGCATCTTCTTAACGGCCTGTTTCCCCGGCTTTCCATATTCGCCGGGAGCCTTGATACCGTAATCAATACCCAGCTCTGTTGAACCAAAACCGACAACCGATACCTTTAACCCAGTTTTACCTAATATTCTATATCTCATACACTTACCACTAAAATCATTGATATTTTATTGCCGTAATACACAATTGTAACAAGGTTTATAACCTTAAGCAATCATATGCGATAAAACAATCAATTGCCTAAAAAAGGCTCAAGCGTTTCTTCAGAAACCGGTGTAAAATATAAGTCACGTATACGCAGTGATTCGGCTTTAAAACGCGAGCGTTCGGACAAAGACAGCGAATAGTAATATGTTAACGCCAAAGCAAGCTCTGAAGATGAATAACATACACGGGCAATCCCATCGGGTATAGCAACTAGCGGATTGTGGCTAAAACAATTCTGCCTGGCCACAAAAATCACAGGCCTATTGCAAGCTAAGGCCTCAACAAGCGAGCTGGAATGTGTCCCAACCACAACCAATGCCCGGGAAAACTCCTCTTTAAGGGTCTTATCGCATAACTGCCCGGGCCATTCACCAATTTTTAAACTAAGGGAGCCCATATCCAAAAAAGGATGGCTCTTGATCCGAATCGCTATATCCTGCACAAGTAACTTTTTCGCTTCTCGAACAAGGCTTAAGAGTTCAAGCGCCTCATCGTGGATATACGGGAGTAATACCAAAATATTCTTTTTAATAACATCTTGATCAATATCAGGAAGATTATCAAACACATGGGCACTGCGTAGAGCAGCGCAAGGCAAGCATCTAAACCCATCGCTAAATGCCTTTGCCATTTCGCATTGTAATTTGCTGACACACAAAACTGTGTCCGGTACAACCCTGAATCTGACTTCTGTTTTAGTGGGAAAATGATTTAAGAAATTCAGCGAATGCATAAACATCTGAACACCAATAAGTTTGGCTTTAGGGAATGCTTCCCGCGCTCCAAAAATAAAAGCCCGGTCAATTACCTGATTTTCGTACCAATCTAGAATAATCTCCGGCGAAGGTTGATTTTGCTTAAACCTCATAAAAAAACGATAAATAAGCACTGCATACATAGGACCGGAAAAAAGCGCAAATCTTCGTTCCTCTTTTATTAATGGAGTAATATCTATCCCTAAAAAAGGCATAGTTTTAATACCCCTGCCAAAGAATCTTAACGGATAAAGAATAATACTGGCATAATCCCTAAAGCGCAAATAATCCTCAGGCAAGACAAACTGATAGTTGCTTTTACGCATCTGCTTATAAAGCGAATAAAAATTCATCTGGGCAATATCCAAAACAGGGTGAATCATAATACTATAACTTTTGGACTCTAAAAACTGGTACAAACCCGGATAATAAGGATCATAAAATGAATTACTATCTTGGAATGAATTGGCATGGATGAATGTATCGATAAGTATGCGTGGATGCCCTAAAATGGTTTTTTTCTGCTGTCCGTGCGCCCTAGTGAATGAAGCTGCCATAAGGCGGGATAGTAATTGACAGATAAAAAAACAATAATTATGTAAGCTACTTAAGCTTCTTTTTATTGTCTTACCTATAAAGAAATGCCTGTAAAGAATTACTTTAACTCTTTCTTGCCTTAACCAAGCTGCCAAAACATTCGCCAATCCTTCAGAATCAACAAAAATTATAGTAGGCAACTCTAAAGAATTTTGACTAAAAATTCCCCTAATTATCTCAACATAACAACAATTTTGAAAGAGATCGCTTTCGTATACATTTCTGCAAGAAACAGATTCAAACCACCATTCTTTATTGGTGCCCCGTAAATCGTTTAATTCATCCAGCCAATCAATGAACGGTTTACGAATTCGTTCAGCAACAATATTATGCAGTTTACCGACTATTATTTGCCTAAAATGGCTCGGCAGTTTATTTTCAAGGGGATTAACGGCTGAAAAATCTTTACCAAGATAAAGCCAGTTTATTGATTGACCGCGGTTCTTAAATCTTTTTACCGCGTAAGCATAATAACTAACTGGCAAGATTAATACTGAAGCGCTCATAAAAACATGTTCTTTCTATTTAACCCATCTACAAAAAAACTTTTGATCAAATGGCGATTTTTAATTTTCAGCCTCTTCCTGTTCCGCAGAGGCCACGGTGTAAGATCCTTATAGAAACTATGGCATTTCTTGCATAATACAGGAGGAGACAACCGCTTCATCGAGCTGCGGATAGCCTCTGCGCGCTCCGATGCCCATATCTGACTAATACTTCCGTCTGACATTATATTACCGATCTTAAGCTCAAGATTCATATCTATACAACAGAGTGTTGCATCGCCAGTAGCGCTCACTGCCAGCATCTCAAAAGGTATTGAGCAAGGTTTCGGGATTTTAAGAATATAGTCCTTTGCCGCATGCAATACATTCTCTGCTGGAACCTGGCCTGCCCAGTCAATGCTGTCCACCGTCACCAGGCTGGTATTCTTAAATTTCTCAACAAATTGAAAACTTTCATAAAATTTATCAGTTGAATCCTGATTTACCATGTTCTTTATAATGCCCACATGAACCGCTACATCAAATTTCTTCAGCCTATCCCTCTCCTCTAAAAGGAACCTAATATTATCCTTTACTGTGGTAAATGACCCGCCGGTGCGTATTTTGGCGTAACTGTCATTAGAAAAACCATCAGGCCAGATACCTATAGAGTCAAAACCGGGAAGTAACAATTTAGCCACCACCTCCTTTTTTTCCAAAGAGACAGTAGTTGATATCCCGAAGTGAGTATTGGGAAGCTTTTGCCGAGCCCATGAAACAAAAACATCAAAATCATTTCTCATGGTTATCTCGCCGAACATATGAAATCCTAAAAGCTTCAAATCCGGATAATCACGAGTTATGTCAACAATCACTTTCTCAAAGACTTCTTTCGGCATGTTCCCTCTTTTATTATTGGAATAAGTGCGGGGACAAAGCGGGCAACGTAAATTACATGCCCCTGTAATTTCAACAAAAACCTTTTGAGGGGGTGTAGTCTTCGGATTAAATGAATAATACTGTTGTAAACGTTTTAGTTTTGCAATCATCTGACTACTCGACAAGATTCAATAAACCACTTTCTAAAAATTCATTTTTTAATTCATCGTAAATCTTTTGCCCTTCCGGAGTTTCAGCTTCAGCTTTTCGAATCTCCGTCCACCGGGATTCCGGGAATTTCACATACATATTAAATGTCTTCACCAGGCCATTAACTTCTGATTGTGGAAATTGAGGCATATTCAAAAGTGAACCGCCAATAACAACTGACTGTACAATATCTTCGTAACTGATAAAACCTAAGCGCTCACATTCATCCCGTAACGGCGTACCATGAAACGGCGTAAATGGATAAGCATTACGATCCCATGATCTCACGAGCCGGTTAAACCTAATAGTATCAAATGCAAGATCCCTGGTTTCATGAGGAAATCCTATAAGATTATTTACGCTGAAAGGAATGCCGGATTCTTCAATTAGCCTGAATTTTTCCAGCATCGCCTGGTTGCTTATTCTACGATTGAGCACATTCTGCCTGAATTTCTCATTACCATGCTCAATACCAAATGACATCCGTGCGCAGTTGATCTTTTTTAAAGCGGCTAATCTGTCTTTGGTTATTGTTTCTACGCGTGTCTGGCACCAAAATGGTAACTTAATTTGTTGATACATTGAACAAAATTCCTCAAACTCTTCATTAGTCCAACACAAAAATGTATCTGCCCAAAAATACAAATACTCAGCCTTCATTGTATCTTTGTAAAATAATAATTCTTTAAGGATATTTTCGTTTGTTTTTTTGCGTAAAAAAGAGCGCCCCTGTTCTTTCCGGTAAAGGATCATCTGCGCAGGAGAATTACAATACGCGCACGTATTGGGACAACCGCGGAATGTTTCAACGGGAAACATCCTATAAACCTTGCCCCCCATGGGCCGGTAAAAACGCGCTTCTTCAAAAATCGACATATCAATCAATGGATTTTTATTTATATCTACCATCCTGAGCGGATTTTTCTTGATGGTTCCGTCTCCTTGCTTGACCCATAAATTCGTAACATCATCGTATTTCAAGCCGTTTTCCAGCCGATAACACAACTCGACTAACGCATCCTCACCTTCACCGCGACAAATAATATCTACTTCCGGATAGCTTAATACTAAATCGGGGGCAAAAGTCGGAAAAACTCCCCCCGCAATCGCGGGTATTTCCAGATCGCTCACCTTTGATAAAAGCTTAATCCCAAGCTTAAACATATCTTCCGTGCAGGAAAGCCCGATCAAATCCGGTTTAAAATCCAAAACGCTTGAGCGAAAATCATCAAAACAGTTTGTTGTTTTGCATGAAATCTGGCGCGGCATTTCAAACGGACGGGCCATTAATCGGTCAGATTTTGACTTATCCGAATCCGCTTCCTTACCGTCAACCGACTTGTAGTAAGTTGTATCAAATAGCTGAACCTCATATCCTGCCCGTTTCAAAACAGCAGATAATAACCCAATAGCCGAGGGAAGCATATTCATTCCTCTTGCATTCGGATAAACAAGCATAACTTTAAACGCCATTATAATCCTTTCATTTCATAAGGTGTCCAAAATTGCAGGGAGCTCAGAAAAATCATTCATTTTTAAACAATCGCTTGCTTTAAAAATATTCTCGTTATTCTTGATACGCGCGATAAACTTTACCCCGTTATCTTTTGCCGCTAAATAATCACTCATTGCATCTCCGATATATAAAGCACCCTGCGCGCTGATCTTATTATCCATAAGGATTTTCTTTACCGCATCAAACTTTGCCAGCGGGGCGCCATACACAGATATAAATATCTTATCTAAACCTCTCCTGCGCACGATATCACTTATCTCATCTTGAGGAGTTGCAGAAACAATAAATAATTTGCTCTGTTTTGATCTGTTAATGAGAAATTCCTGAACCCCCTTCACGTAAGGAGCCTTAACTACGGCATCTAATACTAAAGAAGCGAATCTTGTGCAGAGAGAGTTGAATTCTTTATCATCAAGCTGCCGGTGCAGGATATTACGGTATATGTAGCGGAATTTGTCAAACCGGGATACCCCCATGTTGTCCTTATGATATGATACAACCTTTTCAACAACTCTCTCTCCTTCTATCTCAAAAAGTTTAGCGAAAGCCTCTGTTTTTATATCAGTGGACTCAACGATTACCCCGTCAAAATCAAAGATTATTCCCTTAATCATTGAATTCTCCGATTACCATACAAGGCGCGCTATCAATGCCAGAAACTACTATCGGCGATATTATCACTCTGCGCAAAACGGGTAATTTAAGATTAATGCGCATATCTTCAACTAAAAGCAGAGCTCTATCTTGACCCTTGGAGTCTAAAAAAGCCCGATGCGCCTCCCTGCCAAGCTCTCTATTCTTAATTGAAGATATAGATAACCAATCTATACCTATGGCCCTTAGATTACGGCAGTTTTTCTTCAAATAAACCGCTACTTCCGGATGTATACCCGGGTTTTGTTCTACATATTTCTTATGCCTTCTTAAGGCCGACCATCCTGACCTGAATATCAAGATATCGCACAAAGGATTTATTGCTTTCATCCATTTGCCGATCCTCAGTATCTCCGCGGGCCCCAAAGGGGTATTAATGACCTGCGGAGCTGTAAAAACCCATTCCGAGCACGGATAATCCTCTATACATTTTCCGTTATCAAAGAAATGGCGTGGGGCATCTATATGCGTACCCCAATGGCTTTCCATGGAAAACTTATAAACATTCGCGTTATCCCCGGATGATATGGCGCGTTTTGCCTTAATCCCCAGATCAGCCTTACCGCCATATACCGGCATACCCTGTGAAACGGGATAAGACAAATACCTGTATTTCATCGTTTTTTCTTATCCTTGATTACCATCCCATCGCAAGTAGGCAGTGGGCTGATCTGTTTATACGCATCATATACTGACTCCAGAATACCCTGGCTAAGATCCAAATAAGTTTTGCTAATGAGCCGCCTACCGATCTTCGGGGCAAAAGAATACGGCGTAATCTCATAATGCGTATTCTCTTTTGAAGGAAGAAATTCCACTTTCACATTATTGCCTAACATTTCCCTGATCATGAAAAATAAATCTTTAACCTTCATTTGCTGGTTTCCGGTTAAAATAACATGCTGGTTGACGAATTCATCAGACAGTATTTCTACGCTTCCCTTTGCGGCATCACAGACATGGATATACTCTCTAATCTCTTCCCCGTCACCATGCCGGGATATCCTATTCTGAGTCAAAGCCTGCCTTATAATATTATAGATGAAGTTTCTATCATCTGCCCTGGGGCCATATAGCGAACCGTAACGCAAAATGGTGTATGGCAGATTGAATACTTCGTGATAATTTTCTATCAAGAGTTCACAGGCTTGTTTTGTGCTCCTGTAAAATGCTCCAGCTTTGCTATACACATAAAGGGAACTGGCAAAGACAAAACGCTTTGCCCCTGCTTTTCTGGCTGCCTCTAACAGGATAGAATTGCCAAGGATATTGCATTTTACGCTCTCAAGCGGCCTTTTGCTTGCCTCATCAATATCGGCAATGCCCGCAAAATTGTAAACTATATCGCAATTCTTGACGGCTGCCTCCACCTTCTTCTGGTCCAATATGTCGCCTGTTATCATAGACTGCGCTTTTCGTAAATGCGCTGAAGGCTTGATATCGTAAATTACTACCTTATACCCTGCATCATCTAATGCGTCCGCTACATGGCTGCCAAGAAATCCCGAACCTCCGAAAACTATCGCTTTCATTTTAATCATGCCCCCTCTTTTAAACCCTTAATTAAGTTTCTTACCGCTTCCAACTCCATATTTATCCTGGCCTCTTTGGCGTAAGAGCCTATATGCGGCGTAAGAATCACATTATCCAATTCCTTAAGCATCCCGCTGTAAGGCTCCTGCTCAAATACATCTATCGCTGCACCCGAAATATCGTTGTTCTTAAGCGCCTTAATCAAAGCGGCCTCTTCCACGGTTTCTCCGCGCGAAACATTTACGATCCAAGCTCCTTTTTTTAATGCCTTAAACTCTTTCTCTCCTAAAATCTTATCCGTAGAAGAGGCGTGAATCGTAAGAATATCCGCCCAGCGCAACAATTCTGTTTTCGGCATATTCTTAAATCCCGGATTCGAACTTTTTATGTTTGGGTCCGTATAGGAAATCTCACAACCAAACGGTTTTAATAACTCGGCTACTTTCTTCCCAATCTTTCCAAAACCGATTATGCCGATTTTCTTATTTGAAAGAAGGTTTCCCATCAATTTTTGCCATTCCCCGCGCCGCATAGCCGCATCCATCTTATTTATTTTTCTTAACAGGTTCAACATTAGACCGACGGTTAGCTCTGCCACGGCAAGCGTTGGGGCATCAGGTGTATTTACTACCTTTATATTGTAATGTTTAGCCGCCTCAAGATCCACATTATCTAATCCTGCCCCACACCTGGAGATTACCTTTAGCCTTGGCAGAGTTGAAATTATATTTCGATCGATCAATTCTGTCCCGGCGATTAAGCCTGCGGCATCTTTTGCTAATTTAACTAATTCTTCAGGTTTTATCTTACGGCCATAGGGGTTAGCCATTATTCTATAACCGCTCTTCTCTAGTAATTCGAGAGGAGACTTATCGTATTCTGCAAATGAAGTTGTCGAAATGGCTATAATTTTCACCTTACCCTCCTACCAATCTTTATATTTAGAAGACCAGCTGCTATCCCTGCTAAGCACCAGGCCATAAAATCCCTCATAATCGCTCTTTCTCCAGTAAGGGCGCGTAACCCTTAATAAGCCTCTCTGCGGATATTGCAGATAGATATTTTCGGTTTTAATGCGCCAACCGGAGTGCAAAATAAGTAATTTCCAATCGTTTGGGCTCAATTCAAAGATGTGCGTATTCTCGGCATAAACGTCACTTTGTGCACAGTGCCGAATATGATGTAATCCTACCCTGCTATTCGCAAGATAAGGTACGGTCACTATTAAATACTCTGCTTTTGTGCCTAATGACAAACTCCGCAAAAAATTGCACGGATCCATTAGATGCTCTAATGTCTCAAAACATAAGAAAATATCTGCTTTAATGTCGTAGTTTTCCAAGTTTTCAGCTTTTGCGCAAACAGCGTCCAAACCCTTAGCCTTGATCCTGGCAACCGCTTTTTCATCAAGATTCACGCTCATTGATCTTACCTTAACCTTTTGCGAATAAAGGCCTTTTATGTATTGTATGTGAGTGCCGGCAGAATCACCAATATCAACAATTACGGCTGAATCCTGAAAATTACGCATCGCCTTATCAAGCAGAGACATTTGGAAAGCATGCATTGCCCTCACTTTTGCCTTAAGATAACCTTCCTTAACTTCAAACAAGCTGTATTGCTGGCTTATATCAGGGACTATTCTTTCTAACTTGTCCACCAACACTTCAAGCCCCTGCTCTCTAACAGCGCACCTGATCGATCTTGTCAGTATTGTTTGCACGGGGATTATACTGCTTATATTCATTTTATTTATCCCTGCCTGTACCTTTCAAATAATTTATCCGATGCCATCATCGCGCTCACCGTTTCCAGGTCAGCCAGGGTATCCACAGACTTGGTCTCATAATTTGTTAAGACCATCTTCACCTTTTGCCCATTCTCAAGTATTCGCATCATGTCAACAGATTCAAATATCTCTAAAGGGGTCGGCTTCATCTTTGTATATTCCAAAAGAAATTCTTTCTTAAATGGTATTATACAAACCTGTTTGAGCATTGTAACATTAGGAGAACCCTTTTTTCTTGAAGGTATGGGTTCTCTGGAAAAATATAACGCGTTATTAAGTTTATCCACTACTACCTTCACTTCGTTAGGATCCTCAAACTCTTTGACAGTCTTTATCCGGGCCATCAAATTCGTTATTTTAACTGCACTATCTTCCAAGAGAGGCTTCAGAGCCTCATCGATCATTTCCGGATAAGTGAGCGGCTCATCCCCCTGGATCATTACAACGATATCCACTTTCTTACCGGTCTCATTTTCTATTTTCAAAACTGCTTCGGCAGCGCGGTCCGATGCCCGCTCATGGGTGGCAGCAGTCATAACCGCCTTTGCGCCTAATGCATCCAAGTATTGTTTTATTTCTTGATCGCAGGTAGCAACATAAACCTCATTCATCAGTTTCGACATCTTGCTTCTCAGATAAACATGGCCAATCATGGGAATACCACATATTTTAGCCAGTGGTTTGCCGGGAAACCTTGAAGAAGCCATACGGCCAGGAATAATCCCGATGATATTCATTTTACAATCCTTTGCTTTTGCGCGCCACAACCAGCATATGGCTTGATAACCGGTTTTCAGATAAAAATTTTTGAAAATTACGTAATACCTGATCATCCTGACCCAAAAGATAATCGATAAATTCATTCGTTTTCATATCCAAACCAGATTTTCTTTCTTTAAGAATGATATCTACGTCCAATTCTCCGGGGGTCTCTACAGACACCGGTTCAAAACCAGCTCTCTCAAGAAGACGCGCGAGAGAAACAGGATTAAAATAGTTAAGATGTTCCGGCGGCGTAATATTCTTCGTCTGCTCCTTTAGTATTTTAAAGTCAAATCCTTCTCCATTAGGCGTAGCTATAGATATAAATCCTTTTGTCTCTAATGCTCTGTTGCATGAGATTAAAAATTCAATAGGCTCAAATAGATGTTCTATTAAATCATTTATGGATATTAGAGCTACTGAAGCCGGATCAATATTATCAACAGTACCAAGACGGGCATCAAGGCTTGCTCTTTTGCACGCCCCCACGCAATCGTTAGATAAATCCAAAGCAATAATATTGCGAAAAAAACCCTCCTTCTTCAAGCATGCGGCGAACGCTCCGGATCCAGCTCCAATATCAACGGCCGTTCCTGTCGAATTAATGCCTAATCTTTTCATTATATCAATTATCCTCTTCGCCCTTGGCGTATATTGAATTTTTTTTCTTTCGATATCGGCTTCCAATAAAAGCTTAGTCCACATAGCAAGAGAAGGATAATTGTTGTAATAGAATTTTAACAGTGTATCGTCCGGCCTTGGAGAACAATAAAGAGTTTGGCAATCACTGCAATACTTATGGTTAAAGCCGTATTTATTAAAAGATTTGCGTCCGTCCGCGCCACAGGCCGGACATTTTACCTCAACAAATTGCCCAGAATATCTGGCAAAAAAATCCTTCGCATCTGCCTCACGCTGAGAGAGAATATCTTCATAAAGCTTTTTCGGCCTCATTAAATCTATCTTCTTCATCGGTATCGTTTCGTCATAGGAACACAAGATACTGCTTTCTGCAAAAATATTGTATCCATCCCATAAGCTATGAATTTAAATCCCTGGGCGATCCTGCGCTTCAGATCGCGCTCGTCAGGATTAACTATATGTATGCCCAGCAGTTTATCTGAATCCTTCACCGCCTTGATTATTTTGTCAAGAACGGCATTAAATCTCTTATCGTTAAATTTACCGGGTATCCCCATTGAACCCGAAAGGTCATAAGGCCCGATGATACAGGCATCAATCCCTTTTAAATTTAAGATCGAATCCAGGTTATCCAAAGCGTTAATATGCTCTATCTGGACTACCAGAATACTTGACCTATTTGCTTTACGGATATAACTCTCAAATTTCTTGCCGTATTGATGAGCCCTGCCTAAACCAAAGCTCCTTTTCCCAGTAGGAGGATAATTGACGGCATCGAGAGCCTTACGCGCGTCTTCTTCACAATTAATCATCGGCACGATAACCCCTCCTGCGCCCGCATCCATGACGCGGCGTATTGTGCTGGGATCGTTTTCATTCAAACGAACAAGCGGAACTCCCCCTGAAAGATTAATCACCTGAATCAACTTATAAACGTAATTTAAATCTATTAACCCGTGCTCCATATCAATAGCAAGCCAATCAAAGCCGGCTTTCGCCATAATCTCAGCACTAAAAACATCCGGAAGCTGGATCCAGCTTCCTATTGATAACCTTTTTTTGCTTATCGAACTTTTTAGGTCTGTCATTCATTCCCCCTTTAAGCTATCATATTTATACTATTCCACGCCTTCTTGCGATAATACTTTCTTACTCGCTATGTTTTGAAAAACAGGCGAGCGAAGGAATAACTCATTATAATTACCTTGATCTGCTATTTTGCCGTGCTCCAGGACATAAATAAGATCCGCATGCTCAAGCGTGGCCAGACGATGAGTAACCAGTATAATAGTCATGCGGTCCTTTAAATTCTTAAGGGCTGCGTACAACTGTGCTTCGGTGTGGCCGTCTAATGCGGAACTCGCCTCATCAAGTATGAGTATTTCCGGATTCCTGTATAAAGCGCGAGCTATGCCTATCCTCTGTCTCTGTCCCCCGGAAATCCTGACTCCTCTTTCACCTACTTTAGTATCCAAGCCTTCAGGCAGGGTTTTAATGAAAACTTCCAGCTGTGCGACTCTAATCGCATATTCAACCCTTGCACGGTCTATCTCCTGCTCAAGAACACCAAAAGCGACATTAGAAATAATACTGCCATCTAACAAAAAGATATGTTGAGGAACATACCCTATTTTACCCTGGTATTGGACCATGTTATCCTGGCTAATGGGCATATCGCAATAATCCAGGCGGCCTTTAAGCGGAGTAAGTAATCCTGTGAGCAGGTCAATAACTGTGCTCTTACCTGATCCAGTTTCACCGACAATAGCGCAAATACGATGAAGCGGAAAAAATATAGTTAAGCCTTCAAAAATTGGATGGGCTGCTGTTTGATAGCAAAACGTCACTTCTCTAAGAGAAATATTTTTAACTTGTGAGGAAACATTGATAGTCAAAACACCCTGATGACGATCGTAATCATTTTCTTCCTTCAACACATCGTAAACGATATTCAAGCTATTCCCGCCAAAATGAAAAGATGCTACACTTTCGTATATTTTAGAAAAGGAAGCTGAAAGACGCATCATCGCTACCGCAAATACTGACATCATCGGAATAAACTCAATAAAGGGCTTATGCGAATATATAACAAAAAATACACCTAAAAGCGCCAGAATGACAAAAACTGTTTCAAGTATCTGCTTAGGTAAACTCGACACAGTAATAAATTTTACCAGGGCACTTGTATAACTTTTTGTAGATGTAAAATATCCAGAAGCAAAATAATCATGGACATTGTATATTTTGATCTCTTTAACAGCCCCCAGAGATTCAAGAGCATTTTTATACAGCATCACGCTAAAAGTCTCGCGCTGCGCAGCATATGCCTTTATGCGTTTCCTAAAAAAAACGTTGACCAATAACGAAAGCAACCCGAAAATAACAAAGATGGCTATCGTCAATACAGGATATGTGTAGATAAGAAACAAGCATACGCCAGCGAGAATAATAACCTCGGAGGCGATGGATATAGCAGGACTTAATAAATAGTTAACGCAATTGTTCGCCTCTGATGAAGTATTTTTAAATAATTCGGATGAATTGTAAACCAAATGGTAGGAGTATGGTTTTTCTAAATAAGACGAAAGAACTTTTGACGTCAGACGACTATAGATATTACCTAAAACCTTTTGTTTCTGATAAAGCATAAAAACTGAATACGCAGATCTTGCCAATAGAATCACGCAGGTCACTGCAATTAAAATAGCCACAAATAAAAAAGTATCAGGAGAGCCACAAACATGATAAAGCCAGTTTAATACCGGGGTTGAACTGATCTTCTGAGGGAATATAAATAAAGTCATAAGAGGAAGTACTATCGCAATGCTGAATGTCTCTAAGAGCGACAATAGCATAGCGCCCACTCCCAACAAAACTAGCCGCCTCTTTTCAGATGCAGTAAGAATATTTCTTAACTTACTTAACAGTTCTTTCATTGTTAAAGGATACCTCTTAAAGTTTTCTTACAAACTGAGCCCATTCATTACGCCATTTCGTTGACGAACGGGCAAACTGAAAACAAAAATCATTCTTTGCACGTTGTAAATCAGGATTATTCCACCACACTAAAACATCTGGCCAAATATCATTTATCTTTTTAGCTGCCGTTTCTGGTCTATCATACAATATTCCGACAGACCGTAATTTATCAAAATACGGGGAGGCAGCTTCACAGACTCTGAAATGCGCAGGATCCCAATAAATAATTGTAGGAGTATTCATGGCCAGCGCCTCAAGAAAACTGGTAGTCTGATGATCAATCACGGCAAGCCTTGTCCGAGAAAAAAAGTTGCTTAATGACCCTGTGGTGAGAAACTGATTTTCAGGCAAAATTTGCTTAATAAACTCTAGTTCTTTGGTGCCATAATCATTGAAATAAGGCCTATATTTTACTTTTTTGAGTATATCTTTTCTAAGATGCTTCAAAAATATCATTTTACTTTTCATGTAATCAATTATCTGTCCCGGTTCCAGGTAATTATTCAACCTATACAGATAGGTGCCTGTTTCTGTTCCTACAAAAATAATACTATCTTCTTTTTCTGCATGCTTTTTCAACTTGCTAAGCATTGGAGAGGGTAATGCAAGATAATTCGCATTATATATATGCTTATGCCCCCATCCCCATGTTATAAACTCTCCGGAAGTTTCATATTCAAGCTTACCAACTGGAAACGATATAGATTGACCGTAAACACCGCCGTGTTGAGTAGAAATCCAACGGCCGCCGCTCTCCAGAATAAAAGCTATATCAGAACACTCTTTTTCTGATAAATACACATCCATACCCACCCATATTTTAATATTCGGGTCGATCTTTGTGTTATATTTGTAAACGCTCAGCAGCATATCCGGTATATGCTTTAACAATATCTCTTGTACAATCTTTTCAAATTTATTTTTCGCTCCGAAATCCAAGCGGACACGATTAAGATCTTCCCTTGCAATCTTAATCATCTTAGCAGGAATATCTACCTTTTTTTTTAATAAAAATACGGGGTCACGAACAAACTGTAAATACATCTTATCTGTTAAAGACAAGCCGTATATCTTACCTAAGAAAACAGAAGAAGTAAAAAAACTATTTAGATAATTTTTAACGTTTTCTTTAGTTGATAATAAAATTTCTCTGATGCCGCTTTTAAAACTTTTTTCTTGACTAATGGCTCTCACATTTTGAAATATACTTACCTTAGTACAGTCTAAGAAATCAAATCGCGCGTGATTTATAATATCTGTCATCAATAGAAGATTATGATAATGGCCTTCTGTAATCCTTGAGATAAAACCCCAGAAATCTCTAACCGTGGGATCATATTGATCAAGAATCTTAACCTCGAATCTTTCCTTAAAATTCTCTCCAATATATTCCAGCCTTCTATAGCGATCGTAAACAATACCCAACCAATGATGCAGCCATAATATCATATAAGCATTCCAAAATTTTTCGCTATACGCCAAACGATGCAAGCTATTCATAATGCTGGCCATCTTTGGAATAATCCGATTATATAATTCATCTATATATAACGTTGAATCAAGCATATCCTGTGACTTTTCCCATGGCGATGGCGCCAACTGAAATTTATCTTGTTCAAAAAAATCATATTTATCGTTATAACAAAAACAGTGCGCGCCAAGAAAAAGCGCCTGCTTCTCATTAGTTGGCCAAGTTTCTTTATGTCCAGTTAATACTAGTTCTCGCATTTATCGCACTAAACCCCATGTTAAAGGAGTACCTCTTGTAATATCTTTGCGCGCGACTTTTCTTAGTATTCTTTTATAATATTTAGGTTCGATTCCGCAGGACGGTCTTATCGAACGGATATTTTCTTCAGTCAACTGCTCACCTCTGCTTATGTCCTTAACTGCAAAAAGCGACCTTCTAAAATCCAAGCTTGTTTTTTCCTTAGCTGTTGGCCCGTAAAAAACATCACCTACCGCTCTTTCTGCCATCCTCACACTATTAACAAGTTCTTTTAATTCGATCGGCTCAATAGAAAAAGAACTATCCGGAGTTTTTATCTTTCGTGATAATGTAAAATGCTTTTCAACCACTATAGCCCCAAGGCAGACTGCGGCAATCGATACTGCTGTTCCAAGCGTATGATCCGAAAGCCCCACCCGACATCCAAAACGTTTTTTCATGTCCAATATGGTGCTAAGGTTCATCTCCCTTGGATCCGCGGGATAACTGCTCACACATTTAAGAAGAGTAATATCTTTTGATCCCGACTTCTTTGCTATATTAACGGCTTCCCTTATCTCCTGAATAGTAGCCATTCCTGTGGATAATATTATGGGTTTCTTAGTTTTGGCCGCATATTCGATCAATGACAAATCAATAAGTTCAAAAGACGCAATTTTATGGAAGGGAACTTTTAGATCTTCAAGGAAATCAATAGCTGTTTTATCAAAAGCTGTCGCAAAGAATGCCAGTCCTAAATTATCCGCTATGGTTTTTAGTTTTTTGAACCATCCCCAAGGTGTATACGCCTTTTTATACAATTCGTACAGGGTCTGACCTTTCCACTTACCGCTCTTTATCTTAAAATAATCATTGTTGCTATTAAAGGTGATGGTATCAGGAGTATAGACCTGAAATTTAACTGCATCGGCGCCTGCTTCCTTTGCCGCCTTGATCATCTTGATAGCGTTATCGATCTTTTGATAATGGTTTGCCGATATTTCCGCTATTATGAAGGCTGATTGTTTAAAACCAATCTTCTTTTCATATCTTCCCAAATTAGCCATTTAGAAGTACCTCCTTTAATAAGCTCTAATGTTTCTTTCGGCCCTACATTCATAAGCGCATCCGCAATTGAGAGGTAAGGAATAAAGCTATGAAGCGAACCAATCTGCTTATATTCTTTCGGTGTAAAACTCTGAAATATCACTTCAATATCTGCAACAGGGAAAACTCCATCTTCCAGCATATATTCGAAAGCCCCCTTAGCAGAGAAGTACCGCTTTGCGCCACACCAATGTAAAAGCTCTAAAACTCGCTTTGAACGTTTTGATGATACGGGAAAATCCGAGCTAAGTCGGAATTCACGCTTCAAATCTAATAGACCACAAACCATCTTGATAAAAGATATGTTCATTTCCGCTAAAGAACTAAAATCTCCAAAAATCCATTCCTTTAGAGGTTTCAACATATCCTTAAAGAATGGTGCTTTTGAATAGTTTAGCTCTATCGCCTTCCACATCTTCACCCGCCATTTTGTAGCCTCGTTAATCCTTACTTCATTTAGCGGGGCCATAAATGAGGAAGTCTTTTGAACAGGCACAGTATACCATCCTATTTTTTCTTTATTCACAAAAAGACGGTTACGCTGCTGATAACTCTGCACAGAAAATTGGAAATCATCGAGAAGTATAAAAATTTCCGATCTATATATCAACTCAAAATATCCCTGCCAAGGCGCGAAAGTAGGCTGCATCATAGCTACATCCATTCATCCCTCCGCAATCTTAAAAAGATGATCCTGCATCCGCGACTGGACCACTCATAATCAAGATTTAATTCTGCTTCCTTGAAACCGTTCTTTTTATAAAGGTTAATGGCCGCCAAATTAAAGTCAGCAACATGTAAATAAATCTCTTTTAAGCCTAATTTTTCAAAACAGTTCTCAAGCATCCCCTTCAGTGCTTTATCACCTATACCCATTCTTCTAGCAGGATGATCCCCGATATATATCCATACCTCCGCGCTTCTTTTAGACAAATCAATGTTCTTAATACCACAGTTCCCTACATGTAAATCATCTGAGATAATCGCATATACTTTTTGCGTAGGATCGCTCAATACCTTTTTAAAATATTGAATATGCTGGCTGTAAGATACCTCACCGCGCATGAGGAATGCTCGACGCAACTCAACATCTTGAATCCATGTAAATGTTTTATCGATGTGTTCCTTGTTAAAATCTATTAAAACGGTTTCCATATCTTAAATATCATAGTCCGTGCAACTTCGGCAAAAATCTATTTCCCCTATTTTTCCGATTTTGTTAAGCTTAAGGATATTCTTGCGTTCTTTGCCATTCCAAATCTCGTAGAGCGTACGCTCTTTGATATTACCCAGTTTTATTTCTGCATTATAAGCAGCATCACAAAGAGTAACATCTCCATTCGAAAAAATAAAACAGTCGTTGCGAGTGACGCGTAAACACGAAGTAAGGGGTTTCCGAATCCTTTGTTTTAACCCGAAAGAATTGTTAGGAAGAGTTACATACTCTAGCATATTGACGCTCACAATTTCGGCCTTTTTATAATGCATTCTAATGAAATCATCAACTTCATGACAGGTAGTCTCCTGTTCTATCATTTGACAATGCAGATATGGTCTTTTCGGCAACCCCGCAGATCCCTTTATCTCATAGAATTTATTCAGGTTATTCTGAACTGCATTAAAATCCCCCTGTGGAACAACGGTTTTATAAGCTTTCTCCGTAACCGCATGAACAGAAAAATTTATGTAGTGTAGATTTGATCCAAATACCAAGCGTATCTTCTCTTCCGTAAAATATTGTCCGTTAGTACTCATCCATATAATACCTAAGTTGTTCTTGGTACTTATATGCTTAAGGTTATCCGAAAATTCCGGATGCAATAATGATTCTCCCAAATGATAAAGCCATATACCCTCTATACCATGACTATCTATCTCGTCTATCACTTTTCTGTAAAGCTTCCCGTCCATATCCATCCGCGGGCGCTTCAAGCCATGCTGGGGACACATTCTACAAAGATAATTACAACGGCTAGTCATTTCAAATAATATTCTGCGTGGAAAACTTTCGCGATTCAAATAACTACTTGTGGGAGGCTGTCGCCGTATAGGAACCACGGCAAACTCTTTTCTTGCTAGCTCCTCAGCATATTTTAAATTATTCGGATCTGTAACTAACGAAAGATGCTGTGTCATCAGGACAGGGGCAATCTTTTTAAGATCAAGAAATTTTGGAATTACTGGATTATTTACTTTTACATATCTTGCAAGATCTACAAATTCCATATGACTAACCTCACGTTATTTGTTAATTGGGCTCGCATATATCGTAACCTGCCTGCCCAGATCCAACTCAGCTAATGCCTTATATAGCTTTAAAAGTTTATCTTCCTTCCCATATTTGCGCATCAACCGTTCAAATCTTACCCGGCGCAGATGGCATATTTTACCTAAATCCGGATTGCCTACGTATACATCCCCCATCAGCATAAATATCTCAAGCGGAAAAGAAGATTCACTATGGATAACTTTATAACCGCATTTGGATAAAAGCCTCTTTAAAGACGTCGCGGAAAAATAGTTAATGTGATTCGGTGGACATACCCACCATCTCTTCAGGCCATATTCTTTATCGGCAAGCTCCTGAAAATCGTTAAATTCATTAGGCACATCTACTACAAGTAATCCTTTAGGCTTGATCAATTTTCTCTTAATATTTAAGAGCGTACTAGCAGGATGACGCAGGTGTTCCAAAACGTTAATCATCGTAATTATATGAAACCGCTCTTTTCCTACACAAGAGAAATCTTCAATGCCACATTGAAAAACATTCAACCCTTTACTCTTTATATATTCCGCTCCCTCCTTAGATGGCTCCAGGCCGCTCACCCTAATACCTTTATTATGAAAGTAAAGCAGTGCTTGACCAAAACCACATCCAACATCAAAGAGTGTTAATCCTTTATGCGTTTTAAAATATTCGCTACAATACTTGGATATTGATGCCCAGCGACTGTTGAAAAAACCCTGCTCTTCTTTTTGCACTTTTAACGATGAATCATTAAATTGTTTATACGTAGTAGAGTAAAAATCTTCCAGATAGAATCTCTCTACCTCTTCTTGTGTTGGAATGGGGTCTATACGTAAATAGCCATATTTTGGATCAGCTATAATCTTGTATCGTTTCTTCATAATTTTATCCCTTTAAGACCTTAAGAAAACATGGCATTAGCGCATCTTTGGACGCCAAGGCCATCAACCAATTTAAAACTTGCTTCTGAATACCGTTTTAATATCTCAGAGTTTGATAAAAAATAGTCTATTCTATCCCTTATGTCTGTTGCAGTGACATCTTGAGCATCGCCAAGATAGTCAAGTATTTCATTTCTTGCCAAGTACTCTATAATCCTGGCTTGATTCTCTGTTACTGTCATTACCATAGATGGCAACCCTAAGCAACAACGTTCCCAGGTCGCTATTCCGGCCGAACCTATAAACAAATCAGATTCAAGCATCAACTCGGCAATGTTCTCTACGTTATGATAACAAAAAACAGTAGCCTTATCTTTTATAAGATGCTGCAATTCAGTCTTGTTGGGATTATCAACCCCTATAACTAGATTTACAGCGATCTCTTGTCTTTTAAGCAAAAAAACGCCTTCAAGGATATTTTTTGTTATATTTTTCATATCGCTTCCACCAAAAAAAATCAATATTTTCTTAATCAAACCGCTCCTGACTCTTGTCTTTTGTCTTGCGATGGCAAATTCCTTTCGCAAAAGTGCAAATCTCGGCCCTAGAAGCATCTGGCAATTTCCAGACACTAAAGACTTATAATGATCTTCTAAGCCTTTATATAAATTCTGATCAAGCAGAAAATCACAAATATGCTCACGACTCCCCATATCATCGATAACCATGACTTTATCTACGAAAGGCCTTATCGCTTTCTCCCATTCAATATTCAATCCATAGTTATCAATAACCAAGTAAGATGGTCCACTATTATTCGTACATATTTTTTTGATTGCTTGCGGTGAATCATCCTCAATATAAAAAATGTCACACCCGTTCTTGTTTATTAAACTTTCAAATCCTTTATTCAACCTACGGCATATAAAGGATACATGCAATCCGCGTTCAACTAAGATATTTGCCAACGCCAGACACCTTATAAGATGGCCAGAGCCTATTTCCGGCGCAGCATCAACTCTGAATAATGCTTGCATAATATAAATTTCTCCCCTAGGTTAATCTCTTGAATCCGGAATGGCAGACGGGTCCTTTCAAATAAAGTTCCGGTCTATTCTTTTTAAGCGCTTTTGATATAGAAGCAAAAACGCTCTCTACAGCTTCTAAATAAACTTCAATGTGCTTCTCTTTATGCGCATAAGAAGCATAGTAAGCGTTTGTCGCTAAGAATCCCTTCTGAAGCATGTACTGCGTAAAAAGCGTCTTCAAAACTAGAGGTTCCTTATAATTAAAAGAGAAATGAGAAAGTGGGTATATTCCATCTACTTTTATATCTACAGAATGTCTCTCCGCTGATATTTTCCATCCATTCTGAATCTTCATACCCATAAGGTTAAGATGTTCAGGAATATTGTTAAGTTTCATCTTTTTTATAGCGGCCAACGCTGCCGCCGGTCCAATACGGTCAGTCCAATAGGTGCTGCTGATAAAGCTATCTTGGGCGTTCTGCATAATCTTTTTTCTACCTATTATCGCTGCCATTGGAAAACCATTGCTGATAGCCTTAGCAAATACCGCTATATCCGGTTCTATATTAAACAATTTATGCGCGCCGCCAACACATAGGCGCCATCCGGAAGAAACTTCATCCATAATAAGCACGGCTTTTGCTTTACGACTTTCATTTCTTACAACTTCCAGAAAACCGCTTGACGGATATTTGTTTCTTATCGGCTCAATAATCACAGCTGCAATTTTACCCTTATATTTATTTATCAGGCTCAAGAATGTTTGCGTATCATTATAATTAAAGGGTATGGCTGTACCCTTTAATGCACGGGGCACTCCCTTAGGTTCTAATCCCGATAATAGATGCCCATCCAAAGATTTGTCATCTGCAAGGTTAGATGCCAAATACCAATCACTCCACCCATGATAGCCGCAAAAAAGTATTAAGTCCTTTCCTGTCGCAGCGCGCGCGATTCTAACGGCAATTGCCATTGCCTCTCCACCGCATCTGGCATACCTAACCATATCAGCCCAAGGATGAAGCTTAATAAGTAATTCCGCCAACTCTACTTCTTCGGGCACATTAAGCGTTGTCATGTTGCCACAGCTTACTGCTCTTTTTACCGCTTTATCAATATCGGGATCAGTATATCCTATAATACAGGCGCCAATTCCCATATAACTCATATCTATATATCGTTTCCCATCAAGATCCCAAATTTCACATCCTTTAGCTTTACTGTAATAAGCCGGCCAGTTTTCCGGTAAGAACATCTCCGGCCGCTTTGAAAAAAGTTGCGTGCCTCCAGGTATCAACTTTTTAGCTTTTTTATATAGTTCCTGTGATTTACCCATTTTTATGACGATTGCATACCTCAAAAACAGTGTTAATGATATATTGAATTTCCCTGCTGGTCAACGCAGGATATATCGGAAGACTGATTTCTCTATGATAAAAATCTTCAGCTGCTGGACAGATTCCTTTTTTAAAGCCGAGTTTTTTATAGTAAGGGTGCAAATAAACAGGAATATAATGTACCTGAACCCCTATTTTTTTATCCCTAAGGAGCTTAAATATACCGTCTCTTTTTAATTCTAAATCTTTTTTCAGCCTGATGGGATAAAGATGGTAGGCGCAAAACACATCTTTATTTTCTTTAGGAACATCGAAGAAATGATTGCCATTAAAAGCTTTATTATATGTAACGGCAATTTTACGCCTTTTTTCTATAAAAAAATCCAGCTTCTTCAACTGAGATATTCCAAGCGCGGACTGGATATCAGTCAAACGATAATTAAATCCAAGCTCCTGCATCTCATAATACCAACCACAATATCTCATTTTTCTATCTAACGATTTAGAATCCTTGGTAATCCCATGATTGCGCAGCATTAAAAGACGTTGATATAGTCTTTTATTGTTCGTCAATACCGCCCCGCCTTCCCCTGTAGTAATTGCTTTTACAGGATGAAAACTAAGAATAGCCATATCTGAATATTTACAAGAGCCTATTTTTGAACCTTTATACCTAGCTCCCAAGGCATGCGCCGCATCTTCAATAATCAATAAATCATTCTTTCTTGCAATAATAGCTATCTCCTGCATATCGCATGGATATCCGGCGAAGTGAACTGGTACTAAAACTTTTGATTTCCTGGTTATTTTTTTAACTATATCGATTGGGTCTATATTACCGGTTTCCGGTTGTATATCCGCAAAAATAGGCTTTGCTCCGCAATAAAGAATGCAATTCGCAGAAGCTGCGAACGTTATAGGTGAAGTTATGGCCTCATCCCCGCGCCTTAATCCGGCAGATAAAGCTGCAATATGTAACGCGGCCGTACCGCTTGATACAGCCACCGCAAATTTAACGCCTGCATAATCACAAAGAGCGCTTTCAAATTCCGCGATCTTTGGCCCCTGCGTAATCCATTCAGAATTAAGGGCTCCTACTACTTCCCTAACATCATCCTGGTTAATACATTGATGTCCGTAAGGAATAGTTTTCATATTGATTTTAACGCCTTTCGTAGCTCTGTTTGCGTCAACCATTTTTTATTAGTATCACTAGCATAGCTGAATCCTACAGGCACTTTTGTATATTTTTCATATTTTTCGTTAATTGCCCTTCCCCCTGAGAATTGCGGCATAATAACATAGAGACCATTAAATATCTTTGCATTCCGCGCCTCATCACATGAAATTAGAAGCTCATGCAGCTTTTCTCCCGGTCGAATACCTATTTTCTTAAATTTGCATTCAGGCAGGATCGCTCGGGCAAGATCTACTATCTTCATAGACGGTATTTTTGGAACAAATATTTCGCCGCCTTCGGCCTCTTTAAGAGCCGTAATCACAAAATTAACACTCTGTTCCAAAGTCATCCAAAAACGCGTCATTGCATCATCGGTAATGGGAAACTCGGTTATACCGCGCCGTTTAAGATCAAGAAAAAGCTCAATAACGCTTCCTCTTGAAGCCATAACATTACCATAACGAACGACGGAGAACTTAACACGATTTCCGCCATAAGCGTTCGCGTTGATAAATATCTTTTCAGCTACCAGCTTAGTGGCACCATAAAGATTAATAGGATTTACCGCTTTATCCGTCGACAGTACTATAACTTTTTTTACGCCTCGGTCAAGAGCCGCATCAACAATATTATCGGCCCCTTGTATATTAGTCTTTACCGCTTCAAGAGGGTTATATTCAAGCGCTGGCACCTGTTTTAAGGCAGCGGCATGAATAACATAATCTACCCCCTCAAAAGCCCTACAAAGACGCCCCTTATCCCTGACATCTCCTAAGAAAAAACGAATCGGGTACTTGTCATCCGGAAATACTTTTGCCATTTCGCTTTGCTTGAATTCGTCCCTGCTGAAAATTATAAGCTTCTTTAATTTGAATTTTTTAAATACCATTTCGGTAAACTTCTTACCGAAAGAACCTGTTCCACCGGTCACCAGAATTACTTTATCTTTCAAGTTCACAATCCCCTCCTCGCTCATCTTCCCATAGGCCATCATTTATAAAGAAAGCACTCTCTATGTTATTTACTTTCTTATACCGCTCCGCTGCTAAATCCAGCGATTTAATAGGATCCCTGCTTACGACCACATCTTCCATAAAAATTCGGATAAATTCGCTTATTCTACTCTGACCTTTAAAATCACCGAAATAGTTAAAAACATCTTTCCATTTAGAAAAATCTCCTATCCTGGTATCTCCTGTGCTCACTCGATTAAGAGCTGATACTATTTCCTCGAGATTCTTAAAAAATATCTTTTGCTCCGGATCTCTGTATATCGGATAATGTAGAAATCCGGATAAGTCCCAATGTATAGCCCTATGACCATAAATACCACTTATTATTCCCGCCGAGTTCAAACCATAACAAACTGATATATTTGCATACGCCGCAGCTGTAATAGGCGAAACTTTGTTATTAAGAAAAACAAGTCTTCTCTGATTGATAAGCAACATTGCTTTTGAAACGATATCTTTACCGAAAGGCAAAGATTCAAGGTCATTTATTCTACCCCAGATTTTACTCTTTATTATCCCACCCCATTCTGAGTTTTCCTCAAGCATCTCCAATACCTTAAGGTAGAATCTGGCCAAAGTCTCCTCTGATTGATGTATATTATACGCCACAGTAGAATCAAAAATTGCCATGATAAATCTTAGATCATCTTTCATACAGATCGCGCTGACATCTTCAACCGAGGGTCCCAACCATATACCCACCGGCAAAACATGACGGGCAATATTGCCCCTCTTTTGCATCCGTTCATACATCACTTTACCCCAAACAAAATATACATGCTGAGGATGGGACATCAAAGCTTCCTTGTAAAATGGAAAATTGGACCAATGATACCCCAGCATAATCCCACCTACTTCTTCAAGTGCTATCATCTGTGGCTCTTTCACCCAAGACCCTTCCTGATGTTCAATCAGCACTTTCACCTTAAAGCGGCTGAAGACCGCTTTGTAGAGAAGATAAAACATTCTGAATTCGAACCGGAAAACTCTAAACCAAAACGGAGAACTCGAATAAGCGGAAAGAAAAGTACAAAACATATCCCAAAGTTGCCAAACACCTATATTGGCAAGCCGCACAAGAGAACCTGAACGCAAATCTACCCATTTTAAGCCCATATCCTCTATAGCCCTGATCTCATCCTCTAAAGAAACACCATCATTCCGATCAAGATAACAAACGATATCAAATTTCTTTCTATCTATGACATCGTGATTAAATGGAAAACTACACCTACCATAATGAAGATACTCTAACCAGACGGATGGCTTGGGCTCATGAATATTAGTTCTTCCTCTTTTCTGAAATAACCTTTTCACCACAATTGAAAAAAGCCTGCAACACGGTATTAAAAAATAATTAACATACCCAAAAGATAACCCAGATTCCCTTATGCTATAACCTTTATCTCTATAATACTTCTTAATCACTGAAGTTAAAGGATGCTTAGCCAGATAAATCACATTTATTCCACCATCTTGCTTAAACTTATCGCTACCCTCAACCATAGTTATAAATGTAACATAAGGCGCTAAATAAAAACTTATATATACTTTTACCGCGCTTTTAAAGCGCTCTGGTTCTTTCGGAATATACCTCTGGCAAAATTTACTCAGACAGATATCAAGATCATTCTCCTTCCTATAGTTAAGGGCATAGCCTATCACATCTTTTTTATCCAAAGTCAATTTTGCCATATAAAAATTTTTGCAACAACCATAACTTTGCAATTTGCCAATTAAGAATGCTGCAATACCAGAAATCTTTTTTTCATCATACCTAACAGGAATTCGAGAAAAAAAAGTTTCGATAAATAGCCATATAAAATCAAACATACCAAGCTTTTCAACCCAAATTGACAGTATCCTTTTATATCGCATCCTTTATACCTCTCAGGTTTGCCTAAAACCTCTAAAATCTTTGTTTTTACTTAAGTAGAGCTTCTCTGCCTCACTGATCATAGTATCTGCCTTTTTACTAAAATAATTACTTATAAGCTTTGTGTTAGCCGATAATAAAGCCTTGTGAATTTCTTTATCGCTCATTTCGGTAAAATTAACCGCTAAAAGATCGGAATTTATATGCTTATTTTCATAAAAATCTTCGCAATCTTTTAATAGACCCTTCTCTATAGCATGATAGTAAAGTGGCGAACCAGGATATGGAGTAACCGGGCGTATCGTGCGCATTTGCGCACCATCATCGTATTTTAATAAAAATTCTACACCCTTTTGTAGAGTTTCATCACTATCACCAATATTGCCAAAAATAATATTGAATCCAGGACTAATCCCACTAGCTAGCGTTGCATTAATACCTTCGATAATTTGTTTTACTGTTAGAATCTTTTTCATGTTCTTCAATACTTGATCATCCATAGCCTCAATTCCATAATTTATAAAAACACAACCTGCCTGCTTCATTAATTTAAGGAGGTCAATTTTCGCATAATTAAGACGTCCGTTACAGTCCCATTTGATATTAAGTTTCGCTTTAATAAAATCCTTACAAAGCATTTCAGTTCTTTCCATTGAAGACATCAATAATTCATCGGAAAAAGCGATATACGTTATCCCATATTTCTCCTTCAATAACCGGACCTCATCAATTATGCTCTCATTTGAACGTGGCCTAAACCCTTCATCAAGACGATAACAAAAACTACAGGTAAAGTTACATCCCCTACCAGAAAGCACAGGCATTACAAAATCAGTATTGGTCACATGAGGCATCCGTAAAAGTCTATAATACTCTACCGGAAAAAGATGGAAAGCTGGAAAAGGTATTTGATCAATATCTTTGATCAGCTCACGTTTTTTATTTATGACAACATCATCTCCTTCACGAAAAGCGATTCCATTAATATTTGAAAGAGATTTTTTATTGATAATTGCATCCAACAATTCCACAATCGTTACTTCCCCTTCACCCATAACAACAGCATCTGCAGAGGTACGTCTTAGAAAAAACTCTGGTTCTGGAGACGGGCCATGCCCTCCAATAATGTAAAATGGCCGACGGCGCGAGTTGTTTATTGCTCGGGAAATACGTAAAAGTTTATTATATTGGTAATAACCAGCAATCACGCTAACACCGATAATATCAAATACATTCTTATTTAGGTATTGAGTAAGATGGTTATCGTGATAATGTTCTTTATCTTGATTGTATATTTCAACATAATATCCCGCCTTTTCCATTACCGATGCTATATACGCCAAACCTTGCGGAAACCAATGAATATATGAATCGTTATCGTAAGCTACCAGTAAAATTTTGGCATTCTTATTTTTTCTAGTATGCATTAATCATCTACTCCGTCATTATTCACTGTATGCCGCAATCTCCACTTACCATTCACTTTAGTCCATAAATGAGGAGACCGAAACTTATCACATAATTCCATGAAATGCTCAGGCGTAATCCCAATATAATCTAAAACTTCCTTGGAATACCTACTTGGAACTTCCCCATCGAATCGCTTAACCAAAGACTTTCCCTCTTCTCTGTTCAGATGTTTATTTCTGATTTCTTGAGAAGCATCATATGAAGCTCGGCCGATACCAAATTTAATAAAAGTGGTATAATAATGGAAGTCATCACATTTATCATCGATACTATTGTATTTACTATAGGTTCCTTCGGTTCGAAACGGCCTAGCCTGAAAATTAGTATGTTCAACGGCGTAATAATACGCTTCTTGGGGCGTCCATTTAACATAATACCCCATATAATGCACTTCAATATTACCTTGTTCTAATTCTGTATAATTAGGAGGTAAATATACCATCAAGTCATTTAGACACAAACCATATTTCTCAATCAATTCTTTTATCGAAACACCACTCAGTAAGATACCCGACATATTTTGCATGGCATAATAAGATTTATCTCTTAGTGACGTCTTGGTTTCCGCGATAGGATTCCCATACTCAGCTTCAGATTCACCGTAAAAAACAAGCGGCACTTTATATTTTAATGCTATTTTTGGTGGGAGATTTTTTTGCCCCAGAGCAAACGTATGAAAAGGATGTAGAAGATTCTCAAAAGACAACTTAGTGAGCAGTTTATGAATTTTGGCATTTGGTTTAAAAGTTATATTGTCAAAACCACCTACATCAATCCAGTTGCAGAAATTCTTATATCCGTATTCAGTATACAAAAGCGGCGACCAGGTAACGGTTAACGGGTGCATACCATATTTATATTTCAATAAATGAGAGGCGTAAACGCTATCCTTTCCGCCGCTACCTGGAACAATACAGTCATATCGACCGTCATTTTTTCTGTGCCTATCCAAAAGTCTTAACAACTCTTTTTCTCTTTTTCCCCAATCAATCTGTTCCTTCTGTTCTGCGAATCTACAGGCATCACAAATTCCTTCTTTATCGATTTGCAGACCTGTATGTTTATGTCTCACAGAATGCTTAAATTCCACGTTAGATTTTGGTCTTTGATTAGACATTACACACCGCTTGCAAAAAATAATATTTTCAGGCAAACCGGTTATGGAAACTAACCTTTCTTTTTTCTCCACCACTTTACCTCCTTAATAACTCTTAACGATTTGTGCCCACTTACCATAAATCTCTAAACCCATCTTCGCACTCTTTTCCGGATGAAATTGACAAGCAAATACATTTCTCCAAGAAAGACTAGAACAATATTTTATACCAGCATAATTCGATACAGATAATATTACCTTTTCATCCACAGGCTTACAATAATAGGAATGCACAAAATACATAAATTCCCCGTTCTTCTGTCCTTCTAATGGCGTTCTATCCCAGGAAATTTCGTTACCACCATACCTACTCCTTTTAATCATATTCCAGCCAACTTGAGGTATTTTATATGAGTTACCCTTATTGTTAACCGTAGGGAATTTTGTAACGATCCCCGAAAAAATGCTGAGTCCTTTTGACTTACTGAATTCTTCGCTTTCGCTAAACAAAAGTTGCATACCCAAACAAATCCCCATAAAAGGCTTACCTAATTTTATATAATCTACAATTAAATCAACTAAGCCTCTCTCTTGTAAAGTTTTCATCGCTTCGGCAAATGCCCCAACACCAGGCAATATTACTCCGGAGGATCTAAAGATATCACTCTTTAAACAAGTAATTTTAGCTGGCAAACCTACATTCTCACACGCCTGTTGTATACTAAATAAATTTCCCATATCATAATCAATGATTGCCACCTTATGCATGAACTGCCTCCGCATTCACACGATGCCGACAGTCAACCTGGAAGCGATGTAGATATTCTTTGATCTCCGGAAGATTCGCCGTTTGTATTTTTGAGAAACTTTTACCGCTTTTTAAGTATTCAATATTACCTTCAATCTTAAATAGTTCCTTATCCACAATTTGCTTTTTTATAAAGTCATAGTGCAGAACTGAAGCCAAACAAACTGCGTCTGCACATCCCTCTAAAATAACATTTGTTATATCGGATAAATTTCCTGCACCACCGCTTGCGATAACGGGTATAGAGACTGCGCATGAGACCATCTTTGTCAAAGTAAGATCATATCCTGAACCCGTGCCTTCCCGATCAATTGAAACTAATAAGATTTCACCGGCACCAAGTGCTTCAACCCGCTGAGCCCATTCTAACACTTCTACCCCCGAATATTCCCTGCCATTATCAGTATATGCTAAATAACGTCCATCCGATTGTTTTATCGCCTCAATGGCAACCACAATTGTTGATGAACCAAATCTTCGCGCCGCTTCGCTAATAATCTTCGGATCTTTTAAAGCCGCAGTATTTAATGAAACCTTATCCGCTCCGGCACGCAAAACGTTTCTTATGTCATCGATTGTACGCAAACCGCCACCTACTGTTAAAGGAATAAAAATTTCTTTAGCTGTTTTTGCAATTATATCATGAAGGCTATTTCTATTGTATAAGCTGGCAACTACATCTATATATATAAGTTCATCAGCACCGTTTTCATAATAATATTTTGCGAAATTCTCGGGTTTACCTAAAACCCTCAGGCCTTCCAGATGAATGCCTTTTACTAAATTCGGCCCTTTTATATCTAAACGGGGAATAATTCTAATGTTTTTTGACATAGTCGCTTATTTCTTGCTTTGATTCGCTTTTATGAATGCGGCAAATTCAAAATCCAACCTGCTATCAATATCTACTGATCTATCTTCCGGCATAATATAAGCATAGGTATTTCTTCCGATAAAAGTCCTATTTTTCTTGAGAATACTTACCTTTGTCAGATAAACAGCGCCATTAATCCGATAAAAATCCGGCAAAGCCTGTCTGTTCTTATGCAAATTGGCTACGCCCAAGAATTTCTTAATTCTTAGCTTTTTACCCAATGAAACTGACCACCAAGGATGATGCTCATTGCGACAAATAGAAATAACTGAAAAAGCTCTTTTCCGAAAGAATAATTCTATGGCATTATCAATATCCTCGGTTTTTCTAAGTGGTGATGTTGGTTGAAGCAATACAACCAAATCATAATCTTCATTCTTTTTACCAAGAAAACTTAAAACATGCAAAATAACATCAATCATATTGCTTGTAGAAGTTGCCAATCTTTTTGGACGAAGAAAAGATACGCAAGCCCTATATTTAATGGATATAGCGGCAATTTTTTCATCATCTGTACTAACCAAAATCTTATCTAGATATTTGCTTTCCAATGCCTGAGAGATTGTCCAGGATATCAAAGGCCTTCCGCAAAAAGATAGAATATTCTTCCCCGGCAGCCCCTTACTGCCGGCTCGCGCAGGAATAATCGCTAAAATCCGTTTATTTTTATACATATAAGATTTCCTCTGGTAGAAGCACCACATGCGGCCAATGCGCTATCTCTGCTTTAGATTTTTTCATCTTTTGCCTGATCGCTTAAACTCTCAATACTTTTTTTATATTCTCCCCACTGCCCTAAGTCAAGCCAGCCATTATGCACTGGATAAACCGAAACTTTGCCTTTTTTCGCAACCTCTTCAATCAAATGATTCATCTCCATAGGCTTGCCTTTAGGAATAAGTTTTATGGAATCTGGTTCCAACAAGTATACGCCGGTATTAATTACCATGTCGTAATTAGGTTTCTCAATAAATTTCTTAAGCCTGCCCTCATCCATTTCAAGGATACCGTAAGGTATTTTTATTTCTTTATGGCACCCTACGAGAGTCATCATATTCCCTTGGCTGATATGCCACTTCAAAATATCCTGGTAATCCACATCTAACAATATGTCGCAATTTGTAACAAAAAAAGGTTCTTTGACCTTTCCGGCAAGCAGAGCCAAGCTGCCGGCGGTTCCGGTATACTCATTCTCCTCGACCCAATCAATTGCATAAGGAAATTTATTTTCTTTGAAGAATATTTTTATGTATTCCTTTTTATAATTGAGCGTAAAAATGAAATTTTTAAACCCTTTCTGAAAGAATTTATCCATAATAATTTCAATTACCGGCTTTTCCCCGATTGGGATTAACGGCTTTGGAAGCATCCGCGTAAACGGATCCAAGCGCGCGCCCTTGCCTCCTGCCATTATAACAACGGGATTTGAACAGCTCATAACGGGAATCTCCCTGGGGTTCTCGCCAAGGACATCCGTCCAGATGATCACATCTTCTATCGCTCCATCTTTACTGATAACGGGGACCTGTTCTACCTTATCTTTTAGCATGATCTCTTTTACGTGCTGCATAAGATTATGCATATCGCCTGCGACTTTGATAAAATCCGTATGCATAAGTTTCTTTACTTCATCGTTAAAAGCAAGCCCATGAATAATGCCCCGGCGGATATCTCCGTCAGTAATTGTACCAACAAGCCTGTTCCCTTTCTCAACGACGAATAATATCTGTTCGGCGGTATAATCAAGCTTCTGCATCGCTTCTTTTATGCTTATATTAGAAGAAATTAAAAGGGCCTGTAATTTATTCTTTTCCATAGTTTTATTTCCTTTATTTATCCTTCGCCTTGAGCGGTATATCGTAAAACTTCTTTGTTATTATGCCTTTAAGATCCTCATTCTTTAAAACCTTTACTATTCTTTTAGCAGTATTACCATCGCCATAAGGATTAACTACGCAGCGTAGAAGACGCTTAAATTCCGGAGAGTAAAGCTTTTTAAAAGCCTTTTTTATGCTTTTTACATCAGGGGGACAATCAATAATACTTTTTGCTCGTATCCTCCCGGCCTGACGGTCTCCGATATTTATCGTGCCAATCTTAAAAGTAGGGGCCTCGATAATGCCGCTAGAAGAATTTCCCACAACTGCATCGGCATATTTCATCGCTGAAAGATAACGCAGTTGCCCCATTGAGACAAACGCTTTCGCCTTACTGCGGTTGGTCGCCACATAGTCATCGATCATATGGTTGATCACGCGGCCGAATGTATCCGCATTCGCCTTTGTAAACAAGAGAGTTGTTTCTTTCATCTCATCCAAGGCCAATAAAAGTTTACCGAACTGTTCCCTTGATGTATTATCCTCAAGCGTAACCGGATGAAACGTAATAATAAGATTATGCTTATTTAATTTGATGCCGGCCCATTCTTGAAACTCGCTTCTTGAAAATGGCTTCAAAGTCTTGATATTATCTATCCCCAATGCGCCAACTTTAAATACGCGACTAGGATCTTCTCCAAGCTGAATGACTCTGCGCCTGTAATCCTCTATAGATGTAAAATGCAAAGAACTCATCTTGGTAATTGAATGCCTAAAAGCATCATCTATGGCGCCCTCAGTAAGTTCTCCTCCATGAATATGCGCAATAGGAATCATCGCCACAAATGTCGCTATAGCTGCTGAATACGTTTCAAACCTATCGCCTAAAAGAATAACCAGATCCGGCTTTAATCGCTTAAAAACAGAAGCAAAACCAATCACGGCCATGCCTAATGATTTTGTAATGCCTTCGGGAGTATCACTATCTAATGGAATCTTTACCCTTTCATTGATCTTGAAACCATCGCGCAATATCTCTTTGTATGTTAAACCATACATGGAAGACAAATGCATCCCTGTTGCAATAATTTGCAAATGAAATACAGGTGTTTTCCTTATCTCCCCAAGCAAAGGATAGAGCAAACCATACTCAGCTCTGCTACCTGTAACAACACAAATAGTCTTTTTCATATAGATATTAACTCGTCTTGATAAAAATCTTTTTTCGCAACCCTACCCAATACAACATACCATTGCATGGGGCTTACTCCTATGCCTGGCCTTTTAGCCGCAAGATTTCTTTCAGTAAAATGTTCTCCCTTTTTAATATTCACCCTGGCGACAATGCTTTTTCGTACCACGCCAATGTTGTCCTTTTCGGATGTCGATGCCCGCTTAACACCAGAACCCATTGCTTCTTCAACATTACGTATAGCATTCACCATGCGTTTTAATTCATCAGGCTCAAGGCTGGCTCTATGATCGGGCCCCGGCATTTTTCTATCTAAGGTAAAATGTTTTTCAATCACAACGGCGCCAAGGGCTGTAGCAGCAATAGCTGCCTCAATCCCCCGGGTATGGTCGGAATAACCAATATCTACACCTAATACCTTCTTTATTGTTAACATTGCCAATAAATTCACATCTTTAAAGGGCGTTGGATACTCAGTATTACAGTGCAAAACTACAATATCTTTCTTTCTCGTCCCTCTTTTTACTAAAACATTGAGAGCATCTTCTATTTCTGCCAGAGTTGCCATTCCCGTTGACATAATAATTTTCTTCCGTAAAGATCCTATCTTACGTAAATAAGGCAAGTTAGTTATTTCCCCTGAAGGTATTTTCAATATCCTTAGCCCCAAACGCGCCAAGAAATCAATACTCTCTAAATCAAATGGTGAAGAAATAAACATTAATTTCTTTGATCGGCAATATTTTATCAATTCTTTATGGTCATTTCGGCTAAGCTCTAGTTTCTTTATCATCTCCAACTGGCTTTCATCCCTACCCGTGGTTTTTACTTGATACATGGCTTTAGGCGCAAACTTTGAAACTAGTGAATGTGCGTTAAAAGTCTGGAATTTAATCGCATCGGCACCGGCCATCACCGCCACATCCACTAACCTTTTTGCGGTTTTGAGCGAACCATTGTGATTCACACCCGCTTCAGCAATAATAAAAACCTTGGCCATAATACTTTTATTCCTTATATTCAAAACGGTAACCGGACATCTGGATATAGGCCTTTGGCATATTCGGAAAGTTTGTTGCCTTTATGCGCTTTTTTACCTCTATGGGAGACATTCTATTTCGAATCCTGCATAATTCATTAAGTTCTTGGCGGGTATAAAGACGCCGACTCCACTTCTTGTTGCTCTTTGGTAATTTCCCATATTTAATATAATAGTCAAGTACATCATAGAACAATTTGAGTGCTTGCTTATAGCATTTCTGTGTTAAAGAAAATAAAGTATCTTCAGGTAAAATCGGAAAATACCTTACATTAATTATTTCTCCTGAATCAACTTTGGGCTCCATGAAATGAGCCGTAACTCCATACTTAGTTTCGTTATTATAAATTGCAAAATTTGTGCACCCAATACCCCGATACTCCGGAGGCCCGGGGTGAAAATTAACAGCAAACTCTTTTATCCTCAAGAGCATCTTTTGTGGAATTATCCAAGGAGACATGTATGAAAAACAAATATCATATTTGCCACTGTAGGCTTGTTCCGGAAACTTGTCTCCTACGCTGCCCTTAAATACCCTTACATTAGCAAAATTGCTCTTTAGATAACTTATAACATCTGTTAAGCCGTATTTATCTTTTGCAAAAACAATAATACTTTTATCTAACATTGGCATTAAAACTTTTCAATACATACTTATTTTTTATGTCTCTATCTGCCCGATATCAATCAAATTGTTAATTCCTTGCTGCTAAATTAGAAATGACTGAAGCAATTTGCCTTATCTGTTTTTCCTGCAAGCTGGTACTGCAGGGTAAATTCAAAACTCTTTTCCAGAACCACTGCGCCTTTTTAACCTTATAAGACTGATGCTTACGGTAAGGATACTGCAAATGGTTCAAATACCAGACCGGACGGGTCTGAATATTCTTTTCTGTTAAACAATCCATTAACTTCTCCCGGCCCATTCCGTATTCTTTCTCATCCACCAGTAATGAATAAAACCAGTAGTTGGGAGATGTGCCTTTGGGTATCCCCAACATTTTAATCCCCCTTGCCGGCTTAAGCAGCTTGCAATATAATTCATAGTTGCGTTTCTTAATCCTTATAAACTTTTTTAACTGTTCAAGCTGCGCCAGCCCCAGCGCAGCTTGCAGGTTAGTCAGGCGGAAATTATAACCGATCTCCTGATGAATACTTCTTACCGGATCATCCTTAGCCTGATTAGTCAAATACCTTGCTTTCTCCGCTAAAAGCCTGTTACCGGTCACAATCATCCCTCCGCCGCCGGTAGTAATTATCTTGTTCCCATTGAACGAAAAAACCCCCATATCCCCGATTGTGCCTGTAAATTTATTTTTGTAATCGCCCGAAATATAACGCGAGCCTAAACTTTCAGTGGCATCCTCTATAACTTTTAGCCGGAAGGTTCTAGCGACACTCATTATCTCCTGCATATCACAGGGATTGCCAAAAACATGCACCGGGACTACGGCTTTTATCGTTCTGCCCGTGCCTTTATTTACTAAACCCCTCCTAGTAACCCTGCACTCTTTAACACAAAACTCCCTTAATTTGACGGGGTCAATATTCATATAATCATCGCAATCCATAAAAACCGGCTCTGCCCCAAGGTACTTAACTGCATTGGCGGGGGCAATAAAGGTAAGCGCAGGCACAATTACCTCATTGCCTCTTTGCACCCCAGAAAGCTTAAAGGCAACCTGTAGCCCGGATGTGCCGTTTACACAGGCAACGGCATATTTGGATTTAACATAATCGCAAACAGCTCCTTCAAACTTTTCCACAAAGCTGCCTGCCGAAGAAACCCAGTTGGTAGAAATGCATTTCTTCAAATACTCTAGTTCCCTGCCTTTTAAATTAGGTACAGAAAGCGGTATAGTCATGGACTTATTTAAACATTATAAATACCGGATTTATATTTCTCGTTATTCTGCTTAAACCAAGCAATTGTTTTCTTAAGGCCGCTTTCCAGGGTATATTCCGGAGACCATCCTAAAAACTTTTTAGCCTTGGAATTGTCCGCCATCAGCCTGTCAACTTCGCTTTTTAACGGCCTTTTACGCCTGGCGTCTTCATCAATTTTAATATCCACCCCTATGATTTTTGCAATCAGATACGCTAAATCGCGAATGGAAATCTCGCTTTTATTACCTAAATTAATCACCTCACCTATACTGCTCTTTGATTCAGCGGCCATGATGAAACCCCGGACCGTATCCGCAACATAGGTCAAGTCTCTGGTAGGATCCAAAGAGCCGAGCCTGATTTTCTTCGATCCGGAAAGGATTTGCGTAATAATTGTCGGAGTTACTGCCCGCGCCGACTGCCTTGGGCCATAAGTATTAAAAGGCCTGACAATAGCAACCGGAAGGCCAAATGATTTATAAAAAGATATCCCCAGGACATCCGCGGCAGACTTGCTTGCCGCATAAGGTGATTGCGGGCTGATGGGATGCGCCTCATTAATCGGGACAAATTGCGCGCTGCCGTATATCTCGCTGGTAGAAGTAAGCACGACTTTTTTTACCCCGAAATCAAGCGCTGACTGCAAAATATTCAAGGTTCCCTTAATATTAGTATCTACGTAGGCCTCGGGAGAATGATAAGAATACGGAATACCGATTAAAGCCGCAAGATGAAAAACTGTTTCTACGTCGGCCATGGCATTGCGGACAATATCGGCATCCCGGATATCTCCGGAAATTACCTCTATATTAGCTTTACATTCCGAAGAATCCAGCCAGCCCCAGGAATTCCTGGAATTGTAATGGACAAAGGCCTTCACCGTATACCCCAAAGAGGATAATTCCTCGGTCAAATGGCTGCCGATAAAACCTCCTGCTCCTGTTACCAATACCTTCTTTTTAGTAAGCTTATTTTTTCGCATGAGTTATCTTCCTTTGATATAATTAAAACTCTTTTGGCGGCAGATCTCTAACCCCTCTCCGGGAGCCTTTACGCCTGCTGCCCTAAAGTCGTAATCAACCATGATCTTGACCAGGCCGTCAAACTTGACCCTGGGCTGCCAGGAAAGTTTTTGTTTTGCCTTGGTAATATCCGCGCAAAGATAATGCACTTCATTGGGCCGGAAATATTGCTGGTCAATCTCGATTATTACACTTCCTTTTTTAAGGAATCCCGGCAATTTTACTTTTGTATTCAAGGCATCAACTATCCCTTTAGTTTTAATCCCTTTTCCTTGCCAACAGATAGCAATACCTGCGTATGCAAAAGCCTTTTCAACGAACTCGCGCACTGAATGCGATTCGGAGGTACCTATCACATAATCATCCGGTTTCTCCTGCTGCAGCATCTTCCACATAACCTGGCAATATTCCGGGGCAAAACCCCAATCGCGCTTTGCTTCCAGATTGCCCAAATAAAGCTTTTTTTGCTTGCCCGCCATTATATTGGCAAGGCCGCGGGTAATCTTGCGGGTAACGAATGTTTCGCCGCGCCGGGGGCTTTCATGATTAAAGAGTATCCCATTGCAAGCAAACAGGCCATATCCTTCGCGGTAGTTTTTTACCATCCAATAAGCATAAACCTTTGCGCAGGCATAAGGGCTTTGGGGCTGAAAAGCGGTATCTTCTGACTGCGGAGCCATAGCCGCGCCGAACATTTCGCTGGAGGATGCCTGATAAAATTTTATTTTATGCCCGCTTCTTCTTATCGCCTCAAGCAGCCTTACAGTACCCAAAGCCGTAACATTACCGGTATATTCAGGGATATCAAAACTTACGCGCACGTGAGACTGGGCGCCGAGATGATAAATCTCATCCGGCTTAATATTATATATTAAGTTACTGATTTGTTCAGCGTCAGACAAATCTCCAAAATGAAGAAATAGCCTGGCCTTAGGTTCATGCGGGTCTATAAAGATAGGGTCAATGCGCACAGTGTTAAAAGTACTGGCGCGGCGGATTATCCCATGTACTTGGTAACCTTTAGAAAGCAGAAATTCCGCCAAATACGAACCATCCTGCCCGGTAATCCCGGTGATTAACGCTTTCTTAGTCATCTCTACTATCTGCCTTTCCGGGATTCCTGCAAGAATACCGCAAGCACCCCTGATAATAACCCCATAGCTGTGAATAAACCCAGAGTCTTCATTTTCTTTGAGCTTACTGGCATAGGAGAAAGTTTCGGCTGAGAAAGAATTTTTACGCTTGGAATATAATCCACGAGGGAATTTAAATTATCTATCTCTGTCTGAAAATTTCTTATCTCAGAATTAACCTTCTCAAGTTCAACTGCCAAGCTTGACTTGCTAAGCGATAACTTTACGAGTTGCTTATTAATCCAAGTTAAATAATTTGCATTGCTCTCAACCTGGCTTGCAAGAAGCAAGGTAGTACTGTCCTCTGTATCCGCGTTAGTTTTTAAAAACTTTTGGCGCTTTTCTAATATCTGTGTTGTATCTATATCAATAAAGTTTTTTTTCTCTATTAACTTATTCTCTTCGTAAATTATTTCATTCATCCGCTTCCGCAAATCACTGGCCTTTTCTTTTGCGCCGGCAATATTATTTTCGTTAAAGCTGATTTTAGCGGCAATACGGGCCTTTTCGACCTCAGCGTTCTTAGCGCAATCTTGAGATATTATCTCGGCCAAATTTTGTAAAATTATTCCTCCGGACTCTTTTTCTTTACCTCCCAGATCAATGCTAACCTGCAAAATACTGGTTTTATCCAGGATAGCCACATTAAAAACCCAATCAATCTTTTTAAGATCAAGGTTTAATCTTTCCCTTAGAGCCCAATTAAAGGAGTTATTTACAATCAAACCCTTTAAATCCTTGGCAGATTTACAATTATCCCTGCCGTCGGATGCCTCTCCCGTGCCTGAAAAGTGGAGAAAAAATGACGTCCTGTACACTTCCGGAGAAGTAAATAAACACCAGAGCCCTACACCAAACACAAATAGAAATACTACAAAAAATGTTGCTTTATGCTTAACAACCAGATGGGCAGACTGGAATAAATCTATCTCCGGGCCTGCATAATCCTGTTGCTTCTTTCCCCCTTTGTTGGTACCTTCTATTTTCATGCCTGTTTATTACCAGTAACAATATCCCCATTAGATGCTAACTGCTCCCACTCCTGCTTTAATTTATAATATTCGGCCTCTTTCTCTTTCAGGAAATGCTGGGTAACGCTGATTTTATACTCCAGGCCTTTTTTGGTAAGATGATATTGTATTTTACTTAACTTGCCGGGGTTGTCGGTAAAGTTCTTTACTTCAACCAAACCCTTCTTGATGAGCTCTTTGAGGAGGTAGTTGACCTTGCCTAAAGAAATAGTCAGCTTCATAGAAAGCTCCCGCTGCGTAACAGCAGGTTGAGACTCTATCTCCTTGATAATGATAAGGTTTTCTTCCTTTAAAACTGGCTGTTCAGACATTGAACAGATATTTTAATACTCAGAAAGGAAAAGTCAAGTGTTTTATGAGATTTTTCTTAGAAAGGAATGGAAATACCGGCTTCAATTGCCTGGTCTTTTTGGCGGGATTTCAGTCTTATAAAGGCCTCTGCGTCAATGGCTTTAAGGAATTTATGTGTCATTGTAAGAGTTATACCTAAAGGCTGGCCAAACTCGTTTCTTAGGGCAAAAATAACCTTATTACGGCCAAAAGTTACCTCTGCCCCAAACTCTATAGCCCTAACCCTCCCCTGGCCATAATCCATCTGGAAAGTTAGCCCTAAATTACGGCCAAACTTCCATTCTCCGTAGAGGATAATTATCTGACCTGGGCCGCTTAAGCGGCTTTTACGGGTGCCTATGCCTATACGATAGCGGATCTCTCCTTTTTTAGGATAAAGTGTGGGTGATTCAAGTTGAACTTTAAACTCAAAGCGCGAGGTTGAACTGCCTTCTAAAGCATAGACAAGCTTGTTAGCTGAAGATATATTCCAGTGGCCTTTAAAGGTTAATACATCAGGGCCTTCGCCGCAATTATATTCAATTTGCTGGTTTTTGTTGACTTCCCAAGTGCCTTTGAAGGTATATTTATCAGGTTTAGGCCGGCCCCTGCTGGCTGCTGCCTCAAAGACCAGTTCATTGTATTCATTGGCGCGCCAGGCGCCTTTAAGCTTGACTACACGCAGCCGCTGGCGGTGGATTCTGGAGATAGTTTGGATGGTTTCAATAACCAGGGTGTCAGATTCAACAGCGATAAAGCGTTTACGCAAGCTATTTCTTGGCTTAATGGATTTCATTTTTTACCTGTTCGGCTATCCATGCGTAAAGTATCTTAAGCCCGTCTTTTAACTTCATATTCGCATCCCATCCTAATCTTTCACGCATGAGCCTGTTATCAGAATTTCTACCGCGCACTCCTGTCGGCCCCGGGATATTATTTATCCTTAATTTCTTTCCCGAGATTTCTATCACTATTTGCGTAAGCTGGTTAATCGTGACCATCTCTTCTGAACCTATATTCACTGGATCACTCATCCCGGACCGCATCAATCTTAAAACACCCTCCAGGCACTCATCAATATACAAAAATGATCTTGTTTGCTTGCCATCTCCCCAAATTTCGATCTCTCCGTTATCGGTGGCTTCCGCTACTTTCCTGCATATTGCTGCCGGCGCCTTTTCCCTGCCACCCTTCCAAGCACCTTCCGGGCCAAAGATATTATGAAAACGCGCGATGTGTACATCTAAGCCGTAATTTCTTTTGTAAGCTAAATACAGTCGTTCGCTAAATAATTTTTCCCAGCCATACTCGCTATCCGGCAGGGCAGGATAAGCTGAATCTTCAGAACATTTTGGGTTATCCGGATCCTCCTGGTTATAAGCCGGATACATACAAGCCGAAGAAGAATAAAAGATACTTTTTACTTTTGCAAGGCGGCATTGTTCAACCATATTCAAATTTATAGTTGCGGAATTATGCATTAGATCCGCGTCATGCTTACCGGTAAATATATAGCCTGCTCCGCCCATATCCGCGGCCAGCTGATAAATTTCATCAAAAGACGTATTAATAACTTTCTTCACAAAATGCGAATCGCGTAAATCTCCGATAATAAAATCATCGGCTATGGTTTTGCTGAATTCCGGGTATTTTAGATCTACCCCGAGCACCCAGTTACCCTCTTTTTTCAATCTCTTTACAAGATGGCTGCCAATAAAACCACCGGCTCCGGTAATTAATATTCTTTTCATATTTGCCTTTCACGTTCACAATAAATTAGGGAACGTTCCTCTTTTCTGGAGAAATTTTACCCCTCTTCTAACTTAATTGTTATATTTTCTCAATACTCCAATAGACAGTCTACATAACTCATAAACAGTGTACGTAATCCAATTAAAGATAGATAGTTATAAAAGAAATATTTCCTTAATTAATTACCCTTGTTTATCAAATTTACAAGCAGAGTAATAATAACATCTCTCTCGCTGGGCTTACTTTCGGCAATCATCAAAGTTAAAGCAACTAAGGCGTTATCGGCAATACGTTTTGAACCATCTTCCCTATACAAAATACTATTCTTCTCCAAGAACCACAGGAATATTGAGGCAGCAATTCGTTTATTGCCATCAATAAAAGAATGGTTTTTGACAATGAAATAAATAAGGTTGGCCGCTTTTTCTTCAATACTTGGGTATAATTCTTTTTTATCAAATGTTTAATATATTGAAGATACCGAACTTTTAAATGACTTGTCGCGCTCTATGCCAAAAAGTCCCGAACCGCCAAACCTGTCTTTAAGTTTATTTACCGCCTCTATCGCGGCTCCATAGCTTAAAACAAATTTCTCTTCTTTTGAAGTTTTAGTTATTTTTAACCGCTTGTAATCATAGTCATCTAATAATCCCAATGCATAACTATAATCACTAATAACCTCAAGCAGGCCCATAGCTTCCCTATATTCAAGCTGCTTACAATCCTTCATGCTGCCGATAAGTTTAACTGCCTGCTGTAAATCCTGGAATTTTAAAGTTTGCTCTTTTAAGCGTTTTTCATTTAAAGTATAGCCATTGATTATATGCTGTTTAAGAACATTTGTTGCCCAGATACGGAATTGCGTAGCACGAGAAGAATTAACTCTATAACCAACCGAAATTATTACATCGAGACTATAGAATTTTACTGGTTTATCTGACAAAGCAATGTGCAAAAAATGCACATTGCTTTTTTCGTCTAACTCATTGGAATGGAAGATATTGCCCAGATGCTTGGTAATAACGCTCCGCTCTGTTTTAAAAAGCTTCGCTATCTGCTCTTGTGAAAGCCAAACTGTCTCTTGCTCCAATTTAACCTCAAGCTGGACCTCCTTGCCTTTAGCCTGATAAATAACAATTTCACCCTTTGGCGATATTTCAGTAGTTTTATTTTTCATAGTCATCTTCTTGCATCATACACCATAGACAGTATATGTAATTCTATCTAATCTAGGTGTTTACAAAAGAAATATTCGGCCGGTGGATAGCTAATTTATATCAAATCTTGGCCTTGGCGGTTTAGGAGGCGGTTCAAGCAATCTCTTGATCGCTTCGAATATCACCTGAATGTCTGTTTCGTGCAATTGGTATTTCCGCTCTAGCTCCTCAAGTTTCTCTGCCAGTTCTTTATGTGTTAATAACAATTCCCGCAATTTCACGAATGCGCGCATAATAGCAATGTTAACCCAAACAGCCCGCTTAGACTTAAGTACACTCGAAAGCATTGCAACACCCTCTTGAGTAAACACATACGGTAAAAATCCTCCAAGATGTCGTACGCTAGGTATCACATTTTGTGATACCAACACCTTTGCCTCTTTCTCGTTAAGTTGAAACATAAAATCTTCCGGAAAGCGTGATCGGTTCCTCTTCACGGCTTGATTCAAAGCTCCTGTAGTAACGCCATACAAATCCGCTAAAACTCTATCCAGCATTACCTTCCTGCCCCTTACTAATAAAATCTTTGTTGCTACCACTTCTGCCGAAATCTCCTTATAGCTCATTTTGGCCCCCTTTTTACTATCAATAGACTCTAAAAGAGGCGAAATCTAACAAGGAAAATAAGGTAACGCTTCTACTTATTTCATAGACAGTCTACGTAATTGTATTAAAGATAAGTAGTTACGAAAGAAATACTAGCGGGGGGCCCTTTGGCTTAATCATAAGAGATAGAAAATACACCATAGACAGTATATGTAATTCTATCTAAACTAAGTAATTACAAAAGAAATACGCGTTTCTGATTTGTGAATTATTCTTCAAGTAAATTGACAAAAATCTTTGGCTCAAGCAAGCTTAGCTCACTGCTGTCTTCAAGAAACCTGCTGACATCATTTCTTACCTTTGCCCAGTCCAAAGTTTTAACGGTTTTCTTAATTTCTGCTTTCCAGTTACCACCGGTAAGCTTAACCGGCTTCCGGGTTGTCTGAGCCATAGCGTTATTGAGCATAATAAAATTTGGCTCTAAGCCTTTAAATTTTGTCAGATACCATAACAAATCATACCAGTCCCTGCCCTTAGTGTATTTACGGCATAGAAGCGCGTGCACTTTACCGGCAAATAAAGAAGTTAAATCATAATGCAGCATATAAAACATGAAATTTGAATTATACACGCTGCTGGTTTCAATTCCACCAGGGGGCGGGTTGGAATCAACCTCTGCCTTAATGATAATTTTTTGCCTTTTCAAAAGGCTCAAGCCGGTTTCAAAAAGAATGCCCGGGAATTTCAATAAAGCGCTGTGCACGGCCTGGCTGTCGTCGTATTTAATCTCCAGATCATATCCTGCTAACTTAAACTCCTGCAGGATATTCTCTACCATATCAGTAAAATTATAATTCTTAGCCTTAGTTGACAAACTAAAATCAAGATCTTCAGAAAACCGCTTGGTCCTGTAAATAAACCGCAAAGCGGTCCCGCCCGTGAAAACAATATTTTGATAAAATTTATTTTTATAGATAATATTCAGGAAATATGCCTGTAAATACTCCCTGACCCGGTTAAGGTTTTGATTTTGTGTTAAATTATGATCAACAATCGATTTGATGTAATCTCTCATCTAAGTGTTTTATATCTCTTCTTTCCTGATTTAATAAAACCGGTGAATGACCGGGCAATATCATTGGTTTTTTTATTATATTTGCGCCTGAATTCATTGAAACGCTTTAAATTTAGGCTTTCCAGGTTTTGAAACCTATAAGACTCAAATTCGCTCTCGCTGCCATCCATATTTTGATGAAAGTAGAAGAAATCCAGGATCGCTTTCTCAGGGTAAGCAATAAAATAACCCTGCCCTTCATCGGTTGCTTTAGTAAACCCGAAAAAAAGGTCTTCTTTGATTGAACGGTATTCAAAAACTCCTAAAGGAGACCTGAATTTTGTTGTTTTCTTGGTGGAAACAGAAGTATAAACCGTTGTTGCCTCCGGGATTAAATCATAATAACTCAAGGCATACTCAAGGCTGATATACGATGGCGAAAATAAGAAGTTTGAAATAAACCCCATAGATAATGGCTGCTTTCTAAGGTCATTGCTCAAGACGTAAACTCCGCGCTTAAGCAGAATAAGGTGCCCTTGCCTGCGCCAATATTGTACCTGGCAACGGATATTCTGCGGATCTTCGCCAAGCAAAGAAAAGGTTGAAGAATCAATGACCTGTTCTTTGCTGTATTTTTTAACAAATTCTGTAAGCTTCATTTCTTTATATATATGATTTTATATATCTACAGAAACAATTATGCACGATAAACTACACTTTGTCAAGTAGAATTATTGCATCCCCTCAATTATCCCCGCCGCATAGCTATATGTCCTCTTGGGATTATCTATGCTCCTATGGGAAATTACAGCAAAAGTTATCCCCAACAGTATAATTATAGACAGTGTACGTAATTTTATTCAAGTTAAGTAGTTACAAAACAAATACCTAAACAGATAGGAACAGCAACTATTATCCTTAACAGAATAATCTTCGCTGCCCCTGTTATCCCTATTCTTCTACTACTATGTTTATCTTTTTTATAAGAGGAGGTAATTTATGATTTTCTGTATTATTAACCGTATATTGCCATTCATCATAATCAAAAGCCACCGCGTAACACCGAAAAGCCTCTTTTCCGTCAAACTTAACCAGAAATCCGCCTTCAGCCATATACACCCCTCCTATCCAATAAATACCCTCCCGAAACCGGCAATCTAAAGCTTTTTTAATCTGCCTTCATTGGTCCTGATCCAATTATAGATATCATTAAGGATCATTGAGGCTTGCTTCTGCGGCTTCCAATTTAATTCCCGGGTAACTTTCTTATTATCCGTAAGGTATATCGCGACATCGCCCGGGCGCTCGCGCAGAATGCGGCCCACTTTAATCTTATTGCCGGTAATCTTGCGGCAAAGAGCGGTTGCCTCCAGCAGAGAAAGGCTTACTTCTTTTGTGCCGCCGATATTATAAGTAGTGCCGCTTAATTCAGAAAGGCTGTTTGCCTGCAGGTCAATTACCCGGCAAAGGTCATCAATATGCAAAAGGTCGCGCACCTGCTTGCCCTTGCCTCCGAAACCTATATATTTAAGCGGCCTTTTAAAATAGTGCGCCAGCATCCAGTAAGTAAACACCCCCTGGTCAACCTTGCCAAACTGCCACGGCCCGGCAACTACTCCTAAACGATCCACCAGCGCTTTAATCCCGTACGCAGCAATATACTCCTGCAGGATGAGCTCCGACGACAGTTTAGTCGCGCCATACAGGGTTTTTGGCCCGGTTAAAGGAAAATCTGTATTAATGCCGGAAAATCCCGGCCATTCAAACCTATTCTTTGTTTCAAGGCGCCTGACCGCATTAATCTTTTCATAGGGATAAACCCTGCTTGTAGAAAGGAAGATCATCCCTGCCTTACGCTTTCGACATAGCTCAAGGCAGTTAACAGTACCATTTAAGTTTGTGTCAATAATATAGGACGGATTCTGATAGCCTGCTAATACCGACGGTTCGGCAGAACACTCCAATATCAAATCTATGTCAAATCTTAAGTTCAAGTCTTTGGGGCACCTGACATCGCCGCGGATAAACTTAATACCGCTTTCTTTAAGCCGCGGTAAATTAAATTCACTTCCCTTACGGATGAGATTATCCAGGACAAAAATCTTAAGAAACGGGTATTTTTGTTTAAAATATACCGCCAGGTTGCTGCCGATAAACCCCGCTCCCCCAGTTACTAAAATATTATTATATTTCATCTCATTAAGCAGGGGACGGTTCTTAACTCAATCGGAAACTGTCCCCTATACAGGGACACTTCTCCGATTGGGTTCAGAAACGTCCCTACCTTTCTGATTTTTGCGCCTCGTAAATCTGCCTTATCGTATCTTCTATGCCAAATTTATAATTCCAATCCGGATAATGCGATTTGAATTTAGAAACATCGCTGATCCACCAGATATGGTCGCCTGTACGGTTTGTATCAATATATTCATAGTCAAGCTTCTTACCGCTTAACTTCTGGCATATCTCAATTGCTTCAAGCACCGAAACATTGGCAAACCTGCCCCCTCCTATATTATAGACCTCTCCGCAGCGCGGGTTCTGGTAATAATGGTAGAAGGCATTGGCCAAGTCAAAAGAGTGCATATTGTCCCTGACCTGTTTGCCTTTATAGCCATAAATCTTATATTTGCGTCTTGCTACAGCACACTTGACTAAATACGATAAAAATCCATGCAATTCGGCTCCGGAATGCACCGGGCCGCTAAGGCACCCGCCTCTAAACACCCCTGTCTTAAGATGAAAATATTTTCCATACTCCTGCGTCATAATATCCGCGGCGACCTTTGAGGCGCCAAAAACTGAATGCAGGCAATTATCAATGCTCATTGTTTCATCAATGCCTTTGAAATACTTATGGCCGATGGGTAGTTCAAAACGCCTTTCTTCTTCAATTAGGGGGAGCCGGTTAGGATTATCCCCATAGACCTTATTCGTTGAGGTAAAAATAAAAACTGCGCGGGGGGAGAATTTACGCATGGCTTCAAGCATAACCAGCGTGCCTTGGGCATTAACTCCAAAGTCAAGCGCCGGATTCTTTGCCGCCCAATCATGCGATGGCTGGGCCGCGGCGTGCACGATTAGAACAATGTCTTTATTGTACTTTTTGAATATTGAATTTATTTTATCCTGATTACGGATATCTACGCAGAGATGGCGGTAGTTTTTGTAAAGCTTTTGCAGGCGTTTTTTATTCCAAAGGGTTGAGCCGTCTGCGCCAAAAAAGCTTTTGCGCATATTATTGTCAATGCCGACGATATCAAAGCCTTTTTCGGCAAAGAAACTAACGGTTTCCGAACCGATCAAACCGCAAGAACCTGTGACTAAAACGATTGCCATGTTTTTTAACAGGGCATCTGCCGGTTAATCTTCCAAAGATAACGGCCGCTGTCCCTATTTATAAAGCCTGTTGATATCTTTAAGCTTGCTTTTAAGCCAGGATTGATGTTTTAACGACCAGTCCACTGTAAGCTTAAGGCCTTGCTCCAGCTTAACAGTCGGCTTCCATCCAAGCTGCCTAGTAATTTTTCTTGAATTAAGGCTGTATCTTATATCATGGCCTAAACGGTCCTTCACAAACTCAAACCTCTTCTGGCTTACACCAAGGGTTTTTAATAATAACTTAACTGTATCAATATTCTTGCTCTCACAAGAACTGCCTAAATTATACGCCTGGCCGATTTTGCCCTTACGCATGACCGTCATAATGCCCCGTACGCAATCATCAACATAGAGCCATTCCCGCACATTTAAACCTTTGCCATATACAGGAACCTTCTCCTCTTCTAATATTCTTAATATAGCAAGCGGGATGAGTTTTTCCGGGTATTGCCAGGGGCCGTAATTATTTGACGGCCGGATAATTATCGCGGGGAAATTGTTTGTCCTGATATACGCTTGCACCAAAAGGTCAGCCGCTGCTTTAGATGCCGCGTAAGGGCTGTTAGGCTTAAGCGGAGAATTCTCGTTAAACTTACCGTTAGCAATCTCCCCATAGACCTCGTCGGTTGAAACAAAAATAAATTTCTTTATATTATATTTGCGGCTGGCATCAAGAAGCACTTGTGTTCCCTTGATGTTAGTTTCTACAAACGGGGTGGCATCATGAATACTGCGGTCAACGTGGCTTTCCGCGGCAAGGTGGAATACAATATCCGGCTTTTCTTTGGCGAAAATAGACGCGACTGCCTTTTTACTGCAGATATCGGCCTTATAAAATTTAAACTTGCCCTTTACCTCCTCAAGCCGTTTTAAATCCCCGGCATAGGTAAGTCTATCAACGACCACAGGGACGTTTCTGGATCCAATCGGAGATGTGTCCCCGATAAGCAATCTTACAAAGGCGCTGCCGATGAATCCGGCGCCGCCGGTAACTAAGATTTTAGGTATTCTTTTACGCATTCCTCTAAGATTGAGTTGATCTTCCTGACTTTAAAACCCGTTTTCTCAAGCTTGTTTGTGGATAAAATCAGGTTGGTCCTGACTAAGCCTAATTTCTTTAAAGCAATTACCTTGTATTTAAATGCCGGGACGTATTTTTGGTAAACCTTCATCAGTGCAGGATACCGCAGCGAGCCTTTGTTTACCACATTATACACGCCCCGGGCATCAATCTTTATCAAATGCTTAATCGCGCGGATAAAATCCGGAAGATAGGTTACGGAGTTGGCAATATCAATAACCTTCCTGTATTTTATAAGCTTATCCAAGACATTCTTAGGATGCTTGGTGTTAGATAGAGGTATGCGGATCCTGGTAATAAGTATATTATGACCCCGCAGGAGCGCCTCAATTGCCCTTTCCGCATATATTTTACTACGGCTGTAAAACAGGCTGAGGAAATAATCCCGGCTATCTTCTCTTATCGGGCTGTTTTCCTTGTAATCGTAATTAAAGATACACCCGCTGCTAATATGCACAAATTTAATCCTGTTGCGCAGGCAAACTTCAGCCAGGATTACCGGAACAAAACTATTTGCCAATAAAGTCGCGTCCTTTTCCAGCTCACAATCATCCACGTTGCGCCGGCCGGTAATGCCGATACAATTAATGATTATTTTAGGATGGTATTTTTCTACCAGCTTCTCGGCGTCGCTAAAGCAATTTATCATTGAGCAGTCAACCCTGCAATTAAGCTCTTTTTGCAGCCTTTCGCCGATGAAGCCTTTTCCTAAAATCAAGATATTTTTATTCATTATCAAGGACATCCTTTAAGTATTCCCCGTAGCTGGTTGGGATCTGGCTGGCAAGCTTCAACAATTGCGCCTTATTGATATAGCCCATACGGTACGCCACTTCCTCAATACAGCCGATTTTTAACCCCTGCCTGTCCTCTATTGTTTTAATAAAAACTGACGCATCAATCAGCGATTCATAAGTACCGGTATCAAGCCAGGCATGGCCGCGGCCTAATAACTTAACCTTAAGCATCCCCCTTCTTAAATATTCCTTATTCAGGTCATTGATCTCCAATTCCCCCCTGCTGGAGGATTTTAGCCTCCTGGCAATCTTTGGCGCGGAATTATCATAAAAATACATGCCGCAGGTTACCCAGTTTGATTTTGGTCTTTTCGGCTTTTCTTCAAGTGAAGTTATATTAGAGTTTTTGTCAAATCCAATAACCCCGTATCTCTGCGGGTCTTTAACAGTATAGCCAAGGATTAACGCCCCCTCCTCTAACCTGGCAGCTTCCTGCACAAATGACACTAACTGATCGCCATAAAATATATTATCCCCAAGGGCCAGGCAAACGCAATCATCACCAATGAATTTCTCTCCGATAATAAGGCTCTGCGCAATCCCTTTGGGTTCTTTTTGTACGGCATAAGAGATTTCTATGCCTAACTTCGTTCCATCGCCCAAAACATCTTTAAACCTGGGTATATCTTGAGGAGTAGAAATAACCAAGATCTCCCGGATGCCTGCCAGCATCAATACCGACAAGGGGTAATAAATCATCGGCTTATCGTAAATCGGCAGCATCTGTTTGCAGACGCCTTTGGTTATAGGATAAAGCCTTGTAGCCTTACCACCCGCAAGGATAATCCCCTTCATTTAGCTACCCTCCCATATTTAAAATATAAGGATATCAACACGCACAGGCTGGCTAAAGTAACTGCATTTGCCAATATAATTATGGGATCTTTGCGATAGAGTCCGTAGATCATCCAGAGAAAAACACCGATGGAAAGCTGAAACAAAGTGACCGGGCTGACATCCCTGACAGACCTGGTCCTTAAAGACCTGGCTATCTGCGGGATGAAAGAAAACATGGTTAGGGTAGCGGCTGTTGCGCCAATTAACGTCCAAAACATAATTAATTATTATATCCCTAAATCCTCGCTAAATAAAGCTAAAAGATTATAGACAGTGTACGTAATTATATTAGAATTAAATGGTTACAAAACAAATATTTCGGCTTTGCTAGAGGATTTCTATAGAGTGCAAGCAGGCTAAGAGTATTGCATTGCATATTTATCAAGAAGCTCACGTATCATTTTCTGATATTTTGTATGATATTGTTCTGCCTTATGCTTAAAGAATTCAACGCTCTTCTTTTTAAGTACTATGGTAACTTTAACTGTCTTCTCAACAGTTACCAATTCTTCAGGTGTTGGAAGAAAATCCTTGACCCTCCTGAGCTTCCCAATAGGCATATTTAAATCTTTAGTCTTTTTTCTCATAATAAGTCTTTCCTTTCCTCCAAAAGCCGGCTCCAAAGATTCTTATTTTATCATCCCTGTAAGTAAACCTTACGGTTACAATTCTTTTTGCAACTTTGCCAATACAAAATAATCTTTCTTCTTTCAAGCTATGCCTTGAGTCAATATAAATCTTTCTTTTAGGATCCTTAAATGCTTTTGAGGCGTGAAAAAATCTATGCCATGTTTATGGATATTTATTAACTCCCGGCTCGTATCCCAAACGAAACTTTTATTTATTTCAACCACTTGCTTAAAATATAACATAATTTTAACAATATATCAATATAATAATACATACTACTATATGTATATTGTAGACAGTCTACGTAATTCCATAAAAGACAAATGGTTACTAAACAAATATTCCGGCTTTTCTGCCTTGCCTCCTCGGAAAATAATGCGTGCCTACCTTTACCAGCTTTCGTAAAAAGTCTCGATCGCCGCATGGGATCTCGATATTCGAGAAATAAGTTTCTTCCTTACTGTCAAAAACTCTTAGGAATTTTGTATAAGCTGCCTGTCGTCCAACAGCCTCTTTTCCGAAAGCTTCAAAATCAGGGCTAGTTTTTGTTATGCCGTCCTCTTGCCCCAGACAATAAAACCGGGCACTACTATGCGCATATTCGCAGGCTTCTTTAACCATTCTTGCGCGCACCGGGTTTCTCTCCACATACCTACCGCAATTTTCCAAATATAAATCTTTTTGTATCGGCTGCAATTTAAACCTGCCTTGCCATAAAAAACCCACCGCGTTATATTGATTATGATAATAATGGCTGTACGCCCGGTGTAATCCTGCCATAAATTTTGAAATTAACTCAGGGTATTCAAATTCAACCACAAGATGATAGTGACTCGGCATAACAACCCAATGATATATTTTTGAATCAAACCTATTACTATACTCGCTAAGTAACGCCTTAAAATGATCAAAATCTTTAGATACTTGAAAAATCGCCCTGCGTCCGCTGCTTCGGCTAAACGCATGATACACTAACGACTGTTGCAATTGGTGCTTACGCGCATATGATGGCATAATCTTTTCACCTCCTGTTATAATTGTTAATATGTTTAGAGCGCCAAGCTTTCCAATATGCTATAAAGCTTGACACTCTCTAACATAACTGACGTAGGAGATAAAAAAACCTAACAATATTTATTTTATGGTGAAGAATATTTGTTACAGATATGATTGGAGAATATGCGGTTACGTAAACTGTCTACAAGACTACTATCTGCGGGATGACAATCAGCGTCCAAAACATAGAGGATAGCATCTATATTTCAATTTTCAGGAACCTGCGGGAACCGGCTTTGAGGATACCGGCTTCATTCAGCACAAAATCATCTTTTTCAACTTTTGCATTATTAAAACTAACCGCTCCCTGCTTAACCAGCCTGCGCGCTTCATTACCGCTAGCAGCTAATTTACTTTCGGTAAGAATAACCAGAATATTCTTTTTGCCGTCAGTTTTAAAGACCGGCATATCCTGGGGGACCTCTTTCTGGGAAAACACGCGGCTAAACTCCTCCGCTTCTTTTTCTGCTGCCTGCTGCGAGTGGTATTGAGTTATAATAATTTTAGCCAGTTTTACCTTCGCTTCTTTAGGATGCATCTCTTTAACTGAATCCAGGTCTTCGTCAGTAAGCAGCTCATAATATTTTAACATTAACTCGTCGGAGATTGACATAATTTTGCCGAAGATATCCTTAGCCGGCTCATTTATACCGATATAGTTGCCGTAAGATTTACTCATCTTCTGCACGCCGTCAGTGCCTTCAAGAAGGGGCATGGTCAGTACAACCTGTTGAGGTTGACTGAAGCTGCTTTGCAGGTCGCGGCCTACCAGAAGATTGAATATTTGGTCCGTTCCTCCAATTTCTACATCTGCCTTCAGCACAACCGAATCATACCCTTGAAGCACAGGATAAATAAATTCTGACATAAAGATCGGCTTTTTATTGTTCCTTCTTTGAGTAAAATCCTCCCGCTCAAGCAATCTGTTAGCGGTGTAATAAGTAAGCAGCTTCCCAAACTCAAGGCCTTTCATCCTGTCAAACCACTTACTGTTAAATACGATCTTTATCTTTCTGATATCAAGGATTTTAGCCACCTGTTTCTTATAAGTCTTGGCGTTTTTGGCCACCTCTTGTTTAGTAAGCTGCTTTCTGATTTCAGATCGGCCGCTTGGGTCGCCGATGCGCCCGGTGAAATCACCGATCAGAAAATAAACTTCATGGCCGAGCTCCTGAAACTGGCGCAGTTTTCTCAAAAGCACAGTATGCCCTAAATGCAAATCCGGAGCAGTAGGATCAAAACCTGCCTTAATTTTTAATGGCTTGCTGACTTTAATACTCTGCTCAAGCTTCTTACGCAGCTCATCTTCAGAGATCAACTCCGCAACACCCCTTTTAATTATCTCTAATTGCTTATTTATATCCATTTTCATTTATTAGGGACGTTTCTCAACCCAAAGCAAGAAGTGTCCCCAGAGGGGACAGTTCTCCGATTGGCTTAAGAAACGTCCCTGGTTTTAAAGCCTTGCGGTAAGGCCGATTTTTGCCTGCTCCACATCCACTTTAATTACTTTCACTTTTATTTTATCTCCGGGTTTCAAATTGGCAACTGTTTCTTTATCAATCTCGCTGGAATAAATCAGGCCTTCCAGTTCATCATCAATCTTAGCAAACACGCCAAACTCCGTTAAACTGGATACTTCGGCTTCTAACTGGGTATCCAGGGGGTATTTCTCCGCTATCTTCGCCCAGGGATTATCCTGCAGCTGTTTTAATCCTAAGGCGATCCTGCGGTTAGCCGAATCAACGGAAAGAATGGCAACATCGATCTTCTGCCCTTTCTTTAACACATCCTGCGGATGGCCGATTCTTTTGGTCCAGGAGATATCAGACACATGGATCATCCCCTCAAGGTTGGAATCCAGCTCCACAAATGCCCCGTAATCGGTAAAGCCGCGCACCTTGCCGGATACCTTGGAACCTACCGGGTATTTACTCTCGGCTTCAGTCCAGGGATTCTGCTCCAACTGTTTTAAACTTAATGATATCCTGCGTGATTCTTTTTCCACGTTTAAAATCTGCGTTTCCAGGATATCTCCTACGGCGAACATCTCGCCCGGGTTATTCACGCGCTTGGTCCAGGAGATCTCAGAGACATGGATCAAACCTTCAATCCCCTTTTCCAGCTCCACGAAAACTCCGTACGGCAGTATATTCACTACCTTGCCTTTTACTTTTGACCCGACGGTGAATTTCTCGCCGATATCCTGCCATGGATCAGCAAGCCTCTGCTTAAGCCCTAAAGAAACCTTCCCTGAAGCCTGGTCCATATTCAAAACCATAACCTCAATCTTGTCCCCGATAGCGACAATCTCGCTGGGATGGCTGATCTTTGACCAGGACATATCCGTAATATGCAGCAGGCCGTCTACTCCCCCTAAATCAATAAAGGCGCCGAAATCAGTAATCGCCTTGACTAATCCGGGGTAAATATTGCCGATCTTCAGCTCTCCCCAAATCTTGCTCTTGGCTACATCTCTGTCTGCCTGTACTGCCTCGCGGCGGCTGACAATAATGCTGCGGCGCAGGTTGTTTACCTTGACAATCTTGAACTTAAATATTTTGTACAAGATGTCTTTATCAGGGATGTTACGGAAAGAGGAAAGCGAGCTGGGTAAGAACCCTTCAATCCCCATAATATCAACGAGGAACCCGCCCTTGACCTTCTTAACCGGTTTGCCTTCAACAAGGGTGCCTTCATTGGATAATTTAACGACCTTATCCCATCCCTGCATACGCATGGCCTTTTCACGGGATAAAGTCATTACACCTGCGTCATTTTCCATATTCTCAAGCAAAAACTCCATCTCCTTGCCAACCTCTAAGTCCCCGGAGCTAAATTCCGTAATCGGCACAATGCCTTCGGATTTAAAACCCACATCCACTAAAACTTCTTTGCTCTTAATCCCCACAATCTTGCCGGTAACTATCTGGCCTTCTCTTAAAACTTTAATACTCTGGTTATATAACTGCTCCAATTCTTCTCTTGTTGTGCTTGACATCTCAAATACTCCTTTTCTTTTTTTAGGATTAAATTTGCTTTTTGGGGACACTTCTCCGATTGGGTTAAGAAACGTCCCTGGTTTATGAATTAATTATTTGATAGTTGTTTAATATTGGCCATTATCAGATTTGTTGTTTCCTGATAAGGCCTCCCCCTTTCTATGTGAATTTCTTTTCCGAAGCGTACTGATATTCTCGCCAAGCGTAATGAACGCGCCTGCCTCGGCATTGCTGTATAGGTTCCGGAGATAAAAGCCGGGATCACCGGAACACCTCCCTTAGCCGCCAAAAATCCTACTCCCGGCTCAGGGTTTAAATACATATCTTCTTTTACCCTGCGCGTGCCCTCGGGGAATAAGGCTAATGCCTCTCCTCTACGCACAAGCTGCAGGCCTGTTTTTATCGCTGACAGGTCCGCGGCGTTCCTTTTAAGAGGGATAACCTCCACTGCCTTAAGCCATGATTTCAGGATTGGCTTAAAGAACAAACTATCCCGGGCCATAAAATGCACTGTACGCGGGCAGGCTGCCCCTAAGGCAACAGGATCAAGATAGCTAACGTGGTTAGCCGCAAGAATGAAGCCGCCTTTTTTAGGAATATTCTCTTTCCCTTTAGCCTCAAAAAGAAAGAATAGTTTTAGAATTATCAATAATACAAACCTGCTAAATCTGTACATCTTTTAGGATGATATCCTTACCCAGCGCAAGCAGCTTATTTGCCCGCCTGAGACTTTTTGCTTCAGCGTAGGTGCGCATAATCGGCTCGGTCCCCGAACCACGGAACATCAGCCAGCTTTCATCTTCACAGATAAGCTTTACGCCGTCGTAATCCTTAACCTCTACGACCTTCTTGCCCAATAACTCGGATGGCAAATTATCTTTTCTTGGCTCAACGCGTTTAGCCAAATGCAGATCCTGGCGCACATAATAATATCTGCCGAATGCTTTTTCAGTTTCATTTAGGATCTTCAGCATATTCTTATTGCGGTAAACCATCATTTCAATCAACAAAAGCCCGGCCATCGTACCGTCGCGCTCCGGGATAAAACCCTTTACACCCATCCCGCCGGCCTCTTCCCCTCCGGCAACGATATCTTCGGTCTCCATAAGGTTTGAGATATATTTAAAGCCTACCGGGGTCTCATAAAGCTTTATCCCCAGGGATTTGGCGATATTATCCATCATCGCGGTCCCGCAAATCGTCTTTACCAACCCGCCGCTCCAATGCCGGTCCTGGTTTAAATGCAGGACAAGCAAACCCAGAATTTTCTGCGGGTGGATAAATACCCCTCCGGGGGCAACCGCGGCGATCCTGTCGGCATCGCCATCTAAAGCAATGCCTAAATCAAATTTCTCTTTTCTTACGCGCTCCTTTAACTCCTCTAAATTTTCTTCTACCGGTTCGGGCCTGCCTCCGCCAAAAGAAGGGTTAATCGTATTGCGCATAAACTCAAGCTTGATCTTCGTTCCTTTAAGCACCTCGGCAATAAAGCTGTCCCCTGAACCATACATAGAATCAACCAGGACTTTGAATTTTTTATTTTTGATCTTCTTTAAATCAATATAATTGCGGATAAACTTAATGTAATCCCTGGTAATATCTACAGCCTTGATCGGCTCATGCAAAGCGCCATCTTTTACGGGATTTTTTCCCAGCAGCTCCTCTACCTGGCGGGTCAGCTCCAGGCTAGCCCCTCCTCCGGCAGAATTCTTGATCTTAAAACCATTGTACTCCGCCGGATTATGCGAAGCAGTAATCATGATCCCTAAATCCAATTTACGCGACTTTACCACAAAACTTAATGCCGGCGTAGGCGTGGGGCGGTCGGAAAGAACTACCTGTATGCCGTTATTTTTTAATACTATTGCTGCTGCCTCTGCGAATTTACCGGACATAAAACGCGTATCGTATCCAACCGCTACCTTCTTGGCGCCTCCCAAATAATCCGCTACTGCCTGAGTCAGGATCCTTACATTTTCCAAAGTATAGGTATCTGCGATAATCGCCCTCCAACCGTCGGTGCCGAACTTGATTTGCGAAACTGTATTGCTCATCTAATTTCTCCTTGTCTACGAAGACACGCTGCGTTAGCCTTGCGCATGCCGACGCAATACCTATTGGCGTCGGGTGCCGCTTAACACAAAGTGTCTTATCTTAAGCTGTTGATGGCTTTTCTCGTATTTTTTGCCCCAAAAATATATGAGCCGGCGGCAAGAATATTTGCCCCCGCCTCCTTTACCTGCCTGCCGGTAATCCTGTTGATCCCCCCGTCTACAGCGATATCTTTTTTAAAGATGGCGCGCAGCTGCCGGATCTTTTTTAACGCCGAAGGGATAAAAGCCTGGCCCCCGAAACCGGGGTTAACTGACATCACCAAAACAAAATCCACTAAAGGCAAAGCTTTCTTGATCCTGGCTAAAGAGGTAGTCGGATTTAAAGAAATCCCCAGCTTTATTCCTTTGCCCTTTAACCTCTTAGCAATAGATGCTAACTCTTTCAAGCTGACAGCCTCAATATGCACGGTGATCATATCGCTTCCGGCATTAACAAAAGCATCTATATATTTAAGAGGGTTCTCAATCATCAAATGCACATCCAGCGCAAGCCTGGTTGCCTTACGCATGTATTTTACGACTACGGGGCCGATTGTAATATTCGGCACGAAATGGCCGTCCATTATATCAACATGGATTAAATCCGCGCCTGCGCGCTCAACTTTCTTAAGTTCAGCGCTAAGATTACTGAAATCAGCCGATAGTATTGACGGTGCAACCTTTACCATGGTAATAGACAGTCTATGTAATCTATTGCAAAACAATTAGTTATACAAGAAATATTTTGGTTTAAGAAAATAAAATAGTTCCTCATTTTTATAGATTATTTCTCTTATAAATATTTGTTTCATAACTCAGCTATTGTTAAGTGCTTAAGTAAACTGTCTACTATATACTTTTTATCTATATAATTTATTCTTGTGTATATAATCAAAAACTGCCTCCGGAACCAGATAACGGAACGATTTTTCTTTCTTCACGCACTCCCTCACCTCAAAACCCGAAACATCCACTGCCCGGATAGCCATAGTCTTAATATAATGCGGTATCTGCTCCAGCGGATAACCCGGCCGCGTAGCCGCCACGAATTTAACCATCTTGATTATTTCGCTTAAATCCTTCCATTCTTTTAAATATTTAAGCAAATCCGAGCCGATAATAAAATAAAGCTCATCATGGCTGTATTTGCTTTTTAGTTCCTTTAAGGTGTCAATCGTATAAGAACGCCCCTTACGTTTGATCTCAACATCTGAAACGGCAAAATGCCCGTTACCCTTAATAGCCAGCTTCAGCATCTTAAGCCTTTTATCCGCCGGGGCAATATTGGAATCATCTTTGTGCGGAGGCAAGGCTGTCGGGATAAAAATAATTTTATCCAACCCCAGCTTTTCCCTTGCTTCTTCCGCCAGGATCAAATGACCGATGTGCACGGGATTAAATGTGCCGCCCAATATGCCAATTCTCATTGCCTGACCTGCCCGCAACCTAAGACCATATATTTATAGATAGTCAGCTCTTCAAGCGCCATGGGGCCCCGGGCATGCAGCTTATCCGTAGAGATGCCTATCTCCGCCCCCATCCCAAACTGGTTTCCGTCGGTAAAACGGGTTGAGGCATTTAAATAAACGCAGGCCGAATCCACCTGTTTCAAAAACTTCAGGGCTTCATCATAATTATCCGTAACAATACTGTCTGAGTGATGCGAGCCGTAATTATTGATATGTGCCACCGCCTCATCCAGATCTTCCACTACCTTGACTGAAAGGATCAAATCCAGGTATTCCGTGCGGTAATCTTTTTCGGTGGCGCGCTTGGCAGATTTGGCGATCTTGCACGTTAAAGGGCACCCGCGGATCTCAACCCCCGCCTCACTGAATTTTTTAAGCATCCCCGGCAAAAACCTCACAGCCACATCACGGTGCACCAGCATGCTTTCCATGGCATTACAAACTCCCGGGCGCTGCACCTTGGCGTTAAAACAGATCTTCTCGGCCATATTCAAATCCGCCCATTCATCAACATAAACATGGCAGATACCCTTATAATGCTTGATTACCGGTATGCGCGAAGAGCGGACTACTTTCCTTATCAACTCCTCTCCGCCGCGGGGGATAACCAGATCAATATATTTATCCAGCTTTAACAATATATCCACGGCCTTACGCTCCCGTGTTTTAATCAGGTTTATTGAGCCGCCTGGCAAACCGTGTTTTTGTATCGCAGAGTTGAGCGCCTTGTAAATAGCAAGGTTGGAATTCAAAGACTCGCTGCCGCCGCGCAGGATTACGCTGTTGCCTGATTTAAGACAAAGCCCGGCGCAATCCGCGGTTACATTAGGCCGGGATTCATAAATTATAGCGATTACCCCGATAGGCGAACGCACCTTCTGAATCCGTAAGCCGCTGGAAGTATCCCAGCCGCGGATAAGCTCACCCACCGGGTCCCTGAGCTTGGCAACATCAAGCAAGGCATCCGCCATCTGCCTGATCCTTGCCTCATTCAACGTGAGCCGGTCAATGAAAACCTTGGGCTTACTGCCCGAAGCAACAATATCCTTCTTGTTCGCTTTTAAAATAGCGGCTTTATTGTTTAATAAGGCTGCGGCCATATCTTTAAGCACCGCGTCCTTGGTTTCCGTAGAAAGGTTAGCCAAGACTCGCGAAGCAGTCAAGGCCCCTTTTGCGATATTTTCTAATTCATTGCTCATATTCATTTTCAATCCCAAAACTTCCCTATTTATAAGATTACGAGGTGGTCGCGATGGATAACTTCCCTGGGAAAACGTTCTCCTTTTACTCTCTCCAATTCACGGCTGGCTAAACCAACCTTCCCGCGGCCAATCTCATGGTTTTTCTTATCGCATACGCTGACTACGTCCCCTGCGTAAAAATTACCGTCACAGGAAACTACGCCTACGGCAAGCAGGCTCTTCTTTTCGCAGAGGGCTTTTCTTGCCCCGTCATCAACCACAATCCTGCCTTTGGATTTGGTGCCAAAAGCCATCCATCGCTTCTTCTCATCCAATATTGTCTGTTTAGGCAAAAATATAGTGCCATGGCTAAAAGGGTCATGCGCAATCTGGTTAATAATCCCCTTACTGTGCCCGTTGGCAATTACGCAGGCAATCCCCGAATCAACGGCAATGCGCGCTGCCTCAATCTTGGTAACCATGCCTCCTACGCAAGTCTTCTTGCTGGTCGGACAAGCCAAAGATTTGATCTGGCCGGTAATTTTATCCACCAGGCGCACAACTTTTTTATTTCCGTCCAGCAGGCCGTCAACATCGGACAGAATTATCAAAAGCTCAGCGCCAACCAATACGGAGGCTAAAGCTGAAAGCTTATCATTATCGCCAAATTTAATCTCTTCCGTAGACACTGTGTCATTTTCGTTTATCACCGGCACACATTTTAATTTAAGCAGCGTATTTAAAGTATTTTTGGCATTAAGATAACGCAGGCGGCTGGAAAAATCATCCCAGGTCAAAAGCAACTGGGCGGCATTCAACCCATATTCCTTAAACGCCTGATTATAAACATGCATCAGTTCATGCTGGCCGATGGCTGCGGCGGCCTGAAGATACTGAAGCTCCTTGGGCCGGTTAGCAAGCTTTAAAATTGACATACCTAAAGCAATCGCCCCCGAAGAAACTATCACTATTTCTTTGCCTTGTTTGACCAAATCAGAGATCTGGCCGGCAATGTTATTAACCAGGCTCATGTCTAACCTGGACTTTTGAGTTGCAAACAGGCTTGAGCCGATCTTAATGACAACCCTTTTATAATTTCTTTGCGACTGCATCAACTAACTCCCCTAAATTCGTCTTTTCAAGCGCCGAAATCGCATAAACCGGCTTTCTAATCAGCCTCTTAAACCTTTTCAGATTCTCCTTGGCGCCGGCAAGGTCCATCTTATTGGCGCAGATAATCTGCGGTTTCTTATAAATATCCTTACTGTAATTTTTTAACTCCCGGTTGATCTTTTTGTAATCGTCAACCGGATCCCTTCCTTCAAAACCCGCCATATCCAACAGGTGGACTAAGACACTGGTACGCTCAAGATGCTTTAAAAATTTATCACCCAGCCCGCGGCCCTCTGAAGCCCCCGCAATCAAACCGGGGATATCGGCGATGACAAATTTCTTATGCGTAGCGCAAACTACTCCCAAAACCGGAGCGGTAGTCGTAAACGGATAAGCCGCGATCTTCGGCCGGGCATTTGAAACTGCCGTAATCAAAGTGGATTTTCCCGCGTTGGGAAACCCTACCACCCCCACATCAGCCAAAAGCTTTAAATCCAGGATAACTGTTCTTTCCTCACCTGGCTCACCCGGGGTTGCTTCTTTATGATGGCAATTACCTATACCGCCTTTGCCGCCCCTGGCAACAATCACCTCTTGACCGTCTTCACTTAAGTCACGCAAAATAGAGCCTGTTAAGACGTCTTTAATAGTAGTGCCTAACGGAACACGCACGATTACATCTTCTGCGGCCCTGCCTTTTTTATGGTTACCGCTGCCATGGCCGCCGTGCCTGCCGAAAAAATGCCGGTGATGCTGAAAATCCAGGAGCGTAAGCAGGTTATGGTCAGCGCGAAAAATTATATCCGCCCCTTTGCCGCCGTCTCCTCCGTCAGGCTTACCTTGGCGCTGGTACTTATCACGATAAAGGCTTTTACACCCGGCCCCCCCGCTGCCGGCCCGGAGATTTATTTTAGCGCTATCAATGAACATTTTGGCTAAGCTTCCAACTGTCAAACTAACGGCTTAAATCAATAGACTTGATCTTAAGTTCTGTAAGCTTGGCGCGGTGGCCTTTTTCCCAATGAGAATTCTTCCTGCGGCGGTATTTATAAGCCGTGGTTTTTTCACCTTTGGCCTCTCCCAAAACTACTGCCTCTACTTTCGCGCCCTTAACATAAGGCTGGCCGATTTCCACAGTCTTATCTTTACAAACTAATAAAACCTTATCTAAGATAATATCCTTACCCTGATCAACCAATTGCTTATCTACCTCAATAATATCATCTCTTTTCACATTATACTGTTTTGCTCCAACTTCAACTATTGCATACATTTGTCATCCTCCCGGATTGCCTGCTGCTTGCCTGGCGGTAGCCAGGGCAGGCTTAAAGTAATTAAAATAAATTAATTTGAATTATATATTATATATCTGCTGTAACTGCGGGTCAAGATATTCTAATATCTTCCAAGTGCGCGGCTGGGTTGGAGATCAAGTTGACCTTGATCCTGTATTTATGCTCAATCGCGCGCAGGGCCTCCTTATCTTTTAGAATTTCATCAATCACAGGCGGCGCCAGAGTGACGGATACCTGTTTTAAGGTTTTGCCCTTGAGATAGCGCTTAAGTTCCTTCAAAGCAAAAATTCCCAGGGTTTGCGGTGAGCGCAGCTTGCCTTTACCCTTGCAATACGGGCAGGGATGGAAAGAAAGCATCTGCACTGTTTTGTGGATACGTTCACGGGTCATCTCCACGATACCGAACTTGGAGATACCCAATATATCATATTTTGCCCGGTCACTGGAAAGTGATTTTTTAAGGATATTCAGCAGTTCCCGGCGGTGGCCTTCACGCTCCATATCAATAAAATCAATTACGATTATACCGCCCAAGTCGCGCAGCACAAGCTGCCGGGCAATCTCAACCGCCGCCTCTGCATTGACCTTAAAGGCCATATCCTCCTGGTTTACCTTTTTCTTGAACCCGCCGCTATTTACATCAATTACCACCAGGCCTTCGGTCGGCTCGATTATCAGGTAAGCCTTGGATTTTAAATATACATGGCTCTCAAAGATACGGTTAATTTGTTTCTCTACGTCTTTGGCAACAAAAAGGTCATCCCCCCTGTAAAACTCCACCTTCTTACATAAGTAACTTAAGAAAGTGCGCATAAAATGCCGGATGCGGTAAAATTCTGCCTTGGAATCAACAATAAGTTTTGTAACATCTTCGGTAAAAGAATCACGGATTGCCCGGAGCGCTAAATCGTATTCTTCATAAACCAAAGCCGGGGCCTTCTTGCCCTGGGCAATCTTTTCCAGCCGCTTCCATAGCTTGTAAAGGAACTGCGCGTCACGCGACAACTCCTGGGCGGAACGTCCGCTGGCAGCGGTACGCACAATAAAACCTACGGGGTCGGCAAATTTAAGCCCTCTAAAAATATCACGCAGACGCCTTCTTTCCGCTTCGTCTTCAATGCGCCGCGAGATGCCACCCTGTTTATCCATCGGCATAATTACCAGATATCTCCCGGCTAAACCGATCTGTGTGGACAGCCTCGGCCCTTTGGTGCCAAAAGATTCTTTGACTACCTGGACTAAAACCTCTTGACCCTTCTTTACTTCTTTAATCGGAGTCTGCTGCACAGATTCAACAGACTCATAAGCAGATTCAATCTCCGATAAATACAAGAAACCGTTTTTAGGCAACCCGATATCCACAAAGGCGGCACCGATGGAAGGCATTACCGCCTCAATCCTCCCCTTATAAATATTGCCGACGATTGTACGGTCCTGCGGCCGTTCAATATGGAACTCAAGGAGTTGGCCGTCCTGGACTATAGCAACGCGCTTTTCCTGGGCTTCAGAATTAATTAAAATTTCCTTGGACATCTTTTAACTGTATCCCTTCTGGTAGTTGTTTTTGCAGCCTATTCTTAAAATCATCCGGGGCAACCGGGAATTTTAAGACTATGGAAGCTTCTTCATGCTCGCTTTCCAAGCCTAATTTTAAAGCCCTTTTTAAGCTTAATTTAGGATGCGGGCTGAAACCCTCTGTCATTTTCAGGGGCAAGTCCGCCCGGCGCATAGCGCGCATAAATAGGCGCATCAGGTCTAAATGCGAAATATAACGCATCAGCCCTTTCTTAGAAAAAATAAAGTTTACCTTATACATAAAAAAACAAGCTCCTTATAGCTTTTATCCAGCTCAGTCCTTTACGCGAAGCGTAAAGGATAAAATTAACCTTATACATACCGAGCGTCAAGCAGGGACGTTTCTCAACCCAAAGGGAGAAGTGTCCCCAGGGGGGACAGTTCTCCGATTGGCTCAAGAAACGTCCCTAACCTATTTCGTTGTTTTCTTATCTCTTGCTTTTGCCTTAATAACCACCGGGCTGCGTTCCAACCTCGCCTCTAATTTTGCCAGTTCCTCGGGAGTATACTCACCCTGTTTTATTATCCTGGCTTTTATAAAGATCAAAAGATCGATTTTTTGCGTACTTGTTGTTTCGCGGCCGAAAAGCTTCCCTAACCCCCAGGGAAGGTCTTTTAAGAAAGGGATGCCGATAAACTCCTTACTCTTGACATCTTTTAGCAGGCCACCGATTACGATAGTCTCCTGGTCCTTAAGCAAGACTTGCGTCTGGGCCTCGCGCACATCAATAACAGGATACTCTGTTTCTGTCGTCTCGCCGCTGGCGGTAGAAGTAGCTGTAACACTGGAGTTAGAAGATGTGACACTGGGATGGATAATCATATTGATATAACCCTCTTCGCTTATCTGGGGGACGACATTTAAACGAATGCCTATCTCCTGGTAATAATCTAATGTCTGGGTAATAGTTGCTCCGGTGCCGGTACCGCTGTTGTCTCCGGCAGTAACCGTAGACTGAAGGATTGGGGTATGATAACCTACCAGCATGGATGCCTCTTGATTATCAAGAGTAAGGATGCTTGGCGCAGACAGCGTATTAGTATTGACATCGTCTTCTAAAGCATGGATAACTACTTCAAATTGCGTACCGGTTAATTTTTGAAAGACAAACTCGGCGCCTGCGTTATAAGGCTCATACCCTAAGATCCCGGTTGTTGCCGGATTAAATATGGACGGAGTCACTGTCTTAGCAGCAGTAGTAGCAGTAGCAGCAGTCTTAATTGTACCGGCATGCCCTCCTATAGCGGTGCCGCTTCCCTGCATTGTTATCGCGGTATCAGTTGCGGATCCAGCCCCACCTAACCCCCAATCAACGCCTAAATCTCTTAGCTTATTGCGGTTAACCTCTATAATCCTTGTTTCAATCAGGACCTGCTTTGGCTTAATATCTATTTTAGGAAGGATTACATTGCGTATTTTATCAAGTGAACTGGCAGTATCGGTAATTACCAGCATTTTAGACTTTACCGACGGGTCAAACTCCGCCTTCTTCATCACCGTCTCGCCTTTCTCATCCTTCTCATAAGAAACTGCCTCTGTGCGGATGGAGTTAGCTCCATCTTTTACGGAAGCCGCGCTTGAACCAGCAGAATCCCTGCCGATTTTAAATGTTCCAAACTGCCAGCCTTTCTGGCCACGCGTATACAAAACAGAAATCTTGCCCCGTGGTGATAGCAGCGGGATAATGATCTTTTGCGCATCCTGGGCATCAAGGAATTTCAAAGTAACGATCTCCGTCTGCAAAGGTTCTTCGGCGGCAATCCTAGCCACATTCTCTACTTTAGTAACCAGTATAACATTCCCCTGTTTCTGGGACCCGAAACCGTAAGTCTTCAAAATAACATCCAGGGCTATCTCCCATGGCACATCGCTTAAGCGTACCGAAACATTCCCGGCCACATCCGGAGTAGTGACTATATTGACCCCCGATTTATATGAAATTATCTTGAGCACATTAGAAATATCCGCCTCCTTAAAATCCAGGGTAACATTCCCCAGGGGGTCCGGGCTGACATCTTCAACAACTGCATCTATATCAGGATTAACAGATACGGCTGCGGCCAAAGGCGCCGGCTGACCTATAGCATCTGGTGCGCCTTGAACCTTTTGAGTGTCCTGCGCAGAGGCATAAACATAAACGCAGAAGAATAAAACACAAATTAAGAATAGTCTCTTCACTCTTCAATCCTCCCTGAATAAACAGGTTTGGAAAAAATCTTTCTTATTTTTTATCGCAATCCTCGGAGATAATCAAGCCTCCGGTAGATATGGTATAAATCTTCTTTCCCGTAAGATTACAATTTACCGGGCCTGCCGAACAGTTATAACCCGTAGAATCAAGACGCTGGCAGTCATACTCATAACCCCTTACTGAAGGGACGCCAAGATAATCCTTTTCCAGGTAAACCGGGCTGCCTTTGGTAAGCTGGTTTATGTTCTCAGGATATGCCCCTTTATTATTTTTTGCATAATTTTCTAAAGCAGTATAAAAAAGCTTAAGGTTAACCTGCGCCAACGATTGGTTCCTTTCAATATTATAAATAATAAACTTCTGCAGTACCGTACGCAGCAATAAAGCGCTTAAGCCGAGTACAATCATGATCGTGACAAAACTTCGGGCTTTGTTGTTAACCATATTAAGAATATTTAAAAAACCGGTTTATTAATGAAATCTGTTTTCTTGATTTTAGCACAAAGAGGCCAATTAGCAATCACTTTTCGGCAAGCACTCCACCTGTAGCAGCGGTATAAGTAACCCCTCCGCCTGCCCCTGTTATGACGGGACAGGCTGTAAAAGTATAACCCTCTGCGGCCAATATACAAGCATAGCTATATTCTCCGACGACTGTCGTGGCGCCTGCCGCATTAGCGCAATAGCTGTCGGCTAAAGCAATAAACCCGCTGAGTTCAGCTATGCTTGCAGGATAGGCGCCGTTATGGGATGCAGCATAGTTCTCTGCGGCAATAGAAAGTTTTCGCAGGGTTTCTTTTGCTGCTGCCTGGCTGGCCTTTACAGAGGTCGTCAAATAAGGCACGGCGATTACGCCTAATAAAACGGCGATTACTAAAATAATAATGATTTCAACAAGGACAAAACCATTTTTCTTCATCAAGTGCCCATTCTTTCTCTAAGGCTCAAGTTTAACTTCAAAAAATTCCTGCCCATCGCTTAAGATTACCCTATCCCGCTTTATATCCACAACCTCCTTATTGCCGATCCGGTCGCCTTTCTTGACCACCTCCCCGTCAATAATCGCAAGCGGCTTTAGCTTATCCCAGAGTATGCCGGTTAAAGCAAGCCCGGATTGCACATTCTTATAGCTTATTATGGGGGAAGAGGTAAAAGGGTCTCTTTTTAATTCAATAGACCCGGTTTCCTGCTCAAGGTAGTTATAAAGATCCCTGCTTTCTATTTTGTCTGCAGGGCTAACGCCGGCTGAACCGGCTGTTTTAGGCACGATATTGCGGCTGCGCGCCTTTTTAACCGCGCTGCCAAATGCGATGATCAAGGCCACCGCCAGGATTCCCGTTATCCCCAACTCAATTAGATCTTTCCGGCGCATTTTCTTAAATTAAAAGGTACAAGTTGAACCCCGCGCTTGCGCGGACCTTTCCGGTATAATGGTCGTCTTTTTCGATATTCAAGTTAATCACGCTGACAAAAGCCGGCAAAGCGTTCTTTAGCTCCGACAGGTAATCTACCAGGTCCTTATAGAAACAAATTATTTCTATTGTTATCGGCAGGAAATAAACCGTCTTGCCGTCAATTAAGACCGGTTTGCCGGATTGATCAAGGAATTCAGCGCGTAAACCAGGCTGCAAAGAAACAACGCTTATATTCATCCTGCGCGCAACCTCCGTAATCAGCCTTAAGCTCTCCTCTTCCTTTTGCGGGAATTTATTATTTAAATACTGCTGCTTTTCCTTAAGCAGACGGATTGCTTCCTCCCTGCTTTTTGAGCCGGCTAAAAGCATCTCAATACCCTTAATCTGCTGCTGGGTTGAAATTAACTCTTTTCTAAGCTTGGAGATTTCCTTGCTGCTGGGCAAATACAAGAATATCCATAACAGCAAAAAAACAAATAGGCCCGCTCCGCTTACAATAATTATATTCTTTTGATTCCGGGTTATATCAATCTTTGGTATTTTCATTTATTGAGCTAAAACACATACTATTTCAAAAGTATTTTTCCCCTCGTCTTCCTTGGAGTTAACCAGGTTCGCTTCCGCGATGAACTTTGAATCTTCAAGTTTATTCATAAAATCCGTCAGCACCTTTTCTGCGGAATCCTTACTCGCCGTCACTATGCCGTTAAGATGCATTTTATGGCTGGATTGGTCAAAATCAAACTCATCAAGCATAATATTTGCGGGGACGACCGAACCGATCAATTTCAATAACCCTCCGCAAGGCACCATCCCCATATGGACCCTGTTGATTAAATCACCCCTTAAATCCACTGACTGTTTGATAGTCTTAATCTCTTCAACGCTTTGTAAATGCAGCCTGGCGATCTTTAAGCGTTTTTTATAATCACGTATCTGGAAGCTAATCACAAACCATGAAAAAATGAATATAGCGCTGATAGCAACCGCTGCGGTACGCAGGACGGTTTTCTGGATCAACTCTATCTTCTGGTTTTTTATTTCACGCGGCAGTAAATTTATCCCGGAAGACGAAAGGCTCAATCCTATGGCGCTGGAAAGCTGATTAGCCTCCAGGAAGAATCTTTCCGCGTCTACATCCCTTATATCAAGCGAACCCGGCAAAGGCAATTTCTCCACCTTAATCTTAAGCTGGCCTGCAAGATAACTGTCAAAATTCTTCAGGTTTGCTCCGCCGCCGGTAATATACAGGATTTCCGGGTTACCGCAGCCGGCTTCAGAATTAAAATAATCAAAGGAACGCTCCAATTCTTTAACTACCGTTTCAAGCAACGGGCGCATAAGCGGGATAAGCTGGCCTGTCCTTATCCCGTCATCAAGCTTAACCGTTTCATCAAGAGGAATACCTTCTTGGCGCATCAACTGTTCAGCTCTCTCAAACCCGATCTCCACCTTTCCCCGGTCCGTTACCAGTGCCCCGCATAAGGAAGCGGAAAGCTTGGAAGCAGAAAAATTAAGGTTCCTGACAAAGCTTAATTTATTCCTTTGATAGATGGAAATATACGAATGAGTATGCCCTATATCAAAAATAGCGCTGGTCTGCGGACCGGCAGATAAAGAATCCAGGATACCGCAATAATTGAATACGCTGCCTGATACTCTTTGGGGCATAAGCCCGCAGCCGATAGAGGCGGAAACATATTTATTAATTATGCTCTTGCGGGCAAAAACGCAAAAAATCTCAATTTTCCTGGCGCCTTCACTATCAGTGTATTCACGGATAACCTGTAAATCCGATACGCTCTCCTCAAGGCTAAAGGGAAGCTCACCTTTAAGCTGCCACTTCACCGCGTTAAGCAGCTCATCCTTGGGCATATGAGGAAGGCTGAGTTTCTTAATAAAAATACCCTCCGGGTCGGAAATACTTAAGTAGGCTTCTTTGCCGAATAGCGGGTTGTTTTCAAGGATCTGCCTGAGAAAACCGGCTAAAGTCTCGGGTGTGCTTGAGGCTGTGTCAAATTCCTTTAAAGCATAAGCCAGGAGTTTATACGCGCCGTCTCCGCCCTGCAAGCAGGCTATTTTAATAAACGAACCTCCGAAATCAATACAGGTGATCCGTTTACTATTTTCCCTGAGTTTTAAAAACTTAAGCCACTCCATAAAGTATGGTAATTATAAAGCGTATTTCTTGGTTAAATAATAAACAATAAAGAAAAGCAATGCCGAAACCAATAATAAAGATACCCCTACACCAATTCTTAACTTATATACCTTTTCATCAATGGAGACACTCATTTTATCAATAGCTGTATTTATTTTACTGCTTAACTGATGCAAAGTCTTGGGTGAAAATAAAAATAACACCCCGCCTAAAAGAGCAACTGTGCCTGCTAAAACCAAAAACCACATATTATCCTTCCTGTATTAGAAACGCATACCGGTTCCACCAATAAAACCGGGTATTTTATTGTAATTTTTTTACGGCAACTGACGAAGCCTGTTCGGATTGCCCTTGCCAGTCATTATACAAACCTGTCCCGCTTTTAGCAATCAAAATAATTCTAATACGGCGCACATTGGCAGCCGTAGCGGTGATTGCGCCGGTTGAGTCATAAAAAGTAAACAACGCGCCGCTTTTACCGCTTAAGTTTAAACCGGCGGCGCTGGAATAAGCCGGTATGGTTTGTTCTGCCGCGCCATTTATTGAGCGGTATAATTTATTCGTTCCCGTATCCAGGCGGAAATAAACAGTTTTACCGTCGCCATCAATAAAATCCACCCGATAGGCGCCAAGCGCAGTAATCGCCCTGCTGAAACGTAAGCCCTTAGCCTGGTTATCCCCTTCAGTCATAATATTTAAAGCATCGGTTGCCAGTTTATCCATGCCTAACTGGTTGGGGATAAAAACAGAGTTCTTAACAGTATAGGCCATAATCCAGGCGCCTGAACCTGCCAATATGCCGATTATGGCCATTACCATGATTAACTCAATAAAGGTAAAACCTCGCTTAAGCCTCATAATCCTAAAGTTACATTCTTGGCAATATATGTTTTTAAAGTAACCAGTACCGTTGCGCTGCCAGCCTTAGTTACGCTGATAGTGACTAATTTCAGGCTTTCCGAGGTCCAGAAATTACCCTGCGCGTAAGTTACGATCCGGCTCAAATTATAATCGTACCCCTGGTAATTACTGAAATAGGCGTTACCTAAGCTGTTATAATCAGTATTAAGCGCCTCTTCCATATCAAGCCGGGCTAAATTTAAGGCCGTACTGTAATCCTGGGAAACAAATACGCTTTGCACATGTTTAGACAAAGTAATGGATATAGGCAAAGCAATAATACCGAGTACGACTATCGCCATAATCAGTTCAATGAGCGTAAACGCTCTTTTTTTACGGGACAGCCTGGTTAATCTCATCATAATCGGAAATGTTTCCTGTAGTGATATTATATGTAGCCTCAACAGTGCGGTATTGATTTGAGCCTGCGGTTTTTCCCATAGATTTAATAGTCAAAGTACTTCCTCCTGCTGTGCAGGTTGAACCGGGAGAAGGATAAACCGTACAAACCGGGCTTGCGCTGCCGTCTGTCATTATAAATTGTAAAGTAATAATGCGGCCGGACATAGAGCTGTTCCATCTTACCCGGGTAAGATTAGCCGTGGCACCAGCATATATATTCGTATTAGTAATATTGCAATCCGCCGGGCTTGATGAATCGGAAGAATTCCAAACATTAGAATTGTTAATGCGGATATTTGTTAATGTTCTTGAATACCCGGTCCAGGTTACGATGATGCGGTCAATGGTTATAGTTGAAAGAGATGAGTTTGTGAGAGTCACCCCCCTCACATCACGATTGCTGGAAGCCAGATAAGATCCCGTGGCATCTATTATGAGAGAAGAAGCATCATCGCCAATTAAAGTCGTTGAGACTGTAAAATTATTAGCTGCGTCAATGCTGAAAGTACCGTTTGTAAGAACCCCGCTGTTGCGGTATTGGTATAAAGCGTAGTAAATTCCGGCAGAGGCATTGTAAATGCAGTGCTCCTGCCTTTCTGTATTATCAATCTGCCCATACCAGCCGACTATGAAAGTGGAAAGCCCTAAGACCACAATAGAGACAAAAACGATCAGGAGTATTGCGGCAATAAGCGCCAGGCCTTTTCTTTGCTTAATCATTTCGGATAAATCCATATAAAAGCGCAAGACGCCTTAAAGAAACCCCGTCAAGACGCCTTGCGCTAAATTCTTCAACCGCTTATTTGAAATCTCCGGTAGCTGCGGTATAAGTATAAGTAGTTCCTGCCGGCCCGGTATAAGTTGTAGCAGTAGCCTTGGTCCAATCAGAAATAACCCCGCCCTGCTGTAAAACAGTATCAAAACAGACGTTACTTGCGCTGCATGCAGCGGTAGAAGCTGAATCCAGTGTCGCCGGATATGCCTTGTTCTGCGCAAAATATGTATAAATACCCGCGCGCACTCCGCCCACAACTCCTTTTTCCGCGGCGTCCTTTGCCGAAGTCTGAAGGTCAAAATACTTGGGCACGGCAACCGCCGCCAAAATACCCAGAATCACGATGATCATAATTAACTCAATTAACGTAAAACCTTTCTTCATTTTACCCCCTCCTCCAAATTAGGGACGTTTCTCAAGCCAATCGGAGAACTGTCCCCTCTGATTAAATTACCAATTTTCATAACCTTTTGTCGTAGAACCAACCACCCCCTTCCTGGAATCATAATAAAGACAATTGCCAAAGGCATCTAATGGCGCCCCATGGTTATCCTGCTCAAGCGAACTTAAGAATTTCTCATTAAAAATAAGCTCATCCGCCTTGGATAACCTGTGGCTTGACTGAATAAGGACCTTTAAATCCTCCGGGTAATAGCCTTTTAGCTCTTTGTACAACACAAGCAGCATACGGAAATTATTTAACTGATAGCGCAAGGCAACCTCCCGGGAATTCTGCGCAAGCGTTCCGATAACTCCACCGAATACCCAGATCAAAAATGCAATAATTGTCAAAGAAACGGCTAAATCTAAAATAAGCAAGCCGCTTTTATCTTTCTTAAATGAGCGTAAAGAACGCATTATTTTTTAAAGATACTCATTAAGTTCCACATGGGCAGGAATATGCCCAGGGCCATAAATAACACCCCTAAGCCCAAAACAAAGATCAGGATCGGCTCAATTAATGAAGTCAGGTTGTTAATGGTATAATCTACCTGTTCATCATAATAATCAGAAACATGGATAAGCAGGTCATCCAATTTGCCGGTCTCCTCCCCCACCGAGACCATCTGCGTAACTATCGGCGGGAACAGGCCGCTTATCTTCATCGGCTCGGCGATACCTTTGCCCTCCATAACATTATTTTTGATATTGGTTACGGCCTTAGCCACTACCTCATTGCCGGTTGAGCCTGACGCAATATCCAGGATCTTTAAGATCGGGATGCCGCTGCGCATAAGGGTACCGGTAATACGCGTGAAACGCGAAATGGAAAGCTTCAACGTTAAAGGGCCGAAAACAGGAACCTTAAGTTTTAAGTTATCCCAGGCAAACCTGCCGATTTTAGTATTAATGTACTGTTTAAAAATAAGACCGGCCGCTATACCAATAATAATCAATAGCCACCAAAGCTTGGTTACCGCGTAATTAATCCCCAAGAGTATCTGCGTCGGCAAAGGCAAAGCCGTAGTATACTGCTCATAAATCTTGGCATACCGCGGGACGACTAAAACTGTTAAAACGACAAAACCGATGATCATGGCAATCACTACGATAATAGGATAGCGGGTTGAAGATTTAATACGCAGCCGGATAGTCTCATCATGCTCGCTTAATGTTGCCAGCCTTGTTAAAACCTCATCCAGCCGGCCGCTGGCCTCCCCTGAAGCAACCATGTTTAAATAAAGGCTGTTAAATATCTTCGGATATTTCTCTAAGGCACCGGATAAATTTGACCCTGATTCAATATCCCGGATTATCTGGCTGATCACCTCTTTAAACACTTTATTCTGCGTCTGCTCGCGCAAAGCGTTCAAGGAGAGCAGGATTGGAAGCCCTGCCTTCTGCAGGGTTGCCAATTGGCGGGTAAACATATTCAATTCGGAAAATTTTATCCGTATTGCTGAACTGGAAAATTTTGCGGAACGGCCGGACTGTTTTACCTCCAAGATGGAAACCGGGGTAAATCCTAACTGGATCAACCTTTGAGCTACGGAATTTTCATCTTCCGCTTCCATTATCCCGCCAACCTCTTTGCCGAATTTATCCCTGCTTTTATACTGGTATTTAGGCATAGATTACTCTATCTCGGTAACCCTTAATATCTCTTCAATGGTAGTTAAGCCTACCCTTGCCTTCTCTAATCCGTCTTCGCGCAAACTCTTCATTCCCTGTTCAATTGCTTTTTTCTTGATCGCATCCGCCGAATTCTTTTCTTCAACCATTTTACGGATAGCTTCATTAAGCACCAATATTTCAAATATCCCTATCCGGCCAACGAAGCCGGTATTCTTGCAGGCAGGGCATCCTCTGCCGCGGCAGAATACGGTATTAATATCCAGGCCTAAATCCCGCAAAGCAGCCGGCGTAGGATAATATTCTTCCTTACACTTCGGGCATATCTTGCGCACGAGGCGCTGGGCAACAACAAGAATTAAAGAGCTGGAGATTAAAAACGGCTCAAGGCCCATATCAATCAGGCGGGTCAAAGAGCTGGGGGCGTCGTTAGTATGCAAGGTTGAGAAAACCAGGTGGCCGGTTAAAGAAGCCTGGATAGCCACTTCCGCTGTTTCTTTATCGCGTACCTCGCCGACCATGATCACATCCGGGTCCTGGCGTAAAATTGAACGCAGGCCGTTAGCAAAAGTAATATCCGCCTTGGGGTTCACCTGGGTCTGGCGGATCAAAGGCAATTCATATTCAACAGGGTCTTCAATTGTAATAATGTTTTTTTCCATGGAACTGATTGTGCTTAAAGCGGAGTAAAGCGTGGTGGTCTTTCCGCTTCCGGTTGGCCCGGTAACCAGGATGATCCCGTTCGGCTGCAGGATCATCTTACTGAAGGTCTCCAGGTTGTTTTCCGTAAAGCCTAAATCCTTTAACCCTAACAAAATTGACGAACGGTCCAATAAACGCATAACCACATTTTCTCCGTGGACCGTAGGAAACGTGGAAACCCTGATATCCAAATCTTTATTTTCCAGTTTTACGCTAATCTTGCCGTCCTGGGGCCTCCTGCTCTCCGCGATATCCATCTCTGCCAGGATCTTCACCCTTGAGATCACCGCGTTCTGCAGTTTCTTAGGCAGGCTATGCACTTCATGCAGTATTCCGTCAATACGGTAGCGCACGCGTAAAACCTCTATCTCCGGTTCAATGTGGATATCTGATACGCGGTCCTTAACCGCATCGGAAATAAGGATATTCACTAATTTTATTATCGGCGGCTCTTCCGCAACCTCCACGAGGCCGCCCTTATCAACCAGCAACTTTTTGTTTTCAATTGCCTTGACAATCTCCTCAACGGAGTTACCCTGGCCGTAATAGAAATCCAGGACCTTTTCAATGCTTTTTGAAGAAACCAACACCGGGTCCACTGACCCTACCTTGCTGATCCTGAGGATATGGTCCAGCGCCTGAATATCGCTGGGATCCACCATTCCCACCGTCAAGGTATCCATAATCTTAAAAAGCGGCACTGCTTTATATTTATTGGCGACGCTCTCGGGGATAAGCTTGGTAAGCTCGGCGTCAATAACATAATCTTCCAGGTTCATATACAGGAACCCTGAAGCATTAGCTTTGGCTTCGGCGATATCCTCCTCGGTAATAAAACCTAACTTTTCTAAAGCCTTTTCAAGCTTCATGCCGGTGCGTTTTACCTCATCCCTGGCCTTCTCTACCTGCACCTGGGTGATTAGATTCTGCTTCAATAATAAATCAATTATTTCCATTTTAACTTCCTCCACAAGGAGGACACCCGCGCAACATTAGACACACGGCAAACTGGCCAATCCCATTCGGGCCAAGTGCCAATCAGCGCGGGGTGCCTTTCCTAAAAACTAATGGGCGTTTTTCGATCTACTCAAAAGCTCAGCTACTTTCCCCAAAAGAATATCAGGCTCAAACGGCTTCATTATATAAGCATCCGCGCCTACCTCCTCGCCTAATTTTATATCAATCTCCTGGGTACGTGCCGTAAACAATATAATCGGTATATGTTTATATTTTTCATCAAACTTGAGTATGCGGCAGACTTTATAGCCGTCAATTTTTGGAAGCATGAGGTCAAGGATGATTAAATCCGGCCTTTCGCTGCGCAGTTTATCCAACCCTTCCTGCCCGTCGGCAGCAGAGATAACCTGATAACCGTTTGCCTCCAACCTCATAGTAAGCATCTCCACAATAGCTTTTTCATCGTCAACAACTAAAATTTTCTTCAAATCGCTCACCAGTTAGCCTTTCTTTTTCCCGGCTTATCGCTGCGCTATCTTCCTTATTTCGGTCATAAATTTCTGGCTATTTCTTAAGCTAATTTCGCCTTATCCACCAAGGACTGATAACCATTGGCATCATCAGGGTAAGTAGCCAAACCAAAATGCATCTTTACATCATTACTCAGGTTCATATTCTCAAAGTAGCTTCTTAAGGCCTGCTCAATCCTGCCTCGCACAACAAGACCGCAATTCTTCTGGCAGTCCTGCATGATAATAAAAAACTCATTCTGGTATTCTAAGGCCAGATCTTTTCCTCTATGCAACTGGGATCTGATAATCTTGAGTAAGTCTTCCGATAAAGTGTTATAGTTATCTTTTATTTTATCAGAATAACTGAAAGTTACAACAGCTAAAGTCACTGGCTTACGAGACTTATGAGCATCATTAATGGCATCCTCAATATACTCCCTGGCGTTTTCATTAGCGGAATATTTAGGCAGGGTAAAAATAAATTTTGTGCCTTTTCCGGCTGCGCTTTCTACCCAAATCTTCCCCCTGTGCAGATCAATCAGCCCTTTGGCAATAGAAAGCCCTAAACCCGTGCCTTTCTCTCCTGCTCCGGGAATACGCCCAAACTGCATAAACTTGGTGAATACCTTGGGCAGGTCATTCTCTGCAATACCGATACCCGTATCGCTGACGGTAAACTCCACTTCATTCTCTCTTTGCATAAACGAGATATCAATATAACCCTTATCGGTAAATTTAAGGGAGTTGCTGATCAGGTTGGTAAATACCTGCATTATCCTGTCTTCATCAATAAATAAACTTAAACCTTTCTCCTTGGGTAAAATAGTCCTTATCTCCAGGCCCTTCTCTTTTGCCATGCTTTCAAACGAGCTAACCACCTTATTTATCAAAACTTCAAGATCAACTGTTTTCTTTATAAGCTCCACCTTGCCGGACTCAATCTTAGAGATATCCAGAAGGCTATTAATAATTCTGGCCAGGCGGTCAATATTATCCTTAGAAGTAACAAGGACCTTGTTCTGTTTAGGATTAATAGCGCCGGTTACCCCATCCAAAACCAGGCTGATACCTTCTTTGGTTATGGAAAGCGGGGTGCGTAACTCATGAGATACTATAGAGACAAAATCCGATTTTAATTGGTCCAGCTTCTCCAAAGCGATATTTTTCTCTTTCAGCTCATCCAATATCCTCTTACGTTCGGTAATATCCTGCATTACCCCCACTAACCCGGCGACCTTTCCATCCGGGCCGGGATAAGTGGATTTGCTTAAAAGCACAATATGTTTAATGTTCTGCGCATCCAGTATTTCAGCTTCATAAATCTTAGAGCCGCCGTTTGGCAGGCTAAACAGCTCTCTATCAACACGGTAATTAATTTCCGCCGCATATCGGGGGTTAATATCAAAAACAGTCTTGCCGGTTACAGCCTCTTTTGCTAAGCCGAAGAATTGCGCAAAAGCAAAATTACACCCTAAATATTTGCCTTGCTTATTCTTATAGAAAACCGGGCTGGGAATATTATCAATTAAGGTCTGCAGGTGTTTTTGAGAAACAGCTATTTTTTCGGCAGAAGCGCGGTTGATCTGATTGATAATAAAGAACACGGAAAATAAAATAAACATGCAAAAACTGATGAAGATACCGACCAAGCGGTACAAAAACATCTTCTGGTGCCATAACTTTGCGTCCATATCCATACCAATCAAAGCAACCAACCTGTTGTTTTCTAAATCCATTACCGGGGCAAAGGTGGAAATCCAGCTGCCCCACCTATCGGTATAAGCGTCAATAATAAAAGCCCTGCGGGTTAAGAATCTGCTCCTTAGCTCCGGGGGAGCCTCTTCATAAACCTGGCCCGGAGGGGAACTTTCAGCGGAAGAATCCGGCCCCGAATCCGCAAGGAAAATTATTTTTCCATGCTCAAGGCGCATTAAATAAATAAATCTCAAATCAACATTGGCTTCTTTTATTGCTTTAAGCTGCTCCTTGAGGCGTTCATAGCCGGGGGTGCCGATATCCGCGGGGGAGGCGGTAAGTGTTTCCACCTGTCGGTAATCTATCGCCGCGGACACAGTATTGGCCTTAACCGACAATTCATCTACATTTAACCTGCGGAAATAGGCGCCGATGTTCTGGGTAATCAGCCAACCCAGGGCTATCAGGATCAAATAAACCAAACCTATTGATAATACCATCCTCCTTCTCTTTTTATCCAACCCCTCGCTATCCAACCATCCTTGCATAAAACACCAGTATACCAGAATAATAAAAGCAGCGCAGACAATCAATGCACAACGCAGTAGCTGTATAGGGAAACCGAAAAAGCTGGCAAAATTGTCCTGATTAAATAACGTAAGTTTAAGTAAAAATGGCGGGTTTGAGATTACTAACTGGGTCAAACCATAGGCTATGATAATACAGCCTAAGGCGAATATTAAACGTCTTTGAGCATCTTTCAACCTTAAAGCATAAAGTATCAGTGTTATCCCTGAGCCAAACGCGCTGGCAAAACCCAGTAAATAACGGCAGGTAAAATTAAAGCCATTGTATTTACCAGAATACCATCCTGAACAAACCAATAACAGCCAAGGGATAAAAAACCACCGGCTCAAAGTTTTTCCTTTTAACACTGAATAGCTTAACCGCGAAAACTCTGCCAGGAAGATAAACGACAGCAGCATGACAGCCAGGCGCGACATCCTGAACACCGGGGTATCGCCGATACTGATAGAAAATAAATCCAGCCATTCGTTAATGGCATGTGCAAAACCGAACAACCCCAGCCAAAACCAGGGTAATTTTGCTTCTTTAACCCTTATTAAGAGAAGACAGGCGGCGGAAAGGATGAAAAAACTCATCCCGTATATGAAAAAGATATAATCTATCTGGGCCTTGAAGAAATCTGCCATGTTTTCATTCTACAATAATAATACTGTAATGCAAGAAAATAATATCAAGACGCTTTACATAACTACTTTAACCTCTTTGACTTACAAAACAATTATAAACTCAGTAAAAAAACAATTGTTTTGTAACCAACGGAAAAATAAGGAGATGTATAAAACGTCTTAAATATTAGCAGTTACATAGACATACTGTAGAATATCACTCCCGGTATTCTCTACATTATGCATAGTTTCCGGTGGGATATATATGAAGGCATTTTGGGACACCCTGATCTTCTTATTTTTTCCGCAATAAACAACCGCGCTGCCTTTTAGAATAATAATTGCCTCTTCTTTCCGGTCAGTTTTATGCTCGCCTATAAATTCTTTAGGCTTTAAGGTAACCAAACCTGCGCGCAAGCCATTATCCTTTTCTTTATTACCTAATAAACGCAAAAACCTTTGCTTGCCTTTAAGTTGCGTAAAAAATACCTTACCCGTAGCATTATCTTTTTTCATTCTGATGCTCCTCCGTGTGATGATCTAAGTGCGCATGAGGGTGAATGTGTATTTTATCTTTATGCCTGTGGCTGTGAATATGCACGAGGTTATTTGCGGCAAGCAGGTGCGTATCATTTAAAATATCATCTGCATCTCCGAACCTGGCTATTTTTTTATCCGCGCCAAAAACATAAACTATATCCGAAACCTCCCCCACAATGTGCAAATCATGCGTGGAGGTAATAATTGTCTTGCCGGAAATATTCTCGTCAATAAGTAAATCGATAATATGCCTGGTAGTTAAAGGGTCAAGCCCGGCTGTCGGTTCATCAAGAATCAGGATATCCGGGCCGATAATTAACGTCGAAGCTAACGCCACTTTGCGCTTCTCGCCTATGCTTAATTGATTAGGAGACCTCTCCAGCAAATCCCGGATACCCAATGTAAACACAAGTTTTTCCAGGCGGGACTGGATCTGATTTTTGGGCAGGCCAAGCTGCAAGGGGCCGAAAACAATATCCTCTTTAACCGTAGGGCAGAACAACTGCACATCAGGGTTCTGAAAAACAAACCCTACCTTGCGCCTGAAATCAATGCTAAACTCATTATCATTAAAGCTTTCCTCGCCTAATTTCATTCCGAAAAAATTTACCTCTCCGCTGTCCGCAAAGATCAAACCATCCAGTAAATGCAAAAGCGTGGACTTGCCTGAACCGTTTGCGCCGATAATGGAAACCTTCTGGCCCGACTTAATATCAATATCCACGCCGGATAAGGCCGGGAACCTGCCCAGGTAAGAAAACCATACGTTTTTTAACGAAAAAACCGGATTATACATATTACCGTTACTCCTGTAAACGCCAGCCACAACCAGTCCTTCCAGCGTACCTTAAAATCATCCAGCACCATCGGCTCGCCGCTGTACCCGCGGGAAAGCATGGCTTTGTATACTTCTTCATTTAAGCGGCAGGAACGTACCCAAAGAAAAGCAATATTCCAACCGACTACCTGCTGGCCTTTTTTATAATGCATGTATGTGCCCACCCTGCTTTTAATGGCAAAATAGGTATTTTCGATTATCCCAATAAAAAGGTAGATATACCGGTAGCAGATCCCCATTATCATAACAAAGGCCTGGGGAATGCCGAAAATACGCAAAACTTTTAACAAATCAAAATGCCGCGTAGTAATACTCAGTAACACGGAAAAAGAGACCATTGCGGCAACGCGCAAAACAAATAATAAAACGCTTAATACTCCGGGCCGGGTAATTACCAAAGCCAAGCCGGCAGCTTTAAAACTAAACAACTCCTCTCCCGGTGTAAAATTGCTGAAAAGTGCGGGGAAAGCGATAAACAACGAAAACAGGGGAATGAATACCCATGTGCGCTTTAGAAAAAACCCCAGGTCAATTTTAGAGATGTACGCCAGGAACAGGCATAATAAGTACAGCGCTAAAACAATTAAAATATCCTTTGTTAAGAGTATTGCGACAATAAACAAAATAAAACTCAGTGTTTTTATGCGCTGGTCCAGCGATTGCATAAATCCGCGCCTTGAGGCATACTCTTCGGCATATAAAGAGTTCTTAAGAAATGATAAAACACCCGACAAGGAGCGTTCGACAAAACCATTATTGCGTGACTTTCTTTTCATTGTATATATTCGCCGGCAGCATAAGAGCTGCGTACATACGGGCCGCTTTTCACAAACACAAACCCCCGCTTAAGGGCTTCATCCTTATACTCCTGAAAAACCTCCGGAGCAACATACTCCTCTACAGGGATATGGCTGTTACTTGGCGCAAGGTATTGGCCAATGCTCAATAAGGAGCAACCAACCTTAAGAAGGTCATCAAAGACGGAAAAAACCTCTTCTTTCTTTTCGCCCAGGCCGAGCATGATCCCGGATTTAAGGGGTATCTGCGCAGCTATACGCTTTAATATACGCAATACCTCAAGAGAACGCAGATAAACTGCCCCCTGCGGCCGTATATCTTTATATAAGCGCGGCACTGTTTCAATATTATGGGCAATAATATCGGGCCCTGCGAAAACCAATGTGCTTAAAGATGTTTCATCGGCGTTAAAATCCGGAATAAGCGTTTCAACCGAAACTTTTCTGCCCATAGCGCGCAGGCGTAAAATAGTTTCGGCAAATACCGACGCTCCGCCATCAGCAAGGTCATCACGGGTGACGCTTGTAATAACCGCATGGGTCAACCCCAGCTTTTGCACAGCCTCAACAATACGCCTCGGCTCATCAACATCAGGCGCAAGCGGCCTGCCTTTAGCCACCCCGCAAAAACGGCAGGCGCGCGTGCAGACTGCTCCGAGAATAATAAATGTCGCCTGGCGCTTATTAAAACATTCGCCCATATTCGGACAGAGCGCCTCTTCACAAACTGTATGCAGCCCTAAATCTTTAAGCAGGTTCTTCACCCGGCTACAATCACCAAGTGAAATTTTTTTATTAAGCCACGCGGGTTTAATCATATCTAATAAACACCTAAATCTCTGTAGACAGTATATGTAACCTGTCTCAACATAATTAGTTACACAAGAAATATTAGTGCCCTATTAATTCCTCAACTTCTTCTTCGATGCTAACTCCATATGTATACGCCAAAGCATCAATAAGTCTCTGTTCCAGGAACTGTCTGTCCGGCATGACCGCCAACTCTTCAGCCAATGATGTAGCTACCGAAGAAATATCCACAGGCAAAGACGGGACATACCGGCGTAAAAACTCCCAATCAACGCTAATCGGAATAGAGCCATGCTGAAATATTGCCTGGCGCCTGCGCTTCTGGGCGTTGCCGCCTATTTTTCTGCCACCAATAACAATATCGTATTTCTCATGCGCAGCGCTGCATAATTGATGCGGCCGGGAATTATTTTTAAATCCATCGGCCTCAAGCGCAAAAGAAGCGTTTAAACCGATTGATTTGTAGAAATATACCAGGAAGGCGCAGATCTGCCGGTAGGAAACAAAAACATTTTTATCTTCTCCTATATCCTCTTTAGAGCAGGCAAGGCTATAGGTTAGTTCATGATGATGAAAAAGCACGCCCCCGCCGGTAATTCTTTGCGCAATCTGCAGGCCGTCGCGATTACATCGCTTAAGGTCAATCCCGTTTTGCGCATGCTGCGAAATACCGTATGTTATAGAAGGCGCTTCCCAGCTGTATAATCGCAACACCGGGATACCGTCTTCCAGATAGCGTAAGTAAATATTCTCATCCAGCGCCATATTATACGCAGCAGTGCCGGGTTGAGAACGTATAAGCCTGAATGTTTTCATGGTATTCTACTTTGGCTGCCAGCGCAGGTCCGGTACTCGGGCAGCCCTTGTTTCATCAAGCCGTTTAACCGGCATAGAAAGCGGTGCTAAGCGGAGTGCTTCGGGATTGGTCTTGGAAAGTGATGCCGCTTCAATCATTGCTTCAATAAAGGCATCCAGTGTTTCTTTACTCTCGGTTTCTGTAGGTTCAATCATCATCGCCTCTTTTACAATCAGCGGAAAATAAATGGTCGGCGGATGGAATCCTTTATCAATTAAGTATTTGGCTATATCCAATGCGTGCACCCCCTGCTCTAACTGCCTGGCTGCGGACAAAACACACTCATGCATACAACTCTTGCCATAAGCTAACGCATAGTAATCTTTCAGCCGCGCAAGGCAATAGTTTGCGCTTAAGACTGCGTTTTCGCTGACTTCAATAAGCCCGGATTTTCCCAAAGCAAGGATATACGCGTATGCCTTCAGGATTACCCCGAAGTTCCCGTAGAAAGGAGCAATATAGCCGATAGATTTATGCTTATGATAATCTAAGGCGAATGTCCCGTCAGTGCGGCGGACAACCCTGGATATCGGAAGAAAATCCACTAACTTCTCACATACCCCCACCGGGCCTGCTCCCGGCCCGCCTCCGCCGTGCGGGGTAGCAAAAGTTTTATGCAGATTAAGGTGGATAACATCAAAACCGATGTCTCCCGGACGGCATTTTCCCAGTATCGCGTTGAGATTGGCTCCGTCATAATACATCAGCGCACCCACTGCGTGCGCTAAATCCGCAATCTCTTTTATTTTAGGATTAAAAAGCCCGAGCGTATCCGGACAGGTAAGCATCACTGCTGCGGTTTCCCGGTTTAAAGCCTGTTTATATGAGCGCATATCCAGAAAACCTTCTTTATCCGTGGGGATAACTACTACGTCATAACCGGCGATTGAGGCGCTGGCAGGATTAGTGCCGTGTGAAGAATCCGGGATAATAATATGTTTTCGTCGTTCTCCATTATGCTTATGGTATGCGGCAATCAGCATGACTCCGGTTAATTCCCCGTGCGCTCCAGCAAGCGGCTGGGTAGTAAAAGCAGACATCCCGGTAATCTCGCTAAGCAATCGCTCCATATTGTATAATACCTCTAAAGACCCCTGAGCCAGCATCCCCCCTCCTAAAAGCTGAGGCAGTAAAGGATGCAAGCCGCTAAACCCCTCCATTGCCGCTACCTTTTCGGTAAATTTAGGATTATATTTCATTGTGCAGGAACCTAAGGGATAAAAATTCGTATCCACTGAAAAGTTCAGGCGGGATAAATTAGAGAAATGCCGCACCACATCTAACTCTGAAACCTCTGGCAGATTGGCTTGCGTTTTACGGCAATATTTTTCAGGCAAGGCGCCGGTTATCGGCACATCTATTTCAGGTAGCGCAAATCCTTTTCGCCCGGCACGGCTTTTTTCAAAGATTAACTGCATAGCGCTGCCTCCAGGCTGCTGGCAAATTGCATGATCTCTTCTTTAGTGCGTTTTTCCGTGACCGCAACCAGAAGATAATTATCTAATCCCCTGTAAAACCTGCCTAACGGAAAACCGCAGGCGAATCCTTTATTAATCATCCGGTAAACTACTTCATCGGCATTTTTCGGCAGGCAAACCGTAAACTCATTAAACGTCGGCGCGCTGCGCTTAACCTTGACCCCACTGACTTTATCTAATGCTGCCTTGGCAAACTCTGCTTTCTGAAAGTTTAAGCCGGCTAACTCCCGGAAACCAGCCTTGCCCAAAAGAGAGCTATAGATCAACGCCCGCAAAGCGCAAAGCGCTTCATTAGAACAAATATTTGAAGTTGCCCTCTCTCTACGGATATGCTGTTCGCGTGCCTGCAAGGTTAAGACAAAACCGCGCTGATTATCTTTATCTACGGTTGCGCCGGCAATCCTGCCCGGAAGCTGGCGCATATGCTCTTTTTTTACCGCAATAAATCCTAAATACGGCCCGCCAAAAGACAAAGGTATGCCCATGCTCTGCCCCTCTCCGGTTGCAATATCAATACCCATCTCTCCGGGGCTTTTAAGCATCCCCAGGGAAACCGGATACACTGAAGCAATCGCCAGCGCCCCGCATTTATGCACACGCTGGGCGATATCGGAAAAATCATCAACCGCCCCGAAGAAATTGGGGTTCTGCACGATTACCGCCGCTGTCTTATCATCCAGATGTTTATAAATATCCTCCCTGCAGCTCTGGCCATGCGCCACCGGAGTTTCCACAAATTCAATGGAAAGGTTGGATGTATATGCATAAAGCATGGTGCGATATATCAAGCTTACCCCGCTATCAACAATTATCTTTCTTCTTCCGGTAAGCCTGATTGCCATCATCGCAGCCTCATAGAGCGCAGTACCGCCGTCATAAAGCGAGGCATTGGAAACATCTAAACCGGTTAGCTCGCAAATAACCGTCTGATATTCATAAATTGCCTGCAACCAGCCTTGAGAACACTCAGGCTGATAGGGCGTATACGCAGTATAGAATTCAGCGCACCCGGCTAATGCGTCAACTGCTTGCGGTATATAATGGTCATAAAAACCCCCGCCCACAAAATTCGTAAGATTAATTGCGTTCTTGCAACTAAGAAGCTTTAAATACTCAATTACCTCAAATTCAGACTTGCCTTCCGGGATATTAAATGACTTTGGCCGCAATCCGCCGGGGATACATTTAAAAAGATCATCAATACTTGCTACGCCGATAGCCTTAAGCATCTCTTTTTTTTCTGTCTCTGTGTGCGGGATATAATTCATTTTGACAAACTTTCTATGTATTCTTTATACTGGAGAAAGTTCATAAGCTTGTTTTTTTCTGTTAAATCGGCGATTTTGATCACCGCAAACCACCCTGCTTCATAGGCGGACTTATTCACCATCTCCGGATGGCTGGATAACTCCGTATTTACCTTAAGCACCTCGCCTGAAAGCGGCGCATAAACATCAGAAGCTGCCTTCACCGACTCCACTGTCGCGCACCATTCAGATTGTTTTACCTGTATGCCTATCTTTGGCAAATCTATAAAGGTAATATCCCCAAGAGAATTTTGTGCAAAATCAGTAATCCCCATGGTTGCTTTATCCGCATCAATGTTTACCCATTCATGGTCTTTAGTATACAAAAGGTCCTCCGGTATGGTCATTTTATTTCTCCTAATTTTGCACTGCCGCATTTATAAAAAGGTTTACTTGTAACTTTCGCGTTTATAGAGATAGTGTTTTCGCAAAGAGTAACCTGCTCTCCGGGTGAAACTTCGCAACTGACATAACCCATACCGATACCAGATCCAAGACTGGGTGAAAACGAACCACTGGTCACTGTCCCAATATCCTGGCCCTTATGGATTATGCGGTAATTATGACGGGGCGAGCGCCGGGAATCAGCGATAAAACAAATCATTTTGCGCAATGCTCCACTCTCTTCTTGTTTTAAAAGGCTGGCTTTACCGTTAAACTCTTTATCCCAATCTATAAAATGCTTTAATCCTGCCTCTAAAGGTGTGGTATTTCTATCTATATCCTGGCCATAAAGGCTATAACCCATCTCCAAGCGTAATGTATCGCGCGCGCCAAGGCCTATTGGTTTAACCCGCTGGTCATTAAGCAGCTTACCCCATAATCCCGTAATCTTATCATTCGGCATATACAGCTCAAAACCCAGCTCTCCGGTATAACCTGTACGGCTGATAATTATCTTCTTGCCCAAAAGATCAAAATATCCAAAAGTATAATACCGCAACTCCTTAATCCCCGGGCCGGCTAAAGCTGCTAATACTTCGGCTGAAAGAGGCCCTTGTAAATCAAGCTTTCCCGACGATTGCGAAATATTCTCAAGACGGGTTGCCCCTTTTAAATTTCTTTGCAGATACGCGAAATCATCGTTTGTAGTAGCGGCATTGACTACAACCATCCACTCTGCATCGCCGATTTTATAAACCACCAAATCATCAATAATCCCCCCCTGCTCATTGAGCATAAACCCGTAACGGCAGGCCCCGGGCGGCATATTTTCAAGGTTAACCGTCACCAAATGGCTAAAGTTACTCTTAGCCAAATCCGCCTCTATAATAAACTCACCCATATGGCAGATATCAAATAAGCCGGCATTTTGCCTCACCCAGTTATGCTCTTCAATAATTCCGCTATATTGAATAGGCATTAACCAGCCGCCAAAAGGCGCAAGCTTTGCCGCTAACTCTTTATGCTTGTCAATAAGGGGAGTTTCGGCAAGCACTAAACTTTCATTCATACGTTTAAACTTTCTAAATTGGAAAACAATTATTATACTTTTGAGGGATAAATCTTTTACGCTTTCGCGGCAAAATCCGCTCAAGCATTTAGCCTCAGTTTTAATCCGGGGGCTCAATATTTATAACAAAAATAAACCGTTATGTCAATAAGTTAGGGGACACTTCTGTTTTTTATTCTTTCTTGCTCAAGAATTTGCCTAATATAAAGACCACCCCAACACTAAGCCATAAGTCCATAAGACGCTCTATACAACCATCTCAAGATATTAAAGTTACAAAACAATTATTTTATTCTACATCTCCCGGTTAAGAAGTAATTGTTTCATAACATCATTATTTACAAATAAATACATAAACTGTCTACTTATCTTTTTTGGTTAATAATCTAGCGATTATAAACACCGCCGCAACGCAAATAAGTATCCCTATCGCGGCTGAAAAAATATAAGCAAAGCTTAAGCTCACAAAAGGTTTCTCCTCCCATCCCTTAAAAGCATAGTCGGGTAGCGGCGCACTCCAAAAGCTTGACAGTTTCTCTAATCCTTTCGGTATGTAACCGACTAACTGCTGCATTTCATCCACCCCCCACTCCCCCCAGGCTGAACCTGCCTTAAAATGTTCAGGCAAAAACAAACCCAAAGGGGACAAAACAATTAACGCGCCGATAAAAATCCAAAGTTTAGAAATAATCTTCATTAAAGTTTCCTCCCTTCTGCCAAAAGCTCCGGAGCATGTTTTTGCAAATATTTTATTACCAGGGCAGTTACAATTGCCTCCACCCATCCAAAAACCAAGAGATGCTCGCCTAACATAGCAGGCAAAGCTACATTTAAACCATAAGGGCAATACAGCGCCTGGCCGGATGCAGTCTTATACAGCAAAGGCTGGATACCGAACACAAACCCGCTCAACCCTGCGGCAATATTGAGCGCTATATAACCGGCAATACCTGCGGCAATAACTCTTCTATTTGAACCTACGGGAGCCTTATAACTAAGTGCCCTATAAATATAATATCCGGTAAAAGGAAGCGCAAACGCCATATTAAAACAGTTTGCGCCGATGGCAGTAATGCCGCCATCGCCAAATAATAGCGCCTGGATTACAAGGGCTACTGTAATAGCGATACAAGCAGCCCATGGCCCAAGCAATATTGCCACAAGTACTCCGCCTACAGCATGGCCGGTAGTGCCGCCGGGTATGGGGACATTAAACATCATAATCACAAAACTGAATGCCGCCCCTATCGCCAATAAAGGAACCTGCCTGGCATTAAGGGTTGCTTTAACAATGCGTGAAGCAGTTGTCCATATAGGCAGCATAATAAGATAAAAGAAACCACAGGTTGCCGGGCCTAAGTATCCGTCTGGTATATGCATAATCTCCCCCCTTAAAAAGTATAAACCCCGGTTAATACTATAGAATCATTAGCATCCGTGTTAACTCCGGCCACCACTCTTTGATATGCCAATAAAAATTGTACTTTATCGCATGACCAGCCAATACCGGGAGATACGGTCAGGTAGTTTACTGCCGTTGATACAGTCCTTTGGCCGTCCTGCCATGTATCGCCCTGAAGATATCCATTTGCCTCCAACATCAAATTAAAACCTTTAGGTAAAAAGTATTCTACCCCGAAATCATAGTTAGTATAGCTGGCATACCTTGTTTTTACACCATCTACCATCACCTTTTGGGGGAAACTAAAAACAGCATCCGCGTGGAATAAAAATGGCTTAAATTTCTTAGTCAAAATAAAACCAAGCCCGGGATCCCAGGAACCGCTCCCCATAGAGTCGGTTTCCAGTTTATCAGGATTCAAATGCTGATATTTTCCGGTAGGCATTTTAAGTTGGAATAAACCGGTTAGATGGGGCAGCCAGCCTTTTTCTTCTAAAGCGCAATAACGCAGGAACAGGTAGCTGTCCCCAAAACCGTTCTTATGGGCACTTGCTCCTTCCTGCTTGATATAATTCTCCTGATAGACTGCCTGGGCATCGATCTCTAATCTGTCCGTAATGCCATATTGCATGAATAACTGCTCTTGATACTGATCCTTTCTCTGGCTCTTAGCTAACCCGTGGTATTTGCCGTCTGCATCAAAACTTCCCCTTGTCCTGTTATAAAAGAAGAACGGCTGGATCACAAACTCACCCTTGGCGCAAAGCGGCGCTGTCCATGTAGTCAATGTCCCCGCTGAAACAGGGTCCCACTCTTCATTCGCTTGCTCCTGATTTGCGTAGGAAAAAACACTTAAGCTGTTCACTAAAATTAAAGCGATCAAAATCCGACGTAACATTTTCCCTCCTTTTTGTGCTATTAATTAATATTTTGTGCTACTTATGGTTAAAAAAAATAATACTTAAACACCCTTACCCGTAGTGGACATGCTTAATGTCCCATGTTTAACGCCTTTCACTGATTTTAAGCTATCCGCCAGTTTCTGGGCCTGCTGGGGGCTTCCCTTTACCGCAATTACCTCTAAACAATTATCATGGTCAAGATGGATGTGCTGAGAAGAAATTATAGAGTCGCCAAAATCATGCTGAATATCCATGAGCTTATTTACTAACTCCCTTTTATGATGGTTGTAAATTAAAGTTATCGCCCCGGCGATCTCATGGCTACCCTGCCACTGTTCCAGAACCAGCTCCTTGCGGATTAAGTCACGAAAGGCCTCGGAACGGTTGGTATATTCTTTATCCCTGATCAGACGGTCAAATCTGGCTAAAAGTCCTTTCTCTATTGAAACCCCAAAACGGATCAACGGCATGAATACTCCTCAAAATAATGTGCTACTAATTTAACAATAGTAACATGTCAGGTTCTTCCTGTCAAGGCCTCTTTTTTCAGGATAAAGAACACGGGAAGCGCAGCTATCTCCACGGCAATACTGATAAAAATAACTGCCGGTATTGAATGCTCATAAAGCAGGCCAATAATCGCGCTGCCGATAAAGATCGCCAATCCATAAGCTGTATTAAATATTCCGTATCCGGTGCCCCTTTTCTTTAAAGGGGTCAGGTCGGCAATCGCGGATTTCATGATTGTTTCATGCGCCCCCATCACAATTCCCCAGATGATTGCCCCGGCTAAAACAAATGAAAATCTTGTAGAGAAAACAAACGCGGGGATAAATAGCGAAAGGACCGGGATAGCAATCAAGGTAATCAGTCCGGCCTTCTCATTATCGCGCCTGGCTTTAAAAATATCATATGCCTTGCCGATAACCAAAGCTGCTATTGCATCAACCCCCATGGCTAAAGCGTAAAACAAGGGAATTTGCGCATCACTCAAGACGTGCTTAGCCTTAAAGTGATAACCGATCAAAGCAAAATTCGCAAACCCAAGGGTAGTAACAAAGGTAAAAAACGTATAAACCCAAAAGACCTTGCTTAGTTTATCTGTTCCTTGAGTTTTAGCTACGGAGGTTTCTAAAATCTCCGGATCAGGCAGGCGGCGGTAAGCAAGTATAATACAAAACATTACCAGGAGCAAAGGGATCCAAAGTAATGCATACCCCTGCTGGTAATCTGCTAAAGACCTGCCCCCCTTGCCAAGGGCAAGAAAAAGCACGGTAAAAATCAATGGGCCGCTGATTGCGCCGATCTGATCAAGCACCTCGGCTATTGCAAAACCTATCCCCGTACCCACCTGCTTAGTCGCCTGGGAGAGGATAGTATCTTTTGCCGGGCTGCGCAGGGCCTTGCCTAACCTTTCCATAATAATAAAAACAACTGCCACTTGCCAGATACCGGCTAAGGCAAGCAACGGAACGCTTATCAACAAGCCATAGCCAAGGAAGGTAAACCACCAGTAGGCCCTGGTCTTGTCGGCAAAATACCCTGAAAGCAAGCGTATGGCATAGCCTAAGAACTCGGCTATACCGGCCACCAAACCCACTATGGCGGCATTTGCACCCAGGGTCTTAAGGTACGGGCCATTTACGCTGCGCGCGCCTTCATAAACCATATCACCGAAAAGGCTCACTAAGCCAAAGAGGAAAATAAGCTGAAACGCGGTTTTCTTTTGATTATTCATCTATATATTATATAAGACGCTTTATGTAATCTTATCATATTCAATGACTTATACAACAATTCTTTCTTTAGGCCTACCACTTCTTTTAGGAAACAGCCTACCCCTGTATTTTGTTATCCTGTTTACAAATTCTTTACTTCCTAACGGTACATCCAACATTCGAAACATTTCTTCTTCTTTATTATTATAATCACGCAAAAATTCCTTATAGGCTATACGCCTTAAGCTGATATTTTGACCAAATTCACCAAAAATAGGGCTTTCCGTAGTAACCCCATCCTGCTCCCCTAAACAATAAAATCGTGCGCTGCTAAAAGGATAGTCCTGAGCTTGAAAGACCATATTCGCCCTTAAAGGATTTCTTTCAATATATCTTCCACAAGCAAACAAATATTCTTCTTTTTGTACCGGCTGAAGCTTGAATCGCCCCTGCCACAAAAAACCCGAAGTAAAGTAAGTTCTATGATAATAACACGTATACGCACGGTTGAGTCCAGCCATGCAACTAGATATACGCTCAGGTTCATCAATCTCCAATAAAAGATGATAATGGTTAGGCATGAGTACCCAATGGTAGATTTTAAGATCAAATCTCTCTATATATTCTTTAAGCAATTTTATAAAATAGAGATATTCTTTTGCTCCATTAAAAACTGTTTCTTTTTTATTCCCCCTGTTAACCACATGGTAAGCAAAAGAACCAGATAATTGATGTTTTCTAGCATAATATGGCATAAGTTTTCCTCCTCTTACTATTAAGAGACGTAAAAAAAGGATAATTCTAACAACTCTTTTTATACTAAAATATCTCCCTTTAAAAAATACTGTTTTTAGAATAATTAAATAAAAGATTATTTCGTAACTTATTTTTTTACAATAAATTAGATAAAACGTCTTGAAGTCTTGAAGTTGTTAAGGATGATTCAATAAAAAGAATTGTTTCAGAACTGGATTATTTACAAGAAGTTAGATAAAGCGTCTTTAGGTGTTCAATAAAAAGAATTGTTTCAGAACTGGATTATTTACAAGAAGTTAGATAAAGCGTCTTTAGGTGCGCTTTAGGTGTTAACGGTAGAATTTGGGCTTGGGGTATTTATACGGTTTCTTGGCCTGTCCATGCCTGGGCTGATTACGCATAGGCTGATGGCCGGAATTTTGGCTGGATTCACTGAATTTGTCAAGTGTAAACTCGGCATGTTTTGATACGGGCAACGTAGCCTTAATAAGCTTCTCAATATCGCGCACATCCCTTCCCTGGTCAGGCGTAGCAAAAGAAATGGCATGGCCCTTATGCCCTGCGCGGGCAGTCCTTCCGATACGATGCACATAATTTTCCGCATCTTCAGGCAGGTCATAATTAATCACCAGTTCAATGCCGGTAACATCAATGCCCCGGGAGGCGATATCAGTAGCAACCAGTACCCTGTATTTACCGGATTTAAAACCTTCTAAAGCCTCCCGGCGCTGGACAAGGGAACGGTTAGAGTGGATCTCGGAAGCAGAGTGGCCCATATCCCTGATGGACCTAACTATCTTTCTGGCATTATGTTTAGTGCGCGAAAACAAAAGCACTGCGCCATGATACTGCGCAAGGAGTTTCTTAAGTAACTGTGTCTTGGCCTCTTTTTTTACGATAAACAACTCCTGGGTAACCTTTTCGCAGGTAGTCCCTGAAGGAGCTATTTCAACACTCAAAGGCAATTTCATATATTTTGCGGCGATATTCATAATCTCTTTAGGCATAGTTGCCGAAAAAAGCATGGTCTGCCTTTCTTTGGGCAGGAAACGCAATATTTTCTCTATTTGCGGGGCAAAACCCATATCCAGCATGCGGTCGGCTTCATCAAGCACAAGCATAACCACGCTATCCGGAAGGAAATTCCACTGTGACATATGGTCAATCAATCTTCCGGGAGTAGCGATTACCAGGCGGGGATCTTTTCGCAAGGCCTGCACTTGAGGCTCCATCGGCGCTCCGCCAATAAGGCAGGCGGTCTTCATGCCAAAAGCATGGGCAAGCAAGCGGCAGGCCTCATCAATCTGGATAGCCAGCTCTCTTGTCGGCGCCAGCACTAATCCTATGCCTTTTTTCTGCACCAGGCGCTGCACCATGGGGATGGCAAACGAATGTGTTTTCCCGGTTCCCGTCTGGGCAATGCCAACGATATCCTTGCCTTCAATAGCCAGGGGAATAGCCTTGAATTGGATCGGCGTAGGGACCTTAAATTTCATATGCTCCAGGATGTCCAGGATCTTCGGAGCAATACCTAAACCATAAAAATCCGGGTTTGCCTGCGCAGGACTATTCGTGATCATCGCTTTATTCATCAGGATGCTTTATCTTTCTTAGCTTTATTGTCATAAGCCAACAAACCAAGATGGATATGGCAATAATCCTCATGGTTATAAATACTCAAGATATGCTTACAGTGCGAATATTTACACTTTCTGCCTTTAAGTGAAGTCTTTACCTTTTTAATAGCTGCCTCCTTGCCTGCCGGACAGGCAGGCTAAAACTAAAAAAGCCGCAAAGGTTAGTTGCCCTCTCTTTGCGGCTTAAACTTAAAAATACTCTAATCTTTCACTTATTATACCTCTTTAAATAAAATTGTCAAACAAAAATACCCTTATTTCTCCAGCTCTTGTTTGATCGCATCCTCTAGTTCATCTTTCGTCCAAAACAAATCTATTTTCTTCAGGAATTCCACTTCTTTAACCTGACCGTCTTTTTTTACAGAAAATTTATTTTTACCGTTTATTATTATCCCTCCGCAGGCAAGGCCGGTCTTGCGCCAAAGCACATAACCTTCATCACTGCGGAAATCAATACATTCAACTTTGACCTGCCCGTTAAACTTCTGCGGCAGGGTTTCCAAGTAATTTTTAATATAAAGATGCTCTTCATTAAAAGGGTAATAAGCCTTAATATCAACCGTTGCTATGGTTTTGGCGGCTGCGACCTGGCTTGCCTCTTTAAGGTTACCTGCCAGGCCATATTTGGATAATACCATCTGCCCCTTTGGAGAAAACATAAAATCGATAAAGCCCTGGGCAATCTTCTTATTTTTGCTTTCGTTTAATATGCCGATATAGTTATGGATCGGCGGATGACTTTTTCCGGGCAACCAGGCAACAACCTTTATCGCACCCTGGGAAACCTTACCTGTATCTGTTTCAAAAGGGCAAACATTATAATGTATACCGGCATCGGCTTTCTTGGCAGCGATAAATGATAAAGCCTCAATAGGCGTATTGGTAAGCATTATGGATTTAGCATTGTTTAATTTATCCCAATATCCCAAATTCTTAAGCGCCATAACAGAATACTCTCCGATAGAATTGTAATCGGGGTTGGCGATAGCAACAACCTTCACAGAATCCTTAAATAAATCCTCCAGGCTATTTATCTCTTTTGAGCCTGAAGGAGCGATCAAAATAAGCTCATACTTACCGAATGTCCTTATAGAAGGCTCATCCAGCAGCCCCTTTTGACGCAACATACCAATCTCTTTTTCTCCGGGAGAAATAAATAGGTCCGGCCTCTTTTCTTTTTTCAGGATAAATTTAGTCAGGACAACAGCGTTATCAAAAGTCCCCTCTACCTTTATATTGCGGTGTGCCTGCTCAAAAGCCAAGCCGAGCTCCTTAAATGGCAGGGTCAGGCCGCAAGGGACATATATATTAAGCGGAGTGCGGTTATTACGGTTGGCGCTGTGGGTAAAATAAGACATCGTCATTAAAAAAGCCAAAAATACCGTAAGAATGAATATAAGCGACAGGTTTTTTTTCATCGTATCCTCCTTAATATATAGTTATTTTAAGTTTAAACACGCGCAGACATAATCTCCTATTGCCATAGAAACTGAAGTGGCAAAAGCCACCTCTAATACTACTGAAATCAAGAAATACACAACTACTTTCTTCCATTTCACAAACCTGGAAATAAGGATAAAACCCGGCAGGCTTGTCCCCGCTCCTGCTAAAAGTATTGCCAGCGCCGGCCCCACATCCATGCCTAACTTTAAAAACGCCTTAGTAAAAGCAATCTCAGAAAGTATCGGAAAATACATAAGCTCACCAAAAACTGTGGCAAAAAAAGTTGATCTTAAGGTAGGCATAAACAAGCGGTTCCCCAAGGCGTCTTTCTGCGCTGAAAACAAATTATGGATCCAGCGGATATCTATATATTTAGCAATTAAGCCTATTATTAATATAGAAAGGATAAATATAGGTATAATGGTTTTAATAAGCTTAAAGGTTTGCTTTGCCCAATCAAGGATTTCCATTTTATTAAACTTGATAATAACCAGGCTGATAAGTAAAACCACTAAACCAGAGAAAATCCCAGCATTCATGAATATCTGTGTTTTACCTAAAGGATACGTCCCGGCAGGAGTAACCAAAGAAGAGCCTGTAATAAGGATTGCAAAAAGTATGCCGAAGAGCAGGAATAAACGTGTTTTTTCTGTTTTTACAATCTCCGGGTTCATTGGTTCTTGCCTTCCCTGTGCGGGAGCATGCTCTTTTATCTTACCGGAACATAGAAATTCCATGATCAAACCTAAAAGCACGGAAATCACAAGCACCCCTGTTACCCTCCAGAGTCCCAGTATCGGCCCGATTACTTTAAATGTCAGAACCAGAGAGATCAAATTTAAGGCCGGGCCGGCATAAAGAAAAGTAAATGCGGGGCCTATACCTGAGCCGCGGTTAAGGATACTGGCAAAAAGCGGCACAATATTGCAGGAACAAGCAGGCAATATCGCCCCGGCAATGGCAGCTGCCGGATAGGCAATATATCTTTTTGAGCCTGCCCCCAAATACCTGCCAATAGAAGCGCTCGGCACAAAAGCGATAATCGCCCCGGCAATGACAAAAGCCGGGATAATGCTGGTTACCGCTCCCCAGTTAAAAATACAGCATTTGAAGATATCGACTAACTCCGATAGGTTCTGCATAAAACTCTCCTGCCAGCTTACTGTTTATTCAGTACCTCTTTTCCTTCCCACTTCTTCAGTATAGCCTTGGCCTTCTCAGATGTCATATAGCTGACAAATCCTGCCGCTAAAGTTCTATTTCTTGACGTTTTCAATATAGCTATATAAGAAGGTATACGGCTATTCGTTTCTTTTAATATATCCCTGACCACAACCATATCCTTTGGCGCCACCACTTCATCATAAGCCCTAAGGTCCTCATATAAACAGGATTTATAAATTATGCCGGCGTCAATTTTTCCTTCCATAATATAATTCCTGGTATGGCGACCAAATTCAGTAAAGATAACCTTATCCTTAATCTTATCCCATATATTAAGCTCCTTTAACGCCTCTACCGCGAATCTTCCGGAAGAATTCGTTGATGGGTCCGGGATAGCTATGGAAGTTACATCGTCTCTGGTTAAATCAGAGATATCCTGAATATTTTTGAAATTAGCAGCCGGAGTTGCCAGGATAATGGAATCAGAGGTAAGTACGGTTTTAGCCTCTTCAGCTATAAGCCCATTTTTTATCAATGGCTCGATTTCCAACGGGCCTGTTGATATATAGATGTCCGGCCGGGCGCCTTTATGAAGGATCTTGCGCATTAAGACTATGGTATTGCCGGTATCAAAACTTACCTTTACTGCCGGGTTATCCGCCTTATAAGAATCAAGTATCTCGCAGAAAGCCGCGAAGATACTGCAGGGCACAAAAATACTTAAGGATTTCTCCTGATTTAATTTTTTGGCGCCGCATCCGCAGGGACCTGCCAACAAAACCAGAATGACAAGAAAACTTAGTATTTTATTTACACCGGGTAAGAAACGCTTCATATTTTCTTCTCCTTTTTAAACTCAAATTTTAAGAATTCTTTGAGCATTTCTTTCGGGGGGACCTTTCCGGACATCCTGATTACTCCGTTAATAATCAAAACCGGGGTTAACACTACCCCATAAGAATTATACTCCTCTTCAGAAGCACACTTCTCAATTGAGATGCCCTTAATGCCCAATTCATCAAGCGCAAGTTGGACCAATCTCTCTAATTCCAGGCACGCATCGCATTTTAAAGCTTTACCATTAAGCCATCTGCCTACAATTTTTATCTTCATTCCCTGGCCTCCTACTTTTATCAAGCTGCTTCTTTTATCTAATACGGTAGACAGGAACGGGCCTGCCCGGACGGAAATACTGCTGCGACAGGATCCTGAAACCTATTCCTTCTTCTTTGCATAACTTGTTTAATACATCAGTGAATATCCCGCGCAAGGATTCCGGATCCACATGCACCCTGGCATTTGCTATCAACCGGGCCTTAAGAGACCTGCCGGATTCCTTCCTGAAAAACTCTAAACCCTGGGAACTACGCGTCAAATGAATCAATGAATTTCCCAGGCCGGTTGAAAGCGCCAATTTAAGATGCGCGATTTCAGCAGGGATTTCCTTAAGCGAATTTTTTATCCTTAATGTTAATGCCCTAAGGAATTTCTCGGTTGAGAAAGGAGACTTTGCGCAAAGCTCAACTACGGAGTTCAGCCAGCCAAGCTCTGCTTCTCCCTCTGCGTAAATATCATAATCCAGATCCAAAATATTACTGCCGCTTTTTTCGGTCCGCACTAAGTCTATCCAATGGCCAAACCCCTTGCCTGTCCGGGAAGAAACCCCTATTATCTTAGATTTGGGGAATCTCTTCTTTAGCAAGCTGAGCATACCATAAGACTGCGTATGGCTAAGCTTGTCTATTTTATTCAAAGCGATAATATCCGACTCCTCCAATTGTTTTTTAAAAATATATGCTACATTCTTTGAAAAACCGCCAAGCGTCCCGGAGGTTATCATATCTTTGGCGCGCCGGGGGTCTAATAAAGTCGTATAAGAGGACACCTTAAAATTATCTTTATGATAAAGCTTTAAAGGCTTAATTACGGTTGCCACTAAGTCTGTGCAGCTACCCACCGGCTCTGCCAATATTACATCAGGCTTAACCTTCGCAATTAAATTATCAGCAGCCTTCAGCAAATCATTAAACTTACAGCAAAAACATCCTCCGGGGATCTCTTCCACATTGAAACCTTCTATTCTTACCAGATGCGTATCCACAAGGTTATCTGCCTGATCATTCGTGATTAAGCCGACACGCAGACCTTTATCCGTAAAATATTTTGCCAAGCGGCAAAGGGCAGTAGTCTTGCCTGCGCCTAAAAAACCTCCGACGAGAATAAACCTAATCTTTTTCATGGCAGCCCTTTCCGCAAAGAACCCTGTTTTCCATTAAGGGCTGTATAATCTTGGCAAAAATATAGGCGGCAAGAATACCGCCTAAAACCGGCCCAAGTATATACACAACAAAAAATCCGCCTTTTGGCCCGGGGATGGCAATTTTGTCCCAACCGGTTAAATAAGCCACTAATCTGGGCCCAAAATCCCTTGCCGGATTTAATCCTGCCTGGGTAAAAGGGGCAATAACACTTATTATACCTGTTACCGCTCCTCCGATAAAAACCGGGGCAATCGAAGAATCAGGCCGGCCCAGGTTACATCCTTCTGTTATAACAAATATAAAAAATATAAGCAAGAACGTACCCAGGCCTTCGGCAATAAATGCGTTAAGAAATGAAACAGAAATTACCTCCTTGCCTATTGAAGGACTGGGAAAATACTCACCAAAAAACATGGCCGTACGCACTGACTCAGAAGAACCGCGGATGATGTTATTAGTTAATTCAAATTTGGCTATGGAGCCTGAAAAGATTAGATAGAGCACTAGTCCGGCAAGAAAAGCTCCTATGAATTGCGCGATGAGATAGCCGGGTAGTTTTCTTATCGGCATCCGCCTGGCGCATACAAAGGCAATACTTACCGCCGGATTAAGATGCGCACAGGAGAGCCCGCGGCTGGCATAAATTGCCAGAGTAACCCCAATCCCCCAGACCGCGGCGACCTGGAACAATCCCTGATAAGCTGAAAATAATACGGATACGGCCACTGACCCGCAGCCAAAAAAAACCAGGACAAAAGTTCCCAGTGATTCACCGCAAAAATCCCGGATATAGCCTCTACTGATCAACCATCTCAATGCATTCTTCATTTCAATTACTCCCTCCTATTGCAACAGAAAACGCATATAGCTTACTATCATAACACGGAAAAACAAGAATGGGTTTACCTCCTGCCATTCCTACGGCAGGAGACGACCAGATAGTATCTCCGCGGGTATTATACGTCCATATAAGTTTGCCTAAATCAAAGCTCCAAATAACCGAACCGGTTAACCCATCAAGACAATATAACTTATTATCTAAAGAATGGGCAAAAACCACCGTCTTCTCCGCAACAGTCGCCAGACTACAGGAAGATACTACATAATCGCCGGTTTTATAATTCCATATTTTTTCTCCAGTTGCTGCATCAAAACAATAGATATTCCTGTCATAAGAACCTATGTATACGTAAGCATTGCCGCCTATATTGCCGATAGCAGCAGTAGAGTCAATCGCATGCCCCGTCTTTTGCGTCCAAATCGTTTTACCCGTTGCGGCATCCAGGCAATAGAGATTCCCAAAACGGCTGCCAATAAAAATACGGCCGGCTTGCTTATCCGGCAATATTGACGGCGAAGAAAATAACCCGGAATCAAGGGTCAACTGCCAGATAATTTTACCATCTTTGGCATTTAAAGCAACGAGATTGCCGTCATTAGAAGAAATAAATACTGCCGGCTCACCATTTATATCGGCAAAACAAGGAGAATTTAAAGGGGTAGAGGATAATATCACGCTATACAACTTTTCTCCGGTAGCCGCATTTAAAACATACAATTCTCCTTTTTGAAAATTATTAAATGGTGCATGGCCGGAATTCCATACCGCGCAAACCAGCAAAGACAGCTTTCCTGCAGGGATAATTATCGGCGAAGAAGGGATTGCCTCGGACAACATATAAGACCATGGTAATGTTTCATAACTCCAGATCTTTTCTCCGCTTAAACCGTCAAGGCAGTAAATACTCCTGTCGGCGCAGGCAACAAATACCATAGACCTGTTATTAACTTTGGCAAAAACAGGCGCGTGGTTAAACCTGTTTCCCCCTATAAAACGCCAAATCAGACTGCCATCTTCAGCATTAACGGCATAGAAATTATTGTTATAGAATCCTGCATAAACAATGCTCTTCCCTTCAACATCGGCGATAGAAACTGAGCTTGACCAGACACTGGAGCCGCTTTTATAGTTCCAGGTGCGCCCGGTGGGAGAAAAACTCCAAAGGAAGGATAAATTTTTATCCGTAAAGTTAACCGATGAACTTCCGCTATGCGAAAGGTCATGCTGAAAACCTGACCAATCATCACAGCGGGCATTTGTAGTTAAGGATATTAAACAGAAGACTAAAACGCTAACCAGCTTTTTAGCGCGGATGGCCACCTTATAATTCCTCTATATCTGAAATGCCTGCTTCAACGCATCTCTTGCAGAATAAACAAGAGCTCTCATCAAGCGCCTTCTCATCCAATGCCTGGACATAACAAACCTGCCTTGCTTCTTTCTTGGAAATCACTAAATCCTTTTTTCTTTTTATCTTAACCTGGGAGAATTTGGTAACCAGGCTTAAAGCAGCCCCCAGAGGGCATAAATACCTGCACCAGGCCATAGGGACAATCACAGCCGAAGCTAATACCGCAAATAAACCCACAAACGAAGAATAATCAATTTCATTGCCGAATAAAGCGCACCAGGGGTCTGTAACAAAAATACCCAGGGTAATAATAACCAACCAGGCAAAAAGCAGCAAATAACGCAGGTTTTTCAGCTTAAGGTCGGCCTCCTGATTTAAGAGAAAGAAAACGGAAAAAATTATGGTAACTAAACCCCAAAAAGCTGCGATATTCTGGACAAAAAAGAAAGTCTTTGGCCTGAATTTAAACAATAAAAATATTGCCGCAAAAAATATGGCTGCTGACAATAGTAGCCTTAGCCATTTTAACCTGGGAGCCGGATCAAGCATGAACTTTTTGATAAAAGTATTCCTGAAAAATGCCTCCTGCATAAAACCCAGCGGGCATAGCCAGCCGCAAAATATGCGGCCAAACATTAAAGTAAAGGCAATTAAAGGCACAAAGATAAAAAGGCCGTTAAAAACATTGAGGTCGTTCTTGCCGATATCCTGGAAACTGAATATTGTCCCGCGCAAGGCGCAAAAACACCTGTGCACGATAAAAACAAAAAAAACAAAGGCAGTCGCCTGCACAAAGAGTCTTAACCTTATCCCTTTCCTGTTTTTTAAAGCAATCCCCGCAAAAAACAATAAAACAAAGAAAGCAAGAAACACAAAAGCATCAAGGTAAGTATTGCCGATAGGCAAAATCGGTCGTTCCACCATTTTCCATTTTAGGTTTTCAAACATGATTCTTGCCCCAGAATTTCTCTTTTAAGAAACCTAAAGGTTCGCTTAGCACCTTCTCCACTGCTCCGGATTGCGCGATTGCGCCGTCAAATAAGATCGCCACATCCCTGGCGATGCCTTTTATTTCCTGCACATCATGAGTTACATGAATTATGGAAAGACCAATTTCTTTATTCAGGGATTTAAGGCCCTGCATTGTCTTTTCCTGACTTAAAGGGTCCAAAAAAGACAAAGGCTCATCAAGCAATAATAAACGCGGCCTGACTGCCAGGCTTCTGGCTAAAACAACCTTACGCGCCTCTCCGCCGCTTAAGTTAACCGTATCCCGACGGCTCAACAGGTCCCCGATATCCAATAATTGGAAAACTGTATCTAGATATTTTTTATCCGGGCGATGGTATTTCAGTCCATAATAGATATTTTCTTTAACACTTAAGTGGGTAAAAAGCGTGTCCTTCTGGAAAAGATAGCCGATATTCCTCTTTTCCGGCGGTAAAAAAGTTATCTCCTGGTTCTGCATAAAGATACTTCCTGAATCAGGCCGGTATAAACCGGCAATGGCATTAAGCAATAAAGTCTTGCCCGCCCCACATGGCCCCAAAATGACAAAATATTGCCCTTCTTCCATCTCAAGAGAGATATCTTTTAAACTAAAGCCGCCCCAATCCTTATTAAGCCCGTTGGTTTTAAAAAACACCTTATTTTTAGCCTTTCCTTATCAATTGATGGCGCAGCCAATGCAGGCCGATAAACGCCCATAAGCAGGAGATTACCAGTAAAACCGCCATAGGCTGAATTTCGTTTAAGCCATATTGGATGAACTGGTCATATATGTATATCGGAGCAGTCATCGGGTGGTAAGCAATGACCATAAGGCTGCCTACCTCGCTTAATGCCCTGGCCAAAGCAAGGATACAGCCGCTAAAGATCCCGCTTGCGGCCAGAGGCAGAGAGATGCGCATGAAGGTGCTGAATTCCGAAGCCCCCAGTGTACGGCTGGCATCCTCCAATCTCTGGTCAATGTTCTCAAAAGCGGTTATCGCACTACGGATCAAAAATGGAGAGCTCACAAAAATCTGGGCGCAGATTATGCCTAAATATCCGTTAGCAACGGCTAAACGGCAGTTCTTAAACATAAACTCTCCTATCGGAGATTTAGGGCCTAAAACCACTAAAAGCGATATCCCCACTACGGTTTGCGGTATAAGTATCGGTAGATTAATCAGGTTATCCAGGAATCCCCTGCCGGCGAAATTTTTACGCGCCATAACATAAGCGAAAGGGACCCCGAATATCAGAATTATCAAAGTGCTTATGCCTGAAGTAACTAAGCTGTTAAGCAGTGCCTGCTGGAATTCATTATTCTTAAAAGCTAATAAAAGGCTTTGCGGAGTTACCTGCAGAAAAATATAAAGGATAGGGAAAATGAGTAAAAGTATAAAAATAAAACCGATACTAAACATCAGTACAAAGAACTTAGAATAAGTCTTTTTGTAAATACTATTGGCAAAAAGATAAAAAACGCTAAACAAAATAAAAATCTGCATCCAATAAGGAGTGGCAAAAACCACGGAGAAAATTAAGATTATTAAGTAAGGCAGAAGGTAGGCGATATTGAAAATGGCACTGAAAAGAATAACAAAAATAGCGAATAAAAGATTGGCCTTGGATAACAAGAAGACGAAAACAAAAAGTAAAAGATAGCCAAAAAGATAAAGAATGAACTTATTCAGGCTCTCCCTGCGGTAAACTTTAACTCCATTAAAAGCAAAAAGGAAGTTGGCAGCAAAAATAACAGCGTTTGTCCCTGGGTCAACAAAGAAAGAAAAAAATAAAAAATGCAGGCATGAAAGAAGGATGAACAGGAATAGGTATATCATTTATTAGCGATATCTTCGGGAGAGACAAATTGCCTAAGTTCATCTGGCACATTCTTGATATTATACGCCAGGGGAGGATTCAACATCGTCTGATAGTTGGCATCAAGGATTTTCCGTCCTGCGGACCCAAGAAAAAACTTAATAAATTCTACCGCTCCTTTGCTATTCGCAGCGCCATTAAGGATAGTCAAACCAAAGGTGATCGGCGCCCCCGAAAGAGTTTCTTTTTGCGCATTCTTCTTGGTAGATATCTCCACCTTTGCCTGTTTGTAAAGCTCGCTAAGTTCATCACTTCCCAAATCAATCTCTTTAGGTAATTGAATGTATTTAAGATTATGCTGCTTGGCCGTAGATTCATAAACAAAGGCATAATCCAGGGAAAGAGACTCAAGCAAATTCAATAGTTCGGCAACATCCGGCAGGATATTCTCCGTTGGACAGGAATCTTCTAGGCTTTCATAAATAGTTTTATTCTCTATTTTCTCCTTATAATACAGGTCTGCCAACTGCCAGCTCATTAGTGTCCGGTAACCTACGGGAGCCAGATTGGGATTGGCATAACCATAACGCACATCTTTACGTAATAGGACCTTATACCAGTTAAAGTTGTTTATTTCATTGGTATACTTACTTTTGTCGGAATAAGCAAGCACTATGCGATCCTGGTAAAACTTAATGTACCAATCCGCGTATTCAGGCATTAACCTGTTTTTGATCGCCAAGGCATCTGCGACAAACAGCACATCAGGGATCTGATTAAGTTCGGTGATTTTTCTTACCAAAAGCAAAGTCCCTCCGGATTCCTTGACAAAATTTACCTTAGGATATATCTTTTTAAACTCATTGATAACCTGATGAACAGAGCTATTCAGGCCGGCGTTAAAACTGACATTTAACTGTTTATCAAAACCGACCTGATCTGAAGGTTGAGCAATGCAGGGCTGGCTGGCCAATAATAAACCTAACAAAAGCAATAAAACTTTATTTAATCTCTTCATCTTGGTTTGATTTTCTTTATGGAATTAGCAATAAACCTCTCGTCCGGTATGCCATATGCCGCAATTTGCTTACCAACCATTACTATAGGCAGACTATTGTAACCGTATTTCTTAAATAAAATTGCTGCTTCGGGAAATTCTTCCATAACCCTTATATCTCTAATCTCATTTACCTTGACATTAATTTGAGCGGTTTTCTTTAATGCTGCTGCCAAATCGGTTATTTCTTTTTTGCTTTGACCGAAAGCAGAACAACAACCCGAATCACTGATGCAATTACACATCTGCTCAGCCACAAAGATATTTATGTTTAATTTGGCCTTCTTCACTATTTCAGCAGGTCCTTCACCTTGCCTAATAATACCTGCGGCTCAAAAGGCTTGGTAACATAGCCGTCGGCACCCACCGTCTCACCCATCTTCTTATCTGCCTCCTGCGCACGGGCAGAAAGCATGATTATGGGGATATGCTTATATTTCTCGTCAAACTTAAGCATCCGGCAGACTTTATAGCCGTCTAATTTAGGAAGCATCAAATCCAATATGACAAGGTCGGGCTTTTCCTTCTGCGCCTTGGCAAGGCCATCCTGGCCGTCAGAAGCGGTAATCACTTCATAACCGGCATGCTTCATCCTGTTCTCCAGCATCGCGATTATATGGGGTTCATCATCAACCAATAATATCTTCTTTGCCATTTCCTTCCTCCTGCCTTAACTTATCGCCTCTTTTATTTTATCAAATAACTCGTCGGCACTGGAGCCGTCCCTGGGAAAACCTGCGGTCCTAGACCCTATCTTTACCTTCTTATCCATGCCTTCTTTGGACAAATATTCATTCAAGGCTTGAGACAGCCTCATCTGGATGCTATCAATATATTCGTTCTTGGTAACCGGCAGTACCAGCAAAATCGCGCGGTCATCCTTGACCGCTAAATCCGCCTGGCGGCGCAGGTGCCCGCCTACTATTTCATAAAACTTATTCATCAACTGGGAGATCTTTTTACTGTCAAACTCCTTCTTTACCGCCGCAAGGTTTTCAATATAGAAAATAAAAATAGAAAGCGGCTCGTCATTATGCACTGCCTCCCTTAAAGCGTCAACGATATACTGCCTGAACAACTCCCTGGAAGTATACTTAAACAAGGTAAAGGTGAAGCGGGTACCTTTATTTAGCCTGCTCTCTACCCTAATCTGCCCTTTATGCAATTCAATTATGCTTTTGACGATAGAAAGCCCAAGGCCGGTTCCTTTTTCTCCCGGCCCAAAGACGCGGCCAAACTGCTGGAACCTGCTAAATACTCTGGGCAGGTCCTTTTTAGCTATGCCTCTACCGGTATCTGTTACAGAGCATTCTACCATCTTGGATTTATTTTTTACACAGATACCGATATGGCCCTTATCGGTAAACTTAATAGCATTGCCCAGCAAATTGATAAAAACCTCAATCACCCTATCCTTATCCACATAAATCTCTGTTTTCTCTTTAGGGAAATCCTCTATCAACTCCAGGCCTTTATTCTTTATCTTGACGGAAAGAGAAGCTACCACGCTTCTGGCCAGCTCTACAATATCCACTGTTTCTTTTTTCAAAATGATCTTGCCGGATTCAATCCTTGAAATATCCAAAAGGCCGTCAATAATCCTGGATAGCCGGTCAATATCCTCAAGGCACATTAATAGGAACTCTTTCTGTTTTTCCGTAGTCTTGCCTAAAAAACCTTCTAAAATCTGGCTTATCCCTTCTCTAACGGAAGTCAACGGCGTGCGTAATTCGTGGGAAACATTGGAGATAAATTCATTTTTTATCCTATCAATACGCCTGCGTTCATCCATGGCAGCTTTGAGCATCTCTGTTTTCTTAAGCTCAGAGATATCATGTATCAATAAGATAATCGCCCGCCTACCCTGCCATTCTATCGGCATCTGCTGCATTTGCGCTATGCCAACCTCCCTGCTTTTACCGGGAATATTGATTTCAATCACCTTGTCTCCGGGCAGCGGGAATCCAAACGGCTTTCCAATTAATTCTTTCCTCTCGCGGTTAAAGAGCCTTGCCGCAGCAAGATTGGCAAAAAGCACAAAGCCGGATTTATCCACGATTACTATCCCATCGTAGTTTTTCTCTATAAAAGCAGGCAAATTCAAATCTTTGGATATCTTTATAGACATGAGTATATAGTTTTCTCCTTTTTATAAATTATACTTCTTCCGTGGTTCTAAAGCTAATCATTTTTTATATAGTTTTGCAACAGATAGAAATAGATAATTGCCGCTCAAGCATCCAGCTTTTGGGGCCCTTGTTTTAATCAGGGGCTCAATTTATTACTTCGCAATGTCCGTAAGGAACTTTGCCTTAAGCAACCCTTCGCTCCATTCACCGGCAGGGGTTGAATCCCAGACTATTCCGCCGCCGATGCCCATTTCGCCTTGAGCGCCCTGGATTAAGAGCGTGCGGATAGGAATATTAAAAAACATATCTTTTTCGGGGGTGATATATCCGATCGCCCCGGTATAAATCTTACGCTGCTCTTCTTCTATCTGGCTTATTATCTCCATGGCCTTAATCTTCGGAGCACCGGTGACAGAGCCCGAGGGAAAGAGTGAAGAAAAAAGCTCATAAATAGCCACATCTTTACCCACTTTAGCCGTTACAGTAGAGGTCATCTGGCATAGGGTTTTATATCTGGCTACCTCAAATAACGCAGGCGCTTTAATATTAAGCCCGAGCCTCCCCAGGTCGTTCCTTAATAAATCCGCGATCATCACGTTTTCAGCCCGGTTCTTCAAATCGTATTTTAGGCATAGCGGAGCAAAGAAGTCAGAGAATAACCCCTGGCCTCTGGGCCAAGTGCCCTTCATGGGTTTAGTCAGTATATATGAAGATTCTTTCTTGATAAAAAGCTCCGGGGATAATGAGAGGATACGGAACCTGTCTGTTTCGATATAAGCGGGGTAAGGCACCGGCTGCTCTTTAAGAAGGCGCCTGTAAAGAGAAAATGCCGAGCCGTTGAACTCAAACAACAGCTTTATGCAATAGGTAATCTGGTAAACATCCCCTCTTGCTATATAGTCACGGATAGTATCAATATTTAAAGAATACGCGTCCTTACTGATGTTTAAACGCATGTTTTCGGGTAGCTTCGCAGGACCTAACCCTGACAAACCAGGATAGTTATTTTTTACGCCCTTATAAGCTCCAAAATAAAGGAGAGGAAAATCGTATATTTTTTGCCTGGCCAGTTTCTTTTCAAAACAGTACCCTGCTTCATAGGAAAAAAAACCTGCCAGGTAATACCCGAGGCTTAGCGCCCGCTCCATATCTTTAAAACTACAAGACAGTAAAGACGGATCAAAACATGATATGATAAACTCGGGCTCGGAGAATAAACGCACCTTTTTCTCAAACTGGGTTAATACCTTCATCTGTTTTATTTTCTTGCTATTGGGAGCTTCAGCTTAGATAGGATTAAGCCCCTTGCGGGTTTTTAGTTGATCAGGACTTCGCTAATTGTCATATTGATTTTCAAAACAGTTTCTTTCTTCTGTGGAGTCAGGCGGAAATCCGCTACCCTGAGCAATCTCGGAGAATTCTCCAGTTGATAAATAAAATCCGCCAGGTTGCTTATTTTTGCCTCGGCTTCAATTTTAACGGCGTATTTTTTATAAAACTCGGCTTTTTCTACCGGGACCGGCTTCATATCCAGGATAAAAACAGAGACGCTGTTAGCCATCTTCTCTATGCCGCTAAGCAGGCTTGCCATTGTCTCTTCATCAGACTGTTCCTGTTTTATGCTTTGAGCGAATTTATTATATTCGCTTGTTATGGATGCCTCTTGGGAGAGAATAAGCATAGATTTTTCCAGCTTCTTTTCCTCTAAAGAGATCTTCCCGTTAAAGCTTTCCAGCTTGTTCAAAACCGGCCTGAATACCACCCTGTCGAGAAAAACAACGGCAACTATGGCAACCGTAATATAAAATAAACGCTTTTCTTTTTTAGACAGCCTGGATAGAAATTCCATTTTATTTATAATTTGTGCTTATCGCTAATCTTATATTTATCCGCCAGGGGGCAGGAGATCTCAAAATCCGTTATCTCCTTATCCCCCACTTTGCGCTTGGTAGCGTATTTGGACTTAACGTTCTGGAAATATGATGATTCCTCCAGCTTGTTGACAAAGTTAAAAACCTCAGACATCTCATTGGACTGTCCGCGTAAAACCAACTCTTCCTTGCCATCAAAACTTATAGAGACTAAATGCATTTCGGGCAGGATCGCCCGGTGGACCTCATAAATAAGGTTAAGTGACATACCTCTTGTATAAACACGATCTTTTATCGTCTCTATCCCCCGGATCATACTGTTTAATTCCTTGGTCTTATTTTGGATTGCTGCGAGTCGTTGCTTCAGTTGCCCCAGATACCTCTCTTTATTATACATCCTCCCAAGAAAGACCCCGGAGAAAGCAACCAGGATAAACACCAGCAGTATGCCCATAAGATACAGGTCTTTTCCTTTTTCTTTTACTGCCTTGCCTATCTGATGTTCCTGAGGGACCAGGTCAATCTTATGCTCGCCTGCCGGTAAAGCCAAACCGAGCAGCCCGGCATACGATAAGTCCGTCCTGATCAGGTTATTATAAGAACTGGCCCCTTCCTCCGTCAAGGGGATATCCTTGAATTGATCTATAATTTCTACGGATGCGCCAAGTTCCTTCTCTAAGACAGCTTTGTCCAGACTGTCCCCGACTAATCTCGGCCGGCTGATTATAATCTTATCAATCTCTTTGCCTATTATTTCGTTCTGGTAAGCGTAAATGGAGTGATTTACCTCTTCAATAAATTTTTTCTGCCACTGTTCCAGCTGCCCGGGAAGCTGGGAAAAACCCAATGATATGCTCCTGCCAAAGACCATCTTATCATTCAACACAACCTCAAAATCGCTTGCGTCATAATCAACCTCAATCAATATATGCGCCTTCTCAGCTGCAAGCTTCTGCCGGTAAGCTAAGCTCATCCAGTTTAATAACCCCTCGGAGCTGAAACTTACCTTTTGCGCCTTAAGCCCGGCTGCCTCCAATATTTTGAAATACCTTCCCACAATATCCCGGTGCACGATAACCAGAAGCACTTTACTGTACCCATCAGCGTTGCTGCCTAAAATCTGGTAGTCTTTAATCACCTCATCGCTGGCATAAGGCGTCTGTTTTCCGATCTGCAATTCAATCATATCTTTTATCTCAGCCGGGTTGGCGGAAGGCAGGTCAAGGTTCCTGGTAGTCGTAAGATGGCGCGGTATAGCCAAGATAAGGTGGCGCGAATTTATCTTTAACTCAACGGCTAAACTTGAGACCTTAAGCGCGATCTCTTCATCGGATAAAGAAGAGATATCCATGGCCTTGATCATGGAAACCCTTTTTTCCCGTTTGACCGCCTTCGCCTGGATTAACCTCAACCAGTTATTATCTATCTGGAAAACGGTCGTCACCTGTTCTTTTTTTTGCAATAATTTCGCTATATCAATTTTCATGCCAATATAATATTTTTGCGCCCTTATCATCCTGGCGGCTCAAGACACAAACAATCTCCCGTGAACGCGCCACTTTTTCATTCTTAAAAAGCCCCAGCGAATTAACCCTGAAAATCTCCGATTTTACCGTAAGCATATTCCTGGAAATCAGGCTGTTTATCTGCGTAGCCTCCTCGGTAAACAAGGAACCTATACTCATCAGATCCTGGGGAGACTTAAAAATGAAATCATCCTCGGTACCGGGCAGGCCGTCACTGCCCTGGCGGAAGTTAATTATCCGTTCACAAAGGCTGTCGCTTAGCCCTAATGCGTATAAACAGTTAAAACTTGCGGTATTAATATTAACCCTGCCGGTGCCATAAACAGTAATTACCCATTTTATTGCGGAAAATATCTCCGGGGTCATGCCTTTAACCAGCAATAATTCCTCCGCTATCTGGAACCTGCCATTTTTACACTTATAAGGAGAAGATAACCCCTGATAATATTCCTCTTCGGCGCCGCCGGCAGATACAACAACGTCCTGGTCTCTCCAATCCAAAATCGCCCCCGCTATATCTATAGCTTCCTCTGTCCCTGCTTTTCCGATACGCTCAAGTAAAATTATTAATATATCAAGGGGCGCGTTGTTTATGTCTATTTTACTACTTTCATCCATTACGCCGTATAATGTTGTTCCTTCCCCATCTAACTGGCTGCCGACTTGGTATCTTAGGGTTATAAAACCTCCTCCAAAGGGTAAATCCTTGAAAAACTCCTCATTATTTGCCCATGATTCATTAAGGGCATCATAGCTTTCGCTCTCATCCTTATATAGCTCAACCATCGCCCTTTCTATGCCTGCCCTGGCCAGGTAATACATCTTCAGCCTGTCTTGCAGATGGTCCGCAAATTGCAGTTGAGTTCTGACCATAAAACCGAGGTTAACCACAAGAATGGTTAAGAAACCTAACACCCATAGAGTGATGATCAGGGCGCTTGCCCGTCTATAACTGCCATCTTTTGCCATAAACTGCCTAAAATAAAATTACTTATCGCCTAAGAAGCCTTACTGTATAAGCTCTATCTTCTGTTCTCCCGTGCCGATAGGGATGAATATCGTTTTGGCAAATTTTGATTCTTCTCCTGAAGCCTTTTTAAGGGTCAGCTCTATTTTTACCGCTTGCGGGATGGTATCCTGCTCCTCTTTTACCCAGTCATCCTTCCACTTATAATCTCCGGTGGCATTATCAAGATAACAGTAGCCAAACTTTAACCCCGAAACTCCGGGAATCAGCGAACTATATTTACCGGACTCCCCTTTTTTAAAAACATCCGCATAACTCTGGACCCTGCGGCAAAAAGCACCATCATCGTTAATAAAATAGCTCACCCTGCTTACCTTATTATCGTCAAGGCCGGCAAAGGAGATGGAATCTTCGCTGCCCTCAAACGGGATGGTGGAAAACTTAAATGTATTCCTTAACTCAGAGCTTAATTTCTCAATAACCAGCCTTAAGGCATACCCCTTGCCCCTGGCTTGGTCAGCCCTCTTCCAGACATTTAAACCGCCGGCAAAGACGGAATAAATTGTTATGGAAACCAGGAAGATAATTGCCCCGCTGATAATGAGTTCAAGCAGGGTAAACCCCCTGGTGGACTTTTCCTTGCCCTTGTTTCTTCTAACCATGCGGGATCATTAAATAAGTATTAAAGATGCTGGCACCGCTTCTTTTCCCCTCATTCCAGCGCACGGTAGCCAGGACCGCATATAAATCCTCATATTCCATATCAGGGGTCAGGCGTACCTGCCATTTAAATTCTATATTCCCGGATTGCGATTCTCCGCTTGCATCTTTAAGGAAGGCATCTTTATCCTGCTTGACGGCTATCTCCATCTCCGCTATCTTATCATCAGCCAACAAACTTGCTCCCAGGTTATCCTCGGCAATACGCAGGATACCAACGCATTGGGTAAGCCCCTGAAGGACCAGAATCAACCCTAGCGACAAGATGGCTATGCTGATCATTATCTCAATTAAAGTAAAGCCCCTATTTCTGCCAATTACCGATATCATCGTCGCTTTCTATACCGTCTGCCCCCAAAGAGTATAAATCATAATCTTCGCCTTCATGCGCAGCGGGGTACTTATATTGATAATCCTTGCCCCATGGGTCTTTAGGTTCCTTTTTAAGATATGGCCCGTTCCAATTGGCCCCGTCGTACAGATCCCCCGGTTTTGCCTTCAGGGCGCTTAACCCCTGCTCCGTGGTAGGATACCGTCCGTTATCCAGTTCATAAAGGTCTAAAGCGGTTGCTATATTGGCATTGATATCTGTCTTGGCCACCGCGGACTTTGCCTGCTCCGAGCGGCCGGCCAGCCTTGGCAATACCATTGCCCCTAAGACACCGATAATTATAACTACCAGCATTAATTCTATGAGCGTAAATGCGCTTTTTGCCTTCATTTAAATTCCCCCTAAATTATTTAATCCCCATATTTATTTCAAAAATAGGCAGAAGCATGGCCATCACAATAAACCCTACTATCAATCCCATGACTAAAATTATCGCCGGCTCAAGCAAAGAAGTCATTATCTTGTTTAACTTCCTTACTTCCCTTTCATAAAACACCGCCACCTCCAGTAGCACCTCCTGTAAGTTTCCTCCCCTTTCGCCTACGGCGATCATATTGGTTAGAAACGGCGGGAACCAATTTGACTTTTTCATGCTCTGGGAAAGCGGGGTGCCGACGATAAGATCACTATGCACCTTCTCCAGTTCCAGCTTGAATACTTCATTGTTTATTGTCGGGATGGTTATCTGAATAGCCTCAAGCACAGGGACGCCGTTAGCCAAAAGTAAGGCAAATGTCCTGGTAAACTCCGCAAGCATCGCCTTCTTGTTAAAATTGCCCAGGAGCGGTAATTTTAGTTTTAGATTATCAAGAATTGTCTTCGTCTTTTTGCTCACCTGTTTTTGTTTTAACATGGAAACAAGCAGGGCGATAAAAATTAACCCCAGATACCAGTAATGCCTGATCCCGTTGCTTATTGAGATCAGCATCCTCGTAGGCAAAGGCAATGCCTGTTTGGCTTCGGTGAACATGGAAACAAGGCGCGGGATGCCAAAAGTAAGCAGGACAATAATAGTAATTAAGCCTACTATGATTATAAAAATCGGATAGGCCAATGCCGAGCTTATATTCGCCTTTACCTCTTCCTGCTCTTCGCGGAATCTTGCCAGCCTCGTCAAGGTCTCATCCAAAACCCCTCCCGATTCTCCCGAACGGACCATATTGACATATAATAAAGGGAAAACCTGCGGGTATTTGCTTAATGCCTCGGATAAGGTCCTTCCATCTTTTAAATCAGCGGATATGGAGTTTACTATCTGTCTAAGTTTGCGGTTTTCCGTTTGGGAAGAAAGTATGTTTATAGATTCAAAAAGAGGGACTTTGGATTTGACTAAAGTAGCCAGCTGTTCGGTAAATACGTTTAAATCATAGGAACCGACCCTCTCAAACATCCCTGAATGCCCGGCGGTACTGCTTTTAGCTGCCGGCAGGTTTCTAACAGCATCAGTACGAGACTCTTCTTTAAGGCTAAGCCGGATAGGCACATACCCCATCTGCTCTATTTTACTGACAGCTGCTTCCTTGGTCCCCGCCTCCACTGTCCCCTCAATAATCTCCTGCGGGCCATTCTTCGCTTTATAAACGAATATCGGCATCTTATTTTTTCTCCACCAACACCACCAACTCTTTATCCTGCATACTGGCTATGCCGCCCTTAATAACCATAGGAGGCTTACTATCTATTTTAATCACGCCGTCTTTAAGGCAGGAGATTACCGGTTGATGAAAATCCAATATGGATAGTTCACCTTCCTCTCCGGGCAAAACGACGACAGAAGCTAACTCTTGGAATACGGTTGAGGCTGTCTTTATATCTAATACGGATACTTTAAACATCTTATGTTACTCCTCTGCCTGGGTTACTCTCAATATCTCTTCGGGGGTAGTCAGTCCGTCAATGACCTTCTTCCACCCGCATAAACGCAATGTCTTCATTCCCTGGCTGACTGCCTTGTCCCTTAATTCATCGGTGGATGCCTTCTTCAACATTAATTCCCTTATCCCTTTATCCACCACCAATATCTCATGGATAGCGGTCCTTCCCTTATAACCGGTAAAATTACAATCCTTGCACCCCTGCCCTTTATAAAATTTAATATCTTCAGCTTTTGAATATTTTAATGCTGCCTTGCTCTTAGCCATATCCTGGCTGATTATAGACTTGATGCTATCCGGCACTGCCGTATCTATATTCTTGCATGAAGGGCAGATTAAACGCACCAACCTCTGGGCAATGAAAGCCTCTACGGAAGAAGCTACCAGGTACGGTTCAATGCCTATATTCAAGAGCCTGGCTACAGCCCCGGCAGCATCATTTGTATGCAATGTGGAAAAAACCAAGTGGCCGGTTAAAGCGCTCCTGATTGCCAGTTCCGCCGTTTCAAAGTCCCTGATCTCTCCTACCATCATAATATCCGGGTCATGCCTTAACATGCTTCTTAACCCTTGGGCAAAAGTAAAGCCTATTTCAGGCAGGACCTGGATCTGGATTATGCCTTCCAGTTCATATTCTATAGGATCTTCAATAGTAATGATCTTATTCTTGCTGCTTTTTATATCATTCAGGCACCCATACAAAGTAGTGCTCTTACCGCTGCCCGTCGGGCCGGTAACCAGGATTATACCGTGGGGCTTTTTAATCAATTTTGACAAAAGCTCTAAATCTTCGGGGGCCAAACCCAGCCTTTCCAGGCTAAAAAGCATGCTCATCGGCAAAATCCTTATCACCATGCCTTCGCCGTAACGCGTAGGGATAATTGAAATTCTAAGGTCAAGCTCCTCCTGGCCTATTTTTATCACGCAGCGGCCGTCCTGTGGGAGGCGGCGCTCTACAATATTCAACCTGGACATTATCTTTATGCGCGAGATGATCGCCAGGAAAAAACGCTCTATATCCGCGGGGACATTGGCGTTATAAAGAACACCGTCAATACGGTATCTTATGTTCATCTTCCCCCGGAATGGCTCAATATGGATATCGGTAGCCCTCTTCTGATAAGCCTCAAGGATTATCTGGTTTACCAGCTTGACTACCGAGGCATCCTCGGCTAATTTCTCTATATCTTCAATCTTGCCTGTTTCTTTGGCGGCCTCCTGTTCTTTGGGTTCCTTGGGCGCTTTCGCCATGATACCCTCCACAGTCTCAGCACCCACACCGTAATGCTCTTTTATTGCCTCCATTATTTCAGCCTCCGAAGCCAGGGCCGGCCTTAATTCATACCCCAAGAATATCCTTAAATCGTCCAATGAACGCAGGGGATCGGCGGAAGCGATAACTAACTTATTGTCCACGAACTTAACCGGCATGACCTTATAATACCAGGCAAACTTGGCAGGGACCTTCTTTATCGCTAAAGGATCAATAGCGGTTTCCTTTAATTTTATAAAAGGAAGGTTAAACTGCTCGGAAAGCACTTTTAAAAAGGCCTCCTCGCTTAAGAAGCCTTTTTTAATCAGGATAACGCCTAAAAGCTCACCGGTTTTAACCTGTTCCTGAAGAGCCTCTTCTAATTGCGCAGAGGTAATCAAGTTTTTGTTAATCAGCATCTGCCCTATTTTAATTAACATTCTTTAATCTCCTTGATTTGGCTATATCAACTTATCCGAAAATCATCGTAAAAACTTACAGGTTATCCGGTAACGCCCCGATCATATAGAATTTCTCCGCCGGAACTTTATCCATCTCGCCTACAACTATCCTATCGCAACCCTCTAAAGTTGCCTCTAAGGAGACATACTCCCCTTTCTTGCCTGTATAAGCTTCGGCGGTGAAAAATGGCTGGGTAAGAAAATTCTGCAGCTTTGCCGCCCTCTCAAATATAATACGGTCGCTTCCGGAAAGCTCCTCTACGCCTACGATGGCAACAATGCGCCTAAGCTCCTCATACCTGTTGAGTATCCTTAAGACATCCTGGGCGGTCTTAAAATGCTTCTTGCCTATAATCATCGGATCAAGGAAAGAACAGGAAGAGGTCAAGGCGTCAATAGCAGGAAAAAGGCCCAACTGTACATACCGGCGGGAGAGAATAACTATGGAATCTAAATAACTGAATATGCAAACTACTGCCGGGTCAGTCAGGTCATCGGAAGGAACATATACCGCTTCCATGGCGGTAATTGAGGCCTGGCCGCTTGAACGTATCCTCTCCTGGAATTCAGCCATTTCTGTGGGCAGAGTAGGTTGATACCCGGTCTCCGAAGGGATCCTGCCTAATAGCGTAGATAACTCGCTTCCTGCCTGGGCAAACCTGTAGACATTGTCCACGAACAACAATACATCCTCGCCTTTCTCGGCAAAATTTTCTGCCAAAGTCAGTCCGGTATGCACTATCTCAAACCTGGCCCCGGGAGATTCATTCATCTGTCCAAATACCAGGGCTGACCTATTCAGGATCTCCTGTTTCTCCAACTCGTAATACAACTCATTGCCTTCCCTGGTCCTTTCCCCTGCCCCCGTAAAAACACAATAACCTTTCTGCATCTTAATAATATTATGCATAAGCTCAAGGATGATCACGCTCTTGCCGCAGGCTGCGCCCCCTAAGATACCGTTCCTTGAGCCTTTGATTAAAGGGAACAACAGGTCAAACATCTTAATCCCTGTCTGCATTACTTCAAATTTTTTCTCCTTGCCCTCCCCGGTATCAACAGTGGCTATTTGATGCTTCCTGTGCGTAGGCCTGATAAACTCCGGGCCAACCTTAATCGGGCCCTTCTTATCTACCGGCTCCCCCAACACATTTAATATCCTGGAACAGGTCACTTCCCCAACGGGAACACTGATAGTTGAACCTGTGGCAAAGGCCCTGGCATTCCTGCGTAAACCAAAATTAGGGGTTAAAGAGATACACCTCATGGTGTTAGTCTTATCCGTTTCCGTCTTACTCAAATACTCAACCACCTCCAGAACTATTCTTTGGCCGTCAAATGTCTCCGTTTCAATAATATCGTAGACAGCCGGAAAAGAAGATTCAGGAGGAAACTCTACGTCTACAATCGGTCCCTGGACGGAAACAATCTTGCCTTCCTGCATCTGCATCAGCCTTACCCCGTTTGTTTTTAAGGACAATTATAATATAGCCCCGCTCTTTATCAGAGCCATCCTGCTTACAAAAATCTCCCTGGTGCTCTTATCGCTTCTTTCGTGCAAAGTACGGAAATATTGCAGCCTCATCTTCTTCTGCTGGTCCCTGATCTCAGTGGTACTTCTTTCCAAATGCATGACCCGCGCCGCCCATTCGGAAAGTTTGCTCTCCCAAAAAATAAGATAGATCAACTGGCCGATCCATACCTTCACCAGGTATTCTACGATTGACTTTAAAGATGAATCAAGGATAATCTTTTCTTCCGGGTTTGCCTGCCAAAAACCGGCTTTATGCTCCCCCATCCCTGTAGATACCGGAGCCTGCGGAAATAAAAACCTGCAGGGGAACAACTGAAACTGCTCTATCTTTTGCACGGCGAAAGAAACAAAGTGCGGATAGACAATAATCGTGCTGCTCAATTTCTTAGTCAAAAACTCCTTTATTATATGGTCCCTTAACTTAATTACCGAACCATAAGTGATATCGTCATCAATGCCGGCAAAACTGGTATATTTGATCCCCTGCTCGCCTATATACCTGACCCCTTCCTTGCCGACCACCGTAACCAGGTCTTCGCTTTTATACTGGAGAAGACCCTGGTTTACTACCGACATATTAAGTTCGCCTAAGAAACCGGTATCCGAAGTTATCATAATAATATTATTTGCGCCTGACGGAGCCCCTAAAAAAGGATGCTTGAAATTATGGATATCCACCTGCCCGAACAAATCCCTCAAGCGCCCCTCAAACTCATCAAAACTCTTTCTTTTCGTCTGGAGATGAAAATATTCGGTTGCCGCTACGCCTTTTAAAACTTCAATTATATTCTCCATTACCTTATTAAACGCCAAATCCTTGCGTAATATCGTAAGCGGGATCATTCTACTCCTTGGAATCTATCTGCTGCTGGGGGTTTTCCGCAAAAAATTCCTCAAAGGCTTTATCCAACCCTCTCTCCACCCCTCCGGTTAAGAACTTCTGGATCGTAAGCTCTTCAATCAACTCCGGGTGGTTCTTAAGCAGGTATGCGTATATGTTATGTTTAAAGTTTTCCCTTTGCGCATCTTCCAGGATCTCAGGCAGTTCTTTAGAAAAGGCATAAAAAAGCACGATCATCTCTTCCACGCAAAGCGGCTTTGACTTATCCTGAATAAGGAAATCTTTTAATGCCTGGCCTCTTTTAAGCCTGAGCTCTATCTCGGCAGAAAGCTTGGTCCTGATTGTTGTAAGGGCGGCCAACTCCTTATATTGGGCAAACTCCCTCTTTAATGAACGGCTGACCTTTTTTATCGCTTCACATTGCACCTTGCTTCCGATTCGCGAAACAGAAAGCCCCAAATCAATAGCCGGGCGGAAGCCTTCATTAAAAAGAGAGGAGCCCAGATAAATCTGGCCGTCGGTTATTGAGACAAGGTTTGACTGGACAAGCCCGGTAATATCACCTTCCTGTGTTTCCACTATAGGCAAGAAAGTCATTGAGCCGCTGCCTTTTTCTTCATTCAATTTGCCTGCCCTTTCCATTAACTGCGAATGGATATAAAATATATCCCCGGGGTATGCCTCCCTGCCCGGGCTCCTCTCTAAAAGCAGGGAGATCTCACGGTAAATCCAGGCATGCCTGCTTAAATTATCAAAAGCGCAGAAAACATCACGGCCATGGTCCATAAAATATTCCCCCAAGGCGCAAGCGGCATAAGGAACAAGGTATTGCTCTGCCGGAGAAGTCGACGCTGAGGCGGCGACAACAATAGTCCAATCCATCGCTCCGCTTAACCTCAACTGCTCCATAATTTTCAGGAACGCCGACTGGCTGCCTCCTACCCAGCAATATATGCAAATTACATTCTTATTCTTCTGGTTAATAATTGCATCAATGACCAAAGTGGTCTTGCCGGTAACCCTGTCCCCCACGATAAGCTCCCTCTGGCCCTTGCCAATAGGAATACAGGTATCGATTATCTTAGTTCCGGTAAGAAGCGGCTCTACAATAGGAGTCCTATCCAGTACCCCGGGCGCATTTCTAAAAATTGGGTAGGAATCAACCCCTTCAATCTTGCCTTTACCGTCTAAGGGCTGGCCGAAAGTATTCACTACCCGGCCGATAAAATTGCTTCCTACGGGGATCTCAAAAACGCCCTCTTCTCCGTAAACAGTATCGCCGATATTCACCTTATTCTCATCGCCAAGCACCAAGACCAAAACATCCCTCTTGGTAAAACCTATTACCATCCCCATCAAATCAGGAGCAAGTTCGATCAGCTGCCCGTTTACACAGGAAGCCAGACCCCCGATCTTAATTACCCCGCCTTTGATTTCTTTAACCGTCCCTACATCTTTTATTTCTAACGGTTTTAAATTTATCTCCTGCATTTATTTTCTCTCCGCCTGCTCAATACCTGCCCTTGCCTTATCTTTCATTATCGGCAATACCCTCTTGAACTTGTTCTTGATGCTGCCGTCTATAACCACAAATCCGCTTAAGCGTATAATCAGGCCGCCTACGACCTCCGGGTCAACCGTCTCTTCCAGTATAATATTACGTTCTAATTTATTAGATAAAGCTTGCTGCAAACGCTGTTTCTGTTCTGCCCCTAAAGGATAAGCGCAGACAATCTCCGCTTTGTCGCCCTGCGCTCTTATTTTCTCCTTATCCAAACCCGCTACATCCTCTATTAATTCGGCGATAACCTGCTCATGCAGGACCTGACGGATCCTCTCCGTAAAAATATACCTTACGATATCTACTGCCAGGTATACCGCCTTATCCTGCATCTCCAGAAGCAGGTCATTATATTTCCTCTGGCTTTCCCTGACCCCTTCATTAACAATGCGCTTTGCCTCTTCCTTGGAAGACTCAAGCAGGTTCCTTCTTGTCTTTTCACCGTCCTCTTTCGCCTGTTCTTTTATATTCTCGGCCTCCGTCTTGCCTTGCTGGATTTCAATCTCCGCTTGTTTCCTTGCCCGTTCAAACTCTTCCTTAAGCACTTTCTCCTTTTCCAGGTTCTGCTGATTGAGTTTTTGCAGCCTCTCCAGGGCGCGGCTGATATGGCTGTAAAGAAGCCAGCGTAAAAACAAAACGATCAAAGTAAAAGTAGCTATCTGAATAAGAATTATCTGCCATACCA
>JAQUOV010000001.1:224283-276780 GCA_028716965.1 Candidatus Omnitrophota bacterium
CAAGCACCTTATAGACTTTATCCAGCGCAGTCCTTGCGAGCATAAGCGAGCAAGGAAAGTTCCTTACTGTCCAAATAAATTATATACCACCAGCAGCCCGATTATCGCTATGGCCTCGGCAAAAACAAAAGCCAGGACCATTGAAATCAAGATCTTAGGGGCTGCCGAAGGGTTCCTGCCAATGGCCTTAACACCGGAAAACCCCACCGCCGCAATAACCCCCGAAGGGCCTAAGGTGCTGATTAACATTATAAGGATAATAGTTAAATTTTTCATTTATCTATCTTCTCGTCATATGTACACAACCTGTTTTTCCCGGAAGCCTTTGCCCGGTACAGCGCTTTGTCGGCGCGGGTAACCAACTCACTCTTGATCTGCGCGTTTACGGGAAAGCTGGCTAAACCTACGCTCATCGTAACAGGCATCCTGCTCCTTACTATTGTCAACAACCTCTCGCCAACCTTCTGCGCGCCCCACTGGTCCGTCTGCGAAAGGATGACGGCAAACTCCTCCCCGCCGTAGCGAAAGACCATATCATTGTCCCTGGTGGAGCTGACTAATAATTGCGCGAAATTATGCAATACCTTATCCCCCTCGACATGCCCTTTGGTGTCATTGTACTTCTTAAAATCATCAATATCTATGATAAACAGCGAGAATGCCTGAGGCGAACGGTTCAAATGCGAAATATTCCAATCCAGCATTTCATGGAAATGACGATGGTTATAAACGCCGGTCAGGCCGTCCATCGTGGCGATATCCTGGTAATATTTCCTTTGCCCTGCCTGTATCAAAAGAAATGTGTTCTCTATCGCCCGCCTTAATACTAAATTCAGCTCTTCGGTATTTATAGGTTTCATCAGGTAGGCATAAACGCCTTCCTTCATTGCCTCTACCGCTAAATTGACAAAGGCATAGACAGTTAAACCGATGATATTAATCCGCTGGTCTATTTTCTTAAGCCGGCGCACTAATTCAATTCCGTTCATATCTCCAATCTGCATCTCCGTTATGATGCCGACGAAATAACCCTCTTTAGCCAGGTTAATCGCCTCCTGGCCGCTAGTCACACGGTGCAACTTATATTCCGGGTTTATCAAGCCATCCTTTATAGCCTTAAATGTCTTATCATCGTCCTCAACAACCAGGATATTAAATTCACGCGCCTTTACCTCATTCCTCATAACTTAACCCTCCGGTTATCAATTTTCAGTTTGGTCCTCAACCCACAGCTTTTCCAATTCATCCAGGTTCTTTATTCTATAAACTCCCCTTAAAGACTGCACCCAATCCGGCTGATCGCGCAGGGAGCGGCAGAAATCTACGAACTTATTTCTGCCGAACCTTCTTAATAGAAAATCCACTATACTGGCAGACTCGTTATAAAAAATAAAAGGTATAATTACGCTGGAATCGCTGATTTTAGATAAATCATCCAAATGCGTGTATAATTTTAAGTTTACCAGGCATTTAGCGGTTGCCAGGCGCTCCTTGCTTTCATATTCCTGCATACAGGCTACTCCCTCATCAAGCCAAAGAGGCAGGGCCTTGTTATAACCGACAAATTCCCTGAATATAATATGCCCCATCTCGTGCGGAAGGATCGTGTCAAAGAGCATCTCCTGCCACATATAGGTACTGATCTCCTTCTTTGCGATCTGGACATGCCCCCTTGACCAGGAGATAACCCCGGTAGCCCCTAAATATGTCTCCTCGTCCGGATAGAGGAATATCTTGCAGCGGTTATCCCAAATCCAGAAGTCAAACCTCATAAACCCCAGGTACGTGGTAATATTCCTATAGCAACGCTCGGCTTCCCTGACCAAACGGTTAATATAATCCGAAGAAGCGTCCTGGTAATAAATAATGAAGTGCTTGCTTTTTTCTATATTATTCCAAGTATCTTTTCCGGCGTAAGCTTTTAAAGGGACAAGCAAAAGGCTGCTTAGCAATACCCAATTAACCAATCTTTTATTATTAATCCCCATAGCTTTCTCTTACAAATTTTACCATATTAAGAATTTCAAATCAAGAACAGAAGATACTTTGTTAACGCAGTCCTGCTGAATTCATGAGGCAGGGCAAGAACATACTAAAATAGGGGGCTGCCCCTATATCCGGAACATCCCCCTAAAATCAAACTGCTCTATAACCCGACCTTTTTATTAATCTATTGATTCTTCGCTCTTATCCGCTTTTTTCTCAATCTGCGCCATTTTTGCCTGTTTGTGCCATACAATAAAAAGCCCGAATGAAAGCGCCGCCAGGAAAGCAACCACCAGCAATATTATCCACCAGCTGGTTTTAACAAATACCTTGTTAAACGCCAAGCCCACCGCGGGCTTAGCCTGCAACAACATGGCTTCTACTTTAGCTATATCCTCTTTAATTGTATTTAAAATCTGCATATTTGCCCTGTAAGCGGCAATATGGGCATCCGGCAAGGCATCCATAGCTTTTTTCTGCGCATCTAAGATCTGATCAACCCTTGTACGGATGGAATCTTTCATAGCAACAGCCCTGTTGTAGAAAGAGCTGCCCTTTAAATCCTGGAGCATCTCATCCATTCTTTCCAAGTTTGCGTTTAATTCTTTTTCGGAGATTACCCATACATCCCTAAGCTCTATCTGGCGCTTGGCCGTTTCCCCGGGGCCAAGAGTGAACTCTTTAAATACATAATAGAGGTTCTCCTGGACATCATAGCTGACGGAAAGGTCTCCCAGGTTAATAACATCCTCGGGCTTGCTTTCAGCAGGCAGGTAGGCTTTAAGCATGGCAGTCTGGCTCTTTGTAGTTGATGGATTGACTACTACCGCATTCATCAATATACTGCCCGGCTCAAGCCAGGTCTTGGTTATCGGCTTATCATTGGTCCTTTGGATTATCTCGCTGGTAAGCTCGGCTGCCGCCTTAATCTCCAGGGTCTTCTTCTTAAGGTAACTTACATCCTTCTGTCCCTTCTCTGACACATCAATCATTTTATCTATCTTCACGCTCTGCTGGCTGGCTATCTCTTTCATCTTGTCCGAAGCAGCAGAGAGCTGCTCAAAAACGGTCTTCTGGATATCATTCGTCAAAGAGGTGATCTTATTGCTCATTGAGCCTAAATCCGTCATTGTGCCGACGATCTTCTCAATGCTGGAGCTGACAATGCCGATACTGGTGGATAAATTCTGCATCTGGGTAGTATCCAGGTTTGATAATTGTGACATAGCCACAACCGCAGCGCTATTGATGTCCTCAAGGTCAGCCTTTACCACCTCTATGCTTATTCCGTCAATTGTCCCGTAAGTTGGCTCTGAACAGACGATGGAGAAAGATCCTGTGCCCCAGGCGGTCAAGAAATTAATTTTATATTCATAAATTCCGGTATCCTCAATCTCCTCCATTTCCCCCTTAGCGATACGCTGGGTATTTTCCGGATCATATACGTCTATCTCCGGCTTTAACCCGGAATCAACCTTATACGTGACTTTAAAAGTCTTCCCTGACTTTATGAAGCTCTCCTCATTCAATATGCGGCTGGAAGACTCCCGGCTGACATTCTCTTTTATCGTGGTAGCGGCACTATTAATCGCCGTCTTATTCTCTTCGCCGATAACGATCACCTTATTCTCTATCGCTTGCTTGGCAGCAGCGACCACCGTATCTATCTTCTCCTGAGTTTGAGTCGCCTTCTCCTCAATTTTTTCCTTTATCTGCTTGGAACTCTCGGCAATTGCCGCTGTAATAGTAACTACTCCTGCGGTCAGCGTGTTTGATATATCTTCAATCTTCGTGGCTGTAGTTATTTCAAAGGTCTTGCCGCCGTAATGGAATGCCCCTTCATACTGTATCCTGAAACGGGCAAAATAAGTCTTATTCGCTTCAAGCCCGGGGCTGGCCCACTTTGTCCAGAACACACCGCTTGAGTCTGACGCTGAAGCATCATATTCAAAGCTCTTGATCTCCGTATCGGAATCATCATAAATTATTATCAAACAGCCCTGCAGGCCGCTTACTTCCGTAAGCAGTTTTTCCTCTTCCTGCAGCCAGCATTGTATATTCAATGTATCAATGGTAGCATCATATTTTATTTCCGAGTATACTGTCCTTACCTTCAAAACCAGCTTGGTAGCTAATTTTACAGTCATCTCTTTTCCATCTGAATCCGCCAGCCAAGGAGAAGGCTGGACAGTAGCATCCAAATAAGCGTCTCTTGACCAGGTAGTCTGGTATAGGCGGCCGGGATAATAATAGAGCACTATGTCATCGGCATCTACCGCAAAATTCTTAACTGAATCTGAGCAGCTTAACCCTGTCCTGTCCTCCCATACCGCATTATTATTGCTTACGTCAAGCGAAACTACGCTTAAGCCGTCCAAATCGCCTATTAAACCGTCGGCATCAATAACATTCCAGGTAACTTTATAATAGCTTATTGTATATTGCCTGTTGTTAGACACCGCCGAATCCGTAGCATCCTCTACCTTAAAATAAACATTGGTATTGGGAGAACGGTCAAGAAGCACGGCATCGGGGATTGTCCACATATAATATCCGTTATTCGTAGTGTTAGAAGCTATCGTATCCCAGGTAGAACCGCCGTTCTTTGAATAAAACAGGTTTACCTTATTAATCGTACCATTGGTATTCCATTCTACCATCTGTTCCTGTCCTACAAAAAGCTTTGACCCGACATTCGGGCTAGAGATAGAAACTGAACCCATTACCTTAAACGGATCTGAAACCCCCGAGATAAAAGACCATCTGTTGTTGGTAATCTTAAATTTTACCTCTGCGGAATGTATGTCCGGGGCCGTCCAGTTTTCATATGAGCCGTCATTTTGAGTAGAGGCAGAGATCAAGACCCAGGTCGGGTCTTCTCCTACGCCATACTCCAGGCGTATAGTATTGGTCGGTTCACTGCTGCATTCGGAATACATACCGATGCCCTGCCAGGTTATTGTATGGGTACTGCCGACGATCAAAGGAGCTGCCGGAACATTAATATCAAAACCGGGTAAAGAAAGTTCAAAAGGACCCGATACCGCGGAAACAACCTGGCCAAAGTTAGCTTCAGAGTTTAAATCGGTGATCTTTATCCAGCCGTTATCCGAGACATAATCACTGAAATCTTCCGTTATATCCCAGCTATAAGATGTCAATATACTGTTGATATCGGCAGTTATGACCTTGGATGTGGAAGCATCCTTAAAATATTCTATCTTTAAATTATCGCTTACATTTCCTGTTTCGTTCCAGCTGATCGTCTTTGCCGTATCATAAACCGACCATAGATCCGCGCTTACAGGGGAAGTTATGGTTATTACAGGCAGCTTGATCGCAAAATTGGAGAGCGAATAACCGCTTCCGCCGCTGGTCAACCCCTGCACCTTGATACGGCATGTGGCGGAAATAGTATCAGGGATCGTCCATTTATAACTTAAAGAATCATTTATAACGGTTATATTATTTACATATGTAGTATTGTCTCCTCCGGGGTTCTGGAAAATTACATACGGATAGGTTGCGCCGCCGTCTACAGAATAGCTTATCTTTATATCTTTGCCTAAAACACCGGTTTCCGACCAGATAATATCATGCTCTGTGCCGGCTATCCACTCCTCGCCGCCGGCCGGCTGGATAATCGTTGCGATTGGCGCGCTGATAGAGAACTTATTGCTTATGCAGGTCAAAGGAAGGTTTGAGCGCATTACGCCCATATCTTCAATTTTAATCTTAACATTACTACTGTAATTAACCGGCACAGCCCATGTCATAGTATAGGCAGTAATAGGCCCAGTGACTACGGTAGATATCTTTTCTTCATAGGAATCCACATTATAATCAAAGATTGTATTTGGATAGGTTGCGCCGCCGTCAGTTGAATACTTGATCACTAATTTCTTTGTTGCCCCATCGCCGACGCAGTTCCATTTTATGTCTTTATCAAAAGAGGCGATCCAGTTTTCATTGGCAGCCGGAGATACAAAGCTAAGCGCAGGCACCGTCACAATACTGAAAGTCCCGGAATCAGCATAGACATCGCCACCCACCTGGAACAAATGTATCTTTACATTAGTCAGTGCCGTGGAAGGACAGGTAAAATCCTTACTGCCGTTATTAGGCGCGGAGTTGGTAATTAAGGTTTCCGGAATTCCATCTGCCGTATAGGTTATCCTTAACGAAGAACTGCTAAGGGCCTGGCCTTGAGAATCCCATTTGATCTGGTATTTTGCGCCAACAACCCACTTATCCCCTGCCAAGGGAGCAAGGATATCTAATTCACCGCTTGCGTTGATTTTGAATAACGCGGAGGTATCGGCAATCTCTGCGTTATCCAGATTGGTGATTATTATTATTGCTGTCTCGGTCTGATCAAGCTGCGCATCTACCACCCAAGAATAGCTATATAACCATTTCCCCTCGGAAAAGGTCCTTTCCACGTTGCCGCTGAAAAGCTCAGTGGTAGTTACTCCTGCGTCATCCGAATAAGCTATGCTGAAACTGGTGCCAGATTCACCCTGGCCTTCCCAGGTGATGTTATTAGTTTCAGTCCTGACCCAGGTAACCCCTATTGTCGGGCTGGTTATCTTAATATAAGCATTGGCTATCTCAAAGGCGTCCGATACCCCGCTGACCGTGCTATTGTCAATATTAGTAACCTTTATTACTACCCCCGCATCAGGAAGGTTTGCCGCCTGAGATACGGTCCAGGTATAAGACCATTTATCTTCATACCAGTGAGTACCTGCAGACTTAACAACCGAGTTAGAACCGCTGACACCTTCTTCATAAATAGTTGTCCATACCCCTTTCGAAAGATATTCAATCTTGAAATTATTGGAAAGCGCGCCTTGGGTGTTCCATTCTATAAGGTTATCACTTCCAACCGCCCATTTAACAGCCGCAAGAGGCGAAACAAAACCTATGAACCCTCCGGCAGGCCTTACGCTAAACTGTCCGCTGGTTGCCGTAACATCGGTATACAAGGTATCCGTGCAGGAAACCCTGATATAAGCAACTTCTGAAAGCATACTTGAATCTAATGATAACTCAAAGTATAGATTATTATCGCCGTCTATCTGCGCTAAACCTTCATGTATGTTTATAACCGAACTAAAATTAATATTTGTTGAGAATTGCGCTATCCAGTGGCTGGTAGTCCTGGAGATATTTCCTCCGGTCACCTGCCATTTGATAATCTTGGTATCTCCTACTGAATAAACATACCCTTCCGCGGGGCTCATGAATTGTATCTGCGCAGGCAGTATGGCGATACCGGCGCGCTCACCCTTATCTACAACATTGCCTCCTAAATCCTTGACCGTAACTTTAAAACTCTCTGTTGTCTGGGAATATACGGGGTTGACAATATTATTTATCTTGAGGCTTACATTGGAAGAGGTCGTAACTCCGGAGTTTAAAGATATGCTCAATGTATTCCCGGATCTGGTCAAGGTGCCTGCCGGGCTGGTCAATTCGGCATTGGCCAGGTCATAATCAGCGTCAAAAACAACTTCAATCTTACTTGTAATTGGAATATTATGGATAGCTATAAAGTCAATGGTATATTCTGTAGTTGAGCCGGCATAGCTATCCAGGCTGCTGACAGAACTTATGGTTAGTGTACCGGAGGCAATAGCTAAACCGGCAATAGTGCCTGTATCAATATTCTGTTCTCCGGTATACATGGTAGTAAGCACAAAGTTTGATGTAGTCTGCTCATAAGACGGGTTAGTAATACCTCCCACCTCAACGCTCATCGGCCCTGAAAATGCCGCATTCAATTTAAACAAGAGATAACCATCCTGGCTGCCTGCTTCTGTGAGTAAAGTTAAATTCGCTCCCGTAGAGCTCTTGATGTAAGGCGCCACCATTATATAATCAGTATCTAAGGCAATCTTGATAAAACCGTCCTTCGGAATAGCATGTGTCACATTAAGATCAAATGTTAATTTCGTATCTGTATTAAGCACGCTGAAGGAGCTGGAGTTTACGGCTAAGCCGGTCAAAGCGCCTACGGTAATATCACGGCCCGCAACTGTACCTGAATCCAAGGCGTTATTTGATGAATCATATGTCCTTATGGAGTAATCATCGGTTGTCTGGGCGTAACCCGGGTTTCTAAAAGTACCCATGGTCAGGCTGACAGCTTCGTTAGCGGCGACTGCCGTGCCGAGAGTTACCGTAATAACATTTCCGCTTACCGCAGCTGTTGAACCGGAGTTGCCTAAAACTGTGCCGTCCAACAACAGGGTGTAGTCAGGATCAAAAGTGATCTTGACCTTCCCTCCTACGCCTACCGCATTTACAGTAGTAAATGAAATAGTATAGCTTGTCTCTGCGCCGGCAACATAGTTGCCTACGGCGGCTGTAACAGTTGCCCCTGAAAGCTCTCCTGCGGTAATCTCAACTCCAGGCGCAGTACCGGAATCAATACCGTTTTGGTTAACTGCCTGCGTGTTAATTACAAAATTATCCGTGGTCTGGCTATATGGAGGGTTGGCAATACCGGCTATAGATATTACTATGGGGGTCCCTGCCGGTTTTGCACTGGTTGGCTGTAAATTAAAATACACATCAGCCAGGTTCTTTTCAAAAGAATAACCTGATACCAGATATAAATATGCCCCGCCAATGTTAAAATCATTATCCAGGTCTATCTTAATATACCCGCCGCTGGGTACAGGATGCGCGGGGGTAAAGGTAAAGGTATAAGTTGATTGGGCATTGACCTGCAGGCTGTTTGAGCTGACACTTACAGCGCCTAAGACGCCTGGTTCAAAAGTTAAACCGGCTACGGCGCCTTCATCTATTAATCCGTTCTCGGGATTCTTAGCCTTAATATCAAAATTAGCTGCGGTCTTGACATATGACGGGTTGACTATATTAGATATTGCCAATGCTACATTGTCCATGGCAAAAACCTGTTCCCCCAAGGTAATCACCAGGTCAGATCCTTCAACCGCCACAGTCGCGCCCGTGTTGCCGGATACATCCGTAGGATTAACCGATGTCAGGTCATAATCCGGATCAAAAGTTATAGCTACTTTGCCGCCTACTGCAATCGCATGGTCTGCTGTAAACCCAAAGGTATAGGTAGCTGCTTCGGAGATCTTGGAATTGGTCGTCGCTACTGAAAGATTGGTTAATGTGCCTGCGATAGTAGTAACTCCGGCAATAGTACCAACATCAATATCTTGCTGTGCCGCCAGCTGCGTAGCTACCGTGAAATTATCCGTTGTCTGAACATATCCGGGGTTCCTTATGCCACTTATCTGAATAGAGCAAGCTCCGGTACGCTCCTGGGTGGTCCTGATTAACAAATAATCCGGACCTTTAGTGGCTATTAAATATTGCGGGCTCTGGTTAACCGCGTTATCCAAGAAGTAATCTGCGTCAAAACCTATCTTAACATACCCGTTAACAGGAATAGTGTGTTGACAGGTAAAATTAAAGGTATAGGTTGCGGTTTCACTTGTGCCCATTACCTCATATGAAGTGGCGGAGACAGAAAGGCCGCTTAATGCGCCGGGCAGAATAACCTTCCCAGGTATTGTACCTTCATCCAAAGCTGTGCCCGTGGAATCCTTGGTGACCAGAGAATAGGCGTCTGTTGTCTGTGCGCCGGGGTTCTTGATGTTCGGGATTACAAAAGAACACGCCTCCCCTACCTGCAGTTGAGTATTGAGTGTGATTATCAGGACATTTCCGGCTACTGTTACGCTTGCGTCATAGCCTGTGACACTGGTGACTCCGGTAAGCACATAGTCTGAATCAAATGTAATCTCAACCCTGCCGCCTGCCTCTATAGTATTAATAGGCACAAAACTTACGGTATAAGTAGCTATCTGGGTGGCGATCAAATTGGTTGCCGAAATAGATGCCGACTGCATAGGCGCCGGTGATATATGCAGGGCCGAGCTGGTAGCGGTATCTATTGTAGCTGCGGATGCGGTCTTGGTAGTTAAAATAAAGGTTACATCCATTGAGCGGCCGGGGTTATCAATACTGCCAAGCCTTAAGGTATATGCCGTACCAGCTGTTAAAGCCGACTTTGCCTTGACCACCACGTAATTAGCAGTCTTCTCGGATATTTCAAATGTCGCCGTCGTCGGAGGCATCACATAAGCGATATTGGCATCGTATTGTGGATTCAAATCAACCCTTAAATAACCATTCAATTCTACGTCATGGGCAGGGGTAAAAGTAAAGGTATAATCGGTCCTTGCCCCTGCTATTGAGCTGCCTGCTGCTACAGTAATGCCGGTTAATGAGCCGGCTGTAGTTGTCACGCCGGCAGCTGCTCCCTCGTCGGTAATCGCTCCTAAAACGGTCTTGGTCTGCAGCACAAAAGAAGATGTTGTCTGCACATAAGCGGGGTTCTTTATATTGGATATGGCTAACGAAACGGTGGTAGAAGCCGCAACTCCCGATGAAAGGATTATATCTATCTTATTCGTGCTTACTAATTCAATGGTAGGAGTACCGGTACCCGAGATATCCTGAGAACCTGCAGATATAAAGCTTAAATCATAGTCCGAATCAAAAGTAATGATCACTTTACCCTCTGCTTCTATGGCATGCGAAGTCTTGAAGCTGAAATTGTACACGCCGGTTGCGCTTATTAACGCATTAGCCGCAATTGCGGATGTCTGCGTCAGGACCCCGGGAGTAATACTTATGCTTTGCGTGGTCCCGGTATCAATTGTTTTGTTATCGGGAAGCTGGGTTGTGATAACAAAAGGATCCGCTGTCTGGACATAAGCCGGGTTTACTATATTTCCTAACTGTAAAGTATTTGACCCGAGAAGCTGGGCGGTCCTCTTAAGAAGTATGAAATTACTCTGTTTATCAACTATTATATAGCCCTCGCTTAAAATATTGGCATTAGCGAACGAGTAATCGCTGTCAAAAGAAAGCTTTACAAAACCATTAACCGGCACGGTGTGGGCTACGGTAAAGCCAAAACTATAAGTTGAATTCTTGCTTATCTCTGTTGAGTCCGCGGTTACCGACAGGCCAGTCAAGGTGCCGGCTATTATAGTAACTCCGGTTGCCGTACCCTGGTCCAACTCTCTATTTGTGGAATCCCTGGTCAGGAGAGCAAAACCATCTACAGTTTGCACGCCCGGATTCTTAATATTGGACAGAACCACTGAAACACTATTTTGCGTACCGACTACGGTTCCTGTGGTCAGTATCAACTTGCTGCCGCTTAATTCTAATGTCGCGGATAGAGGAGTTGAGCCGTTTATTAAGCCCGAGGTATATGTGGCCTGGGTCAGATCGTAGTCTGCGTCAAAGGTTATCTCAATCTTGCCGCCTATGCCTATTGAGTTGACGGTAGTAAACCCAAAAGTGTAAGAAGTAACATTTAAAGCTACTGTGCTGGTAGCGCTTACAGAAACAGCGGTCATCGGAGCTGCCAGTGTGCTTATAGTCGGAGAAACAGCTGAATCCACCGTATTTTGGGTAGTATTCTGGGTAGTAATGGTAAAGGTAACTTGTTTTACGGAACCGGGGTTAACAATAGAGCCTATAACCACGCTTTGTTCTGTATCGGCGGATAAAGCCTTTAATACGTTAAGGGTTATGCGGTTAGCTGACCTGGATAATAAACTGAATGTGTCAAGCGGGCTGATTACGTAACCTGACCCGGCATTATAAGCGGAATCAAAATCTATTACAAGATAACCTCCCACATTGATAGCATGGGTGGGCGTAAAATTAAATGTGTAATTTGTCGTATATCCGGCAACAAGCGACTCGGCTGTTACCGCTATATTGGTTAAGGCGCCTGCGGTTATGGCGATACCGGAAGCGCTACCCTGGTTAATTATCCTGTCCTGATCATCCCTTGTCTGTATGGTAAAACTGGTTGTAGTCTGCACAAAGCCGGGGTTTTTGATATTAGAAATAACTATGCTTTCTTCTGTTCCGCTAAACAGCTCATACCCTAATGTTATAATCAGGGTCTTGGCGCTTATTGCTACTGTCGCGCTGCCGCCGTTGCAGGCAACATCGTTTGAGCCCACTTCACTGACATTATAATCATTATCAAAAGTTATCCTGATTTTGCCGTTTAAGGGCACGTCATGCTGAGGAGTAACCACAAAGGTGTAATTGGTTTGGCTGCTTATTTCGCTTATTGCTGCGCTTGCGGATGCGCCTATTAATGAAGCGGCCGTAATTGTAATTCCGTTACAAGTCCCCATATCAATCGTATCGCCGGTTGAGTTTTGCGTAATTATGGTAAAAACTGAAGTAGTCATCACATAAGGAGGGTTGATTATGTTTCTTAAGACTATGCTGACACTACCGCCTCTTTCCTCGGAAGTCTGAAGTTTCAGGTAATTGCTTCCCCTTACTACCAATGAATACCCTGATGTTAAAACTATAGCCGAACTCAAATCATAAGCTGAATCAAATTCAATCTGTACGTAACCACCTGAAGGTAAATTGTGCTCGGCGGTGAAGGCTAATGTATAATCCGTGCTCTTGGCTACCTCCATAGAAACCGGTGTAACCGAGACAGCTGATAAAGCCCCTGCGGTAATATTTATTCCGGCTATAGAACCGTTATCCAGCAACCCTCCGGAAGGATTCTTTGTATCTACCGTAAAGGCGGAAGTGGCCTGCACATACGCCGGGTTCTTGATATTATTAATGGTTAATGAAACCGGCGCTGCCGCCGAAACTGCTGCACCTGTAGTTATAATCAGCTTATTACTGCTTACTATAACTGTTGAATTTGCGATCCCGGATACATCAAAAGCGCCGACATTAGTCAATACGTAATCCGTATCAAAAGTTATTTCAACCTTTCCACCGGAAGCAACAGCATGGACAGTGGTAAAATTAAAGGTATAGCTTGTAGAAGCGCCGGCCTGCGTAGAAACCTGGCTTACCGACCTTGAGGTCAACACGCCTGCAGTAGTAACAATTCCGGCAGCACTGCCGATATCTATGTTCTTTTGAGAGGCATTCTGAGTAGTAATAGAGAAGGCATCCGTCGTCTGCACGTACGGAGGGTTCTTGATATTAAGAAGCTGGAAGCTTTGGCTGGTTGATTTCTCGGCTAAAGCTTTAAGCAGGATATAACCGCTGCCTAATGAAACAACGGAATAACTGCTGTCTCCGCAATAGGCGCCGCTTAGGTCAAAATCAGCATCAAAACCTATCCTTACATAGCCGTTTAAAGGTATGGTGTGTTCCGGAGTAAACTGGAACAGGTAATTCGTGGCAGCATCCAAAGTAGTGTCCAAAGGCACTGCCGATAATCCGGTAAGCTGGCCTTCGGTTATAGAGATTCCGTTTATATCGCAGGTATCCATTTTGCCGCCCAAGGCATCCTTGGTCATGACCGAAAACACGCTTGTTGTCTGCACGTATGACGGGTTTTGCACATTTGAAATTATCAAAGTAAGTACGTTCCCCTGTGCTGCTACCTCCCCTAAAGTAACCGTCAAGACGCTGCCGCTTACGGAGGCAACGGAGCTATTACCTAACACATCATCAGGCCCGATATTAACCAGGTTATAGTCGCTGTCAAAGGTGACCAGGACCTTTCCTCCTATAGGTATGGTATGGATAGGCGTTATTCTTAAGGTATATGAAGTAAGCGCGGATATCTCCGTTGAAACCGTTGCAATGGATGAAACGGTTATCGGGCTTGGGGTCATAGTAATGCCGGAGAGATTCTTAGTATCTATCGTATCCTGATTCTGGGTCATGGTTGTAAGATAGAAGTTATCTGTCGGCTCTTCCACGGAAGGAGGGTTCTTGACATTAAGCAAGGCTATGGTGCGCGCACCGCTTAAATCCCCTCCGCTGGTATTAGTCAAGAGTATATAACCGGGGCCTGTGCTTGCGGCATAACCTGCTGTCTGTACCGATGCATAATCTAAAACATAATCCGTATCAAAAGTTATCTTGACATAGCCATTAGCAGGGATTATATGATCGGGAGTAAAAGCAAATGTATAATTTGTACTTACCCCGGGCTGCGTTGAGCCGGCAACTACGGAAGTAGCGGTCATGCTGCCGCCGGTAATTACCTTGCCCGGGATTGTCCCGGTATCTACCTTTACATCCGTGGAGTCTTTAGTAACTATAGAATAACTGTCTGTGGACTGGACCCCGGGGTTCCTGATTTCGGATATAGTCAGGCTTGCGCTGCCCAGTTTAGATATCGCTGTCCCCAAAGTAATGATAACTACGCGCCCAGCCACGGATATTGTGGCGCCGTCATTTCCGAATGTAAAGACCGCTCCGGACACATTGTAATCAGCGTCAAAGGTTATTTCTACTTTGCTGCCAACGTCTAAAGCATTGGCGGTGGTAAAACTGAACGTGTATGAGGCCAAATCATAAGTAGTATATGTATCGGCGGTCACGGAGGTTGAAGTCAATAACCCTGTAGTTATATTTATAGCCGCTGATTGAGCAGTGTCAATATCGGCATTAGCTGAAGTACGCGTGGTTAATGTAAATTTAATACCTGTCTTCTCGCGGCCCGGGTTAACTATGCCGCCGATATTTATGCTTTGGGAACTATTGGACAATACCTCCTGAAGGATATTAAGCACGATAATACTACCTGTCTTACTGGATATACTGTAAGTGGATGCCGGGCTTATAAGGTACGCGCCGCTTAAGTTATATTCAGAGTTAAATTCTATCCTTAAATAACCTCCTGCTGTAACATCATGTGCAGGCATGAAATTAAACGTGTATTGCGTCGTAGCTCCTGCGGCATAGTTTACCGCTACCCCCGATACGCTGGTTAATGTGCCTGCTATTGTAGTAATTCCGGCAATTGTACCCTGGTCAACCAGGGCATTGGCGGCATTCCTGGTCTCTAAGGCAAAATTAGCTGTTGTCTGCACGTACGCGGGGTTCCTGATATTGGAGATAATCAGAGATACTGGAGTATTCTTAATGATCTCCTGGCCTAAGGTTACGGTAAGCACATTGCCGGCAACGGAAAGAGTTGAGCCTTCGTTGCCGGAGACATCGCTTTCCTGGATTTCTGTTAGGTTATAATCGGGGTCAAGGGTAATAATCACTTTGCCGCCGGCAGGCACGGCGTGGTCTGCGGTAAAGTTGAATGTATAATTCGTAAGAGTGCTTACCCCTAAAGACGCAGGGGTAACCGTTACAGAAGATAAGGCGCCGGCAGTTGTAGTAATAGCTGAAGCAGTGCCTGTATCAATTACCTGGTTATTGGCCAGTTGTGTCTGGATGGCAAAACCTGTCAAGGTGCTTGAGACGAATGCAGGGTTAACAATACTGTTAAGCTGTATGGAGATTGCGCCGGTACGCTGGGAACCTGTTCTAAGCAAGAGATAATTGCTTCCGGTTTCAGTTAATGCATAGCCGCTGGTGGCTACCGTTGCATTTTCCAGGGAATAATGGTTATCAAAACCTATTTTTATGTAACCATTTATAGGTATATTATGCGCAAGCGTAAGATTAACCGTATAGCTTGTGCTCTCGCCTATTTCATAAGTAGCGGCGGTAGCGGAAAGGCCGGTCAAAACCCCTGCTGTTATTGTCTTGCCCGAGATACTGCCTTGATCCAACTGTTTGTCGCTTGAATTCTTAGTCAAAACAGAATAAGCATCAGTTGTCTGCACAGCCGGGTTCTTTATGTTACTGATAGCTAAAGCAACCTCTCCTGCGGCGCTTACTGCCGTGCCCAAGGTTACAATCAACTTATTGCTGCTTACAGCTACTGTTGAACCGGCGTTGCCCGAGACATCATTAGTGCCTACCCCGGTTAAAGTATAATCAGTATCAAAGGTTATCTCAACCTTGCCCCCTGCATCAATGGCATTAAAAGTGATAAAACTAAAGGTATGAGTACTTATATCTAACGCTGTAGCGCTGCTTAAAATCAGTGACGGCGGGCCGCTTAAAGGAGCAGGCGTAATAGCTATCGGCCCGAATTCAGAGGTATCTATATTTTCTCCTGTTGAAACCTTGGTAGTCAACCTGAAGTTTGCATTCTTTACGTAGGCAGGATTAATAATGCCTGATAACTGCAAAGACTGCGGAACACCTACCTCTATATTCTGATTCAGCACCAGGTTAACATAATCTTTGTTTGCCCCGCCTTGAGGTATAACAAATGTAGAGCCTCCTGCTGAAACAGTGGCACCTGAAGCATCGTACGCGTTATCAACAACGTCAAAATCTATCCTTAAATACCCTCCGGATGATACTGAGTGAGTCGGCACAAAATTAAAGGTGTATTGCGTATTAGTGTTGCCGGCAATATAACTGGATGCGGTAATTGCAGAAATAGTAATAGTGCCGGAAGTAGTTGTAACCCCGCCTGCCGTTCCCTGGTCAACCATGGCATTGGCAGTATTCCTGGTCTCTAAGGCAAAATTAGCTGTTGTCTGCACGTACGCGGGGTTCCTGATATTGGAGATTACCAACGACGTAAAGGTATTCTTAATGATCTCCTGGCCTAAGGTTACGGTAAGCACATTGCCGGCAACGGAAAGAGTTGAGCCTTCGTTGCCGGAGACATTTTCCGGTTGGATATCATCTAAATTATAATCGGGGTCAAGGGTAATAATCACTTTGCCGCCGGCAGGCACGGCGTGGTCTGCGGTAAAGTTGAATGTATAATTCGTAAGAGTGCTTACCCCTAAAGACGCAGGGGTAACCGTTACAGAAGATAAGGCGCCGGCAGTTGTAGTAATAGCTGAAGCAGTGCCTGTATCAATTACCTGGTTATTGGCCAGTTGTGTCTGGATGGCAAAACCTGTCAAGGTGCTTGAGACGAATGCAGGGTTAACAATACTGTTAAGCTGTATGGAGATTGCGCCGGTTAATGCTGTACCTGTTCTCTTCAATAAAAGATAATTAGCTCCCTTGGTCAAAGAGTAACCGCTGGTTACAACCGTAGCATTAGTCAAAGAATAGTTATTGTCAAACTGCAACCTGACATAACCATTAGTAGGCACATTATGCCCTAAGGTAAAATCAAAATTATAGGTCGTGCTCTCTTCAACCTCGGTTGTGCCCGGAGTTACCAAAATACCGGACAATGTTCCGGCGGTAATCGTCTTGCCTGTAACCGAGCCATAGTCAAGCTGGTTGCCTGCTGCGTTTTTGGTTACAAGATTGAAGCTGCTGGTTGTCTGGACCCCGGGGTTCCTGATATTGGAAACAACCAAGGAAACAGGCTGGTCTGCGGAAACTGCGGTGCCCAAAGTTATAGTCAATGTACTTGCGCTTGCAACCACTGTTGAGCCGGCGTTACCCGAGACATTGCCTGATTGTACAGCCGAAAGATCATAATCTGTATCAAATACAACCTCTACCTTTCCGTTCTGGTTTATAGGGTTAACAGTAGTAAAGGCTATCGTATATGAAGTCAGATCCTGTGCAACATAGGAGGCGCCGGTTATAGATAATACAGCTAAAGGAGCGGGGGTTATACTCAATGAAGGAGTATTACTTTCATCTATTATACCCGAAGAAGCGTTGGTGCTCTTGAGGGAACAAGTAACGTCTTTTACAAATGGCGGGTTTATCACCCCCCCGATACTTACGCTCTGGGCCTCTGCCGCATATAAATCTGATGTGACATTCAATGTCACCAAGGTATCTGTCAAACTTGAAACAGCGTATTCTCCTGATCCTGTTGAGCCGGTAATATAAGCTCCGGAGGCATCATAGCCAGATTCAAATATAATATTAAAGAACCCTCCGGCTACCACATCATGCGCGGGGACAAAAGCAAATGTATAAATGGAAGTTTCGCCTGCTACATGCGAAGTAGCGCCTATGGACAAGCCCGTAAATTGCCCTGATGTTGTCACCGGGCCAGGGGAAAGAACCCCGCTATCCTTATCGTAATCTGCTGCGCCTACCTTGACCTTACTGGTAATCGTTACATTGCTGGTAGTTTTAACATAAGAAGGGTTCTTGATATGGGAGATTACCAGAGAGACATTTGCTGATGACCCGATTGCCGTACCTACAGTCACAACCAGATTATCTCCGCTTACTGCCACCGTAGAATTGGCATTTCCTGAAATATCATCTACCTGTACTTCGCTTAAATCATAATCGCTGTCTAAGGCAATGATTATCTTGCCGGTAGCGGCAAGTATGCTATTTTCCGTCTTAAAGGCAAATGTGTAATTCGTAAGCGCGCTTACTTCTGTAGAGGCGGCAGTAACGGAAATATTGGTCAAAATCCCCGGGGTCAAGGTAACGCCCGTAATAACACCTGAATCCATTATCTGCTGGCTTTCTGTAACAGGAGTTAAAGTCGTTACCTGGAAATCACTCACAGTGTACACATAATACGGGTTAACTATCATGCTTACAGGGATACTCACTGACTGCCCGGCATTAATTTGGGCGACTGTCTTGAATTTCAGGTAATCGCTTCCTTTTTGTATTCCGTAGAAGCTGGCTGTATCAAGGTAGGCGCTTCCTAATAAATAATTGGCATCAAACTGGATCCTTATAAAGCCATCGGCAGGAACAACATGCTGTACCGTAAAATTAAATGTATAAGAGGTAACATCTGAAATCTTACTGGATACGGCAGTTACAGACAGATTACTTAAAACGCCGGTTGTAATATTTAAGGATGTGGCAGTTGCTGTATCTATAATAGCGCCGCTGGCAGTCTTGGTTTGGATCAAGAATGAATCGGTTGACTGCACGTATACTGGATTCTTTATGTTTGTTATAGCAAGGGAAACCGGGGTATTCTTGGCAATAGCGGTTCCGATGGTTACGATTAATTTGTTCCCGCTTACTGCCACCGTAGAATTGGCATTGCCGGATACACCCGTTGATTCTACACTTGACAGGCTATAATCAGCATCAAAAGTTATCTCCGCTTTCCCGCCGGCTGCTATGGGGTTAGCTGTTGTAAATGCAGCCGTATATGTTGCATACTCTGAAACAACATAAGTAGTCGCAGCTAAAGATGGGCTGAGCAGGCTGCCGGCTGTAGTGCTAAGGCCGGTAACGTTTACGGTATCAATATCATATAAAGAAGCGTCTTTGGTAGTAAACGTAAAGGATAGGCTTTTTACGTTTGGCGGATTTACTACGTTAGCTATCTCAATTAATTGCTGCGCGCCTATACTTAAACCTGAAGTTGAGAACTTAATCAATAGATAACCTACCCCTCTTAAAGTAATATCGCAGGCAGTAGTACTGCTCATAACTACTGCTCCGGGGTTAATAAGTTCGTAGCTGGTGTCAAAATCAATCCTTAAATAACCATTTAACGGCACGGCATGGGCAGGCGTAAAGCTGAAAGCGTAAGATGTGGTTGAGCCGGAAACCAAAGAAACAGGCGCGACAGAAGGATCCCCTAACGTGCCTGCGGTAGTAGTTATACTGGCGGCAGTTACTTCATCTATAACTCCGCCTGTAGGATTCTTAGTCTGGACAAAGAATGTATTGGTTGTCTTTACATAAGGAGGGTTCTTAATATTTGAAATTACCAGGCTTTCTGAAGCTCCTGCATCCAAAGCCTCACCCAGGGTAATGATCAATTTATTCCCCGATACTGCCACAGTTGAACCGGTATTGCCGGTAACATCACCCGGGAAAACCAGAGAAACATCACAGCTGGGATCAAAGGTAACCTCAACCTTCCCGTTTTGCGCTATAGCATGCTCTGTGGTAAAGTTTAAGGTGTAAGTTGTATTCTCCGCCACAATGGTTGTCGCAGGTACCACGCTCGTAGCTGTTAATGCGCCGGCAGTTGTAGTTATTGCAGGAGCGCTACCTACATCTATAGAATCATGGTTTGCTAATTGTGTAGTGATAGTGAATGCGTCCGTGGTTTGGACATACGCAGGATTTTTAATATTCCTTAACTCTACTGTGATCGCGCCGTTTAAGGGCGTAACGTTTCTTTGCAGTAATATATAGTTTGATTCCTTGGATATGGTATAATCACCGACTACAAAAGCCTGGGAAAGGTCATAATCACTATCAAAGAGTATCTTTATAAACCCGCCTACCGGTACTGTATGCCCTACGGTAAATCCAAAGGTATAGTTTGTGCTCTGGCTTACCTTGGCATCAATAGGAGTTGTAGAAATAGCGCTCAAAGATCCGGGGACAATAGTTACACCTGACGCCGTACCTTGATCAAGGCTATATCCGGAGTCATTCTTAGTAAGTATAGAGAAACTGCTTGTGCCTTGAGCTCCGGGGTTTTTGATATTGGCGATGGACAAGCTTACCGCGCTTGAAGCCGGGATAGCCGTACCTACGGTTACAATTAAAGTATTGCCGCTTCTGGCAACAGTTGAACTGGCGTTACCCGAAACGTCATTGGCCCCTACCGATGTTAAGACATAATCGGAATCAAAGGTTATTTCAACTTTTCCTCCTGCGGGAATGGGGTTAAAAGTAGTGAAGCCTATCGTATATGTTGTTGTTTCGGTTGCGACATATGAATTAGCTGACCTGCTGAGAGAAACAAGGCTGGCCGGGATAATGCTAAGCGAAGGGGTAGTAACGCTATCGATCACATAGTCTGCCGTATTTTTGCTCTTTATATCAAAAGTTACATTCTGGGCATACCCAGGGTTTTTGATATTGCTTAATGTTATGGATTCTACGGTGTCCTTTGCCTTTGCCGTAAGTAATTTTAATACCACATAATTGGAGCCGGCCTCCTGCTTTGTGTAATCAGCGTGCGCAACCGCGACCGAAGAGACATCATAATCACTATCAAAATCTATCCTTAAGAAACCATCCTGAGGCACATTATGCGCGTAGGTAAAGTTAAAGGTATAGGAGACATCGGTTTTGCCTGCCGTATAGAAGTTCGAGCTGACACTTACTCCCGTAAATGTGCCGGCTACGGTTGTTACGCCTGTTGCTGTCCCCTGGTCCAGCAAACCACCTGAAGCATTCTTAGTCTCGAATGCGAAGCTGTTAGTAGTCTTGACATATGTAGGATTTGCAATATGTGCCACCTGCAAAGATACGGGTGTTGCGGCACCTACAGCAGTACCCAATGTTATGATCAGTTTATTCCCGCTTACAGCAACTGTGGAATCTGCATTGCCTGAAACATCGTTAGCGCCTACCCCGGTTAAAGTATAATCGGGATCAAAGGCAATTTCCACCTTGCCGTTTTGCGCTATGGCATGGTCGGTAGTAAATGCTATTGTGTAAGTAGTAATGCTTGTTACAATATAATCTGCCGGAGTCAACGAAATGCCGGTTAATGCTCCGGTTGTTGTCGTAATACCGGAGATAGTTGCGCCATCAATCTTATTATGCGCCGAATCCTCTGTGCGCATAATAAAACTCCCTGTTGCCTTCACATAAGAAGGGTTCTTAATGTTGCCGAGGATTACGCTCTGCGCGCCTGTTAAAACTCCTCCTACCCTTTGCAAAGAAACATAGTCTGCGCCTTTTGATAATGAATAACCGCTTGTCTGGCAGTTAACATTTGATAAATTATAATCCGCGTCAAATTGTATCTTCAAAAACCCTCCGGTAGACAAGGTATGCGGGAGCGTGAAATTAAAAGTATAGTTGCCGGACTCGCCTACCTCGGTTGTGCCCGGGGTCACGCTTGCAGCGGTTATGGCGCCTGCAGCTATAGATATCATGGGCTTGGCAGCAGGATCGGTAATATCTATATCGTTGCCGCCAAACTGCGTGGTGATGTCAAATGCCGCTATCTGCTCGTACGGAGGGTTAATAATACCCGAAAGCGTAAACGATATAACAGCTGTAGGGTTAGTTATATCCATAGCCAGGCCAAGAGCCACAATATTGTTATTTGTATCTATGGTAAGTACCGGGTCCTGCGTAACCATCGCCTGCCCGTCAATTGTGCCGGAGACAAAAGTAGCGCCAGAAATATCATAATCCGGGTCAAAATTAACCTTGATTGAAGGATTAAGCGACATCGGGTTCCTGGTCGTAAGGTTGATTGTATAATTGGAGCTTTCGGTAACGACACTATTTGTTGCAGTTACCGATACACCGGTAAGCTTGCCGCCGATGATTACCAGGCCGGTAAGGTTTGACTGGTCTATAATCGCATTTCCTGTCCCATCGGTGCTTAAGCTTGTAATCTGAAGCTCGCTGGACTGCTGTACAAAAGTAGGGTTCTTCACGGCCCCCAATACAATGGTATCTACTGTATTGGCTATTACCTTCTCTTTTAATTTAAGCTTTACATAATTCCAGCCGCTGCTCCACTGGAATGTGTAACGCTCAGTGGGGCTTACAAGATAAGTTGAACTTAAATCATAATCAGTATCAAATTCAATCTTTAAATACCCGTCTTTCGGGACCGGATGAGCGTAAGTAAGGCCAAACGTATAATTATCGGACTTGCTGATCTCCCTGTCCGCTGCTGTTACGCTTAACCCCGTCAAGCTCCCCTTTACGACGGCAGTGGAGGCAATAGAAAGGTCCTGGTCTATTACGCCATTTGAAGCATTCTTGGTCTGTACCTGAAAAACATCCGGAGTCTGCGAGTAATACGGGTTCCTGATATTATTCAACTGTAAACTGACAGCCTGATTAGTGCCTATTGCAGTTCCCAAAGTGACACTCAACAAACTGCCGCTGGCCTTAACTGTCGAACCGGTATTGCCGGAGACGACCTGATCGCCATATACGAAAACCGACAACGGCGTAAGTAGTTTATTAAACTCTCCGTCGCCGTTATACACCTCGGATTTAAGCACCGGGTTAGCGGGGTCTGATATATCCATGATCGTCAAGGAGTTGTCTGTTGCGGAGGCAACATAAGCGTAATTGCCTGATACATAAGCTGAGTAAACGCCTCCTAGTTTATTGAACTCTCCGTCGCCGTTATACACCTCGGATTTAAGCACCGGGTTAGCGGGGTCTGATATATCCATGATCGTCAAGGAGTTGTCTGTTGAAGAGCTGACATAGGCGTAATTGCCTGATAGATAGACAGATTCAATACCAGCAAGCCTGTTAAACTCTCCATCTCCGTCATACACTTCGGATTTAAGCACCGGGGTAACGGGATCAGAGATATCTATTATGGTCAAGGCATTGTCTGTTGAGGCTGCTACATAAGCGTAGTTGCCGGACACGTAGACTGACTTGGCCCCTGCCAGCTTATTAAACCCGCCTGAACCGTCGGATATTTCGGATTTAAGCACCGGGGTAACGGGATTAGAGATATCTATTATGGTCAAGGCATTGTCTGTTGAGGCTGCTACATAAGCGTAGTTGCCGGACACGTAGACTGACTTAGCCCCTGCCAGCTTATTAAACCCGCCTGAACCGTCGGATATTTCGGATTTAAGCACCGGGGTAACGGGATCAGAGATATCTATTATGGTCAAGGCATTGTCTGTTGAGGCTGCTACATAAGCGTAGTTGCCGGACACGTAAATACCTTGTGCTCCGCCTAACTTGGTAAACCCGCCTGAACCGTCGGATATTTCGGATTTAAGCACCGGGGTAACGGGATCAGAGATATCTATTATGGTCAGGGAGCTGCTTATTGAGGAGACCGCGTAAATGTAGTTGCCGGATACATAGGCTCCTTGTGCTCCGGATAGCTTGCTGTAACCACCTACTCCGTTAGAGATCTCGGATTTAAGCACGGGATTAGCGGGGTCTGATATATCCATGAACGTCAAAGAGCTATCTGCCATAGAAACAACACAGGCGTATCTTCCTGACAACCTGAATTCATAGTCAGGGTCAAAAGTAACATCTACCTTGCCTCCTGCTGCCACCGCATGGTCGCTGGTAAAAGCAAGCGTATAAGCTGTAAAAGCACTGACAGTCGCTGAAGCCGGAATCAAAGAAGCGGCGGCCAATGCGCCTGCTGTAATGCCGATACCGCTGGCAGAACCCGTATCAATGGCAGTATGATTGGAAAGTTCGGTAACTATCGCAAAATTAGCGGTTGTTTGCACATAAGACGGGTTTTTGATATTTGCCAGCTGGATGCTCGTTGCGCCTGCCGCAATGGCGGAAGAGGTCCTTTGCAGATATATAATCTTATTATCATTATCTTTGGTCAGGTTATAATCAGTAGTAACGCAGAATGTATCAATCTGGAACTCGTAGTCTGTGTCAAATGTGATTTTAACATAACCTCCAACAGGAAGCTCATGCGCTAATGTAAAATTGAGCGTTAAATATGGGGAAGACTCTACCCTTTCACTTACCTCGGTTATGCTTGAAGAGGCTGACAAGCTGGTCAATGCACCTGCAATAATTGTATTTTTAGCTACCTGGGTATTCTGGTCCCTCACCTCGCCTGTAGCCTTCTTTGTAGTAATGGAGTAATAATCCGTAAGCTGCGCTCCCGGATTTTTGATCCCGGTAATAGTTAAGGTCGTCGGGATAAGGCTGCCGATAGCCGTTCCTAATGTTACGATGATTTTATTAGTTGATACGCTCAAAGTCGCGCCAACGTTGCCGGAAGAAAAAGCCGCGCTTGCCAAAACATAATCGCTGTCAAAAGCGATCTCCACTAAGTCTCCTACGCTAAGCGGATTGACCGCGGTAAAGGCAACCTGATGGCTGTTTACTTCGGTGGCAATATAGGATGACGGCGTAACCGAGCAATTTACCAAAACCGAAGGCAGGATATTCAGGTTGGGAGAAACGCCGCTGTCAACCTTGCCTAAAGAGCTGTAAGTGCCGATACTAAAAGTAACTGTCTGCATATAAGCAGGATTGGTAATATTTCCCAGCCTGATAGATTCAGAAACACCTGCTTCAAGCGCGGTTATCAAATTTAATACCACATAATTGCTGCCCCTGGAATTAATTGTATAATCGGAGGTTGGAAAAACAACGCTTGCGGAGCTTGTATTGTAATCTTCGTCAAAGTCTATCCTTACCGTCCCTCCTGCTAATACGCTATGTATCGGAGTAAAATTAAAGGTGTACTGCACCAGTGCAGCGCCGGTCTTATCGTTTGAAATATCCGTAACAGTAAACGTCGCGTTAAAATTACCGGCAACTGTGGTAACACCGCCTATAGTTGCCTGGTCAATAACCTCCCCGTTAGGATCTCTACCTGTAATTAAAAAGTTGTTTACTGTTTGCACATAAGAGGGATTCTTGATGTTGCTTATGGTCAATGACTCCGCGGTTGACGCAGGGATGCTTTCGCCTAATGTAACCGTTAAAATACTGCCGTTTACACTTACGGTTGAGCCGGAATTCCCTCCTACACTAGAGACCCCAACGCCGGTCAGGTCATAATCCGAGTCAAAATCAAAGCTCACTTTATATCCGGCAGGCAAGGCATGTTCAGGTGTAAAATTAAAGATATAATCCGTAACCGCGCTCACCTCAAGGCTTGTGGCGGAAACGGAAAGGCTGGAAAAAGACCCCGCTGTTATAGCTACCCCTGCTACTGCCCCCTGGTCTATTGTATTTAAGGCTGCTGTCTTGGTAGCTACTGAAAAAGCCTGCGTAGTTTGTACGTATGGGGGGTTCTTAATATTAGCTATAGTAAGAGTTGTAGCAGTGGTTATTGCCGAGCCTAAGTTGACGGTTATAGTCTTAGTACTGTTATTCACCGAAAGAGTAGCGCCGGTATTACCCGTGATATTGCTTGGGCCTACCGCGCTTAAGTCATAATCCTCGTCAAATACGATTACTACCTTGCCTCCAGCTTCAACCGTATGCTGCGGTGTAAAGGCAAAGGCATAGCTGGTTACAGTATTTACTTTTAAGCTACCGGGAGTGGCTGTGGGAGTTATTGTGCCCGGCACTATCACTAAACCATATGCTATTCCTCTATCCATAGCCCTGTCTGAATCATCCTGGGTCTCAATAAAAAATTGATCGGTGGTTTGTGCAGCCGGGTTCTTGATGCCGGAGATTACCAACGAAACAGCTTTACCGGCCGGAACTGCTGCCTCCGGATCCATAGTTATGGTTGGCTGGCTTGCTACATACTTACAGGAATATAGATAAGCTGAAGGAATAGGATAAACCTTGCCTGTGCCGTCAGCAGGAGCCCAGCCTAATTTAGCTACCCCGTTTGATCCTGTCCCTTTCACATAATCAAACTGTATCGGGATTATGGATGAGAAACCGGTAAGGGTATAATTATTTTCCGTCAAACTTTCACTGTTGTCCCAATCGGCAATACGCTGTGTGCCATTCAGGTATAGCCTGTATCCGTCATCTCTAGTGACATAAAAAATATGAGACCCTGATCCCTTATTCTTAACCCAACCCTGCCATTTTATACTAAGGGTAGTAGTCTCTGTCCCCACACCGTTAATTGAAACAACCCCGCTGCCCCAATCATGGTTAATATCCGTGTCTACGCCGGTGCCTTGCGAGGGTTCTGCCAAGGCGGTCCCATCATAATAATTAAACCTTAACCCGGGGTCCATTACGCCATCTATGTTGGATGCTGTTATCGCGTCCGCCTTTCCATAATATATATAAAAAGATGTTGTCCCGATATTCGGGACCTTTACCCATATTTTGGAATCCCCTCCGCTTGCCCAGGTTTCTATCCAGTAATTTAACGGATTCATTGCCGTGTCATAGAACCTTATATCCCCTCCGTCCGCCTTAGCGTGCGCATAGTCAAAATTAACGGCAGTCAAATCAACCTGCACCTGATAATCAGCTATTGTGGTCGCGGAGCTCAAATTGACTAACCGCCTGTACGCGTAAACCGACTGCGTGCCTTCATCTACGGCAGTAGCAAGGTTTACTACTAAACAGTTGTTCAATTTACTGACTATGCTGGTCCCGTCTGAAGGCAGGGAAACCGCCGCGGCCGTAATATTATAATCGGAGTCAAAAACGATCTCCACATCGCCGTCAGCCGGTATGGGGCTTTGCACGGTAAAATCTATATTATAATTAGTTGTTGAGCGGGCAATATTAGAGACAGGCTGGATGGTGATACCGCTTATTGCTCCGGCGGTTATGGTAAAATTGACATCGGATATATCCCATACGCCGGGCTGCGAAGCGTCACTTACCCTGACCAACGCCTCTTCGTCGCTAACTCCGTTATTAGGGATGGTCCAGCTATAGGAGCCGTCATTAGGCGTAGAAGCAATAATCTCATCCCAGGTAGTACCGTTATCTACAGAATACTCCAATTTAACATTTGCCCCTTGCAGAGACACCGCATCCCAGGTTATGTCATGCGCAGTAGCTATTGCCCAACTCTCCCCTCCGTTAGGAGAGGTAAGCGTAAGGCCTTTAATCGTAAACTCTTCGGAATCATCATACACATCGGGATCGGCATAATTTATTACGCGCAGTTTTACCGAAGCCGAGCAGTCGCGCGGCACTGTCCACAGGTAAGATCCGGAGTTAGCCAGGTTATCCACAATATCATGCACATCCGAAACAAAGCCATCTTTGGAATACTGAAGCCTTACCTTATTAATTGTACCTACCGTATCCCAGTAAATATACTCATCGCTTCCTCCCTGCAGCTCCGTAAACTGGGGAAGATGGTCTGCTGACGGAAGCACCAATTTTCCCTGTATCTTAAAAGGCGCGTCAGATACATCGGTGACCAGAGGGTCTACATTATGTTTGATCCGGACCTTTACATTTGAAGACGGCGCATCCGGTATTGAAAGCCAGGTAAAAGTACAATCCTTATTCAACACATAATCGTTTATAGGCGGAGTAACCCAGGTAGAACCACCATCAGTAGAATAATCAAGTGTTACAAAATCAGTATCTTTACCTATATCATTGCCGTCAAACCTCCAGGTTATGCCATAAGAATCCGCGGTAGTAAGTACCTCCCCGCCGTTTGGCGTCTTTAGGATCACCCTTGGGTAATTAATGATGCTGAAATAATTATCGGAAGCGTCAGATATGGTGTTGCCGCCCAGCACGGTATTGCGGTCGGTTATATACACCTTTACGTATTGTGAAAGGTCAGCCGGATCCGTCGGAATGCTCCATAAATATTTATTTATCGGCACCTCTGCCGTAACTGCCGGGGTGCTTGGCGTAACGCTTACATACTTCCTTCTTTCAAAATGCGCCTGGATTTCAGCTAAAGGCAGGACCCGGTTGTGGATAGCTACTTCATCTATCCTTCCTTTAAATGTATCGCCGACCCTAAACGGCGCGCTGGTAGTATTTATTTCCGGGGATATACCCACGCTTCCCTGCATGGCGGCGTCTATGTATAAAGTTACCTGGCCTTCATTAGCGGCATCATAGGTACCGACAATATAGTAAGCGGTACCGGCATTTAACGCCTGGTTGCCGGAGGCGGTATGAGGAGCGTTAGTGGCATCATATATAGTGAATTGCAGGTCGCCTTCGGCGGCTAGTTTAAGGGAATAACTGCTTGTTGCGCCTGTCTTCTGGAGTATAAACCCGTCGGTAGAAACATCCGTGGGGTAAATCCAGGCCTCCACGCTGATCTTCTGCGGGTCGGCGATTATATTATCATCGAACAGCGCGTAATCATTGCCGTCAAAAACAAGGCATGAGCCTGTGCTGAATTTCACATTCTGCAGGGTGCTCCATCTTCCTTCATCGGAGGTGTGCCACGTGGCCCCTGATACCACCAGGTCCCTTCCGGAGCCGCTGGCATCATAAGCATAGAGCCCTTGCGCCTCATCAAAATGCCAGTAAGCGGCGATATCCGCCCCTGCTAAGTCTTTTACAAAGGTATTATCAAAACTCATATTAACTGTTGAGTCCGGGTTACCGTAATACATAAATATCTTCTTGGTTGAAGCGGCGGGTATCTGGGGGACCTTTACCCATATCTTTGTCTGGGTGGTATTTATGGTATTAGGCTCTATCCAGTATGAGCAGAGCTCATCTTCGTCGGCAAACATGATATCATAACCGTCAGGCCGCATTTTGCCTGCTGTAACTAAGGCGCTAGTATCCAGTGTAAACTTGACCTGGTAATTCTCAAGGTCAAGAGAAGAAACAACGGTATTGTCAATGGTTACAGGCCGGGCATAAGTTGAGCCGGGGGTCAGGCCTGTGCCCGGCACAATCCCATCATAAATAGTATATCTGGTAGGGCTGGCTCCGGAGTCCCTTGAGTATTCAATTAAGAATTCATTGGAGACCAGGCCGTCCGGCGTCCAGCTGATATAATTCTGCTCCCCTTGTACAAATGCCTCAGCGTCATTTATGGAAGGAGCCCCGTTTGGAGAAGTAATTACAAGGGATGGATCCACAATAGTAAATACCGTGGATGTATTTTCTATTTTCTTTGTGGTATCCCTGGCAGGAACAACAGATTCAATGACCCTGACCTTGGCCAGGCTGGTTAAACCGACATTAGGCACTCTCCACTTATATGTGCCGGAGTTAGGCACGCCTGTAGCTATTACAGTAGTCGGCGTAGAGCCGTTAGTAGAATAATATAGATCAACTGTGCTGGATAAATTCCCGACCTTGGTCCAGATAATGTCATAATAAGCGCCTACCTTCCATACGGTTGCTCCGGAGGATAAAGGCGTAGTAATCGTCATAGCAGGCACAGGCACAATAGAAAAATCGGCGTTTGACTCATCATTTACAAGGGGGGTACTGTTCGGATACGCCTTTATTCTCACCTGGTTACCCACATTATTCGGTACCGACCACGGGTATAAACCGGTCTTTGCGCGGCCGGTAGCAATAGTAGTATCGTAGCTTGAACCGGAGTTTATGGACATCTTAAGCACGATATCCGTAGTCCCGTCAGGAACGCCGCTTCCGGAGACCCATTTTATATTATGGATTATCTGTGTTGGGTCAGATGTGTTGCGCACCTCCCATAATTCTCCGCCGTTAGGCGATATTACTGTTATACCCGAAGCGCATATAGTAAATACGGCGTCAGATATATCGCTGATAGCCGGATCCTGTATGCTGGTTATCCTGATCTTTACATCCGCGGAAGGATCATTAGGCACCCCTATCCAGGTTTCCGTGCCGTCATTGGGGGTGGAAGGCTTGATCACATTGACATCATTTACAAAATTATCTTTTGAATATTCAATGGTTACATCATGGCCACCGATTTGGCCGGCAATCTCCCAGGTTATCGTATATGTGTCCCCGATAGTCCAGATCTCTCCGCCGTTAGGGCTCCTTACCTCTATTGTCGCGCTGGGGATTATCTTAAAGGTATTGTCTGAATCATCTGTAACCGCCGTCCGGACAAGGTCTTTAATGCGGACTTTACATAAATCCGAAATCCCTTCTTCAGGCACAACCCAGGCAAAGGTTCCGTCATTGAGCCCGTCAAAACTGGTGATATTTATCCAGTTCGTTCCACCGTCTTTAGAGTACTGCAGCGCAAGGCTGCCGCTATGTATGGTACCTTCCGAACTCCAGGTAATATTGTTTGTTTCGTTCTTTACCCACAACTCTCCGCCGTTTGGCTTGACAATGGTTATCCTGGGATTAACTATCTTGAATATTGAAGAAACCTTTGAAACCTGGGTGATCGTATCCCTTCCCGCGGGAGCGGAAACCTCTCTTACCCTGATAGTAACATTATCGCTTAGATCATCCGGCACGGTCCAGGCATAAGAACAGGATAAATCCGTGTTGGGATTAAGCGGGGACGCCGGAGCGCCTGAAGCGATTGTATCAATAAGCACCGCTGAACTGACAAATCCGTCTTTGGAATAATGCAGCTCAAACTGGCTGCCAAAATGCTGCGTATTTGTGGTCCAGGTAATATTATATGTAGCTCCAACCTTTAACTCTTCTGCCCCCAGCGGATAGGTAAAGGTGATTGCCGGAGACGGCACTAACGCGAATACCGCATCCGATGCATCATCCACCTGCGTATTGCCCGCGTCTGTCATGCGCACTTTAACATTATCCGAGGCGTTAGACAGGTTCGTGGGGATATTCCAGGTCAGGTCTCCGTCATCTGTCTGGCCCGAAGCGATCTCCGGGGTTACCCAGGTAGAGCCATTATCAAGCGAATATTCAAATTTTAAAGTATCCGAGCCTAAAGTACCGCCTGAATTCCAGGTTATTGCGTGCTGCTTTCCTAACTCCCAAATCTCTCCGCCGTTAGGCGAGATAATCTCCGCGCCCATTAACCTGAATGAGGCGTTGGATTTATCGGTTACATTAGGGTATTCCACACTGGTAATCCTTACCTTGGATAATAAACCCGGGTCATTGGGGAGCGTCCAGGAATAAGTCCCGCTGTTAGAGGCGGAGGCCACGATCTGTTTCCAGGTTGCTTCATTATCAGGCGCATACTCTAACTTTACATGGCTTGCCCCTGCGTCTATGCCTTGGGATGTCCAGGTGATATTATGAGGTGTTCCTTCCAGCCATGATTCTCCGCCGTTAGGCGCGGTTATGTTCAGCCAGGCGTCGGTGTAGGTCAGTGTAACGCTGTTAACCGTAGGCGTATTCCTGCCGTCCGAATAAAGCATGGCCTTATATTGCACCCATTGGTCGCCTGCGATATCGGCATTTAAGGCATTGATCGCAGCCGCTCCGGTTTTATCCGTATAGAATGTCTCTGATGCGCTTAAAGCCACGCCCAGATTATCCAATTCAGGGGTATAAGTACCGTTATCTGAATGCAGGTATGTCCTGAAATTCAATGCCCCTGTCGGGAACAGGGTTTGGAACCCTGCCAACTGGGCGTTGATCTCTGCCCCTGTATTCGCCTGGGCGTATCCGGCTGTAACTAAATTCCAGCCTATCGGGATACTGTTATAAGCGGTTAAATTAGCCCAGATACTGCCCTGGCCCGTAGTCTGGTTATCCTGCCAATATGTTTCATATAAGGCCCCGGTTATCGGCTGGGTGGAATCGCTTGAGGTATGGCTTAATATACATTTGTAATCCTTGCCGTCTGTGCCAATCACCTTGCTTATTGCCGTGGAATTATACCAGTACCAGTTCCAGGCATCAGGTGAAACCTGATGCCTTAAGCCGCTTCCGACAGGCACAGTTGATGTCTCGGTAACTGAAACCAGGTTATTGTCATAGAAGACTCCTCCCAAGGGCTGCATCGCCGGGTTATCCATATAATACTCATTAAGCGAAAAAGTATTGGTAACCCCTTTGATAATTGCGCCCAGGTCAGGCACAACATCATATGTCATATCCAGAAATACCTTCCAATTATCAGTGCGCGTAGCATAATCCCTGCTGTTATGGCTGATAAAAGGCCTGAGATTGCTTTCTGTTGAATATATGGAGTCATATAGCAATGTCCAGTTTGCCGCATCACTTTTCTTAAGATAATACCGCGCGCCCATTGCCTTTAACTCTATCTTGATGTCATACCAGGTATCTCTTAAATAAGTCCCGCAGCTCTTGTTATTTGCCCCGTCTTCATATATATATAATGAGCCGTTATTGAAATAAATACCGTGGACAAGGTTGCTGTAGGATAGCCCGGTTGTATCATTATCCTTCCAGCCGATCATTACGTTGGTATTATATTGAGGATATATGGATGCCTGGAATGACCTTCCTGCTGTACGGGTATAGGCCGAGCCGTTCCATTTAATATAAGAATCCCAGGCATCGCTGTTGTTGTACAAGGTAACATAACCCTGGTTTACAATCGGCGATTTATCCGCGGTTGCAGCACCCCCGGCAGTAAACCTCGCCTCATCCAGCCCTCCGTACATGCAAAGGTCATATGCGTTATAAATCTTAAAAGCAGGAGTAATAGAAGTTACATAATTTGACCTGCCGTAATAAATAGAGACTGTCCTTGGCCAGGTTGTTGTGTCAAGGCTTTGTATCTGCACATCAAAGCTTGCCTGCTTTTTGGCGTAATCAAAGTAATTCATATCAAAATTAAGGTATACTGGGTTACCCGATGCTACGCCTTCATCATAGAAAAGGATGTCCCCTCCGTCGCTCCTGACATTGGCCCAGAAATCAGTCCAACTGGGGGTTATCTGGATGTTTACGCTCCTGTTTAGTACAGGAATGGGATTGGTGGCAAGCCCGGGGTTAAAACGCAGGTTGCTTACCGCCACATCCACCTTGTACTGCCATAAAGGCTGGAAAACATTCCCTACGCGGGACATCTGGGTCGGCACGCTGGTTGAGGCTTTAAGAGGAAAAAGAAAACTATCCGTGCTTGCGGAGCTGGCCCCGGAGTTGCCGTAATATAACCAGTACGCCTTTTGTGTGTTGTTCTTTATAAAAGGCACCTTTACCAGGAAGCTTCCTTTCTTAATATCCTTGTCAAAGAAATCAATAAAATAATCCAATACCGTGGTATTATCAGATGCCACTATCCTTACATCAGAGCCGTCACTATTTACATTAGCCCAGAAATCATCCCACCCATCCTCCATATCCACCCTTACCACAGCCGGGTTGCTTTCATACGCTGTACCGGCAACCCAGGTAGAGCCCTGGCCCGTGGTTAAGTTATCCTCCCAATAAGTTGACCAATTCCCCCCTGAAGTCGGCCGGTCAGAAGTAGTGGACAAATGGCTTAACTTGCATTTATAATCCTTGCCGTCTGTGCCGATGACCATGCTGTTGCCCTGGTTGGCTCCTGAATCATTTTTAAGCATAAGCGGCATTTTATACAGCCATCCTGGAAGAGCATAATCTGCGGAAACATGGCCGTAACTGTTAAAATCCTCTTCAAATTGCACAAAGAGGCTTGAGTTTGCCGCGGATACCGCGCTGCTGTTTCCATAATATAGGTATATTGTCTTGGTGGATGTTGCCGCAAGCGACGGCACCTGGGCCAGCACAAAACCCTTCTTATTGGCGTAATCCCATTGCGGGACATAATAACCTAAGACTGTTGAGTCATCCGCGTCAACCACGCGTATATCGCTTCCGTCGCTCTTTACATGCGCCCAGAACTCATGCCAACGGTTCAGGTCAATCCTTACAGTGCTGTTGGATTTTGTTGAGCCCGTGTTATTTATCGCTACGGCGATCTTTTTTTGCCATCCTGCGCTAACTAAGCTTGCGCATGTGGCATCTACTTCATTGCACCCGAATGCCACCTTGTATGTCCATTCGGGAGTTGCGCCTTCATACAAATAAGTAACTTCAGGATAAGACAGGGCCCTGTTATAAAATACTATGTCATCCAAATAGCCCTTCCAATAATAACTACTGTTAAAATAACGCCCGAAATCCCACTGCATAGTCCCTGTTTCGCGCGATGTGTAATCAAAACTGTTGTTGTTTGAATTTAATGCCCCATTAGTATACGTCCGCTGACCCAAAACATCCTGTACTACCGTATAATGCCTCCATATCTCATCTCTTTTAGTGTGATAGGACCAATTATACCCGTGGCTGCCATTTGCCGGGTCATACCAGTAATAATACATCCAGTTATTCGGGTTCAGCCAGACAATCGGGTAGCTTGTTTGAGAACCAATGGCTGTCTGCCAGCTGTTCTGCGTTGAAGGCATTACATCTATTGTGCCCCAGAATGCTATTGTGTAGGTAGCACCTAAATCCGGCACAGTTGCCCTGACATAATCATCTACGCCGTCAAAATAAATCGCCGAGCCGTATTTGCCTGTGGCAGTCCACTTCGGCATATTCTTTCCTATGGGGTACAAAGCTCCGGTATTTTCGTACCCGGAGGAATCCGCCGCCATAGTGCCTGCGCCTTCATTAAAGTTCCAGTATCCTACCAGCCCGGAAGTCGGCTTGCCCAGGCAATTGACATCGCTTGCGGATAAGGCATCCGCGCTGCCGTAAACTATATAAAAAGTCTTGATGGAATTAGCGTCAATACTGGGGAGCTTTACATTTATCTTGGCTACTTTATTCGGCTTGTCAAAGCTCGACAAATAATACTGCAGCTCCTGCGTACCGTCATGGAAACGCATATCCGAACCGTCTGGTTTTATATTGTCCCAGAAATGCGTATTTGCCAGAGGCATCTGCACAGTTACTATGGTATTGGTTTGCGCTGCGCCTCCTGTATTATCCAGGTAGAATGTCTGGCTATACGCGTAATCAGCCAGCTTCTTGAACAGTTTTACAGTGCTGCCGGTAAACTGTATCTCTGAATTCGCCACGTAATCAGCCTTATTGTTGAAATTAAACTGCTCTATATTTGTGCCTGCCGGCCCGTACCAGTTTGCTAACAGCAGCTCTGCCAGGGTTGAGCCGGTACGCATCTTAAAACGCACATCAGTCCCCACCTGCTGCTGGTCCGCCCATTCCAGCTTTACCAGCCTGTTGGTAAAGAATGTGGTATTGTAAGGTGAAGATATGACCTCCTGCACAAGGGGGTAAAACTCGGAAACTATATTCACATCCGATATCTTGGGAAGCTGTATAAGGTTGTCCGTGGAAAAACCTATCTTATACTGCACATATATATCCTGCGCGTTAATAGAGCTGGCAAGGCTTAAATCAGAGCCGTTTTGCAGGTCAGCGCATAAGTCCCAGCTAAGCGCATCCGACATATCCGGCTCATTCCCCGACCTGAAAGAAAGCTCTGCTGCCTGCGTATCATTAAATGTCCAGCTTACATTGCCCCATCCTGTATGGGCACCTGCCGGCTTTATATCCGATACATAGCTGCCGTAGCAAAACGCGTAATACATTGCCAGCTCAAACCTGCCGTTTCCTTTTGTGGCATAATAATATTCGCCTCCGGGCCAGATCATGCTTCCCGGATGGTCAACCCCGAATGAAGCAGGAGCTAATTCATCCCAGACGTCTGTCAACATATTGTATCTTATATAGGTATAAGACTCAAAAGACTCATACCAGCTTGAGCCATGCAGGACATACAGGTAATTTCCGAATCCCGGGTATATTAATTCGGAATGCGAATCAAGGATTTTAACCATACATGGATTTTTTGTTGTCCATTGGTCTGTTTTATAATTATAGGTATAAAAGTTAGGCGACCTGTTTCCTGATAAAGCATATAACAGGTCGCCTTTATCCGGATAAGTAAGCGCGGCTCCTCTTCCCACCGAAACCGGAAGGTCTGCCAAGCTATCCCATTCATTATTGCGTATATCATATCTCCAGAAAGCAGTTGCTCCGCCGCGCAAGGCATAAATATACTTGTCATTATTCACATGTTCAATCGCGTTACCCCAGCCCCAGGCATAGGAAGGCGGTTCCAACAACGTCCATACGTCGGTTGCCACATTATACCTGTAAAATTCGCTGCGGCCCTGGCCTCCGGTTACATAAATATTCACGCTTCCGTCATATTCTACCGCCCTCATGGAAGGATCTGCGTTAGGGAAATTAAACGGGCATTTAGCCAGTGTTCCCCAAAGCTTGGCTCCGATATTAAAACGGTAAAAATCACCTGTTCCGCCGCAAAGATAGTATATATTGCCTTTATATCCGCAGATAACACCTCCTGCGGCAAGGGAAACCGGCAGATATGCCGGGATATCATAGACATTCTCTGTCTTATGGTACCTGTAAAGGTAATCAAGCTGGGTTACATTATATATGTATATATAATTATTGCCCACGCTTGCCATTGCCGCGCCCTGGGCATTAATTGTTGTAGGATGCGGCAATAACTCCTCCCAGTTCAAGGTATCAATATTGTAGCGCAGGAACATGCGCTTTTCTTCGCCTGATGAAACATAAACATATTTATTCCCGTCATTAGGATAGTATATCACCGCTGCTTCATCGCAGACATACCTGTTGCCCGAAGCGCTGCCTACACCAACAGGATTAATTGTTCCCCAGGTATCGTTTGCCGGATTATAGACGTAAGCAGTATCGGTAATTTCTGTTCTCAATTTATATACTTTATTATCATACGCGGAATAAGTCATGGAATTAGTGCCTACTAAAGCATGGCCGTCAGGAGAGTTTAATACCGAGGTCCAGTAATTATAGCTTGGCTCAACAAAGAAAGTGTTAAATTGGGTTGAATTATAGCCGCCTTGCATAAAGATAACATCCCTGGGATTAGCATGGCCTGAAATGGTTATGCCGCATCCGCCTGCGATCTCTGAACCGACTGTTACCGGCACCAGGGAATCCGGGCACCTTGACCAGCGCTTATTGGCAATATCATACTTCCAAACATTCTTAGTGCTGTTTCCCTCCAAAACAAATATCGCGTTCTGGGAAGACATATATTGGGCTTTTGTGCCTGCTCCCAAATAAAAAGGAGCCCGGATAATATCCATCCAGCGATTTGCGTGTTTGGAGCAATAATACCCTATGTTATTAGCCCAGGCAGCGCCCTGGCCTGTTGTGCGGGATGCCTGCCAGTATGTTTGATAATTGGCCCCGGTTACAGGGTAATTATCAGCGCTTGAAGTATGGCTTAAAATACAGTCATAATCCTTGCCGTCGCTGCCTACTACCTTTGACTGGTTCTTGTTTGTATCAAAGACCCAGATATTGCTGTTTTTATAATAATAGGCATCGCCCATCACCATATAAAGGTATCCATTATCATCCACCGCGATACTGCCGTTTCCATAGGAGCCATAACATGTATCATAATTAATCTTTGACCAGACACCCGGCTGGCTGGCAGTAGGTTTATGTAAATCATATTTAACCAGCATATCATATCCATAATATGGTGAAACCCAGATCGCATCACGGGTCATGGCATTAGAAGAATACCTGGGATGAAATGGTATGCCTGCCATCAGCTCTGACCAGTTATTATTTGAGGTGTCATATCTATTAAACCTGTAAACATAAAGAGGTTCGCTGGAGGCTGTATTCATCTGATAAATGTACTGCGAACCAGGGAGCCCGTCATTCATCATTGATCCGGAGTTTTGGCAGCACCCACCCGGGACTAAAGAATCTGCCTTAGACTCACGCAGGTCCTTTTCAATATCATACCTGTAAAATGCTGTTTGGGCGCCGATGCCGCCATGTAACCAGATATATCTGCCTTTATCGTAAGCATCAAGCCCGCACCAGACAGCATTCATCCCCCTGCTCCAGTTTCCTCTTCTATAAGGGATCTGGACTTCATTCCAAATGTTATATAATGGGTCATATATCAGGCAAAGAGTGCAGCATCCGGTAACTGCCCAGATAAATGTGTCGTGGCCCTGTATTCCAAAAGAATTCTTCTTGTATCGAGAGCCAACTTGCCAGACATTACCCCTGTTTGCGGTATTATTAGCTACCCAGTAAGTTGACCAGTTAATTCCTGTGATCGGGCGATTATCATCGGTAGCTATATGGTCAAGAATACACCTGTAATCTGCTCCTCCCTGTGACCCCACTACTAATGTCGGCTCAACCGCTCTATAATAGGTAACATCTACCCAAGCCTCGCCCTGGCCTGTAGTGCCATTAGCAGCCCAATATGTCTGCCAGGTGGAGGTTGTGCCGGTAATTGGCCGAGCAGAAGCAGAAGATGTATGGCTCCTTATACACCTATAATCCAAGCCATCTGTTCCCACCACTATTGAAGTTTTAATATTCTCTAACCCCGGGCCATAGTCAGAAGAATCAACCCAGGTTAAACAATCAGTTGTTTGTGTATATAGTTTCCAATAGGTTTGCCAATTAGCTCCGGTTACAGGTTTATCCGCAAGTGAAGGCGCGTGGCTTTTTATGCATTTATATGTCTGGCTGTCTGTTCCTAAAACTCTATGCCCGGGTAAATATGTAATCGGCGCAAGCACAGTAGATTCAGTCCAAGTCAGATTGTCAACTGTAGGATCATTAAGCTCCCAATAAGCTTGCCAATTAGCTCCGGTTATCGGCCTGCTTTGGCTGGTTGCAGTATGTCTCTTTTTGCAAATATAACCAAGGCCATCTGTCCCTATAACCCTATCCGCCCTTGATATAAACCCTACCACGTTGGCGCCTCGATTCCACCCCTGTTCAGCTGGCGTACTGCGCAAGGCCGGATCCCATGTATCAGTTTCCAGGTTATAACGATAGAAACTGGTGTTCCTGCCTTCATGCACATATAGATACCCATCTCCTATATCAGCTATGTTATAACCATAACAACATATGGTCCATGGCCCGTTTGCCCTGCGCTCCCATGAATTTTCAGATATTTTATATCTCCAGAAATTATTATTCGCATAGTTATACCAATATAAATAATCATCATAAGGCCCATTTACATAGGCCTTAGCATTTGTCCAGGCTGCGCCGCGGGTAGTTATTGCAGGTGTTTCCCAGTATGTGGCAAAATCAGCGCCGGTTATCGGTTTATTCAAAGCAGAAGATAAATGATACCTTGTACATCTGTAATCTAAGCCGTCTGTGCCTGTGGTTATATCTCCCTCCGCGTATGTCTTGTTTAAAACCCAGGTTGAAGTCTCGTATGGATTTAACCTTCTCCAGTAAGTCTGCCACGAAGCTCCTGTTATTGGCTGTGTATCAGCGCTTGAGGTATGATTAAGTATGCAGGTATAATCATTGCCGTCTGTGCCTAAGACTACATCCGAATGCACCCCGTTCTTGACCCAATACATATTTCTGCCAGCCGAAGATGGTTTCCATAAAGGCTGGGTTAATTCTTTCCATCTATTATTAGCAATATTATAATGCCAGGGATTAGTATAATTAATTCCTGAAAGAAGTTGTATCTCTGCTCCTGTCCCATCAGGGTCATATAAAATAAAACCTTTTCCTTCAGTATAGCGCGGGCAATCCGCAAGCCTTGTCCAGACAGCAGTCCCACTTAATGGGCCCAAGCGCCAGAATGTCTGATAGTTCCTGATATCGCTTCTGTTAAAGCACTCATAAGGCATTGCCGCGTATATATAATCTCCTGAACCAGGCCAGAACATATTTGAGCCGGCCCACATCCTTGCCTCACGTCCGATTGTGCTTTCTGCTGGAATAGGCAGATCAGGCGTAGTCGGATCCCAGGTATCATTAGATTTATTATATCTCCATATCGTGCTTGTTTGTACACCACGGGAAGCATAAATATAGTTTCCTGTGTCCGGATAAGCCAGCCTGCCTCCTTCTTCTATTGTCCCAGGAGCGCTGGATGCGCCTTTCCACACGCCGTTTTCTCCTATCACCGGATCAAAAATCACAAAATCCGTGCTGCTGCCTCCTAAAAGAACATATAATTTTCCTACTTTAGTAGAGATAACCCCTGTGGCAACCATTGCTGCCCCGTACTCCGCGCCTTTTGATAAAGGTATAAAAGTCTGCCAGGTATCAGTCCCCGGTGTATATTTAAAACATTGCTTGGAACCTTCTCCGCGCAAGGCAAAAATAGCCTCTCCGTCCCAGGCAATCGCGCATCCTGCTGCAGCAGGCGCAGGCAAAGGAGCAAGCATGGTCCATCTGCCGGTAGAAGGAGTGAATTTGCCAAACTGCCTGCCGTCGCCTGTGGCAAACAAACAATATATCTCATCATTATTACCTCTGCAAAAAGCAGTAAACCTGTCCGGCCTTGGCTGTGAAGCCAAAGTCAGCCATTCGCCAAGGGTTGAGGCAAACGGGTCGGCAACCGACGGCGTAACCTGTAACACCGCGTCAGTGCCGGTGCCCTCAACAACCACCTTAGACATTTCACCCTTGTTAAAATCCGTATCCGTGGTATCAGTTAAAGTAGTGGTATCAGGGGACAATACCAGGTCCCCGTCCGGGTCAGTCGTAGTTACAAACCCTCCTTTTAAAAAGTATTTGTCCCAGTTGGCAGAATTAGTAGGGTGGATAGCATTGTCTGAAGAAGCCCCTCCGCTCCAGGTATTTTGTATAAATGTATACAGCGCGTCAGCGCTGTCAGAGCGGTCCCCGGGCAGGCCGATGCAGGCAGCTGCTGTTATCAGGCAGATTAATATAATTTTTAAATTGCGCCTTGCCACTTTTATCACCTTTATTTTTTATTTTCCATATTGCCTGGTTTTACCCCATCGCCCGCGCCAACTTCGGCTGCTTTCTCAAGCCGCGGGTCATACTCAAAATAACCTTTATACTCCCTCAAAAGCTTCTTTTCATAACGCAACGCGTTCTGGTTCCTCAATTCATCAATCCTCTTTAAGAATAGTTCGTTCTTTAAACTAAAGCTATCCTTCAGCCGCTCATAGCCGGATTCCATAAGATTATAATAATCCAGGAACTTCTCGCCTTCTACGAATTTGCCCAGCTCCAATATTACCTGCATAAGCCCTATATCACCAAGCACGCTATTGTAATCGCTAAGCACATTAACAAACTCTCTTTCTGACCTGAAATCTTTTGCCTCTGTTGCTTTACGCGCGTAACTATTTACAGTAAAGAATTCGCTATCCAGCATATCCCTGCACTCTTTTGTGCGCTTGGCTATCTTTTCATATATCAGCCTCGCGTGCTTTATAAGATTTTCAATCTCCTCCTTCTCTTCTTTTTCCATCTGCTCTTCTAATTCTATCTCTGCCTTGTAGCCTGCTTCATCTTTTATTCCCGGCTCTTTTGCGCCTTCTGATCTTAAAGAGGCTTTTGCGTAAGGGCAATCCGGGTCATGCTGCGCCACTTTTTCGGAAAGAGAACCTGCATATATAAGGTAAGAGCCGCTTTCCGGGAAAAATGTAATTAATAACAGGATTAGGAAAACTAATTTTCTTCTCATTGTTCTTTCTCTGCTTTGTACTTATCCCCTCTGGCGCGAGGGTCCTCCATATTGGCATCTGTTAACCCGACTTGCGCCCTGGCGGTTAATTTTTCATTCACAAATCTTCTGTCCGGGTCTTGAGGGTATAATTTATATGTGCCCTTGGTTAATCTCTGGCCTATCGCGTGTTCCGGACTTACATTTAAAGCCAGGGCTTCTTTTCCCTCTGCGTCAACCCTGACAATAACAAAGGCATTTCCCATCCCGGGGTCTATAGCTACAATCGCCCCGTCAGCCGGCAGCGTAACCGCGTCTGAAACCTGGGTATCCCCTATCCTGCTGCCCTTGATCTCATACATAACCATTAAACTCCCTTTTGACTTCGCAGCGCCGGACCCAGAATTAGATTCTTTTTCTGCGGAAGCCTCTGTCTCTCCGGAGATGGATTTAGAAGCACTCTTTTCCTCGGGCCCGATCACAATTACGCCCGAAGAGCCGCTGTCCCCGGAATAGACAATAACCGGCCAGGCCAATAAAAACGCGGCAGAAATTGTCAGGACGCTCTTTAATGCCTTCATTTTAATACCATCTCCCTGCTGATAATATTAAACATCCTCTCTATGCTCTTATCCATCTTAATGTCCAGGGGGTTATCCCTGGGATTGTATTCCGTATCAAGCGATTTAACTATTTTTCTTGCTGAAAGCTTCTTATCCTCCAGCTTAAACTCTCCGATAAGCTCTTTGACAGCCGCCAGCTTATCATTCATACCCTGTTTATTCCACCAGTAACCGTCCCTTGAGCTTTCTTCTACAGGTAACGGCTCATACATCGCCATCTGCTCTTCGGTTACCATCTTCTGCGCCTCTAACACCAGCTTGCTCGGATCAGGCACATCGGAAATTTCTTTCCTGGCAAAAACCGGCTCCTGGCAAAAAACAAAACAAGCAAGAAAGGATAAAACTCCTACGCCTATTTTAATCCAGTTGCAGGTCATTGCTTCTCCTCTTTTTGATTCTCCGCCTTCAGCCTGTCTTTATTCTCTATCTCTTTAAGCCGCATTGCCGCGGCTTTATAAGAAACCATATCCGCCCGGTACTTCTCCTCCAGCTCCCTGCTTACTTCCTGCTTTGTGGCGATAAGGTCCCTTGTGAACATCTCATCCTTCTCCAGGGCAACCTCTTTGATCTCGCGTTTTAAATTCACGTTGCCCAAAAGAAGAAAACTGCCTACACCCAAAAATACCAATATGGAAGCGGCTAAAATATAAATTGCGCGGCTCTTTTTTCTTTTCTCAAGGAACAACTCCGCGTTTAATTCCGGCTGCTCCTGGCCTGCTTCAGCGGAAGCCTTTGCGATCTCTTTTATTCTTTCCACAAATTTCTCGCTGCCTACAATAGAGGCCTTGTACATTTTATTTTCAAAAGCCTCAAGCTCTGCCCGGCCTGCCTTTTCCACGAACTCCTGATACCCGGAGGATTTATTTTCCAAAGGCAGGAGATTTAAAACTTCTTCGCAATCAATATTTGAGTAAATATTTTTATCCTGCTCCGCATTTATATAAGATAAATAACTGCTCCAGCGGTAATCCTTTAATTGCAGCATCGGATTGTCTTTTAAGGCAATGCGGTGCACAAAACGGGTCATCTCAAGCAAATAACCTTCTTTTTCAACCAGGGCTGCCTTGAACCTCTCTTCGAAAAGGTGCCCTTTCTTTTCATATTTTTTATTGTAATATTTTGTGTAATTGACATTCACATCATGCATGATCTGGGAAATGGTAAATTGCTGGGAAGGTTCTATAAGCAGGTGGCTTTCTTTGGCTGTTAAGGCCAAAGCGTATAATTTAAAATTATACGCTGCCTTGTATTCAAAAACAAAAAAAAGATAGCGGTTTTTATCGCTATCATCCCTGAAGAGATCAAGCTGATAATCCGCCTTTGTGGTTATATAATACAGCGCTCCTTCTAAATTTACCCTCGGCAGCCTCGGCATTTTGCTTATAACCTCTTTTTAATCCTTTAAAGTACGTGGTACTTTTATTTTTTTTCAAAAAAAAACCCCGGTAAACTCATTACCAGGGTAATCCCAAATCTTCGGCAGCCTGGCTATCCTTAACTTCAGGACCCTTGGCTTTGCGCCCCCATATTACTATGAGTTTACCTTTTCGGATCTCTTTGTTCCTTTTACAATAAAAGTATAACATATTATACAATTTTGTCAAATTTTTAAAAAAGTACGTGGTACTTCTTCCGTTTTGCTATGCTTCTGAAAGCTTTTTCTGTATCAAATTTAAGGGGTAGCCCTCCCTGGCTAATTCGGAAATCTTCCGCAAACGCTCTTTTACCAGGCTTTCCTCATACATGCGCTTATTGCCTACTTTTGCGCTAACCGGAAGCAGGCCTATAGCGGTGTAATAGTTCACCGTATAATACGGCATATTGAATTTAGCCACTATCTCCTGCGCGGATATTACTTTCTTTTCCATGGTATTTATTACGCTATATTATTCGCCTCTTATCTAATCAAAAACAGATTATTTACTATAGTAGTTACTAAAGGTACTATATATACTATATTCATAGTAGTAACTATTATTCTCCTAAGTTAAACCTCTTCTCAAATCTTGATGCCACCCCTTCATGGTCCGTAACCAACACAACATTGGCCCCTTGCTCTTTATTAAGCTTTTTGAATATCTCAATTATTTTCAGGGAGTTTTCATTATCTAAATGGGCGGTAGGCTCATCAGCCAGGATAATTTCCGGAGAATTTATTATCCCCCTTAAAATAGCCACCCTTTGCTGTTCCCCCAGGCTAAGCTCTCCGGGTAAATGCCCCAGCCTGTCTTTTATGCCGATCTCCTGCGCTAATTCCATAATTCTGTTTATTTTCTTATCTTTATCCGTATCCAATATAACCGGAAGGGTTATATTATCAACCGCTTTTAAATTACCAAGCAGGTTAAATGACTGGAATATATAACCTATTCTTTTTTTCCTGAAATCAGCAAGCTCATCCGGCTTTAGATTTGATAAATCAACCCCATCCACAATTACCCTGCCGCTTGTAGGCGTATCCATCCCGCCTATTATGCTCAAAAGGGTTGACTTGCCTGCTCCGGATTTGCCGAATATAGTCAACATATCCTTATCTTTTATCTCAAGGCCAAGATTTTCAAGGACTTTCAACTCTTTATAAGGCGTTTGATATATTTTTGTTATCTTCTCTAGTTTTATATGCATCCAATATCCATATTTCTATAATCTTCTCGTAGCATCTACCGGAGTAAGTTTCAAGATCCTTATTGTTGCAAGCAAAGAGGATAAGCCCTGAATTATTACAGCCAATAATATTGTCAATAAAAATATACTTAAAGGCAATACAGTCTGGCCTTGAAGTGTATTTTTCACAAGATGCTGTGAACAAGGAGGATACGGGTTTAAATAATAAGGAAGCGCTGAAGGAAGATTGACTTTATAAATAAAACTTGTCAAATACCCCAACAGGGAGCCGAGCAATCCGCCGATAAAACCCAGGATAGAATTCTCCAAAACAATAAGCTTTATTATATCCTTATTCCGCCATCCGGTTGCTTTTAATGTCCCTATTTCACTTGAACGCTCTAATGTCGCGCCAAAAACGGTTTTAGCGATAAAGAGAAAAGAGATCAAGATTACGATAAAAAATATTGCCAGCATAAGCCGTTGGGCAAGGAGCGAAAACCCGGCAACGCTGGATAAATAATCTTTAGAGGTGGTAATAGTTACATCGTCATTGCCTAATGCTTTCTTTATCTTCTGTTTAACCAGCTCTGTATTAACTCCTCCTTTAAGCTTGACAAATACAATGTCAACGATATCCCCCCTGCCTGCCATCTCCATGGCAACCTTAAGCGGGACAAATACCTGTGCCCCGGCGATTTTAGCTTCATAGCCCGGGTCAATAATCCCTATTACCTTATTATTCAGCCTGGGGCCGATATCAATACTATCCTCAAGCTTAAGGTTGCGCGTCCGGGCGAAATCTTTATCCAGGATAACCGCAAGATTATCTTGTTTAGTAAAATACCTTCCTTGTATGTCTTTTAAATCGCTCTTCTTAATCGGGCCTAATTCTCCCGGTTCAGGATTGACCCCAACAACAACTATCGGGCTGAAATTTGACGAAACATTGCTTTTTATTCCGCCGGCTTCATCAGTGGCGCAAAAACTGCCCACCGGCCCGGTTTCACATGGCGCCACGGCTGATTCTGCGCCCTCTTTGAGCAGCGGCGCATCCTGATGAGAAAATCCGGACGGGTCTTGTGTTTTAAGCGCCTGGGAGGGGAGGCTGGAAAGCGGAAATGCCCAGGTTATCAAAGAAGCCTCAACCGCGATAACTTCATCAAGGGACCTTATTTTATCTATAAATTTAAACGGGATAGGATTAAGGTCTGTCGGGAGTTTTACAATAGCCCAAACGCAGGGTTCGCCCTGCAGCTGCACGACCATATCAGAACCAGCCTCCTGAAGGGGTTTTCTAAAAGCCTCCTGCGCGCTTCTTAAAATCAATATTACTGAAATAAACAAGGCTATGCTTATGGATATGCCTGCCAAAGAAGTAAGAGACCTCCTGCGCCTGGTAAGGATATTCTTTATAGAGAACTTGATCAAAATGATCCTCCTTTCTATTTACCGCTTACCGCCTGTATTTCTTTAGTTCCGCTTCCAATTCACCGGCCTTCTTTACCTCTTTGTGCAGCCTTGCCGCTAAGCTGGTATACTGGACCTTGTCTACCTCAAGCTGCTTATCTTTCTCTTCAATAATCATTGCCTGCTGGTTAACCTTTGCGGTCAATTCCTTTATATGCTTAGTACTTACGACTAAACCGACAATATTGACTAAACTTAAGATCACTATGGCTGCAAAGATTATAACTACCTTTTGGCCTGCGGCGTTTTTTACTACGAGATTCATCTGCCACCCCCCTTTCCCGGACCTTGCTTAAACTTTTGTGTTTGTTTTTCCCCTTCCCTTAGACCCTTCTCTTTGTTTTGCTCCTGTTCCAGCCTCTTTGTCACTACCTGGTAAGAGATCATATCCGCCCGGTATTTTTCCTCAAGCCCCTTCTTTAAATCTTCCTTTAGCTTCTTATGCTGCTGCAGCTCTACGCCCTGCTTAACTACTTTTGTCTTCAATACTTTCTTAAGCGACGCCTTAAGCCTTAAATTGGATACCCAGAGATAAACACCCGCCGCGCAAAACACAAACAATAACAACCTGGCAACCAAAATAACTTTTCTTTGCACTCCTTTACCTCGTTCTCCGCTGCCACTCTAAATCATCCCTTGCTTCATACATCCAGGCTGCCACCATACTGGCATCTTTAGCGTCAGGAGCCAGTTCAAGATACCTGCGGTAATGGATGATTGCTTTTTCGTTGTCCTGAAGATGATCGTCGTAAACAATGGCCAGATTGTAATGGATATCCGCGTCATCAGGAGCTAACTCCAATGTCTTTTCGTATTCTTCAGCTGCCTCTTTGTACCTTCCGGCGTTCTCATATACTAACGCCAGGTTATAATGCCGCTTGAGCGCCTTTTCTTTATATGTGCCGAAGTATTCGCTGAAATCACCCCCCGGAATATGCTTTTCTTTGTATTTCCTGCTCAATTTCTGCTCCGCCTCATTCAACTTCCTAGTAAGAGCTATTTTTTCATCAACCGCACTGGCTAAAGAACTTTCTGAAACCTGTTTTCCGTCAGGCAACTCTTTTTTGCTTAAGGCAGCATACGCCTTAGCGTAATAATCCGCCCTCTCGGGGTCCCTGATATTATAAAGGTAGATACTGGCCAGGCGAAGGTATATGTTTGCGTCCTGCGGGTCAATCTTCAGGATATCCTCATATTCTCTTGCGGCTGCCTCAAAGTCCCGGTTGTTTTCGTCAGAAAGCCCAAGCTTGTAATGGTCAAGCTTCTCTTTTTCCTTCAATAACCTTGCAGTTACCTCGGCGGCACTCACCGCATTTTTCTCCAGGGCATCTTTTTCTTCGCTTAAGTTTTTTATTTTTTGGGTTAAGTCGTCTAACCGGCTGGTGAATTCTTCTTTCTGGGCAAGGTACTGCTTGCTTTTGCGTGCCAGCTCTTTCATATTCTTCTGTTCTGAAAGCCGCAGCTTATCCTTCATTAGCTGGGTAGTCTGGGTTAACTCATTTTCGAGTTTCTTCTTTTCTTCCGCAAAAGCCGCAATCTTTTTATTCAAGCTGGCTTCTTTTTCTTTAGCGCTGCCAATGTCAGACTCCAGGCTGTTTATTCTTCCTTCCAGGCTTAATTTCATCCCGGCTAAAGAACTCTTCTCCGCGTTCAATGATTCAACCTGTTTTTCAAGCTGGCTAAGCTTTGCGTCCCTATTCTTAAGGTCGTTGCTTAAAGAATCTACCTCCTTGCGCTTATTGGATATCAAAAACATTGCTACAACCAACGAAATGATAAGCGCCGCCAATAAAACACCCAAAGCGATAGTTAAGGCTGTCTTTTTATTCATCTCTTCGGAGGTTTTCTTATCTTCATCTCGTCCTTCATCCTGATCATCTCATCCAGCCCTGAAATAACATGGGGAGTTAAAAAGATAGCCAGTTCTTTTTTTGAGTCTAAGTCTGAGGTATTGCTAAATAACTTCCCTACAACCGGCAGGCTGCCTAATAAAGGCATTTTGGAGACGCTTTTGTCCGTTGTCCTCTTTATCAGGCCGGCCAGGATTATAGTATTGCCGTCTTTGACCAAAACATCTGTCTCCACATTTGAGGTATCTACTATGGGGATCTTATTGCCTTCCGTAGTCTCCAGCCATTCCGATATTGAGCTGACTTCAGGCTTTATATGCATCTTCACAAAGCCGTCTTTATTAATCGTCGGCGTAACATACAAGGTTACGCCAACATCTATAAATTGCACGCTTTCGGAGGTAGTGGTGGTTACATCGCCGGTAGTAATGGTAGTAGTTACATATGCCTCGCGGGTACCGACCATGAATTTTGCCTCTTCGTTATTACAGACAACGATATGCGGTGAAGAGACTACCTTTAATTTGCCGAAACTCTTTATAAGCGTTAAAGCAAACTGATATTTATCATTGGCCAGTGTGCCGACACTAAGCTTCATAGTTGAAGAAGTAGAGGTAGGGGCACTAAATGGGAATGAACCGGTGAGGGTCATTGAATCCATTGCCAAACCATACACCTTCTGCCAGTCAACACCCATAGCGAAATCGTCATTTAAGGTTATCTCGACAATCCTTGCCTCAATAAGCACCTCCCTGGTCTTAGCGTCAAAATCCGCAACCAGCTCCCTGATCCTTTCCATATTATGAGGCAGGTCAGTTACCACAAGTTTATTCGTCCTTTCGTCCACTTCAATAGTACCGACATCTTTAGTCAACGCCTTGGTTATTTCCCCTTTAACCTCGCCTATCTTGGCATATCTTAACTCAAATGTCTCTCTTACCGTAGGCAGTATACGGTTGACGGTGGGCAGGTCAGCCTTTATAGCGGCACCCTCCATTTCTTTTATTTTCTCAGGGGTATCTATCAAAATAATCATCCCTGTCACATCATCTATAATCACCTTGCCTACCGAACTTTTTAAGTTGCCTAATATAGTGCCTACTCTTTTGGGATCAGCGTATTTAAGTGTTATCGTCTTGGTCTGTTTTTTATTCGTGTATTTCTCGCCATAAAGCGCCTCATATTCATTTTCCGTCATCAATGTGATTATCCCCGCCTTCTTCTCGCAGGCAAGGCTGTTAGTGAGCATAATAATATCCAGTACGTCGGCAATAGTTACATCTTTTAAAAATACGGTTACCTTTCCGCTCACATTTTTTGTGGCGACAATATTCAAATCCCCCTGCTTGGATAAAAACTTAAGCGTATCCATGATATCCATACTGCGTAAATCAAGTGATATCTTCCTGTATAAACCGGAGAAGGGGTCGCTTGCGTCTTCAAGGGCCCCCTCTTCTGCGGCGTCTTGTTTCGCGGGGGCCTGCTGTGAAGAATCTTTAACCGCTTTCTCTGCGGCCTGCTGCTTTTCTTCGGCAGTATCCTGGGCCTCGATCAGCCCGAAACTTAAGCTTATAAAAAACAGAATTAAGATTGTAAATATTATTCTTCTCATCTTTACATTAAATCCATCTTCTGGCCTTCGGATTCCAATATGACCTTGTCTTTCAAGATAGAATCTACTTTAAAACTGCTGAATTTTTCTCCTGCCTTTAGAAAATAGGTCTTGTTGCTTTTTGTATCTTCAATTATTACCTCCGGCTCCTGCCCCCAGGATATACCCACCAGCTTAAGGTCCTTGACCAGGGTAGATAACATCTTTCTTGCTTCCTCCTGGGGGTTCTCCGCGCTGATTAATTTAATTGGAGAAAAAATGTCCCTGCGCTGCACCATCTCCAGGTAATACAAGAACGGGCGGACCTCAGGCGTAACCTCCTGCCGGAAACTTCTGCCTTTTTCCGCTGAAACCTTTTTGGTGAATTGCTTTATATCTAAACGCCTGAAGGTAAAATCCGCGGTCAGATAAACAAAAAAGATAACGGCAAGCACGGCCAAAACCTTATTCCAGGCCTTCAGGTTTGGCTCATCAATGCCGCCTTTTAATTGTACCAACCCTTCCTTAACGGCTATCCTAAGGCGCGCTAAAGCCGTGGACAAAGAACTTAAACTCAATGATGACAACGGTGACGGCTTTTTCCGTTTCAGGCTTAAACTCCCCGGGCCTTCACCGTCCTCTATTAAGTTTAATAACTGTTCTTCAGGAGTAGGTTTGTTTTTTGCCATCTTAAATTAGCTTCATGCTCAACAAGCTCTTTGATGATCTCGTGGTCCACAATCGGTTTATTCTTCATTACCAATAATTTCAGCGCCTTGTGGCACAACATCCCGATTCTTCGGGGATAACCTTCGGTGTATTTGAATATATCCCTGATCGCTTCTTCACTGAATAGCTTTTCCCTGCTCATATAGCCGGCCTGCCTTATGCGGAACTCGATCATCTCCTTAGTCTCCTCAATGCCAAAAGGAGTCAGCGTATACAACAGGCTTACCCTGTCAATAAGGTTCCTGACTTCGGTCAGGCGCGGCAACAGTTCCATCTGCCCCAGGATAACCAGCTGCAATAATTTAAATTCATTGGTCTCATAGTTTAAGAGCATGCGCAAGGCTTCCAGTGAAAGTGAATTTAATTTTTGCGCTTCATCAATTAACAAGACTATAGTTTTATTCTGTTCCGCTCCCTGCTCAAAAAGGTATCTTTTTATCGCCTCTTTATAATCCAAGACCGTGGGCCTGGGGTTAGTTATTTCTATTTTAAAGGTCCTCACGAGAGAATCCAGAAAGATCTCTTCGGAATCAAAGGTAGGATCAAGGACCATATGAAAAACAATATCCTCCCTTTCTTTTAACATCTGAAACAATTTTCTGGAAAGGGTGGTTTTACCTGTCCCGACATCTCCCAGCACCACGCTCAATCCTCTCTTTAGCCTTATCTCAATCACCAGGCGCATCAAGGCAGCACGATGCTCGCTTGATTCATAAAAGAAATTAGGGTCAGGGCTCGTAGAGAATGGCTCTTTATTTAACCCTATTACCGCGTAATAGCTCATTTATTTATTTTGTAATTGAGACTTAACCTATTGTAATATATATAGTTGCGACCCTGTTATAAACCTAATAATTTTTTACGGATCAGGTTCAAAGGATACCCTTCCCTTGCTAATTCTGATATCTTCTGCAAGCGCTCCTTTATTACAGACTCTTCATACATACGCTTATTACCGAGCTTACCGGCAACCGGCAGCAATCCAATAGCGGTATAATAATTCACTGTTTGATATGGGGTATTGAATTTAGCGACTATTTCCTGCGCGGATATGGTTTTCTTTTCCATGGCGCTCTGGTTATGAGGATGATAGATAACTTTTAGTAGTTACTAAAAGTACTGAATATACTATATGTATAGCATATTTTACTTATTTGTCAAGCATTACTTAACATTACTTAAGACGTTTTATATAACTGCAAGCATTACTTAAGGCATTACTTAAGACGTTTTATATAACTGGCCTAACCACCTTAACTTATAAAACAATTCTTTAATTGAGCATACTAATTGTTTTGTAGTCTAAAGATATATACTTAGGATTTATAGAACGTCTTGGGGGCTGGGGGCGGAATAATTCTGCTGGATAATAATTATACAACGTTAGAGAAAAAATAAGTGCGAGTAATGTTGATTTTTATTGGCGGGTTTTACGTGGCCTCTTCTATCTTCCAGTTGAATGCCTTTACCCCCTCTTTTCCCAGCCTTTTGCGCAGCTCTTTAATACAAGGGGATAATTTCTCTGCCTCTTTCTCCTGGCAGGCTACATACAAGATATTATTTCTTCCCGGCCAGACATCATTGCCCAAATGCGTACCTGAACTAGTTCCTTTGCCAAACACCCCCTTTATTTTGGTATAATTCTTCAAAGCGCAATTATCCAATATCTCCATCACCTCATCATCAATTGCCTCATTATAAACAATCATTACCATTTTCATCATTTCTTCTTGCCTCCATTCCTTTTAACCGCTGCTTCAAATACAGCATAAAGCGTAGGGACAAATAACATGGTAATAAAAGTGGAAAGAGTCAACCCTCCGATCATCGTAATACCCAAAGGCTGCCAGATCTCCGAGCCTTCGCCTGTTGAAAGCGCCAAAGGCAATAACCCGGCTAAAGTAGTAATTGTTGTCATAAGCACTGGCCTTAACCTGTCCTTTCCTCCCTGAGTTACCGCTTCAAGCATTGTTAAACCGCGGGCGCGTAAAATATTTATATAACTGACCAAGACTATGGCGTTATTTACGACAATCCCCATAAGCATAACTATCCCAAGAAAAGTTATAACGCTTAACGTGGTGCCGGTAAAAATAAAAGCCAGTATTACCCCGGTAAAAGTAAAAGGAACCGCGAACATAACAATAAAAGGATCCAGCAAAGATTCAAATTGCG
>JAQUOV010000002.1 GCA_028716965.1 Candidatus Omnitrophota bacterium
TAATCGCAAGCGCGATCAACACATAACTCTCTGGCTTCATTCAGCCATTTTAATGCCTCTGTGTAATTGCCCTCCTCTTTGTAAAGTTTTCCTATGCCGGCGTAGTTAATACTATCACGGGGGTTTACTCTAACCCCTTCCTTAAACCACTTGATTGCCTCTACGCGGTTGCCTTTTTCTTTGTAAAGATTAGCTATGCCTGCGTAGTTAGCGCTGTCATAGGGGTTTACTCTAACCCCTTCCTTAAACCACTTGATTGCCTCTACATCATTACCAAGTTTTATATACGCCCATGCAAGTTGGTTGAAATTATAATTAGCTTTGGAACCCATGGCTATCCCCTTTTCTTGCCATCTAAGCGCTTCCCTGTCATTGCCTTCAAATGTATAAACCCCTCCTATACCTGCGTAGTTAGCGCTGTCATGGGGATTTACTTTGACCCCTTCCTTAAACCATCTGATTGCTTCCGGATAATTGCCTTCGCGCGTATAAACCTCTCCTATACCTGCGTAGTTAGCGCTGTCGTGGGGATTTACTTTGACCCCTTCCTTAAACCATTTGATTGCTTCTGTATCATCACCCTTAAGTGCATAAGCTCTCCCTATACCTGCGTAGTTAGCGCTGTCGTGGGGATTTACTTTGACCCCTTCCTTAAACCACTTGATTGCTTCCGTGTATCCACCCTTTTTTGTGTAAACCCGCCCCATACCATTGTAATTATTGCTATCTTTATAGTTCAGCTTTATTGCTTTTTGAAAATACTCTACCGCCTTTTGATAGTCATGTTGATAATTATATGCTTCGCCCAAAATGGTATAAATAACGCTGTTTTGAGAATCAATATTTATTGCATTCTTACAATACTCTATTGCTTCCTTATCACGCTTTAGCTGAAGACAGCCTGTTCCCAGTCCGATGTAACACGAAATATCTCGGGGGTTTAGCTTAATTGCTTCCTTAAACCATTTGATTGCTTCTTCATACCTACCGTCTTTCATATACTTAAGTCCTAACTTCTCTTCTTCTGCATTCAAAGAGGAAGAATAAACGGTAGCCAATATCAACGCGCTAATAAATATCCTGTCTAGATTCATATACACCCTATTTTGTTTCAATCTGCTTAAGCAGTTCCTAATAAAAGTACCTTATCTGGCCTATGCGTTATAAATATTCATTATACAAATGATTATTTAAGGCTTTTTTATATGCGCACAAAAGGTTTTCAGAGGTTACTGTCCAGTTATATTTCTGCTCTGCTCTTAATCTGGCACGCTTCCCTAATTCTTTTCTAAAATCTGGATCTTGCATTATCCTTACCATCCCGACAGTTAAAGATTGGGCATCGCCTGGCGTTACCAATACGCCAGCATCTTCTATCATCTTAGGCACCTCCCCAACGTTACTGGCAACTATTGCTTTACCAGAGGCCAAGTATTCAACAATTTTTAAAGGGCTTTTACAGGCAGTAACCTCATTGTCTTCAAAACAAGCTACACACACATCTGCCGCGGCAATATGGCTTGGCACCTGTTCATGAGGCACTGCTCCCGTAAAAATTATCCTTCCATCAAGATCAAAACTATGCACCAATTCCTTAAGTTTTCCTAAGCGACACCCATCACCTACTATCATGAAATTAAAATTTTCCTTATATTCGTTGATTATTTTTGCTGCTGCTTTAATAAAAAGCTCCGCGTACTGTCCTCCATGAAGCTGCCCCAAGTACAACACTAACGGTCCTGAAATGTTATGTTTTCTCTTTATGGAAACACCCGATACAGAAGGGTGGAACTTCTCGATATCAGCCCCCACATGTGAATCAAAAATCCTATTTTCTTCTATACCTAATTTGAGGCATTCTTTTTTTAACCGTTCGCTGGCAACTGAAATGGTATCTGCTATTTTAGGAATAAGCCTTTCAAGGATGTTTAAGAACTTTTTTATTGTGTTTGCTAAAAAACTCGGGTCCGTTGATGCTTCGTAAATCTTAACCTCCCAATCGTCCCAATCGTAATGTAAAGGCTTATTCCTTAAGCTTGCCGCTAAAATCACGGGGAGAGAAGCGTGATAAAAACATTTCTGAAAATGTATTACATCGGCCCATTTTGATAATGAATATAATCTCAGGATATTTGATAATAGAAAAAATGGCCCATGCCTTCTGGGCATGGGAACAGTATTTATCCCTTCCAGTTCTCCAATTTCTTGCTGATGCCATTCCAAGGGAAAATAGACCAGTTTTACCTTATGGCCTTTTTTATTGAATTCCTTGGCAATATAGACAATTCGCACCGTCCATGGTTCGAGGCTAGAATATATATCATGGGGGTGAACCATAAGTATGTTCATTTTAGCCCCCCGGAAAAATCAGGATTCGCTTGACCTTCTTTAAAACATATAAGCCTAAGTCCATTGCAAAACAAAGAAGAGCCAAATTTAATACCAATAATGCTCTAAGAAATTTATTTTCACGCATTTTTATTTATAATATTTATATAAATCATACTTCTTAAGTTCATCCAAGCTTTTGATTATCGTCTGATGATTATCACAATGGTCACAATGTTCGTCGTATAGAATCTGGCCATTGAGAAATCTTATATTTGCATTTTCTTTTAAATATTTAGCCTGTCTCCTCCAACGCCAGTATTCAATTGAATTCCAAATATCTTTAAATGAACATGCGTTTACATGTCCAACCGTACGCAGATGACAACAAAAACTCATATCGTATTTTGCAGGGATTAAATTAAAATACCAACCAATCGTACAGCCATGCTTAAGAAAGAAATCTTTTGACCAAGCACCAGTTTTCTCGTCGTAATTCTCAAGCTGAAATTCAAAATTATCCACAAAGTCTATATTTTTTCTTTTAAAAATTCCTTTAATCGCTGGAATTTGTTCTTTTATAGCCCTGACTTCTTCTGGCTTAAGTTGTAAAAACTTGTTCATTACATCCAAACGTATTAAATAGAATCTCACCGCATCGGGAGATATCTCGGCATCCATCTCAGCCATATCTATGAGCTGATGACAGTTCATGGTATGAATAACATGAGTTACAATAAGCCTTGGCCTATCGCTAGCGCTTTCCTTTTTTAATTCCATAAATCTTTTAAGGTTATTCTTGATCTTGTAAAATGTCTCAGGCGGCTGGATTGCCGATATTTTTTCATAGACATCTGCGGTGCCTGCGGGAAAACTGCAATAAATTTCATTCACTCCCAATTCAATCACTTCTCTTGCCTTTTCTTCGTCAAATAAAATACCATTGGTGAAAAATAATACGCCCAGGCCTTTATTACGGGCATACCGCAACATTGGCATAAAGTTCTCATACATTAAAGGTTCGCCATCACCCTGCAATATTATACCGTCGGTCATCATGCTGGAGGCATCATTAACAACCTCTTTAAAGATTTCAAAATCAAATTTACGATTAAGGAATTCCTCCGGATGTTTCACCTGAGGCGTATGCACCCAACAATGCTGGCACTTTGCATTACATCTGTGAAACGGGTCAAATACAATGGTCTGTGGCCCGATAAAAACCTGCTCACTTATTATTCCTAAGAGCCGCAATAAATCCTTTTCTCTATCTTCGTTGGCTTGTGCATGCAAAGCAACAGTATTAAGTATTTCCATCAACTCATTATCATCAATAGTAACGATAATCCCTTCAGGCCCAACTTGCTTCCTTATTTCTTCAACATAGTTTTTAAAATTAACTGCAATATCTTTTACGGGAAAAACCTTAAACGAGACAGGAGGGAACTGATTTTTCTTGCCTAAAAGTTCAAATGAGAAATCAACCATTCTATTCAAACGGGAAAAATTGTACCTGGAAAGGCTTATCTTTAAATGCACCTTTTCGCCTTTATGCGCTAAATTTCTTATCATGTCGGTATTTCTTTTAAAGCCTTCCTTATCGCCCGTTATTCTCTCATGCAACTCTTCAAAATCGGAGAAAATAATAACGGGCTGATTTTGATTCTTATTTATGTATTTGTTTGTAAGCAGCGAAGGGGCCGAAGCCAGATTATACCCAAACAAGGCTTTTATATGACGCGTAATAACTGCCGGATTAAATAAACGACGTTTTGCATCCCTTAAAGGAATGTGTTTCAATAGATTCTTGAAGATCCTGGCTTTTTTAAAGAATCCTTTTAAAGTGACCATACTCATTTTATTCAATCTCTTTGTAGCAATTTACCATACCCGCACAATTCCTTTTACAGACCCTTATCTTTTCCCGCACCCTCTCCGCTCTTTCAGAAGTCCAGATCGCATGTACGTCTGAATCTTTAATATTTCCGATTGATTCCATCTCGCAGCAAAGGTAGACCTCTCCGGCAGGATTAACATGTAAGATATCATCCCCCAGATTGCATGGTGTTGATTTAACAAATTCCTCGGGATTTTGATAGTAAAGCTTAAATCGCTCCAGTTGCTCAATCTCTGTATCAATCGGATACTTGGCAATCTTTAAGGCTATCAGCTTATCAATCACCGCATGGACCTGGCCGATATCCTGCGGCCAAAGGAACTTATACGGTTCTTTTTTATACCAGGTATCATCAATAGGGAGCATATTGGGTCTCATTACAGCAATGAAGGAAACGGTAAGTTTGTTATTTTTCGCCCATTCTGCCAATTCCGGGATACCTTTGAGGTTTTTTGCAGTGATAATGGTCTGGATACCTAGATTCTTGAGCTTCCCCCGATATTCGTTAAAATAAGCTACTGCCTGGATAACCCGCTGATAAGAATCTCTGAGGCCACGCAAGTAATTGTGCGTACCCTCATCAAGGCTATCAAGAGAAATCGAAAGAAAATTCAAACCAGAATCTGCAATTTTTCTTGCCATTCGCCTATTGATAAGATAGGCGTTAGTAACGGTTGAAAACCGGAATCCCTGTTGAGCTACAAATTCAATAAAATTTAATATTCCTTTTTTTAGAAACGGTTCTCCGCCTGAAATATTCATCTCAAAAGGCCCGTCTACAAAATGCCTTAAACTTAATACAAAATTACTGAGTTCTTTTATGCTGGTTTCATGGCGATTCTTTTTTGTCTTCCAATAATAGCACATCTTACAGCGGAACATGCAGCGATGGGAAACCTCAATTACGCAGAATTTCGGTTTAACAATTTTATTTCTTGTCTCCATCGGCTCAATGTGCACTTTACTTTCAGGGATGGTTTGTATTGATTTGACGTCACTGTCTGGGGGAAAAGCGCAAACAAAATTTATTACACAACATCTTTTGCCCGGCCCATGCTCATCAATCTTTTGTCTTAACTGGTTAGCCTTCTTAGAAAACCACAAACTCTTTATATCATCGCTATTTACATCTCCCAGCGGCTCTCCGCTCAGATAGATAGTGCCTTTTTCATCTAAATCTAAAATGTAATCATGCATCCTGTATTCTGTTTCCCGCATGAATTTATCCGGATCAACGTAATAAGATTTAAAGGCTTCAAGTTGAGAAATCGGATTCCATATCTTGTATCCTTTTTTCCTAAGCTTGATTAACTCATCAATAAGCTTATGCGTTTTTGATATATTCTGAGGCCAAAGCTCTGCGTATGCGGCGCTCTTAAACCAATTATGCCGGACAGGGACTAACCCATTTTCTAATAATGCCAAAAAGGAAATATTCTGAAATAAACCATTACGATTTACCCATTCCGTAAGCTCTAAAATATCATCTAAATTCTTCTCCATAATAATGGCAAGGATACTTACCGTCAAACGACCCTTACAATATTTATCGATATATTCTATGGCTTTCATAGCCTTTGACAAAGTACCCTCAACTCCTCTATAAAAATCATGCGTATTGCTTCTTAAGCTCTCCAGGGATATGGCCAGAACATCCAAATTCGAATCCGCTATTTTTTTTGCCATATCTTCGTCTATAAGGGTTGCATTTGTGGAAATGATGGATTTAAACCCGCATCGATGTATAAAAGAACATAGATCCAAACACCAGTCTTTTAATAACGGCTCTCCCCCCATAACATTAATCTCAAGAGGGAATTTAATAAATTCAGACAAAGCGCTTACAAAATTCCTTGCCTGCTCATAAGTAATTTCGGCCGAATCACCCTGGCAACGCCAGGCAGTACACATTTTGCATTTTAAAACGCAACGATTTGAAATAACTATATCACAGAATCGCGGATAACCGGATTTTGCATCAATAATTGCATTGCGGTTTTCAAGAAATCTTTTAGCATCCATCGTTAGTGCCTTATCTTTTGGAAAACAGAGTCTACTTTGTTTTTTTCAGTTAAATTAGAATAAAGAAAAAATAACAAGTGTTCGTCATTAAAATTCTTTATTCCCCAAATACATTTTTCTAAAACTGTTTTTAACGAACGCTCTATCTGCCGGTTCTTATCATGCCAAGACAAACCATTCTCTTCATCAAACCCAAACTTTACATAACTGATAAAATCTTTTTCTGCATACTGGTTTACTTCAAAAATACGGTTTATTCCAAATCGAGCCGGCTGGTTATAAAATGGCGTATTCTCCCTTAAATCAAAATGGTTAGGATAAATGCGATTGATATACCTGCTATTTGAATTCAGGAACCTAACGGTAGCATCTATATCTTCATCCCTCTCGTGAGGCAAACCGCAAATTACTTCAACCCCAGTCCAGATTCCTGCTTCATGGGCCCATTTGAACGCATTCCTTAATTGCCGTAAATCGATTCGCTTGTTAATATATTTTAATAAGCGGGGGCTGGCTGTTTCCATGCCGAATATTAATCTTATACATCCTGCCCTGCGCATTTTTAGGAGAGTTGATTTGTTTAAATTATCTGCCCTTGCACAATCGCTCCATAGAATTTTAAGTTTTTTTCTTATTATTTCAGAGCACAATGCATTTACAAACTTACTGGAAATATTGATTGTGTCATTTAAGAATAAAAATCCCGTCGGATTATATAATTCTTTTAGCTGCATTAAATCAATGGTTATTTGCTCCGGGGTCAGTACATCGCTAACCCGGGTGCTTGAAGAAACACAAAAAGCGCACTCGTAAGGACACCCCCTTATGAACCTATACGGCAAAACAAGTGTCTGAGACGCCAGATATCTATTCATTGTTTCCCGGATATCTTCAGAAAAATTCAAAATTTCTTCTTGCGACCTGTATTTTTCAATGGGCAATCCGGAAAAATCCGGCTGAATAAGCTTGGAAACAATATGCGACCTAATAATTTTACCGTCATCGGAAAACTCCAAGCCAGAGATATTATCTAACCGCTCATGATTTAAGATATGTTTTAAAAGATAGTATAACGGGGCTTCCCCCTCGCCATAGATGATATAATCTATGTAGCGACCATCGTATTTATTTTTTAATAAATCAAGCCATAAGCTGTCTCCTCCTATTATATTTAAACAGTTATATCTTTCTTTAATAAACCTTGTAAAAGCCACAAGGAACATCAAGTTGGTATCATTTTCTATATTATCCGATAGAGAGAGCAGCACGATTTGATTATTGCAAATCTTACATTTTAATGCTGCTTTTTCCATAATAGCAGAAAGATACGCATCAGCTCCACCACGCGCATAATCTAATATACGGGCAGTGTCTGATAAAATATCAGTATCAATCGCATCCTCAAGAGAACCCGGATAAGTATTATCATAATGAATCTTTATATTAAGATCATCTTGCTCAATCGATATCCCATGAGAGCGCAGGAAACCAGAGATTAATCCTACACCTAAAGGCGGGATAAGGGTATAATTTAATTTCGCCGTAAACTGGCGCTTCCTAAAGAAACTTGGTGACCTTATTAATTTAATACTTCGTTCTTCCATCGCCTATAGAACTTAAAGTTAAGCTATCTTTTCTTCCTCGTACCAGCAATTAATTATATGGTGGCAGTTTTTCTTACAAGAAGCCATCTCTCCCCTTCTCTCTTGCGCTTTTACAGAATACCAGATGTCCTTTATATCAGCATCCCTGATATTGCCTATACTCTCCATATAAGGACAAAGTTTAATACTACCGTCGGGAGAAACGGTAAAGCTGTTTCCATTTGTTACATTGCAGGAATATTTCTTTACAAATTCATTTGGATTGCGGAAATATGATTTAAAAAGCTCAAGCTGCGAAATAGGGTTATTTATTTTGTCCGCTGCGCCTTGTGCTAAAGGATCTTTTAATTTAATTAAACTGTCAATAACCATGTTAACCTCATTTAATGCTTTTGGCCAAAGAAAAGCGAATTCGTCTCTTCTATACCATTCATCCTGAGGTGCGCTATGGAAAGGCTGTACTACCGCTTGAAAGAATACAGAACGAATCCGATGATCTTTTTTTACCCAATCGGCCAACGCCAGGAGTTCAGTCAAATTTGGCGCCATTATTACCGTATCAATTGCTATCTCTAAGGAAGAACGGAATTTATCAAGGAATGTTATTGCATCCATTAATTTTTTATGGCTATCAGGCTTCCCTCGTAGATAATCATGCGTTTCTTTATTCAAACTATATAATGTCAAGGCAATATAATTTAACCCGGCCTCAACAAGCCGCTGCGCACATCCTGCATCGATAAAATAACCACTTGTTGCTAATGATGTCCTGAATCCGTTTCTGTTGGAAAAACTGATGAGCTCTATAAGTTTATCCGGAAACAACAAAGGCTCGCCGCCGCCGAATATCATATTAAAATCAGGGGCAGCGAATTTACCTAAAGAAAGGATGAAATTCTTCCAATCAGCTTGGCTTGGCCTTCTGATACCGGATTCATCGTTTTGCCAAAGCCGGCACATCCTGCAGCGCAAGGAACAACCAAGCGTAAGTAATAAAATGCAGGCTTTAGGGATATTTTCCTGGTGTTTATTTAATGTTTCCATTGCCGATAAGCCTTGTTTTAATTTTCATCTATTTGTATTTTGCCAATATGGTTTTAAATTATAATCTAAACATGCCTTAGTTAACCTCTTATGCCTATTAAGCCTTATCTCTAAAGTGTTGGTTAAATCTTTAGTAAACCAAGCAAACCAGTCATTTATCAGTGTCGTATCTATACCAAAATCTGGCGCATGCTCATATAAATACATCCCAGGCTCAATACTACAGATATTCAAGCTATTTACTTTATCTATCCATTTCGCATTCTTTCTTATGAACTGGATGTTCTTGTCGATATCCTGTTCTGTTTCTCCCGGGAAACCAACAATAAGATTGATTTCAACACGGATATCTGCTTTTTTAGCTTTTATAATCGAATCTCGCGCATCGCGAACAGTTATGCCTTTTCTCATCAGTTTTAAAACTCTATCTGAAAGACTTTCGCAGCCAAAGGTAAGCCCTCCGCATCCTGCCTGCCTCATTTTCTTAAACAACTTACTGCTCATATCCCTTCTTACTGCAGCCTGGCCTCCCCATGCGATACCTGTCTTTTGTTGAAGCAACAGATTGCAAAATGTATCCAAAATACCTAAATTGCCGTTAATTAATAAATCACAGAACTCAAATCTTTTTCTTTTATATTTTTGTACATGATGTTGGATTTCGTCAAACACTGACTCGGGGTTACGCCAACGATAGGGTTTCTTTATGTAGAAATCTCGGCAAAACGCGCAGGCCCGGATACAGCCTCTGCTGCTGATTAAAGGCAAAAGGTCTTCCTGAGAATAATAATCTAAATTAAATTCTTCAAAAGTAGGAAAAGGTATTTCATTAATATTTATGCGGTTTTCTTCCCTCCCTTTAAGGCACAAAGGATGATCGAGCGGATTATCCTTCCAGGTGATATATTCCAAACACGGCTGCGCAGTTTTTCCTTGCCGTAAATCGCTTAAAAGGCAAAACAAAGGATATTCCCCTTCTCCAAGGACAAAATAATCTATGCAATCCTTTCTAAACCAGAAACGGCTTTCTTTGTAATTCACTCCTGGTCCGCCAATTATTATTATTACGTCCTTGCCTATTTTTTTTCTCAACCTCAGAAGAAGCGCATTAAGAAAAGGGATAGAAGCAAAAGTTGCTGAAAATCCAATTATTTTCGCCTGGAATGAAAGTATCCTGTCAGACCAGTTTTCCAGTTGGCTGAATAAAACTTTTGGTGCTTCTCCTAAGGCCCAAAAGTTAAAGTCCTGCGTAATCCATTTCTCCTGTAACTCTTTATCTGCTTGGTGGAATATCTCAATATTTAAATCGAATATTTTAGCGGGGAAACCTTTTGTTTTTAAGAAAGTAGCCAAGTAGGCGATACCCAGGGGAGGAGCATCCACTCCCCAAGGAGGCGCCTGAATTAATAAAATCTTTTCCTGAGAGCTAATTTCACTCATTAGATTCCGTTGCATTGGTTTTTTCGTTCTCGAAAAAACAATTAATCATTGATTTACAATTGCTCTTACAGTTTCTTATATTATTTCGTACTATTTCCGCTTTCTCGGAGAACCAAATTTCTTCAATATCCTTATTTTCCCGGATATTTCCAATAGGCTCCAAAGATAGACACAAGAATATCTTACCTTCCGCATTAACGCTTAATGAATTATAGCCCAAATTACAATGAAACATTTTTACAAATAGTTCGGGATGTTCAAAGTAAGACTTAAAAACATGAAATTGTCCAGGCGGGTTTGTAATTTTATATCCTTTTTCTTTTAAATCCTTAAGCCTCTCTAACACAAAGTTTACTTTTTCTAAGTCGCTTGGCCAAAGAAATGAATATTCTTTTTTTCTATACCATTCGTTATCAGGAGGAGTAAAAAAGGGCTGGGTTATTGCCTGAAAACTGATATTTGCAATAGCATCATGCTGGTTGGCCCATTCCGCAAGCTCCGATATGTCATCAAGGTTCTGATGCATTATAGTAGTGACAATGTGAAGGCGCATTAAATTATTTCTTTTCCTGGAGAAGCGATTAATTGTTTCCATTACCCTTTCATACACCCCATCTACCCCGCGCAAAAAATCATGCGTTTGTTTCTCCAGGCTATCCAATGAAAGGACCAGGGTATCTAAACCTGAGTTCATAATTCTATCAAAGAAATCATCATTTAATAAAAAGGAATTTGTAGTCATTGTGGTTGTTAAACCTCTTTTATCGGCATGCTTGATCAAGTCTAATATTCCTTTTTTTAGAAGAGGCTCTCCTCCTACAAATTGCACCTGGGCCTTGCCATTTACAAAATCAGCGAAAGAATCTATAAATCTCAACCAGTGTCTGTAATCTAACTCATCCTCATTTTTCCTCTGCCACATCTTGCACATTTTACATTTCAAGATGCAAGATTCTGTAATAATTAAATCACAGAAAGAAGGTTTTTTGTGATTGTCCATATATCCTTAAAGAAGTTTCTTGTTTTCAAAACAATTTAATACGTTAAGGCAGCTTTCTTTGCAATTACGCATTTGTTCTCTTCTTACCATTGCTTCTGTCGAATACCAAATATCCTTTATAAGACTATCTTTAATATTGCCCACGGCAACCCTAGAACCACATAGCAAAACATCCCCCGAGGGCCGTATATACATCACATAATTACCTTGGCTGCAAATCATATCCATGCCCAATTTGTTTGGTTGCCTAAAATAGGTTTTAAAAACCTGCAGTTGTCTTATGGAATTTGATATTTTATAACCCTGTCTTTTGTATTCAATAAGCTGGTTCATAACCGCGTCTAGTTCAATTTCATTGTGTGGCCAAAGATAGCGCAATGACTCTCTTTCATACCATTGATCATCTTTATCCGTTGCGATTGGCTGGGATATTGCCTGTAAATAGATTGAACTTAAATCATTATTATTGTTGGCCCACTCTACCAGCTCAACCAGATGCTGAATGTTCGGCCCCATAATAACTGCTAAGATACTAATACTTTTTACGCCCTCTTTCTTCAGATTCTTAATAGCTCGCATCGCTTGAGCATGCGCCCCTTTAACCCCCCTCAAAGAATCATGCATATCGGCATCAAGGGTATCCAATGATATGCTAATTACATCTAAGCCGCAAGACGCTATTCTAGCTGCCATAGCTTCATCTATAAGGAAACCGTTTGTCACCATTACCGTGGTAAAACCTTTTCTATGGGCGTGTGCAAGCACATCGATGACCCCTTTTTTCACCAAAGGTTCCCCTCCTGCAAAATGCAGCTTTACTTTGGAAAACCCGCATTCTGCAAGGCTATCTATAAAATATTTCCACTCTTCAATGGATAGTTCATCAGTGTTCTCTCTGGATTCCCATAATCTGCACATTTTACATTTAAAAATGCAGTTTTCGGTAATACCTATATCACAAAAGACAGGCGCATTTATCTCCATGGGTCATCCTTCATCCTGAAAATAACAATTTACGATATTATTGCAACTCTTCTGACAACCTTTCATCAATTCTCTTGTTTTCTTCGCCTCTTCTGAAAACCATATATTCTTAATTTTACCATTCTTGATATTGCCTATCTGGCGCATAAAACAACATAAATGGACATGACCAATAACATTAATATTAAAGATATACTCTCCAAAATTACAATTATGCACCCTGGCGAAAGAACCCGGGTTAGCATAATATCTCTTATATACTTCTAGCTGGGAAATAGGATTTAATACCTTGTATCCTGCGCGCTTATAGGCAATAACTATATCTATTATCGAAGACAAGGAATCGGGATCTTTTGGCCAAAGTAAACCGTATTCTTCGTCTAAATACCATTTATCAATACTTTCCGTCCTAAAAGGCTGCGCTAATGCGACCACTGCTATACCGTTAAAAAACTTATCATTATTCACCCATTCCACAAGATCCTTTAGCCCCTTGGCATTTTGATGAGTGAGCACGGTATTTATATGGACTGTTCCTTTTTGCCAATATCTTTTTAAATATTTGACCGCCTTCATCAGGCGCATGTACGAGCCTTGAGTTCCGGTAATAAAATCATGGACATCTGCATCAAGGCTATCCAGTGATATGCTCAACCTGCTTAATCCTGCCATGGCCAACCTTTTTGCCATTGCCTTATCAATTAAGGTAGCATTAGTAGCTATAGCCGGCTTAAATCCTAACTCAGCGCAAAAGGAAATCAAATCAAGTACGCCTTTCTTTAATAGCGGCTCCCCTCCGCCCAAATTTACTTCTAATGGCATGGTATCAAATTCTTTTAGAGAAACAAAAAAATCTTTATATTCTTCTATGCTGACCTCATTCTCGGTGCCATTTTTCCAAAATCGGCATTTTCTGCATTTTAAATTGCATCTTTCAGTAATAAGTACATCGCAAAATAAAGGGTTTAAAGAACCGCCACTCAATCCTTCTTTTTGGTTCTTAAGCTGAGTATAAATTGAATCTTGGGCACCGCTCATTTTTCCTCTTCTTCTTTAAAAAAACAGTTTACCATGTTGTTACAGTTAAGCTGGCAGCAATGCATAGCATCCCTGGATTCCCGAGCTGCTGCTGAATTCCATAATTCCTTTATATTGTCATTTTTAATGTTGCCTATTGGTTTCATAAAACAACATAATGAAATATCTCCTTGCGGATTCACATTAATTACATAATCACCTGCGTAACAAGGGGCTTTCCGCGCGCGCTTCGAAGGGTCATTAAAGTAAGTTTTGAAAATCTCTAATTGCAAAGGAAAATTATGTATGGGGTAGCCTTGGTTTCTTAATCTGATTAGTGCATCCAGCGCAGAATGTACTTCTTGGATCTTCTCCGGCCACAATAATTGATAAGCGGGATTCAAGTACCAGTCATCACCGGCTTGGGAGAAAAAAGGCTTTGCTATCGCCTGGAAGTATACTCCGCTTAAGAAGCTGTTATTTTTAATCCAAACAGATAGTTCCCCTATTTCTTTGTAATTTACCCCCGAAATAACAGTAATGATACCCACTCTTAAATCGGGACAAAATCTTTGCAAATTATCAAAAGCTTTCATTACCCTATCATAGGAGCCCTTAGTCCCTCTTAAGAAATCATGGGTATCAGGATTAATGCTATCCAATGAGATAAACATCTCCTTTAATCCGGAATCAGCAATCCTTTTAGCCATCTCTTCATCTATAAGATAACCATTGGAAGGCATAAGCGTTTTAAATCCTTTGTCGGTCCCGAACCTGACAAGTTCAAGTATATCTTTCTTTAATAAGGGCTCTCCGCCGCTAAAAACTATTTCTTTGGAACCATCCAAAACACCTTCCAAGCTATCAATGAAAGACTTCCAGTCTTCTGTAGTAATGCTACTTGCCTGAGCAGGTGATTTCCACATCTCGCACATTCTGCATTTTAAGATACACTGAGTTAAAAGTACTATTGAGCAGGAAGATGGCCTTCTCGTAAGCATCTTTCTTTATTCTCCATAATAACAATTGACCACTAATTCACAGTTATTCTTGCATCTCAACATTTTCTCCCTAATACTGCCGGCCCTGGCCGAAGACCATAAACGCGTAATATCCCCGTCCCTGACATTACCTAATTTATCCAGGAAGAAACATAAATATATATCTCCTACCGCATTCACATTTATCGCTTGATAAGCAAGATTACACTTATTTGTTTTAATAAATCCGGCGGGGTTACGAAAATATGATTTAAAGTCTTCAAGCTGCTTCACGGAGTTTTGTAGTTTACTGCTTTTACTTTTTAGTCTAATCAAAGAATCAATGCCCCGGTCTAACTTATCTGCGTCAGAAGGCCAAAGGGATTCATATTCCTTTTTCTTAAACCATTCCCAGTCTACCTCTGCCCCAAATGGCCTCATCAGTGCCATAAAATATATGTAATCAAGCTTATGATTGCCTATAACCCATTCAGTAAGCGCAGACAAACCATCTAGATTGTAAGCGGAGATAACGGTGTTAATGCCCAACTTCAATCTTTCGCCTTTAAATTTGCTCAGATATTCGATTGCCCTCATCAGGCGCTGAAAACTATCCTGCCTGCCTCTTAAATAATTATGTACTTCAGGGACAAGGCTGTCCAGCGACAAATTCAACAAACTTAATCCGGATTCAACCAATGCATGGGCCATAGGCTCATCAATCGTGTAACCACAAGAAGTTATCACTGAACGCCAACCTTTGCGGCTGATATGTTTAACCAACTCACATATATCTTTCTTTATTAAAGATTCCCCGCCTATAATGTGTATTTCAAATTGCTCCTGCCTGAATTGCTCAAGGGAATCAACGAATCTCTTACAATCATCAACGCTAATCTCATTTTCCTGTGTATTAAGTTGCCATAGATTACACATCTTGCAGCGCAATATACAACTATTGGTGACTGTCAAAAGGCAGGTTTTTGGGTTCTGGATCTTCATGTTATCCCTGTATATTATCGGTAATATTTTCAATCTTATAAAAACAATTTACTACTGTATCGCAATCTTTTTTACAGGTATTTATTTCATTCCTGGCCTTTTCCATGCTTTTTGAAAACCATATTTGAGAAAATTTCTTTTCGCGGATATTGCCCAACGGCGCCATGCCAAAACACATATTTATATCGCCGTACGCGTTTATTTCCGGAGCAAGATCGCCCCGGGGACACTTAATCTTTTCCTCGTGGATAAACCGGTGAGGATTCCTAAAATACTCCTTTACTAACCTTAATTGTTCAGGAGGATTGCAGATTTTATATCCTCTCTCCTTTAATATAGCGAGTTCTTCTAAAATAGCGGATACCTTCTTTATATCACGCGGCCAGATTTCATTATAGTCCTTGTTAAGAAACCAATCCTGTTGATAATTTTCGCAGTCAAACGGCTGCAAGCAGGCATTTAGAAACAGGTCATTTATTTTCCCGTTGTTTTGCGCCCACTCAACAAGCGGTAAAATTTCATCTAGATTCTTCTCCATCATTGTCATGGTAACACCAATACTCAGCCTCTCAGCTTTATCTTCTCCCCTGTATTTATCTAATAAATCGATTGCTTCCATTACTTTTCGATGGCTACCCTTAATCCCTCTTAAATAGTCGTGGGTTTCCTCTTTGATTCCGTCCAAAGAAAGAAATATGCCCTTAAGACCAGCCTGAACAATACGCTGTGACATTAATTCATCAATATAAAAACCATTCGTGGTGATAGAGCTATTAAATCCGCTCCCTTTGATGTACGAGATAATCTCCATGAGATCTTTTCTTAATAAGGCTTCCCCTCCGATCAAATGAATAAAAATAGGCTTGGAGGCGACCTTCTTAAAATCATCCACAAAATATTTTATTTCTTTCAAAGAGAGTTCTTTTCTTTCCGGAGATTTCTGTCTATTTTTCCACATATTGCACATTTTACATTTAAAGTTACATTTCTTTGAAACTACTAAAAGACAAAAAACCGGCTCTGGGACATCCTTCAAAGGAGTGCTTTTAAATAATGCTTTCCTTACAAATGATAGCATATTCATAACTATTGGCCTAAAAAGTGGGCTTATTCAACACAGGTTTATCTTTAAAAGGTAACTCATCTTCATAGAAACAATTAATCATAATATGACAATTTTTCTTACAACCATATACCTCTTTTCTTGTTTCTTGTGTTTTAACTGAATCCCACAATACAGCAAGATTATCGGTTTTAATATTCCCGATCCCCTCAGTCAAACAACAAAAGAAAATCTTTCCATATGGATCTACGTGAAATTCATAATCGCCGAGATTACATTTTATTTTCTTTAGAAATATGTTCGGTTCAGCAAAATATTCATTAAAATGCAGGAAATGATTTTGATGGTTTCCAATTTTATATCCGCTAGCCTTCATTTTTTTTAAGCATCTCATAACTTTTGAAACTTTCTTCAAATCGTCGGGCCAAAGGAATCTGTTTTTGTCGTTCTTAAACCAGTCCCTATCCATCTCTTGGCAAAAAGGCTGCGTTACTGCCTGAAAGCTGATCATCTCTATTTTTCTGTTTCTTTGTGTCCATTTCGCAAGCTTTAAGATCTCATTCAGGTTAGTTTTCATTATTGTCGTAAGGATCGCTATCTTTAATTTACTGCCCTTGCGATACTTGTCTAAATACTCTATGGCCTTGATTATCCTTCTAAAGCTACCCTTTACTCCTCTTATAAAATCGTGCGTTTGCGACCGTATACCATCCAACGATAAAGTGAGAGTACCCAACTTTGAGTTAACGATCTCCTTTGCCATTAGTTCATCTATAAGGAAGCCATTAGTCACTATATTTGTCCTGTAACCTTCTCCTGAAATAAAATTAACCAGCTCCAATACCCCCTCAGACATCAACGGTTCTCCTCCCGACAAATGAAACTCAAAATCCGTATCAACGAAGCCACGCAGAGATCGCACAAAATTCTTTTTTTGCTGCATAGTAGTCTGTGTATTATAATCATCCTTTATATTCCAGATATTGCACATCTTGCATCTAAACATGCAGCGGTAATTAATCACCCAGCAGCAAAAACGGGGCTTAAGTAGAGGATTATAGCTATCCATAATTTAAAATTCAGGTTGAATATAGAGACTGGTCGTCTTCTATATAACAACAATTGAGCAATAAGTGGCAATTTGTTTTACAGTCATTTACTTTATTCCTAATGGCCGCAGCATCCTGTGAATACCATAACTCCCTGATATCGTTATCTCTTATATTGCCGATAAAATCTTTAAAAAGACAGAGCTGTATAAAACCATATGCATTAACGCTTATCGCTTTGCCGCCTACAATACACTTGGCTCTATTGACAAACTTCTGAGGATTGTTAAAGTAGGCTTTGTAAGCCCTTAAATGCTCAACCCGATTACTTATCTTTGAACCGTTTTGCTTTCGCCTTATCAATTCCTCAATAACAGAAAGTACTTTGTTTTTATCTTTCGGCCAAAGATATTGGTATTCATCCTGCCAGTTATCCGTTAAGGGCCCACTGTAGTTAGGTTGAACAACTACCATAAAATACAGCCAATCAACTAAATCATTTTCTTCAGCCCACCCGGTCAAAGTAAGCAAATCCTCAATATTCTCATTCATGATGATGCAGCAAATTCCTTTCTTCGTATTACGGGAGTACCTGCTTAAGTTATCTAAAGCTTCCATGAGGCGCTGATAAACACCGCTTTTACCCCGGATCCTATCGTGTACTTCCGGACGAAAACTATCAAGAGAGAGGCTTATCGCATCAAGACCGGAATTGCCGATTTTTTTTGCCATTTCCTTATCGATAAGATATCCGTTTGAGGCTACCGTAGTTCTGAATCCTTTTTGTTTAGCAAATTTTATTAAATCCAAAATCCCGGGCATAGAAAGCGCCTCGCCTCCCCCAAAATCCAATTCAAAATCTTTATCAACTAATTCACGGAATCCGCTGATAAAATTCTTCCATTCTTCCAACGAAGGCAACTCTTCTTTTTTCGGAAGGGGCTCCTGCCATTTATTACACATTTTACAGCGCAACATGCAAAAATCAGTAGCTGCAATACAGCAAAATTTAGGTTTTATATCATTCATACATATCTCCTTATTTAGTGATAAAAGGATAATCCCCTTCAAAAAAGCAATTAAGTAAAAAGTGGCAATTATCCTGACATTTTCTGATATCATTTCTGGCTAGCTCTGCTTTTTCAGAATGCCAAATTCTCCCTATATCGTCACCGTTCTTGATATTTCCTAAAAGCGCATATCGAAAGCACAAAAATATATCCCCTATCGAACTAACGTGTATTGCCCGGTCCAGATTGCAGGGATTCTTCTTGACGAACCGGGAAGGGTTATTAAAATAAGCCTTGAATGCTTCCAACTGCTCTACAGAGTTTCCTATCCAGTGCCCTAATTTTCTGCGTCTTATTAACTCATCAATAATTTCATTGGTTTTTTTAAGATCCTTGGGCCAAAAATAATCATATTTATTTTTATACCACTCTTCGTCAAATTCCGTATTATTCGGTTGCATTGCTGCCATAAATAAAATAGAGTTAGTCATATCTCTGTTGCTATTCACCCATTCCGCTAAATGCAGCAGTCCACCAACGGTCTGCTCCATGATAATACTGCAAATTCCCACATGGATAGTCTTTGAATAATGTCTGATATATTTAATGGCATTCAATACCCGCTGCGCGACACCCTCTACCCCCCGCATAGAGTCATGAATTTCCGGCAGAAGGCTGTCCAGCGACAGGATAATACTGTCTAAGCCTGAATTCACTATTTTTTGGGCCATTTTCTCATCAATAAGGAAACCATTTGAAGCAATAGTAGTCTTAAAACCTAAGCTTTTAGAATAAGAAATTAATTCAAAGATATCCTCTTTCATTAAGGCTTCCCCGCCGCCGAAATCAATTTCAAACCCTGGGTCAACCACATCCCTTAATTGCTTAATAAATCTCTTCCATTCTTCGGTAGCAGGCTGGGGGATTCCCATCGTTCCGGCATCTTCCTTCCATTTCTGGCACATTTGACATTTTAACATGCAACTGTCCACAATACCGATACAACAAAAACCTGGTTTTGCAATTTCCGGTTTTACGCTTGCGCTCTTATTCTTTTCTAACATATCATCCATAACTTTTCCTTTATTTAAATTTCTATTCTATGGTAAAGGGGTAATCGCCCTTGAAATAGCAATTAAGCAAGAAATGGCAATTGTTTTTGCAATTTCCAATATCCTCTCGGACTTGCGCCGCATTATCAGAACTCCAAAGTTGCGCGATATCATCCGTTTTAATATTCCCTAATTTTCCCCAATGATAGCAGAGGAATATGTCGCCGCAGGAACTGATGTGCAATGCAGAGCCCATATTGCATTTTGTGGATTTCACAAAACGTTCAGGAAATTGATAGTATAATTTGAACGCCTCCAGCTGACAAACCTGATTCGTTATTTTAGAGTTATTTTTCTTTAGTTTTATAAGTTCATCTATAACCACGCATGCCCTTAGGGGGTCTTTCGGCCAAAGGCAATCAAACTCTTCTTTTAAGTACCATTGTGCATCTAAAACTGTATTATTCGGCTGCATTGCTGCCATAAAATATACTGAATTCAATCTTTTATCGTTATCTACCCATTCTGCAAGCTTAACTACATCTTCAATGTTTTTATCATATATCACAGAACATATTCCTTTATAAAGCTCACTGCAGGATTTATCCAGGGAACTTATGGCGCCCATTACTGCCCTATACACACCCTTGACTCCTCTTAAATAATCATGCGTGTCTTCTTGCAAGCTATCTAAGGATAAAATAATACTATCCAATCTTGAATCGGAGATTTTTTTTACAGTATTTTCGTCAATCAGATAACCGTTCGTTGCGATATTAACGTCCAACCTCTTCGATTTGCAAAAACTTACAAGTTCCCAAAGCCCCTCCTTCAATAGCGGCTCACCTCCGCCGAAATTTATTTGGATTGGCTTATCGGTTATCTTCTTTAAAGAATTCACGCAACGCTTCCAATCTTCCAGCGTAGGAGCACCTGTCCTATCTTTAATAAAAATGTCTTCCTTCCATTTCCGGCACATCTTGCATTTCAAAATACAATCATCTATAATGCCAAAACATATAAAATCGGGCTTCACTTTCTGCTTTTCCCTTTTTCTAGAAATAATGGTTTTCATTATCTACTGAATTTTCTCCAATCTATTCCCTTGCTTATGCATATATTACGCCACGCTATATATTTAAACCCTCGCTTAAGCGCGTAGAAAAAACCGCCTGTTTTATTATGCTTCATGAATTTCTGCCAGAGTGTTTCTGCCATATTCTGCCTCCTTTATCAAACCGTTCAGGTTGCTCTTACGGTTTTCAGAAAATGCGCAACCTCTCCAAGGATATGTTTCTTGAACCTGCCCAGCTTTACAATCTTTTTGTGCATCTCCATCGTATGCCCAATATTATCACAACTCTTGTAACAACCCATAGTTACATCGGGATCATTGCCTATAAGAGAAAAAAGATTACCGGTTTTTTTAACCTTTGAGGTCTTTTCTCTAAAATACTGCTGCAACGCGCTATTCCAAATTTTACTGAATTTATCTTTATGAATATTGCCAACGGGAAAACGGTGTGACTTAAGGCATGAATTTACGCTACCATCAGCCAATACCCTAACAAATGCCCATCCCACATAACAAGGCAATTTATCAATTATATCTGAATCGTAATGTGCTGATTTTGCATCGGCATTCTCAACTCTACGGATAAATTGTTCGAAATTTAATATATTTGTTTTTTCTCTATTCATCCCAAATCCATATGCCAGTTTTAATTTCTTACATCGTTGCAATAAGTCGTACCTGTCTTTTTCACTTAGAAGCAACGTATCGGTCTTACCGGGTATAGTATCTATAACAGTAAACTCTATTGATTCGGAGTTTGTTAAATCCCTGAGTTCCATCATATGCTCTATATCATGGTAGTTCAAATTAAAAATAACGTTATAGAGCTTTACTATTGGATATTTCTTCTTTTCCCTGTTTAAAAATACAAGCATTTCTTTTATCTTGTTGAAAGTCTTTTCATTTTTATTCGGATGTACAAGAGCGTATATACCCGCAGAACCTGCCCAGACACTGACAGTAAGATGATCGATTTTTAAATGAGTAAGTTTCTTTACTATCTTCTCATCCACTAAAGTAAAATTAGTATTTACATAACAAGTAAACCCCTTTTTTTTAGTATAAGCAAGAATATCCATAATCTGGGGGTGCATAAATGGTTCTCCCCCACCGGCATAATAAATACTGGTTGTGCCCATACTGCACAATTCATCCAACAACCCGATAATCTTTCCAAAGGGGATAGTTTGCCTTTTTGTCTCCGGTAATATTTTCTTTTCTCCCAAGAGAGGCGAATTACACCAACACCCTATACAATCATTATTGCAATTATTGGTAAGGTCTATCTGAACAACATTTGGACCTTTATAGGCAAACGTACCATCTAAGATCCCTACAATATCTAAATAATCTGCGAAAATCTTTTTAAAATTTAAATAGCGCATATAATTTATCAATTACAATAATATTTTACACTATCTATACTGATATTGCCTTATAGTTCAGGTATAAAAAATAGGTTCTTCATTTGTAATGGGCGAGTTTACGTTTTCTAAAATCTTCTTCAACTATTTTGATTTTGACAGAAAATAAATTATTTTGGTTAAAAGAACTTTTGCCATTAAGGAACCTGCTTTTTACCTCAAGTACCCTGCCTCCGAGCTTAGTTTCGGAATTTTTTATCGCGGGGGCATATTCGCCTTTTAATCCCGATACATCCAACAGGCAAGTCGGCAGCTGTCCTTTTATTTTTTTCCGACCTCTTAATCCTATAAAAGGCGTATAAGGATTCTTAAGCTCAACTCGCGTCGTCTGGCCGCCCGGATCAAATCTCCCTTCTCCCCAAGAATCTATCCAAGTATGATACCGGGTTGACAAAATAAGCATCGTTTTGCTTACAAAAGCCTTTGTCCCATTTTTTAAAGCAACTTCTATATCCCAATCAATCTGTTTTTCATCTAGTATTTTTATCTTCCATACCTCATCCAGGAACTTATTATTTCTTCTTAATAATAATTCTGAATCACTCAATTTTTGGCAATCCCAATACCCTTGAGCCGGTTCTATCCTCTCCCCGTTGTCAAATTCAAAACAATTTGCAAATCCCCTGCCTCGCGTTAACTTCCTCCCTTCCCAGAATAAACTTAAATTTCCGTTTTCAAAAAGCAACGACAGCCTGCCAACATTTAATCCGCTAATTTTAACCTGGGAAGCAAGATTCCTTTTACGCCATACACCTTCTTGAGATAAAACAAAAACCGTTCGAATCAAAAACCGGATAATCTTAACAGCAGTAATCAATAAGCCATGTTTTTTAAGATTCTTTTTCAATAGTAAAAAATACCCTGATTTCTTCGGGGCCCTTTTTGCACAATGCAAAGCCCATTCTTTATATGCGTATCGAATAGCAAATGCCAAATTTTTTTCCGACAGCCGAGGATATGTTATTACACTTTTATTGTTTCCATCATATTCTGCCAGATCATCTGAAATTATATATCCGCTTTCCTTCATCTCCTTAAAAAATACCGTACCTGGAAACGGCGTAGCTATAGAAAACTGGATCGTAGCAGGGTCAAGCCTAAGCGCTAACTCTACCGTTTTATAAATACTCTCTTTCGTTTCTCCAGGCAACCCGAAAGTAAAAGTCAAATGACTTTTAATACCCAGCATTTTAGTGAGCCTGATTATTTCTTCTGTTTTCTTGAGATTCATATTCTTGCCTGCCTTATCGATAAGTTCTTGACTTGCAGATTCTACACCATATTTTATTGCATACAAACCTGCCTGGCGCATTGCAACTAAAATTTCTTCATCCATCAAATCTGCTCTCGCCATTATCCCCCAGGGCACATTCAACGAACGTCTTTTAATCTCATCACATAGGCTAAACATCCTTTCCCTGCCGCAATTAAAAGTATCATCGTCAAAATATACGGATTTAAAATGCATCTTTTTTACTAAATACTCCATTTCATCAACGATATCTTTTACGTCCCTAGTTCTATACTGGTTACTTTGGTACATAACCTGCGGCCAAAGGCAAAATTTACATCTATATGGACAGCCGCGGCTGGCAAGCATCTGTACTGAAGGAAGGGGCATATCTCCCGGTGTATCATTATATCTTTCCATAGGTAATCCTTCACGCAATGGCCAAGGCATCTTATTTAAATCAACCAACGCACGCAAAGAAGTTATTCTGATACCTCCCGCATCACGGTAAATAAGCCCTGCGACATCATTTAAGCTATTATTTGCTTTTAAGTTAGTGACTAAATCCAAAAGCGTAAATTCATACTCGCCTACAAGCACATACTTAATGAAAGGGTACTTTTTAAGGAAGGCTGGCTGTCTTATGGTAATGTCCGGACCGCAAATTGCGATGGGAATATCCTTGCCGATTTTTTCAAGTATCCCCATGTCATGGATCAGGCTTACCGTTGAGGTCTCGCATACTAAAAGCTGAGGATTTATTTTTCTTATCTGCCTGAAGAAAGTACCATAACTCTTTTTCTCTGCAATCGCATCTACTAACTCAACGTCAAAGTTGTTTTGCTTAAGGAGTGCAGCCGCATACGCTAAAAAGAAAGGAAAAGGCAGGTAATCTTTTTCAGTTGGTCCTTTTAAATGCGGCCAGCGCGAGCCAGCTCTTACCCCTGTTTTTCCAAAGCTTTTCCAGGGTAAATTAGCAAGAATTATTTTCATATAGCTATAATTTCAATAAAAATTTACTTAAACTATATTTATCCATTAATTCATTTATTCTAAAAATTACCTGGTGAGTATCGCAATGCTTACAAAACTCATCATATAACTTAATCCCATTGGCAAGTGTGGCCTCTTTATTCTCTGCGATGTATTTAGCCTGGATCCTTATCTTGTTATACTCTCCAGAATTCCATATCTCTTTAAAACATTTTCCGTTTATGCTGTCAATAATACGCAGATGGCAACAAATACTTACATCTCCTTTTGCTAAAATGAGGCTAAAAAACCAGCCCACGGGACAACCAAGCCTAAAAGGCAGCTCTTCTGACCAATCTCCTGTTGTTGGATTATAATTCTCAAGTTGAAACTTTATATTATTCTGCAATTCTATATCCTCTTTCTTCAGGAACTGTTCAACATCCTTTAAAGACTTTCTTAAGAAACTAATATGCTCAGCTTCCAATTGAAGGGACTTAATATTTTTGTCTAAGCGCGCCAGATAAAACCTGGTTTTGTCCGCACCTATAAGCGCATCAATCTTTGCCATTTCTCCTAACTCATGATAATTTAAATTATGGATAACGTGTGTCATCTGCAGAAGCGGTTTATTTTTGCCGGACTTCTCTCTTAGATGCATTAGATGCTTTAAATTATTAACGACTTTATGAAATGTTTCTTTTGTACGAGATGAATTAATCCGTGCGTATGTCTCTTCCGTCCCAGCAGGAAGGCTGCAGAAAATCTCATTTATTTCCAGATCTACTATTTTCTTAGCTTTTTCTTCATCCAAAAGGATGGCGTTTGTAAAAAATAACACCTTTAAACCTTTATCTCTGGCATAGCCGGCCATTTCAAAAAACCTATCATCTAAAAGCGGCTCTCCATCACCCTGGAATATGATTTCATCACATAAAAGCTCGACTGCGTTATCCACTATTCCTTTAAATAATTCAAAATCCATCTTTGCTTTTACTCCTGGAACAGAAAGTTTGCGAACCGGTGTATGTATCCAGCAGTGGATGCAGTTTGTATTACATTTATGAAATGTATCGATCACTATCGTCTGAGGGCCGATAAAAGGATGCTCTACAATCACCCCTAAAAGCCTTATTAGATCTTTCTCATTATACTGATCTGCCTGGGAAGACACAGTATGCAATAACTGCGGCAAGTCTTGGTCTTTTAAGAAAAAACTAATGTTATCGGTTTGAATGCGCAGCTGAAGTTCTTTTACATACTCAATGAAGTTTGTATAAAGCTTTTTCACCGGGAAAATATCCAAAGTAACGCACCGCAAGTCTACCCGCTGATTAATGAGATTTGAATAAAATTGAGCAATTTCATTCAATCTAAAAAAGTTGTATTTTGATATACCGATTTTTATACTTATCCTCCTCTGAAACGGAAGCTTTAGTTTCGAAATGACTTTTTCAAAATCCCCTGTGGTCCCGCTTATCCTGTCGTGGATAATCTGGCTATCTCCAAACACAAAAACTTCATTATCTTCAACTGTATGTGTTTTTAAGGAATCCAACTCCAGATTTTCTGCTAGCTGGAATACATCGGAACTCTTGACAAGTCTGCGATTAAACCTATTCATTACGCGTTCCAAAACGGATACATCTTTATAAAACTTGATAGATATTTTAAAATTAGGATAAACTCCCGGATGAATCAATTCTTTTTTCTCTTCATGAGCGGCAGTAAGGACTCGCGAACTCACTATGGCATCAGAATTTTGAATGGTTAAGACGTCATCTTTTCCGATATGGCGCACATACAATAATATGGAAGGAAAATCTTTCAAATGTGAGGTTAAGCCTATAAAAAACGGTTTTCTCTGGATGAGGTGGATGTCTTTAAATTCTGGAGAAAAGGCAGGGAAACCGCCCATTTTTGCACGGGAAAACCAATCGTTATACCCCTTGCTTAAAAACAAGGAGGCATTGCTTTGATCTATGCGCAAAGAATCTCGCACCTGTATACTTTCCTCCCATAATAAATTGTTATCTTTTAAAACTAAATGCCATCGGTAGGTGATAGGAAGATGTTTATGGGTTAAATGCGCGACTAATTCCTGAGAAGACAAATTATCTATCTGCGCTTCTGAATCTGAAGAACCAAACCAACGCCCCTCTGAAAGTATGCGCGTATAAAGCCCCCACCATTTAGTAATCTCAGATCCATTATTGTATATATGAACACGGTTTTCTTCATCAATGTATATTTTAAGATTGCTATTTTGGAGAGTACGATTTCTTTTCTCCTGGGCCTTGCGTTCCTCCTGCCTTTTCCTCTCCTCCTCCGCTAGTTCCTCCTGCCTTTTCCTCTCCTCCTCCGCTAGTTCCTCCTGCCTTTTCCTCTCCTCCTCCGCTAGTTCCTCCTGCCTTTTCCTCTCCTCCTCCTGCTGTAAAAAAATACCTCTTTCGTAACTCTCCCTGATTTCTTGCAATTTATCTTCCAGTATAATCTTATCCGGATAGAATTCTATTATTGCTTTAAAATAACGGTATGTTCCGCTGCTATATATTTCTTCTTTTTCCTCAAGTTGCATCTTAAGCACGCGGGCTGAAAAACGCTCGTCGGTATTCTGAATCGCCAGCTCCGTATTTGGACCACCATCGTTCTTAAGGGTAATACTCGGAAAATCTTGGGATGAAGAAATTACTCCAATAAAGTCGGGGTTATTTTCTGATAACACTATATTCGTCCACTCTTTAGTAAATTCCGTTTGAAAATTATCCTGCGCTAAAGGAACAGTCCATTCCTGATAATTCTTTGATAAAAATAAAGCCGCATTTCTTCTATCAACCCGTAATGAATCTTTTAGCTGGATGTGCACATCCCAGGAAATTATATTCTGGGGCATTAGTACAAGGTGCCAGACTTGAATAAGCGGAAGAGGCGTAAAATTAAAATAAATAAAAAACTCCCCTTGCGATACCTTTTCTATCTTGAGGCTGCAATCTGAAGAACTATACCATTTTCCGTCAGAAAATATCCCCGTGCTTAAGCCAAACCATTTGGTAATTTCGTTATCTTTATAATAAATCCTGAATCTGTTTTCTTCATCAATCCAAAGCCTTAATCCTTCCTGGGAGATCGTGCGAGAATTCATCTGTTTTTGAATCTGCGTTTTTCTATACCCCTTTAGCTTCCTTTTAATAGCTGCCATTAAACTTAACATATACACCCCTTAATCTCCGACTGTTATCCTGCCACTGAAATAGAGTTTGTCGGCTTCCTGCTTTTCGAAACTGCTATTCAACATCAGTTCACATTGTAAAGCTCTTGCTTTAAAAAAACTATCAGTATTCTCAATCGCAAAGTAACGGGCTTGATGCCCATCATTGCAATCTAAAGTAATCGCAGGAAGGATCTGGCCATTGGATACTGCCTCTCCGGTCCTGTCGCAATACACACCTATCGGCTTACTTGTATCGCCACACCATATCCTGTCCCAGAACATGCCATTATGTTCGATAAATTCATCTGAAAATGATCCTTTTATCTTATTGCGCACAGACCATTCCCTGTAGCTATCTGTGAGCATAAGATTAACCTGTCCTTTTTGCAAAATAAAATGCTCCCAAATCTCCTGCCGTATATTCCATTGTATCGTCTTTTCGTTCAACAAAGCTATCTCCCACTGCTGTATAAGAGGGACCCATGGCCATCTGCTTACAACTACTATCTTATTTTCTAACGACTCGTTTATCTGCCATAAAGCCTGGGTTGAATCACACCATATGTCTGAATATTGCACCGAAGTATAGAGCCCTAATTTCTTACTTAACTCTACCCCCTCCCAAAAAAGACGAATTTTACCATATTCAAAAACCAAAGACGTTCTTCCCCGTTCTAACTTGGCTAAAGCACACTTCTGCCGGCTGTCTATCATAATCTTATCGGTCTCTGCTGACGATGCTTCAAGCTCTTTTTCACCCGCGCCCACTCTTACCTCTCCCCCGAAATACTGGTATACTCCGGACTCCATATCGGGATCTTCTTGTTCGTCAACCTCTACAAAAAATAACCTCGTAATTAAATTATCATCTCTGGGTTGGGAAAGATAGGATACGTAAGGGACTGCTGCATTATGGCTAAATAAAACCTTTGGCAAGGCAACTTTACCGCTTTCATCCAACAACTCAACCCCGGTATATTTATTTATGTATTTATTAAGAATGGCTAATTTCCCTTGTTTATCTTTCCCTTGAAAACTCCCCTTTTCATCCGGCGTTATCCAGTCTTTATACCGGCCGCTAAGCATAAGCTCTGTTTGTTTCTCTCTTATTTTTACTTTCCCGCTAATTTCCATCTTTACATTCCATGAAATTAGATTACCGCTTTTCAAGCTTAACTTCCAGACTTGGGACAATTGCGAAAGCATATCCCAAGAAATAGCGATCGTAATCTCGTCCTTATTTTCCTTACGTATAATCCAATTCCCCTCCTGGGCGTTATATCTTTGATCATTGCATTTAAATCTTGTATTAAAACCTGTGGAATGCGTTATTAACTCATTATTAAAATATAATTCAACTTTTTTCTCATGGCAACGAAGGATAAGCGGCCCTTTACTTATTTCTGCCGATTCCTGCTTTACTGTTTTGGCATTCTCTATATAGGTTTTGAGAATTTTATCCTCGGCATCAAAAACAGTTATCTTAGAGAGAAAACAACGGCACTGCTCAAGTGAATCTTTGCCTGTCGAAGAGGGTAAAAGAGGCTGGAAATGGATTAACCTGGCTTCCAGATCAGCTCCAGTATTACCAACCCGGCAAATCGTCACAAAATCATTTTGTAATCTTTCAAAAAGCAGGGTAGGCAATAAATCCTGCTTGTCCTTTTCTCCGGACAATCCAATAATTTTATTTGTCGTATCATCGACTGTAATTAAGTCAAACCTGCTTTCGTGGATAAATGAAGGAGGAAAATCCATTTCTCTGCCCAAGGCAAACCACTTAGTAAACTCATTGCTGAACATCAGGTCTATTGTGCACTTTTTAATACTGCCTTTGGAAACTTTATCTAAAATTACTTCCCAAATAAATTCTTTTTCGCTTAATACAGTTATTTTCCAGCGCAAAGAAACAGGAAGGTCGGGCCATCTTCCTACGGCGTTAATTTCATTTTCCGCTCCACTGTCAGATACTTCCCAGCAGGCAGCAGCAGAAAGAAACTCTTTTCCCGATGAGATTAACCTGGAATGCCCTGCCGAATTAGGCGTTATAGTCTTTTCTTTCCATCTTAAAATAAGCTTACCATTGTTAAAAATAACGCCTAACTTGCCTTTCTGCGCAATAGCAATGCCTTTTTTATCGCCTATCGATTCAAGATAATAACTGCATACTTCTTCTATGGGGCCATCTTTAATCATTGAGCCTTCCCTGATAAGAATGCCCCGGGAGCATAACCGCTTTGCCATCTCTATATCATGAGTTACAAGTATGATAGTTTTACCTTTTTGCTTTAATTCAAACATCTTATTGATGCATTTTTTTTGAGCATACATATCGCCTACTGCAAGGATATCATCTACGAGCAAGACTTCCGGATCAATGTGTATTGCAATAGCAAATGCCAAACGCATATACATGCCCTGAGAATAACTTTGTACAGGGGCATTGATGAATCTTCCTATGCCGGCAAAGTTTACTATATCGTTATACTTATCATCTGTCTGTTCTTTGGTAATGCCGAACAACGAAGAGATAAGATATATGTTCTCTCTTCCGGTAAGCTCTTTTTGAAAACCAGCCCCGATTTCCATAAGCACAGAAATCCTGCCCTGCACAGTTACGGCTCCCTTGTCCGGCTCCAACATACCGGCAATGATCTTTAATAGCGTAGTCTTACCCGCGCCGTTCTCCCCTAAGATAGCGGTACATTCTCCTTTTTTTATGCTAAAGTGCATCCCTTTAAGCGCCCAAAAGTCTTCCCGGGATGTTTTCCCATTTATTTTAAATTCAACCCTATATTTTAACCAAACGTCATTTAACGATACTGTTTCCATGCGCTCTAAATATACTTTAAAATATCTGTCTCTCTCTTAATAAAAACATAATACCCGATGCTTATACTGATAAAGGAAGATACTGCAGCCAATACCCAGCAATACAATGAGCCGGGAGAACCACTATAAAGCAATGACCTGTATATAACCGCGAAACTTGAGGCGGGATTTAACCAGACAATCCAACGTAACCCTAAGGGGATTACCTCCGCGGAATAGAATATCGGCGTCATCCAAAACAGGAGCATTACTCCTATATTCAATAAATACGCTAAATCCTTACAGTATACATTCACTATGCTAAATAGCAGACAGGCACCTAACGTAAAAATAAAATGCAGTAAAATTGCTGCCGGCAATAACCATATATATCTTAAAATATCCATATTAATTACGGCAAAAAACGGAAGAATAATGATAAAACCGAATAGGAAATTCATAAAGTTGGCGCAAACCACTGCTATTGGTATTATTTCCCGCACTATAATAAATTGATTTAATATCCCCTTGTTTTTTTCCATTGAGGTAGTGGATTCCGTCAAAGAATTCACAAAGAAAAAAAATGGCAGGAGCGCGCTTAAAACATAGGAAGGGAAGTTCTTTATTCCTGTTTTCATTAGATTCGTAAAGACAAAATTAATCGCGATCATCAGCAACAAAGGATTTATAATAGCCCAAAAATACCCTAAATGAGAACCGACGTATTTATCTCTAAGGTTTTTTCTCACCATGCCGGACAAAATTTGTCTTTGCGCCGATAATTTATTAAATCTCTTCTTTAAATACATACTACATTCCTTAATTTTTAGACAATAACTTTACCCTACAATAAACAATCCTCATAGGAACGTATACCCAAACCTTATACCTGCTAGGGGAAAAGACGTCAAAGAATACGGGTTCACGATTAATTGGCCTGCCTCCGGGACTGGTTTAAAAACCTCTAAGGTAGGAGACCGGTAAATCAACAAACTATACTGCCAGCTATATTATATTCTGTATTCCATTGTTCTACAAGTACTTTTGCTTCAAGAAACAGTTGACCATTGGACGCATGGAGAGGTATAATCTTTATATATCACGACACTCGGATCAGCGCAAATTTTCCAATCAGAAAAAGTAAAGGAGCATATCTTTTCCATATATTTAATATTTTAATGCCTCGGTCCTTAAATCCCAATAATAGTAAAAAGACTGGTACTATACAGGTTGATACTGATGGCCTATGGGTCATCTTTCAGCATTTTTGCCTTACATATGATCAAGAGAAAGATATACTCTATGAATCGGCGATTCCCCGCTTCCTGGATTTATTTGATTACTATAATATTAAAGCCACATTCTTCGTGGTAGGCAAAGACCTCCTTTACCCTGAAAGGCTTCTCTTACTCAGAGAGGTGGTTAAGAGAGGCCATGAGATCGCCAACCACTCTATGACACATGCAGAAGGATTTTCATTTCTGCCCTATAAGAAGAAATTACGTGAAATAGTAGATGCCGAAACTATAATACAGGATAAGCTTGGTGTATTAACCAAGGGGTTTCGCACCCCATCTAACGACGTAGATAGTGATGTGCTGAATATCCTGGAAGACAGGGGCTACGCATATGATTCCTCAATCATGCCGACCTATTACGGACCGCTACTTAAACGCCTGAAATTTTCTTTTTTGGAAATTAATCATAAAAACCGTTATTTGGGTAGATTTATATATGGCCTGGCCCCGCTTGCACCATATCATCCACACAAAGAAAGATTATGGAAAAAAGGATGCATGGGAATTATTGAGCTCCCTATTACCACTATGCCATGGCTACGCCTGCCTTTTCACGCCAGCTTTACGTTCGCGGCATATCAAATGGGCTTCGGCAGCGCCCTATTTGACCTGGGATACACACTGCTAAAGAAAACCTCCTGCCCCTTAAATTTTGTATTTCATACAAATGAACTTTCCGACCCCATATCAAACCGGAGGATTAAACGGCAATATGGACTTAATATTGCTTTAAATAAAAAATATGCACTATGTAACCATATGTTAAGCGTCATCAACAAGGATTATAAAATAATCACTTCCCTTGAATACACAAATCTATTGCAAAATAGTAAATGACAAATACAATGCTACCAATGGAAAATAAACAGGTATCCCTCATGTTCTCCGGTGGGCTGGATTCAACGGCAGCCGCACTTAACCTTGCTCAAGAATACCATAAGGTCCACCTTCTAACGTATTATAACGGTTATGGCCATTTGTATATCAAAAACAGCGCCCGGCGGGCAGAAGAATTATCCAAAATGGTAAAAGATAAATTTACGCACAACATCATATCTATTGAAGAGCTCTTTAAGAAAATGGTTATTGATAAGCTTACAGAAGATTACAAGGAATATAAATCTGGGTTCATCTGGTGCCTGGGATGTAAAATGTGCATGCATACCAGAAGTATCATCTATAACTTGGATAACAATATTGGTCTCATGGCTGACGGCTCATCAGAAGACTCCGACGAAATGGTCGAGCAAACGGCTCTTAGTATTTCCTTAATCGCGATGCTCTATGAGGCATACAAGATAAGTTATTTTGTTCCGGTTTACAAACGAACCCGTAAAGAAAAAATAAAGACCCTAAAAGCAATGAATTTTCGTATGGGCCTGCAAATCGGTGACAGGTTTTTAGGGATACAACCAAAATGTATCCCCGGCGAACTATATTATATGCCGTATCTTTTATTCAATAAAGCCATGAAACACGAAAAACCCTCAGTGGCTAAATTCATCAAAGATAAGCATGGATTGGCCGAACAATATATTAAGGAGCATCTTAAGAATGGATAGGGGTTGCAACGGTAAGAATGCTTATAAACCGATATCAAAAACCAGGTATTACCTGGGGCTGACAATATTTTATCTTCTTCATCTTAATCTTAAACTGACCATGTTCCTAAGGCATTATTTTATCAAAAAATACCCGGAATACAAAATTCTTAAAGATTTTCATGATGCGTATTTTTCGCAAATGCTTCAAGAAATAAGAAAAGGCGAGGGAATACGTACCAACAATAGTCAGGCGATCCATGAAAACCAAACATAAATCATTAATTTTAGCTAGTTTTTTTATTTTCGTATTCCTAAACTATCTATCCAGATTCGAAGGACCGGCTAGCGGTTACTGGGATACTTATATTACCGCGCCCGCATTTTTTATCACCAACCACCACATAAATTTTGTCTCAAAAGACGGCCAAAACCTTTATAATTACATGTTACCCGGTAAAATCCCCCAGAATCTTGTCGCAAAAGACACTTACGGCGTAATCTCCAAAGACCAGCGCATCGGCACGGGCATTATGTTCGCCCCCTGGTTCCTTTTCTTTAAACTTTTTGGCTTTCGCTTATTATTTGCTTTCATTGGCCTACTAATCGCTGTATTCACCTACTTAACTCTCAGGTATCTTGGGCTTAGATCCCCAATCTGCCTGTTCGGAGCTCTTGCCGCAACTTTAAACCCTTATATGCTTTCATTAAATAAACTGAACCCGAATGTTGCAGGAATGATGTTTATCTCCATTATCATTTATTTAATCCTGTCAAAGAAAACCAGTTGGTTATTAATAGGATTAATTTACGGAATTTTCGGAGGGGTGCGTAATGAGGGTATTTTATTTATACCGGCAATAACCTATTTTTTATACATATCTTCCAACAGAAAGATCAGAGACGCCCTGTTATTTTTTTGTGGAGCATTTACCACTATAATTCCAATGCTCTACTGGAATTATTTCGCCTTTGGGAATATGTTTATGCATCCGACACAATTCAGTGGGCTTGAAGGATTCCGCCCCACATTCCAGCATAGATTTCTTTTCTGGAAATTTAGTTTTAACGGAATGCTCAATTGGCCATTATATACTCAGATTGTGCGTACCCCTTATTTTGCTTTTCCCGTTTTTCTTCTTTTGCCCCTGATTTTGATAAACTCTTTTGGCGTTATTCTTTCTGCGCTTGCGGTTAACGGAGCTGTCCGGTTTTTCAAAGAAAAACGCCGATTATTTATATTCTTAATGCTCTGGTTTTTGCCGATGTATATTCTGTTGTCAGCTATGGAAAACTGGAGCGAACTTAAAACTACCTTTTTATTGTTATGTATAAGCCCCATAATCATCTGCATTTCTTTCGGGCTTGAGGAATTGACAAAGAAGATTTCTTCTCCAAGATACATTATCCGTACCGCCTCTCTGGCGGCCATTATCTGGGGGGCTGTTCGTCTTTTAATTTTTACGGATTTCCAGGCTGACCCCCGATGGTACTTGCGTTTCCCAAGGGTACTGCAAAAAGGAGAAATATCTTTTATCGGGGATGACTTGAGGACAAGGCCTGAGGACCCAAAAGAGATTTTAGCGCAAAAAAAAGCTCTTACCAGCGCGAAGATAATTCCACCAATACCATGGCAGAAAATCGATTTCTATTATTTAGCAAAGAAAGTAAGTTCTGAGCTTAACCAAGATAATTTAACTACTATAGATTTCTGGAGATATATTTATGAACATTAATAAAAGATGAGCCACTTGCTATATTTATTTTTCATCCTTATTTATATCTTTTTCTTTCCCGGATATATCCTGGCGCTTTTATTCTGTAAGAAGCTTGGCGTTCTGGAGTATTTAGCGCTGGGGCTGGGATTAAGCATCATCGTGATCCCTCTGGTATCGTTTAGCGTAGCCATATTACTAGGAACATTCGTTAAAGAAACCATTGTCTTTGGCATTGCTACTGCGATTAATCTTACAGGCTTAATCAGGTTTTTATCGAAGAAATTTAAATAAATATGCATATCCTTACTTTACATGAAGACACTAATGCTAATATAACCCTTTTTAAAGATACGCAGATACTCTTCTCGGTTGCTGAAGAGCGCTTAAGCCGCGTAAAATACAAAGGAGGATTTCCTGTAAAAAGCCTGAATATGGCACTTGATAAACACGGATTATCGCTTAAAGATATCAGGTTAATCATCTGCGGGAACAAATATCATTTCCTCCCCAGAATCCTTTGGGATAAGTTCCCTTCTTATGAACATTCCTTTTTAGGCACCGCGCAGAAAATATCCGTATATTACCAGCACGCCTTGTTTAAAAATAAATTTTTACGAAAGAGCGTTGAAAGTTTCAATAAGTTCATGCTCAAAAATAAGCTCAATAAGCCTGTCGCTCTTACAGATCACCATACTGCCCATGCTTATTCCGCTTATCTGACATCAGGATTTGATAAAGCAGTAACGATCACTACCGATAATTTTGGAGATGGCCTCTCCTGCGCTGTTTTTACCTGCGAAAACGGCATCTGCCGCTTACTTTATGGCTCATCCGCGCTTTATTCGCCAGGGCAATTTTACGGGGAGATCGCTCAAACGCTAGGTTTCCATCCGCTGCTAGCAGGAAAAATGACCGGATTGGCTGGATACGGAGACCCGCAGGCTGCCTACGATTTAATGAAAGGCCTGTTTGCTTTAAGTAAAGATAAAAAAGACTTTAAGCTGCCTGCGCTTATCTGGAAATTCCCCGGCCAAGGAATATACCGTAAGCTGCGCAAATATAAAAAAGAGGATATTGCCGCCGCTGCCCAAAGATTGTTTGAAGAGGTCATGCTGGATTATGTTGTAGAAACTGTTAAAAATACAGGGGTCTCTTCTCTTGCCCTTGCCGGCGGAGTATTTGGTAACGTCAGGTTAAATCAGAAAATCTCAGAGCTAAAAGAAATAAAGGAAGTTTTTATTCATCCCGGGATGAGCGATCAAGGGATAAGCTTAGGCGTAGGATTAAAATACCTGGCAGAAAATCTGGGATTAAAGCCGTTTAAACTTAAAGATGTATACTGGGGTGCTGAATACAGTAGCGAAGAAATAAAAGAAGCCCTTAAAAAAGAACGGGTAAATTATGAATACGTTGAGAATATTGAAAGTGCGGCGGCTAAACTTTTAAGTGCAGGTAAAACAGTAGCCAGGTTTAATGGTAGAATGGAATACGGCCCGCGGGCGCTGGGGAACAGAAGTATTCTTTATCAAACTACCGACCCAAAAGTAAATGACTGGCTAAACAAAAAATTAAACCGCGCGGAATTCATGCCTTTTGCTCCTGTGACTTTAGAAGAATACGCGGAAAAATGTTATAAAAACACCGAAAAAGTAAAACACAACATGAAGTTCATGACTATTTCAATCTACTGCACTGAATGGATGAAGAGTATATCACCTGCAGTAGTGCATGTAGACGGAACAGCCCGGCCGCAAATTATAAACGAAGATGATAACCAAAGTTATTATAATATTCTAAAGGAATACCACAGAATAACCGGAATACCCAGTCTTATTAATACCAGCTTTAACATGCATGAAGAACCTATTGTTTCCAGCCCTGATGACGCCATCAGGGCATTTAGAGCCGCAAAACTGGATTATCTGGCAATAGGAAACTATCTTATAAGCCAGTAATATCCCCTTGCCGTTATTTATCAATATTTGAGATAACCTTCAGTAATGATTTAAAACAGTTTAGATAATCCGGGTGGATTCTGGTTATAAAAAAATAAAATAATTCAGAGAGTTTAGAGATCCGGAAATAGAAGCGCTTAACGATATCCTTTCGTAAAACAGATAGCTCTTCGCTAGTAATATCGTCATTAAGGACAATTGGTTTTCTTAAGAACACATAGTCATCCCAATTATCCGAAAGAATACGATTGCTCTGGAGACAATCTTGATATAATGCAGAACCCGGCAAGGGAGTAGCAAAGGATAACTGCAAGATATGCGGATTAAAATCAAATATCTTTTCTTTAGTTTCCTCTATTGATGCTTTTGTATCCCCCGGGAAACCGATAATTGCATACCCCATGGCAACTATCCCGTTGCGTTTGATACGCTGGATAGCTTCTTTTATCTGGGACTCAGTTATATCCTTCTGTAATAACGCCAGCTTCCTGTTGCTGCCACTTTCAATGCCAATCCCAATCTGTATACAGCCGGCGCGCTTCATAAGTGAAACCAACCGCTCATTTAACATATCTACCCTTGTATTAGATGCCCAACGAATCCTTCTATGCAAACCTCTTTGTATTATGCCATCGCATATTTCTTCTACAAATTCACGTTTTACCGTAAAGGTATGGTCAATAATTGCAAAATATTTTATTCCTAATTTCGTAACACATTCTTGTATCTCATCCACTACGCGCGAGGGGTTCCGTGCGCGGTACTGCCGGCCGTTAATCAGGTGGCTGTCACAGAATATACACTGACCTGGACATCCCCGTGTTGCCTGAAGAGCGGTTACCCCGGAAGAATATGGTGAAAAATATAAGCTGTTAGGTAATAAATCTCTGGCGGGAAATGGCAAAGAATCTAATTCTTTTAAAAGATCCCTGGCTTCTGTATTAAATATCTGGCCTTTTAATCGGTAATAGATACCTTTTACTGAAGATAACTGTTTCTTTTCAGCAAATGATTTGATAATTTCAAACACCGTAATCTCAGGCTCTCCGAAAACTACGATATCAAGTCCGGGGATAAAACGGAGAGTTGCTTCCGGAAAGGCAGAACCATGATGGCCGATAAGGATTATAGTTATCTTTTTATCTTGCAAGGCTTCACAGAGATACTTCACCGCATTAATAGAATGCGTGGCTGCGGTAAGAATAAGTACGTCCGCATCTAGATCTTTAATACGCTTAAGCTGCGTTTCTGAATTAAGCCGCAAGGCGTTGGCGTCAAGGATAACAATACTCGCTTCCGGAATATGCGTTCTCACCACGGCTGCGCAATACGCAAGGTCCAATGGGGGGATTACCGTTATTAAAGAGGTATATTCTACCCTTTCCTGATAAAATGTATTAGAGAAGATTATCTTCATTTTTTATGCCAGACAGAGGGATGAAACCCAGCTTGGCGTAATCTCGCATCCCAGCCAACAGGCACCGCAATTTTTAACTTTACTGATTTTTTCTTTAGTTTTCTGCTTTTTTAATATTTCGCTATAGCTTTCCACTCTGATATTTCCAAGCGCTTCGGTATCATAACTGCATGTCACTATATCGCCATTCGGATTAAGCCTAAAGTGGGAAAATAGATTCATACAGCGATGATACATCTTATTCTTATTATACAGCAGGTTGAGCTGCCCTCTTAGATAGTGGTTAATAGTGATCTTTTCTATCCAAGCGGAAGAATTGTTCCATTTGACTTTACCGGGATAATCCTCCTTTATAAGCTGCTCACTTACAAACTCTTTTGCTTCTTGGCTTAAATCAACCAACGAGTAATCATTTCTTCCGTTATTTGAATAAAGCGCGCGCTGTTTTAAGCCCACAAAACCAAAATACGCGGCGTTAAAATCATGCGCTATTTTCTTAACCTCGGGAATACTTTGATAATTATCTTCATAGATAGTCTGGTTTACCCCTATAAAAATATCTTCTTTTTTAAAAACACTACGTAACTTCTGCAGCGTATCAACGGCTTTCCTAAAACTCCCCCCCCTACCTCTGAGTTTATCGTGTTTTTCGTCTATATCGTCTATACTTACCTTGATATCAAAACGAAGCCCCTTGGATTTTAAGAACCTTAGCGTGTCTCTTATTCTATCCGTCAGAAAGCCGTTGGTCGTGATATGAAATAGCCGCGCGTTTGTTTTTTTCTTAAACTCAAGGAGGATCTGCTCGAAATCATCTTTCAGGAACGGCTCTCCTCCTGAGATTATAATGGCCTCAAGCTTACTTAATTTCTTATCTTCCAGGAAACCCGATATTTCTAAAGAAGTCAACTCTTCTTTTGCATAGTTATCCTTAAGCCTGGAGACACCGCAATATTTACAATCGAGATTACAGCGAAAGGTCAAGGAATAATTCACTAAAAACGGCGCAGATGGGATATTTAAGACTCTCCGCAAATTATCCAGAAGGAACCTTGCAGGATACTGTATCATCATATCAGCTTTCTCGCAAAAAAATACTTTAGCAACATCAAAAATCTCCACGGGCGGATATAAAACAAAAAGAACGCCAAAAGTCTATAGAGTTCAATTTCAAAGTTGTTAAGATGATTATAGGCAACAATCCCGGAAATGCCGTGAAAATAATCCCTCCAATTCCTATTGTTATATTTCCCGAAATACGCCGTACCTGGGTATGGAGTTAAGGAATAAAATACGGCAAAGTCAAGTTTTGAATGTATAGCTTTTATTATAGTTCTCCATATGGTCTTTCTGGTTTCCCCTTCAAGACCAAAAATAAAATAACCGTATGTCAAAATCCCGTATTTTTTAAGAAGGTTAATCCCTTGCTCAATTTGCCCTTGCATCAAAAACTTATTATTTTTCCTTAAAATCTCTTCTTCAAAAGTCTCAATCCCCAAAGAAACAAGGATACAGCCTGAATTTTTCATTAAAGAAATACTTTCTTCATCAAGCAAATCCAGCCTGCTATTAGATACCCACTGAATATGCAGGCCGTTTGAAATAATACCGGAGGTTAGTTTCTTTACAAATTCCCTGTTTCCGTTAAATGTATCGGATAAAAACAGGAAATTATCAATACCCTGCGTAAGTTTAACCTGCTTTATCTCTTCGATTATATTTTCCGGAGATCGCCCTCTCCACCCTCTGCCGTAATAAACTCCAGAGGTACAAAAGGAACAAGAAGAATCACAGCCCCTGGAAGTTTTAATCACGGTGAACCTCTTGTTGGTCAATGATAACCTGTACTTTTCGTTATCTATAAGCGACCGGTCAGGGAAAAAAGTATAATCATAATTTTCAAGCGGGAGCCTTCTTTTGTTAATATGCGACTGCCCATTAGACTTGTACCCTAACCCTGTTATCTGGGATAAATCAATACTATCATCTAAATGGTAGCCGACTAAATCACAGATAATATCCTCCGGCTCACCTAAGACTGCGTAATCTACCGCCTCGTTTTTTAAAAGCTCCTCAGGCATAGTTGTCGCGGACAAACCGATAAAGACGGTCTTTAAAGCCGGAAGCCTGATTTTAAGCGAAGAGGAAAAAATCAAATCATCAACGATAGTCGGGACGGTAGACTGAAGAATAACCATATCCGGCGATTTCACGGTGATATGTTCAATAAGATCTCCAAATGATAACGCCTTTGTTTCCCCGTCAATAACCTCAGTATTCAAAAATCCTCTTTTTCTTAATTTAGCCGCGATCTCAAGGAGAGTTATCGGCGGCCAAAGACCTACTGGGGATAAAACTTTCTGCTGACAGCGCCCTACCCGTAAAACTCTGGTTTTATTAATAGTTAACGGGTTAACTAAAATCAATTTCATCGCACTTTGTTCCATTTAAGCAGGAATCTTCCTATCGCCAGATAATCCAACTGAGCTTCATAAAAAGTGGCGATCGCGTCTTCCGGAGAACAAACGATAGGTTCATTATGCATGTTAAAGCTGGTATTAAGAAGACTTGGGATTCCGGTTATTTTATGGTATTCTTTTAAAATCTTATAACAACTAGGATTATCCTCTTCCCTTACAAGTTGGGGCCTGGCTGTGCCATCGATATGGATGACTCCCGGTGAAATATTTTTCATCTCATCAGTACATTCTAAGGATACAGTCATAAATTTCGCTGTCACCTCTACTGCGCGGACATTTTTATAACATCGATTCCTGAATTCAAAAAGCGTAACCGGAGCAAAGGGCATAAATTCAGCCCTTTCCAGTTTCATGTTTAACCAGTTATTCACCGTAGGATCGTCCGTACGGTAAAGGATGCTTCTGTTGCCCAGGGACCTGGGACCAAATTCCATCCTGCCGTTAAACCTTGCCACCACCTTACCCTGAGCAAGTAAACTTGCTATCTTTTTCTCGATCCCCTCTTCTTCGGAATAAACAAGTCTTTTCGCATTAAGCAGCCCTCTGATATATTCATCAGAATATTCCGGACCAAGATAGACATTCTCTAATTTGTTTGCGACAAATGATAACCCCCCATCTCCCATATGGGGGAAAACAAATATCCGCTCAAACAACCCGGATTCGTTAAGCAACTGGGTTACTTTTATGTTTGCAAAAAACCCTCCGGATAGAAAAAGATCGGGTTTATTGCTTTCTGACACAAAATTCCTAATGAATTTAATAACAGTCTCCTCGGTTGTAACCTGTAAAGCATACGCAACATCCTCCCTGGAATAACCTGTAATCTTTTTTAAAAAATGTTTTTTTCTATAAACATTATTTACCTTCAGATTCCCGGAATTAACCCCGAGGACCGCAGCAAATATTTCACAAAGCCTGCTTTTCTTCCCGTAATCCGCTAAAGCCATAACTTTGCCTTCTTCGCCCTCTTTAAAGCCTAGAATCGCGCATATGCTGCCATAGAAATGAGCAAGGCTGTTTTTATGAGAGTACTGCCTTTCTTGTGTTATTTTGCCCTGTCTGGACTCAACTACCAATCCTGATTTTCCATCGCCATAGGCGTCTAATGATACGGCAAGAAAATAATCAGAGGACAGGCCGCTTCTGGCTGTCAGGATATGCTGCCGATGATGATCGCTAAACTCAATTAAACGGTAAGGTATGCGCATGGCTTTAAGCCTTCTCTTAATTACCCATGCGCTAAGCAGGCAATCAATATCCCTAACCCAGGGAGTATGGGCAATCAGGCTCTCTAGCCCACAGGCCATTCTTGAATAAATCGAAAGGATGTCTTTGCTGGCAGAGGTCCTGGAATACAGCCTATTGAAAATCCTAAAAATTGCCCTTCCGGATCTTCCCGCCACATACACTTTGTCTATCCGTCTGTCCTGGATAAAGCTTTGTGCATATCTGAGCGCCTCAAAAGGAAAACCTTGCTGCATTTTATTACGCGTGAATCTTTCCTCTGAAACAGCAAGCAAAACTTTTTCGTCTTCTACCAATGTAACAGAAGCATCATGACTGTCAGTTATCCCTAACGTCAACATTTTGCGTCCTTACAAATAGCTCTCCGGCTCATTATAAAAGAATGTCGTCTTAAATTCTCCACGGGATCCGCGTTTTATTAACCAGCTGTCCACCTTAAAAGGCACTCCATTCTCCTGGTTAATAAACCAGTTCTTTATGATGATTTTCATATCTTGGGGGATTTTAAATATCAAAGACTTGCCTTCTGCATACAAAGGGAATGTTTGCATCCCTGTTTTATAACCCTCTTGTCTTAAGGCGGGGTCCAGGCTAAAATTCATTGAATTGACCACGTCGCATCCTAAATCGTCTTTTCCTAAGCTGATGAAAGCATTCAAATCAATAGTCAATTCTTTAAAATTACCGATGGCCTTGTTTTTGAGTATGATACAAATTGGCAGAACATTCTCCTGCCATTTTGTATCAAATTGCGCGTAAAAAACATCAGCTAACTGCTCTTTACTGCTTAAATCAAGAGAAACCATATCTACGCTTCCAATGCGGGTAACGGCTGCATCCATACTCTTAGCTAATTTATCAAAATTAATTTTTACGTATACATAATCTTCGGGTTTCCCCGTAGAAGGAATAATGATTTTGCTTTCCTTATTAAAGAAATCCCTTTCCCACTGGCTGTAAAATTTATTAAGCCTCTGCACATTGGGCAGAACCGATGGGGAAAACAGGTTGGCCGCTACAATGCCCTCTTCAACTCTCTTGCGCTTTATGTCAAGTTTCTGGAACAACCGCGCATAGTCCGGAAAAAACCCTGCATGCAATAAAAAATTTTTAGCAAGTTCGTAATATTCGTCCGTTTCTTTTTGATACAGGTATTTCCTTTGATAAAACCCATTATCCCTATTGAAGTGAACGGCTGAAATACAAAACAGGAAAATAACTGGTAGTGCCAAAGCAATAATCAATACGAAGATATTCTTCCTATAAGCGAACAGATTGGATATAGTTTTTAACCCAAAGGCAAGGAATATATATACCGGCAAAAACCCCGAAATCATGATCCTGTATTTATCCCCCTCAAGCCAGTTTCTCTGATACGCTAAGAGAAGAACTACCAGCAAAAATATTGCCGATAAAGAAACAAATAATCTCTTGTTTTCCTTATAGGCACAATACGCCCCGAAACAAATAATACCCGAAATGAGCAATCCGAAATAATTGACAATATTGACCAGATAAAATATTAAATTCGGGAAAGGCAAAAAAGGTGTTCTTGCCCATTCAGCAAAAGCAATATACAACAATCGCGAAGAAGAAGTATTTTCTCCGAGGCTATTCAATCCGTTAATGAAAAGATGAGGGACATTAAAAAGAAATGTGATAAAAAAAGCGAAGCTAAATAAGGCTGTTCTTTTTAGATCATTATCTTTACCCCATAAGATAAAAACGGGAACAATAAACAGCAGCGGCAGGAATCTCAAACCTGTTCCTGCCAATATGCCAAAGATAATCCCTTGCAGGAACCTCTTTTCTTTATGCTCTAATAAAACGTAAAAAAGAATAACCGAAATTGATAATGCCATAAAATTCCTATCCAAAACCTCAACTGACAACACATAAGGATTTAAAACAGAGAAGGCCGAAACAGCTAAAGACACTAACCTGTTTTTTACAAGCCTTCTGCAAATAAGATATGAAAAAATCAAAAGCAAAGCATTAAAAACTAAATAAATAATTCTAAAACAGCCGATTTTTAGGATAGGCAGGAAAGTTGAAGTAAACAAGATATTGCCGGGGGTGCAGATAATCTGATATACTTTAACAAGCGGGTCAAGCCTGCTGGAGCCGGGATTCAACAGGCTTATTGTCCGGAAGCTCTGCATATAAAAGCACGATGCTTCTCCTTTAGTCAGGTATGAAGATAAAGACAACAGCAACTCGATATTCGAGTAATAAAAAAACAAAAATACCAAAATAGCTATAAAGAATACTAAAGCTAACAATTCATCCTTTAGCATTGGGGGAAAAAGTATTTTTTTAAGGTTATTTATGTTAAATTTTCTTGCCGAAACTAAAAGAATTAAGAATAATAAGCATGAGGCGGAACTTATAACCACGGCAGGATTAATATAAATCCCCATTAAAAGCGCAAGATTTATATTGATGAAAGGTACAGCAGTAATGGCAAAGAATAATGTTAAACCAAGTCTTTCCAGAAAAGTTGAGTTTTGAAATAAATAAACCGAAATAAGAAAACCGGCAAGTACGGCTAATATTATAATTGGCATCTGATTTCGGTTTTCTTAAGTTAATCGCATAAAAACTTTTAAAATAAGATTGAATTCTAAAAAATTAGTTATATTCCCGCACCTCAGAAGCATTAAATATCAGGCAGATAACCCGATATCTGGATATTCTAAGCAACAAGATAAAAACTTAAGGCGGTAATGAGAGACCTTACATCCAGCATCAAGATCCTGAACTTACTTTTAAGAGAGTAAATAGCCCCAATACTAAAATCAAGATCCCCACATATTTCTTTAACTTATCCAAATGAATATTCTTTACAGTTACGGCTGCCAGGGGGACTGCGGGAATCGCGCTAATAAGCAATAAAGTTGTTAATTTCCAATCAATTGCCTTTCCCATAATGAGATAAGTTATAAACCCGACAAGACAAGTAACTGCTTCCGCAAAAGCTGTTATACCTACTGCATTCTTGGCAGTAACACCGGAAAGAATCTGCCCGCCCATAACTAAAGGTCCATATCCGCCGCCTACCATCCCCTTGTTAAAAGCCGCCAAGAAACTAACCCCCATTATCTTGCGCCATGAAAAAGAAATCTTTCTTTTACTATTAACGAGGATTAAAAAGCCCATAACAGTTACCAGCAGTCCTACGTACATAGTCAATAACCATTTTGGGATTTTAATCGCTACGACAACAGAAACAAATACGCCTATGGAGCTTATTAATCCAAGGATGAGGGCTATTTTAAAGTCTTTGGCATTGATCTTTAAGTCTACGTTGCAGCAATTATGATGGAATATACACGCAGCGATATCTGTCACCAACTGGGAAACAAGGATAGCCGGCACAACTTTTAATGGGTGATATCCAAAAATAATCAGGATTGGAGCCAAAGCAGTCCCATACCCCATACCAAGTCCGGAATCAAAATACTCGCTGATAAAAGCAATTACCCCAATTAAAAATAACATGGCTTGATTATTTTATTAGAATTCTTTTATCTTAAGCAGCCCCTTGAACAACTTTATATAATAGTTTTCGTCTTGGCCCATTGATTTCAGCCAGGAAAATAGTTTTTGTTCAAGCTCATACGCTGTCCTCTTGTCTTTTTCAATCAAATTATTTAATTCACCGGGATCTTTATTTAAATCATACAATTCCCTGGATTCCGTATCCATAGAATAAATAAACTTTAGGCCTTCAGGGGTCCTGATAGATCTCTTGTGAGCATAAAAACGGTAATCTGTTTCGCTATATGCCGTTAAATTCATGTGCTTGCCCTGCATCAAAGAAAGAAGGCTAACCCCCTGTATCTGTTTTCTTAATTGCTCGGGTATTTTTACACCTAATAAATCCAGCAGCGTCGGCATAACATCTATAGCCCTTACTTGATCACTTATCTTAACCCCGGCCTTAAGATTGGGCAACCATATTATGAGCGGGACATGGATAAGCTCTTCATACAAACTAAACCCATGGTCGAATCTCTTATGCTCGTAAAATTCTGTCCCATGGTCGGAAAAAAGGATGAAAATTGTTTTATCTAAAACCCCCATCTTCTTTAGCTCTTTGATAAAAGACCTAAAGCGCTCATCGACATCTTTGATTTTTTCATCATAAAAGGCTCTCCAGAAACGCACATCTTCATTAGTTAAATAAACTGACCCTTTTCCCAGTCCTTCTTCCCTGATAGCAGCCTGTTCTTCCTTAGTTCCTTTAAAACGGCCTGTATAAGGTGGATCCACGAACTCCCTCGTAAATCCACCGGGCGGGTCAAACTGGCCGTGCACATCATAACCATGCAAAAATACAAAAAACTTTCTTGCATGATTTTTCTTTAACCACTCCAATGCCGCCGGGGCGCTTCTATCCATACCCCCAAACTTAGGGCCTTCAAAATACTCGTCAAAACCTTCTGCAAATCCAAAACAAGCCCCTACACCAGCATCACCCGTAAACCCTCCGGTTGCATAACCGTTTTCCTTTAAGACTTCTGCTAAGGTAAGCACGCCGGGAGAAAGCTTTTTAAGATTAGAAAGTGTTTTCTCTTTTTCAGTATAGGTTGAGTATTTATTGATAAGTTTATGCTGAGAAGGGTATAAAGAAGTGAAATAGCTCATCGTGGATGGGACTGTCCAGCTTGATTGGGATACCGCATTCTTGAACAAAAAACCCTCCTTCGCAAACTTATCTATGGTAGGCGTAATTTTTCTGGGATACCCTAAACAACCAAGATGAGCTGCCTGCAACGCATCAAAGGAGACAAGTATAACGTTATATCCTGCAAAAATACCCGGTTTGATCATGTTTCTTGACTTAATGGACCAGAAAGCCCTGGCAACAAAGAACAAGATAGGAATAAGAACAAAAATCAAGCATATTTTTAGACTACGCATTATTACCCCTCTTTCTGGCTTTTACAATAATCATTCTCATTGAATCAAAGATATCATTGTTTTCAAATTTAAGGCGGTGTATTTTCTTGAAATCACAGGATGCATCCCTATATAGCTGATTAATTTGCTTTTTTGCGTTCTTGCTGATGGAGGCGTTACCAACCCACCGGTTAACTGACTCTTTTGAAATATGTTCAGAAAAATCTATATCCATAAAGGCATTATCCTTTAACAAGGACGGGACATCATCCGGCAGGAAGAAGTTTTTCCTGGCAGGATTACGAAGCCTCTGGATAAGAAAAGACTCATCTTTGTCCTGGTCGCTATAAGCTGTCAGATGACACAATACAATTCTTCCCCCTGGCTTTAAAACCCTGTGAATTTCACTTAAAACATCCTTTAGCTCCATAAACTGCAATCCCTGCCGGCATACGCAAACATCAAATATATTATTTTTTAAAGGCAGGTTCTCTGCCGCAGCCAAAATAATATAATCCACAAAATGTTTTGCCTGCCGGGCCATTTCCCTACAGATATCCACCCCCACTACATACTTAACCTTTCCCTGGAATGTCTGCGCGATCTTTCCGGTGCCTGTGGCAATATCAAGCACATTGTCCTCGGATCCCGCTTCAGCCAAATCACGCATCTTTCCTATGAGAACGGCATCGTTAACCCAGCGAGAAGAAGAATTGTATTTTCCCGCCCTTTTTATAAAATGTTTAACGGCGTTTTCTGGCGCCAAAGCTTTATGATGGCCCACTACAAGACTCTCTTTCTCTGGTAATATTCCAAATTTGACGAAAATAACTCCTTAAAATACTTTCTTCTATGCCGGTGAGGTTGATAATCGGATCATCATAGTCACTTACTTTTCTGCGAGAAAGCATCCTTAAAAACACGAGGGTATCTTTTATCGCCCCGGTCTCTACTGCGTATTGGTATAAACTCGTTCCGGGAAAGGGTACTAAGTACTTGACCAAAGGCAGAAAATTATTTTGTTTTATAAAAGCCAACATATCCCTTAACGAATCCTCTGTCTCGCCGTATAGCCCCACAATAAATAACCCCCGGATATTTAACCCGGCATTTTCAGCCATTTTAATTGCACTGTCAACCTCTTCAATTTTAATGTTCTTCCTGTTGGCATCCAGCACTCTTTTGTCATAAGATTCTATGCCAAACCATATCCCCAGACATCCGGTATCTTTTAAAACAGAGACTAAATCACTGCTTACCTTTTGAACACGCGCAAAACAATGGTATTGGACATTATACTTTTTTAAAATTTTGCATATATCCATCGCGCGCTTCTCAAAAACATTGAAAGTAAGATCGTTAAGCCAAGTGTAATTAAAATTTGTTGACTTTTTAAGGCATGAGACTTCTTCTTCAAACCTTTTAAGGCTTTTTAAGTGTAAATCCGGAATTGTTTTAAAACAAAAGGAACACTCCTGAGGACATCCCCGCATAGAAGAAATCAATATCTGGCCGTTTTTAACAATACTCTCATAATTAGGCCAAATGGTATAATCAAGAATAGGTAAATAGTCAAGATTCTTGATTTGAGGTCTTGGGGGGTTAATATGCACTTGACCGTTATTTTTATAAGCCATTCCTTTTATGCCTTCAAAAGTTTTTTGTTTTTTCTGAAAATACGCATCAAATAATTCGATAAGCGTAAGCTCGCCTTCTCCTAAGATAGCGCAATCCACAGAGGTATTTTCTAGAATTACTTTAGGCAATGACGTTACTAACGGCCCTCCCAGAAATATCAATTTTTCGGGAAACTGTCTTTTAATTAAAGCCGTAGTTGTTTCTAGAAACATAAATGAATCACAATAAGTAGCAATGCCGATAATATCGGACTCCCTGGCGCTATTGAGAATCAATGTATCTATATTAACTTTTAATCTGCAATCAACTACTTTCAACCGATACCCCATCTTCTTTATCAATGTCGCCATATATGTGAAACCCTCAAAAGGGCCAGTTACAAGAAATTCTCTGCCAGGTGTAGGGACTTGAGGGGAAGGCGGCACAATAAGGAGGACAGTTTTATTTTTCCATTCAACATCACTACAAAAAGATATCGTTTTTAATATTTCCTCATAAGGATCTATCCCTATAGATTTATAATAAACGCACCGCGGAAGCCTATTCATACTTTTTGTTTTAATTAAAAATTATATAGCGTTAATAATTGCAAAACAAATCCCGATTATTATTAAAATTGAAGACAAGATTAATCTCCTGGTAACGACTTCTTGCTTTTTAAGAAAAATTCTGCTAAAAAAAACAATGGTCAAAGGAGTCATCGCGAAGATGGGAACAACCAGGCTTACTTTGCCGTAAAGCAATGCAGAAAGATCAACAATCTCTCCAAGGGTAGTCAAAAGTGCTGCAGCAAAAATAAGCCTCATCTCTTTTTTATGTTGAAAAAACAGAATGCTTTCTCTTCTGTATTTTGACACAATATAGATTGTTAATATCACCAGAGAACTGGAAGCAGCTATGGTCGAAGCAAAGATAGGCTGAGGCATTAAATTTAAGCCGTATTTACGCAAATTCGCCGCAAATCCAGCTAAAAAAGCAGCAAGCAGAGGATAGAATAAATGGCGGGGTTTCCAATGAGTAAAATCAGAATCTTCTTTCTTTGATAACAAAACAATCCCGAAAACTATCAGTAAAATACCCAAGAATATCCCCGGCCTAGGAGATTCTTTTAAAAAAAGAATGGCTATTATCGTGGCAAAAAAAGGGGTCATCGCCCGCAAAGGTGCAGCACGACTTGCCCCCAGTTTATGTATGCCATAGTATGTCCAAGTCCTCACCAACGTTGGGGCAAAACTTCCTATAACCACAAAGACTATTATTGCTTTGTAATTTGTAAAGAAACTTTTAGGAACAAATAAGAATGTCAACATCCAAAGTAAAGCGGTACTTATAATTACAGAAAGGTATACCGCGATGAAAGGATCAATTTTAAAAAAACCCTTTTTTAAGATAACGTTTGAACTCGCGGTAATCAGCGTCATCAAAAGTGCAAATGTTATAGCTAAAACTATTCCCATATTTTTTATGATAAATCAAATAAAACTATAAGCGTCCAACAGCTTAGAAACTTTCTTTTCCATAGAAGCAAACCTTTTCAATCATATCAGCGTTACTTTAAAACTAAAGTTTTCAAGGTTTATTGGAATAAGCATCAAAAAAAATTACTGCGCTACAACATACTTAAACACATAGAGCCCTGCGTCTTCCAGCGCTAAGTAAAGATACATACCATTTTGCCTTTGTTTTATAGAGAAATCCCGGATAGTATCAGGAAGCAAAACAGAATCCAAAAGCTCCAAATCATTGCTCTTTTTTAAAAAAACATAAAGCATGCGATTCTTTGTAACATAAGTATACGGCCCGTATTCTAATAATTTATCAAAATAATTTGTATTCAAAATACCTTGCACATATTCTCCCAAAGGATTGATTTTTGCATGAGAAATAAGACGTTTCTTTATCACCCTGCCGTTAGTATCCAGACTGAAAGCCAGCATGTCGGGATCGGAGTCTAGCGAGTTATATTCCGTAATAAATAACGTATTTTGATAAAAGTTTATGTACCGCAAAAAACCGGGGACAGAAACACTATACTCGAGTTTCGGAGATTGCTTTGAGTTGGTATCATATACATAAAGATGATGGGCGTCAATGGCAAACAATTTGTTTCCTCGGACTTGAATATCATAAGTTTCTCCTGGGAATTTTATAGATTGGGTTTTTTTAAACTCCGGCATTTCCAATATATCGACATAACTAGGTCCGTAATCAGGAGATTCGTACAATATAAACATACGGTTTTGACTGATCCTAGCCTTTGTGATCCCGGGGTATTTGATAAATACCTTATCGCTGGATTCTAATTTCAAAGGATCTGTAATATTGTATATGCTTAAGCCTTTATAGTCACTTACCAATAAATTATTATTATCCACAATTACTCCGGAGATTTCCCCTGAAGCCTCAATCTTTGACTTTAACGCCAATTTCTCGGGGACACTTACATCAAAGATTACGGTGCCAGCGTCTTCAGCTGATGTATACATATAGTTTTTGTACATAACGCCTTGCCTAATATGATCCCCGGGCAGGGAATTTTTTCCTTTATACTTCAAAGAAAAAGGTGTTTTTATTTGAAAAACATAGATCAATTCATCGAAATATATATATGCATAATTGTTTTTGATAAGTATCTGGTAGATTTTTTTCGGACCTGATAGCGAAAGGATTTTCTTATATGTAAGCCTCTTTGTGTCTAACGCACAAATTGTACTGCCTAAGTTAAAATATATGTGCCCTTGAAAATCAGCAAGCGCATACGTTGTTTTGCCTTGCATGAAGATATGCCTTAAAGTCTTAAAATCGTCTTTTAAGTTAAAAACGTATAACCCTCCGCTTCTACAGGAAGCAAAAATCATATCCCCTTCAAAAAGAATATTCTCAACCTGACCCTGGATGGATATTTCTTTAATCAGAGAAATGTCAACTGGATTTGTTGTATTAATTTTAAATACTCTTAGGCTTCCTTCCTGGCCTAAAAAAAGCAGCCCTCCCGATACCGATATGCTTGAACACCATTTCACAAAAGAAAGGTGCAGAATTCGCTTTGGCGAGATGCTATCTTTAATATCATAAACATACATACCGTCGTTACCAGCAGCTATATACAGAAGATTACGGGAGATTGCCATCTTCATAATTATCCCTGGGATTCTAATTTCGGCCTTTTTTTCAGGTGCACTTATATTCTTAGTGTCATAGACCAAAATCACTCCCCCAGCACCCATAAAAACTATTTCATCCTTAACTACTACACAACGACTAGGGCCAAAAGGGAGAGAATCGAATATTTCAAAATCTGAACCTCCAGAATCTGTAATACTGTCTGCAAAAGCATGGCAAGAAGCAAAGAAAAGGAAACTAACTACTAATAAAAAAAATGTGATTTTAAAATAATTTCTTGCCATGTCGGTCGCTAAAAAATAAGGTTATTGGCCAACTCCATAATTAATCTAAGCATATTTCCGTTTAATACTTTATCTAGAGCCTCAATAAAAATATCGATTTCTTCTGGTGTAATGATCAATGCCGGGCTAATAAATAAGTTGTCCTCTCTGCCCCCGGTATAAAGAAGTATATTGTGTTTTTTAAACAACTCAGAAACAATTGCGGCGGGTATTAGCCCCAAAAGGAAATCATCGATATGCGGAATGTTTTTAAAAAACCCTTTTCCGAAAACTTCACTTGTATTATACAGCTCAAATATGCACAAAAGACCTATGCCGCGTACTTCTCTTATATACCTGGGATATTTAGCTTTGAGAGTCTTCATCTTCGCAAGTAAGTACTCACCTTGTAACCTTGCATTCTCGACTAAATCTTCATCATTAATAATGTTAAGCGCTTCTATTGCGCTGGCACACTCTTCTCCCATCCCCCCAAAAGTGGTAGTATGAATAGTACAATTTTTTAACGAACCATATGTTTTTTCAAAGATTCGGGGTTTGACAATATACCCGGCTATGGAAGCCTTCCCTCCTCCCAAAGATTTAGAGAAAGTTACGATATCGGGCACGATCCCTTCATGTTCAAACCCAAACATCTTCCCTGTTTTTCCAAATCCCGTGAAGATCTCATCTGCAATCAGGATAATCCCATTTTTCTCACACAAAGTTGAAAGTTCCTGTAAGTACCCTTTCGGCGGAGTTATTACTAAATCCCCTTTTATCGGTTCTAAAATCATGCAAGCAATATCATTTTGCCCGCTTGATTCTCTATCTCTAATTAACCTCCTGAGCGCCCCGATATCACCGTAGGGGACCTCTAAACATCCGTCCATTGACTTAAAAAGCTCTTTGTATGGCCGGGATATCAATCCGGAAACGGACATAGCCGCAAATGTTTTCCCATGGTACCCAATATCCGTATAAATGATTTTATCGCGGTGCGGCCTATGGAATAATAATGCTATCTTTAAAGCCCCTTCATTAGCCTCTGCTCCGCTATTACAAAAAAAGGAGTACTGCAAGTCCCCGGGAAAAATCTCGGCTAAATTCTTTGCTAAAACACTCTGATAGCCAGATATAAATGCCTTACAAATCTCTAATCTTTTGTTCTGGTTAAACCGCCTCCTTGCTTCCAGTATACGGGGATGATTATGTCCATGGTTTAAAACACTCATACCGCCGGAAAAATCTAAGATTTTTTTCCCGCATTCAGTATAAATATACATCCCTTCGGCCTTTACTATTTTATATTCATCAAAACCCAGCACTCTCAGAAAAATCCCTATCCCCGGGTTGATATGTTTAGCATAAAGACGGACCAATTCTTTCTGCGAAAGAAGTTCCGCTTCCGATAATTGCATAAGGTTATATTTTTTCATTTATCTGCCCGTATTAGCATCCCGCTTATATAATCCTTCTAAAATCATTGCCTTCCCGTTGGCAGGATCCTGTGAAAATACATACGACAAGTACTTCCTGGCTTCATCATGCCGGCCTTCTCCGGTCAAGATTTCAGCCAATCTCAATGCGGCCTTTTTCTTTTCTTCCGGCATCTTTCCGGTTACTTTATAAACTTTTTCCAATGTATCCTTACCCCACTGGCTGTTCCCTAACCGCAAGATGTCATCGGCTTCATGTATAAAGTAGCTTCTTTTTAACAAATACTCCCTCCTGGGGAAATAAGCGTTCAAAGGATACAGCGTAATATCAACTGCCCTAAGGGCCATAAATAGTAAAAGCGCTGCGCAAATAAGCATCCCTGACTTTCTGTATTTCTTTTGCATTGTCTCCAAGGTATAAGCGGCCAGGATAATACCCGGGATCATACCGATACAACCCCAATCCAGGCTACCCAGGTTCCAAAAACTGTTGATTATGTTGCCCCGCCTGATAAAACTAAAGGTGATAAAATTAAAAAGAAAGCAGACGATAAGCATTCTTATAAAAGGTTTTTTATCCCTCATCCATTTTATCACTGAAATAAGTATCAATATTCCTAACGCAAGGTTTATCATGGTATATTCATTGTCTAAGCTGATGGCAACATAATCAAAAAACTTGGGGAAAGGTTTAATTATGAGCAAAATTAGTTCTCCCAAGTATAGTCCTGTGGAATTAAGACTTACGCCGAAAGCAGACTCATCAAGAATATAGCCGTATCGGGGGGCATTGGAATTAAAACTTGCGTATAGAAGCGGCGATACCACAAGAAGAGATAGAGCAAACGAGGCCCAAAGCTCCTTCTTGCTCAACCAGCGCCTTGACTGCGGGCAAGCCATCAAGAATATAAGATATACCGGCACCAAAAAGGCGGCATTTTCCTTAAACCAGAAACCTATCCCTATGATAATACCGTTAAGCAAAAGTAATCCGGCTTTAGAATACTTTAGTGCTTTATAAAACAGCCATAAAGAAAGGGTGGCCATGCAGATTACAGCGGGGTTAGTGACATCGGCGATCCTGGAGGTAGTTAAATTGAACTGGCAGAGGGCAAATAACGATGCCGCAAGCAGGGCTACCGGCGTGCCTAAGCCAAGCCTGGCGAGCAAATAAATCAATAGAATATTTAACGAACCAATGACTACAAAAGGGATCCTGGCCCCCAAAAGATTGTTTCCAAAAATATCCCATCCGGCCTTTATCAGATATTTACCTGCCATAGGCGAACATTGGGCCCTGTTGTCAATCAAAGGCAGATTAAGATGCTTCAAATCTAATGATATTTCTCTGGCCGTAGGAAAATCATGGTGTCTTTCATCCCAGACAACGCAGCAATTTGAAGCGGCATAATACCGCAGCACAAAGCCAACAATAACAATGCCAAGCAATATTAATTTTCTATATTTTTCTAGCATAGAAATATCTGGTCTTCGATATTATTATCCCGCTGCGCGCAATTACGGCAGATTTTAATATCATTTATTCTATCTTTGATTTCCGCGCGAAAATTACGGTAATTTTCACTCTTCCATATTTGTTTAAAACCCAGGTATCTGCCTTCATAAAAAACCCTGCCCATGGGGTGAGTCTCTCCTATATCTTCTACGCACGGCAAAACAAGACCGGAATAACGAATCAAAGTACCTTCCCATGGATTATTACAACGGTTAATCAGTCTTATGGAATCTTTATCAAGCACATAATCCCAATTTTCAGGCAGGATATCATCGCGATTTAACAAATTGAATTTGCGGAAATTTATCTTTTCTTTATCAACCCTTAAGAAAGTTACTTTATTGACGCCTAACTCTTCTGAAAGCCTCTTAACTTGTGCAAGCTCGCCTTCGTTTTCTCTCATCACGATAAACTGCAGCTCAATAAAAGGAGTAAGCGATTTTAACTTTTTTTTTGCATAAACGAGCGCCTTGATATTTTCCGCTACCTTTTCAAAATAATCCGCGCCATGATATAAAGAATAGGTTCTGGCAGAGCCGCCGTCAAAAGAAACTATGAGATAATCCAACCCGCAAGAGACAAGCCCCTCAGCTCCTGCGGCAGATAAAAGAGATAAATTTGAACTGACTGCAACAATTATGTTTTTCTTTTTGGCATACGAAATCATACGAAAGATATCTTTATGGAGCAGCGGTTCCCCAAAATTCCACAACCGCACGGACAAAAGAAAATCTCCTATATCTTCTATAATCTTACAGTAATGTTCAAACGGCATATGTTTACCTTGAACGATCTGCCCCTCATCGCGATAACTATCTGAAAACCTTTCACATTTTACGCATTCATAATTACAGCTTCCCGTTGGTTCAATATTTATATTAAAAGGCAGCCCCAAACAATCTTTCGTCTTCAAAAATCGCGATATGGAAACCAACAGGAAGTTTACTATTTTTTTGGGGCTCAAAAAAAGCTTAAAAATACTCCTTGAGAGAACTCTTAATTCTAAAAAGGTGTACCTTCGGCGCAATATTCTTATCTGCATATTATTAATGTCAAGATTTTACCGATGCAACTGTTTAAACGCATTGAATATACTTTGGGCATTTAAAGAAAAGAGCAGGTTATTTTCAACCCCACAAGCGTGAGAACAAGATTTACAGTCAAGCAGAGGAGTCAATTTATCCCATGACTGGCGGAATCCTTTTTCCAAAACATTTATTCCCTGCTGCTGTCTCAAGGCCCCCCAGCCGCAAGCATGCAGGGAACCATTTACCTCCAAATGTCCAAATGCTCTTCCAGCCCAACAGTGATAACGTTTTGACGGATTGGCGTCCGTTATACGGTTGTCATGAGGCCATTCCAGGGCATTCTTAAGGTATGCCAAAGAAGAACCTATCGGTGCCCCGGATAATTTTAATGTAATAAGCTTCCGGAAAACATCTTTTCTTTCTTCTCCGGACAAAATTAAATCTTTTATCTCATTTATATGAGGATGGAGATACCCCGGAAATTCAGAAAAAAATTCCAATTTATTGAAATTAGCCAGGATGCCTTCTCGTCTGGAGAAATCAACGATATCATCAATAAATCCTGCATTCCAGCGGGTTAAAGTTGTAGAAGTCCACACCCTTATTCCTGCCTGTTTAAGCGCGTATAATGCGTTTTGCACCTCTGCTACATTGCGTTTTCCTCTTAAACGCGCATGTACCTCAGGAGGTCCATCATAAGACAAAAAAACGACATCTATTCCTTTTAATTCTTTTACACGCTCGGCAATCTCAAAACCATTAGTAGACATTCCGACAAAAAACCCCAGCCCCTTAGCATATCTTATAATTTCACCGATATCTTCCCTCAACATCGGCTCTCCGCCGGTAAGATGCAGGCGCCTGACGCCGCAGTCTTTCATATCCGAAAAAACTATTTTTAAAGATTCTATGCTCCAACCGTCTTTTTCAGGCATGTTTTGAACTCGGCAATAAACACATGGATTGTTGCAACGGTAAGTCAACACCACATACATGCTAAGCGGCACCCTGTAACTTGGACGCAAATGCATTTTAATTACTTGTTTGGAAAAGTATGCTATGTCAACTAATTTCATAAATTAACCCGCACAATTACTCGAAGAATATAAATGAATAATCCCCTTTATAGCCAGACTTACCGAAAATCCAAATCCACTCCTGCGGCGTATAAAAACATTCGCACGTAAGCTGCCAGCATAATAAATTATTCTTTTCTTTTTCACTCCTGTAAGATTCAACGACAATATAACTGCTTCCCCTTTTTACCCTTTCTATCTCTCTTAGTGCCTCTTCTAATTCAAAAATATATAAATAATGCAATGTATTAAGGGAGATTACCAGATCAAAATAGCCCTGCGCATACGCCAACTTACAGGCAGAACCAAAATCAAGAAATGGCTTAACCTCTTCTTTAGCATGTTCCAAGGCATAACTGGATATATCCAGCCCCCTGATTTCCAGCTCCGGGATTATTAATTTTAACTCATATAAAAGAAAACCTTTTCCGCAGCCGATGTCTAAAACCCGCTGGCCGGGCTTAAGGCCATAATATTCAACCAATCTTTCAGCCATGGATTTCCATCTGCCGTCATAAGAATAGCCGCCATATCCATATTTTCTATCACCATCCCAATAATCTTTATCCAGCCTCTTGGCCACCTGAGCGCATTCTGCTTTATCGTATTTAATGACCCGCTCAAGGTAATCCCGTTTTGTTTTGGTATGCAGATTAGATATAAAATCAATATATCCCATAATCGGCTCCTTTAAAAAATAAGTTTCACTGTTTATCTAAAAACTTTGTGCCCATGCAAGTGCACCTGTATTCCTGAAACCTGTTCATCTTAACCTTTTACCGCGCTGTATATCATGATGAGACTTAAAAACTCTTACCTTTAGGTCAATAAGCAACTCCGCAATCCTGCATAAAACATTTCTTTTTGTATTTTTAAGAAAAGATCTCCATAATTATATGTATCCGGGACAAATATCTGCACATCTTCCATTATACAAAATCTAAGTGTTCTTTATAAATGTCAATAAAATCCAATAATAGCAGGTTTTTAGAGTGCTGGGTGCAATGATGCAAGCAATCTTTGCCTGGATTCAATTTAAGGATCCTGTTTTTTGATTTTTTGCCAAACCATAACTCGGAAAAACTCATATTTTTAATAGAACCCAATTTACCATTCCTGACATATGCTTTATCTTGACAGGCGTATATATTCAAATCTGCCCCGATTACTGTCATGCATTGCATAAAATAACAACGGCTATAGCCCTTATTATAACTTGCGTCATCCCCTTGAAAATAGTCAAATCTGTCGATAATTTCGAAACCGTTGTCTGCCAAATCGGCTAAACCTTTTGAAACCTGTTTTTTGATTAAATTTAAAACCGGAGTGTAATGTTTCCTGTTCTCTTCCCTGCTAGTGCTTATTACGGCTTCAGAAAGCTTGACGCATCTTACGCCGCTTTCTTTCATTAATTTTAAGAATTGATAAATCTCTGTACAGTTTTCTTTTGTCACAATAAAATTTATTCCCAGCCGGCACCTATCTTTTTTATTCTTTACAAAACAGCGGATATTAGCGCATATCCTGCCAAACTCTTTCGTACTGACACCCCTTAACTTGGCATATGTATCCGGATTAGCCGCATCCATAGAGATACGCACCCAATCAGCCTGCTTACCAAGTATCTCTGCTGTCTTTCCTTTCAACAAACTGCCATTGGTTAAAATCCCAATCCTGACACCAAGGGAAAACAGCCTGTTAACAGTTTCATTAAAATAAGGATAATACAACGGCTCTCCCCCTCCGGAGAATGTTACGGCCTTAACCCCCATATGTCCAAAATCCTCTATTATCCTTTTTATTTTCTCCCCCGGTATTTCGTCATTTTTCCTAAAACACTGATTGAGATATAATTTGTTGTTGCGATAACAGCAATAGCGGCAATTATGGTTACAACGGTTAGTCGGTTTCAGGCGTACATGAATTGGCGATGAAAGCAACCCTCTTTCTATATCGCTTATCTTGGAGCTAAAATGAAGTATCTTAAGGTCTGAATATAGTTTAGGCATTCTTAGTCAAGACGGTATTAATAAATTCTTTTGTCCCTTTGCCTGCTTCAGGGGCCCAAGATGCAAACTCTCTGCCCTTGGACCCTCTAAAGGGCCCTCTAATTATTTCATGGAAAACAACAAAATCAGACAGAGGGATAACGGTATGCCACATATTTTCCTTGACCCTGCACAAAGGATAACCTTGAGAACTATTTTTTTTCACAAGGATTTTTTCTACGACTAGTCCGTTTGCATTAAAAATAACAAGATAGAAAGCCCCTTCCATAACATGTATTGATTCGTCTTTTCCTTTATGCCTGTGCGGCCTTATATAGCTGTCTTTACATAAAACAATAACCATTTCCTGTAACGGGTCTTTTTCGTCTTTATGCATACACAACCTTGTCCTTCTAAGAGGGGCCAGTTGCGCCTGATGTTTTAATCTCTTGATTTCTTCTTTATTTATTCTTACGGTCCGGCATTTGCTAAATTCTTTTTTTTTCATCCTTGGGTACGATTATGTTTTTGTTTACTTCTTTAACTTTCCGGTTAAATTATGCGTTTTATCTCTTTTAAGGTTTCAATGACATATAGCAAGTCATCCTTTGACTGATCAGGGCCGCTTGGCAAAATAAGACCGGACCCGGCGTACAATTCTGATCGCTTATAACGCTTACCTTGAGCGCCAGGCAGCAATTCACAAATTGGGAGCTCATACGGCTTAGCCAGAATCCCCTTACGTTTAAGCAGTTGGATCAGTTTATCTCTTTGCACGCATAACGCTTCTACCCACAAAGGAAGCTCGCCTTCTTCTACCCGCACATCTATCAAATTAATATAATCCAGGCCTTTTAATCCGTTTTGATATAAAATATAGTTGTCTCTTATGGTTTTGATCTTTTCCCTTACTCTTTTAATCTGGCTTAAGCCGATAGAAGCTAATATATCGTTAAACTTAAAATTAAACCCCGTGATACCCTGCTTAAGCAATAAACCATCCTTTTTTGTAATACCATAATCCCTGATTGCTCTTAATTTATCAAATAGTTTCTTACTTCTAGTAACTACCAAACCGCCTTGCACTGTGGTAATAAGTTTTGTAATCGCCAAGGAAAATATACCCATCTCTGATTGGGTACCCAGACAGCCGGAAGAATTCCGCGAACATAACGCTTGCGCAGCATCCTCTATTACTGTGATGCCGTGTCTTCTTCCAAGCTTATTAATAGCCCTTATGTCAGCGGCCCTGCCGTTTAGATGTACTGGTATGATCGCTTTAGTTTTTCCGGTTATGGATTTTTTTACTTGTTCTACGTCAATAAGTGGCCTTAAGTATTCGACATCAACTAATTTTATCTTAGCACCCAAAAGCCGCGGGGCAAGCGCCGTAGCTACAAATGTTAAATTGGGAATTATAATTTCATCTCCCGGTTTAATGCCGCAGGCAAGTAAAGACATAAGCAAGGCGGAGCTACCATTAATAGTCAATACCGCATATGGGACATCGAGAATCTCAGCTAAACAGCCTTCCAGCTTCTGCGTCACTGGTCCTTGCGTAATATGGCCAGCCAAGATAGATTGTCCAATTTTTTTTGTCTCTTTTTCCCCAAGATCTGTCTTCCACCAGGGGATCATATATTCTTTCATAATCCATTCCGGGATTCCAGAATCCGGCTTAACCTTGGACCTAAAAGTAAATTAAAATCTATTGTTGATGCCGACCAGCAGTGTTGACATGAGCAAGGGAGCTGTAAATTATCAAGAGTTATTTTAAGGTTTTGGCCGGCCGTAACCAGGTAATTCTGCGATCCCGGGAACATGTCACAGATAAATATTTTACCATCAGGACTTAAAAATGTGGAGAATAAACTTACCAAGCAGGGTATTTTTCTTGGGCACGGCCAATGGTAAAGGTGTCTTAAGCCTGCCAAGCTATTAATAATACGATTGTTCCCTTTAGATTTTTCTTTTATGAGAAAAGAAACGGCTTCCCTGAAAGCTGCGGCTGCCGGAAGATCAGAAGAGATATCTTTCCCGATATTACCACAATGCGTTTGGTCTGCCGGCTGGAAAGACACCTCAATATTATATTCCTTCGCAATATCAAGGATATGAGCAAGGTGGGCAGAAAATACATTATACTTTGAAATTACGGTGGTTAGGCTTACTTTCAAATTCTCCCTCTTGCATGCCTCTATAGCCTCTATGACCTTGTCATAAGTTCCCTCACCTTTAACCCGGTCGTTTATTTCTTTCGGCCCGTCAAGACTTAATTTTAACCTATCAATGCTTTTGATCTCTCCTATTCTTTGTTTTACAAATATGCCATTAGAATTCATTGACACAAACATTCTTTTATTTTTACAAGATTTAATGACCTGCCCGAGATCATCCCTTAAAAGAGGCTCTCCACCTGAAATAACAATGAATCTTGTGCCTAAGCGATAAAATTCATCAATCAAAGAAAGCAGTTTATCCGTTCCTAATTCTCCGGTTTTTCTTTCGTGGTAGCCACAATACCTGCAGCTTAAATTGCATCTATAGGTAATGTGTAAGACTGTAATTAAAGGAACCTTTCTTCTGGATATAACCGCTTTGGCGGCTTTCCAATAAATAGGTATTCTATCGAGAAAATTCATGATTACCTATCCCCTCTGCTACGGTCTTGACCGCCTTGGCAATCTTAGATAAATCCGAATCTTCCATCTCGGGGTAAACCGGTAAATGAACCATTCGTTTAACCGCATCAAAAGCATTTTTGCATTCATTTGCCTCCTGGAACCCTAATAAATGCGGTCCTACGGACATATTACCGCCATGGGTGTCTATCCCTATTTTACGTAACCGGCTACGAAAAAGCTGACGGTTATCCGTCCGAATTACAAAGCTTGAGTAAATATTCTCTCCGGAACCAGCCGCTACAGGGAGTTCTATGCCGGCAATATCTTGCAGATATTCAAGAAGCTTATTTCCATTATAAATTCGTTTTTGATTTAACAGTTCCAGCCGGAGTAATTGGGAAAGACCGATCTTGCCATAAAATGGAGTCGGTAAATAAGAAATTCCCTTTGAAGATGATTTATCATTACCCGGCGATTCACTGGTCAAAGCTTCTATTAAGTCTATACCGCAGCGGTCAAATAAATTTAAGACAAAGGACATAATGGAATCCCAAAACCAGGGTCTGGTTACAAAACGCATTCCCGCGGCGTAAAGGATATTCTTTGTTAAAGCAATACTGCCGATACAGGGCGACTGTTTCATCCATGATGAGATTTTTTCTGCAAGGGCATATGACCCTGTGACAGCCATACCCATACCTAAAACCGGAATGTTTTTATGCGGGGAAAATGAAAATATCGCCGCCTGGCCAAAACTCCCTGCCCGCTTCCCTGAATAAGATGCCCCGCAGGATTGGGCGCAATCCTCTATAATAACCAGATTATACCTGGCAGCTATCGCCTTTATACGTCTCATATCGCATACACGGCCATATAGGTGGACCGGAAATATTGCTACCGTAGATGAAGTAATAACTGGTTCTATCCTATCGGTATCGATACAGTATGTCTTTGGATCAATATCCACAAACCGCGGTTGCAATCCAAACTCTCGGAAAATTGCAGGGATGCAATGAAAAATCAAAGACGGCAATATTACTTCTCCGCCTTTCGGCAATTCCAATGCATGCAATATCCATTTTAACGCTACCCTTGCTGAAGGAGTAGGCACAGCACAGGAAACACCAATATAGTCGGCAAACTGCTTGGTAAACACGGCAAGGCTATCTTTGCTTCCAGCATTATGCCGGCGAGTAAACAAAGTTGACCGGATATCGTTAATTGTAAGTGAAGGAATAAAACGAGGGATATTCTTCATGGTCGGGTATTCTTAAGCCAGGTGTATCTGGTCGTTAGAATTATTATCTCGTTTTTCACAATACTGACAGGTCGATAATGCCTCTAAATTAAGTGCGACCTGACTACGGAAACCCCTGTAATTTTGGCTATTCCAGATATTCTTAAAACCGGTGTATTGGCCGTCCTGAAATAAGTTTCCCATTGCATAAAGCTGTCCTATATCAAAACAACAGGGGATTACTTTACCTGAATAGCGTATCAAAGTTTCCTCCCAAGGGATGCGGCAGGAATTAAACCGTTTTCGCTCCCGGCTGCTGTAACAAAATCTTTTATTTATAGGCAACAGTTCATTAATCGAACTAAACCTGCCCAATTTATCAATATTCAAACGGTCGGCCTGCAGCTTTAGATAGGTCATTTTATTCACACCCAAATCTTTTGCGATTCTGGAAATATCATTAATTTCATTTTCATTTTCTTTCATTACTATGAATTGCAATTCAATAAAGGGCAACTCAGAATGGAGATTTTTTTTCTCCCCTATCAAAGCCTTTATATTGTTTATTACTCTTTTAAAATAATCTTTCCCGTGGCAAAGCTTATAAGTTCGTTCGGATGCACCATCGCAAGAAACAATTAAATAATCTAATCCTGAAGTTACAACCTTACGGGATTTATCCCCTCCCAAAAGAGACAAATTTGAGCTGAGGACAACAAAGATATCTTTCTTTTTGGCATATTCAATCATAAGAAAAATATCATTATTCATCAAAGGCTCGCCATAATTCCATAGGCGCAGCGTAATAAGGGTATCTCCTATGTCATCGATAATCTTGCGATAATTCTTAAAAGGCATATCTTTGCTTCCAGATACCAAACCATCATCCGCATACAAATCTGTGAATTGTTCGCATTTAATGCACTGATAGTTACAATCCCCGGTCGGTTCAATAAGGATATTAAAAGGTAGCCCTAGATTTCTCTTAACTCTAAAGAACAAAGATAGCTCAACTAAAATAAAATTCATTACCTTGCGGTAATTTAATAAAATCTTTAACGCCGCCTTTCTAAAAATATAGAGTTCCGGAAAACTGTAATTTCTGCGTAGTATTTTCATTTTTTTAAGCGTATATCATAGGCCAGCCTCCATAAAGACGCCACTACTCCGGCAATATTAGCAAAGCTAAAAGCTTTAGTCTTTACGCATTTATCGAATTTATCTTCCACCGGCACTTCTATATAGGAACAACCGGCCTTTATTAATTTTACCAGAATCTCAGCCTGAAAGGCATAGCTATCTGTTTTAAGATCAATAGAATTGACTGCTGATCTTTTAGAGAGTACATAATGATTGTAATATTTCAAATTCAAGCCAAATATAAGATTTACAATGACAGTAAAAGCCCTGGAAACGCTCCTCCTAAAAAAAGACCTTTCCCGGGCATTGGTCATGTAAGGGATGACCAAATCCTTAACACCAGCTAAAGCAAATATCTTATCCAAGTTCTCCTCGGTAATGTCGTTTTTTCCGTTTATACGAATCAGGTACTCCATTTTTGCCAAGCTGATCCCTTTTTTATAACTACCTCCGATGCAAATCGGCTTTTTATGGTGGAACACCTGAATGCAATTATAAGTATCGGCCAATTTATCGGTTATTTCAGCTGTCCTATCCGTACTTCCATCGTCAAATATGATAATCTCATACCGCGTAAACTTTTTCTTGAGCGCATTAAGAATAATTTTTATGGTATCTTCAATGCCTCTTTCTTCATTTAAAGCCGGGACAATAACGGAAATAGAATTTTCACCTGACATATTTTTTTAACCTTATAATAAAGAATACGATCATGAAGAAGGCTGTACTCAACGAAATAGCCATGCCGATATTCCAAATTGGCGGCCTGAATCTTAACCTAATTTGGTGTTTTCCGTTTTCCAGCCAAATTCCACGCTGGCAGTAATTCACCCGGTATATTTCTATCCTTTTCTTTCCATCAAAGGCTTCCCATCCCGGAAACCAGACCTCTGTCAGGACCATCATCGAAGGTATATTTATTTCAACCTCTATTTTTATTTCATTTGGATTTGAGAAATCTAACCTTTTGATAATATTATTATTTTGAAAATCTTCAAAATTAAAAGGAGAACTTGCAATATGTGCTTTTCTTGCAAGATCTTTATAATTACGGCTCATGTAAAGAGCTTCCCTTAAATCGCCCGATACCAATTTCCTAAATTCTTCCTTTTCATCAACAAAAACTATATTATTAATAGTATATACTCTGGGGATAGCCTCCTTATTTATATGGAGATACTTCGCGGATTCCCCGTTGATTGGAAAACATTCTTCCTGTCGGAATATCCTGCCGGAATGACGGGCAAGAAAATATTTTACTGAGAAATTATTTAGAAATTCGGTGTTAAGGGGCAAATTTCCTCCTCCTTCGTAAAATATAGATTGATCCATGGGGCGAGCATATGCCGCCTCCATGGCCTCCTTAAATCTTTTTTCCAAAGGAAAAGGCGGCTCCCCCATAAGCGCAAACCCTTGATTTAAATAAACCAGATTATCATAAAAAGGGTACTCCGAAGCAATGCGCATAGAATGATCGATTACGGGAAATACCTCTGATATCATCTGTTTGAACATAGCGTGTTCAGAAGGTCTTATAAACCTGACATTATGTGGCAAGAAAGCGCGCGAGTTTGTTTGGGCTTCATTAAAGGTACCGCCATAAAATGCTTTAGTTCCGAAGAAAAAGGACTCCAAGATTACGAGGATTGCCATTAGGTAACCGAATTTTTTTATAGAAAGAATTCGAATTCCTAAGATTATAAATACCGACACTATAAGCCAATAGAGAAGAGAAAAAACAACCGGCCTTTTCTCCACATACCCGTTAATCAACCTGAAGAATAAAGCCGGCTTTAATTCATAGGATTCTTTATTAATATTGATTGCGCTGGAGCATTGATTAATGCGCCAGGCATTACTATAGAGAAAACAATGGTCTTGATCGTTCCAATAACCAATCCGGCCTTCTCCGGAGACAGGAAGAATCCACAAGAATTTATCAGGGGAAATGTCAACCTTAAACTCAGACCATCCTTTTTCCAAAACGGCATACTTTTTAATCAACACACCTCCTGTCGGCAATAGATTATGATTATCGGCAAAGCGTATTTCCCCTTGCGACGCCCCATCAAAGATCACCCGTATTTTCTTCACTCTGGCTGTCTTAGGGGTATATACTCCAACAGGTTCATGCAGAGAAAAAAAACCATCTGCTTTGGTATCGAAGCCGGCCGACCAGGTATTTCGCCCTTCTTTATGCCCGTATAAGAATAAGACTCCGGTTATCGCCAGAATAGAAATAAGGACGTATACCAGAGACAATTTAGATAATTTACGTTTTAACTCCGCTGAAACGCAGGAGGTTAGGAAATTTAACCCGCAACCAACCAATAAACTGGCGGCAAAACATTGAATCATTCTATAGCGGATAGGATATGGCAACAGCCTGACTACAGGCATCCAACCAATAAATAACCGGTAAAATGGAGCATTGCCTCCCAAGACACAAAGAACAGAAAATAAATACAGGGATAATCCTAATACGATAAGATTGCGTTGAGGCTTATTTTGTGCAAGGATAGAAGAGAACATGATCAAAACTATGGCTGCTACAAAAACCATAAAAGTAATCGCCATCCCTCCGCTCATATTCGCATCCCAAAACATTAAGCGTTCAAATATAAAGTTAACCCCCGTGATATTACCGAAGAAATTTGGTAGCAGCAATGTTATTAAATAGGCAGGGCTCATATTCCCGGGTTTATGAGAAACAGCATTGGCCAGATTTAAATCTAAATGGAGATTTGTAAATTTTAAACCCTGCATGACAGGCAATAAATATATTGCGCTAAGAACAGTCCCTAAAGCAAACATCAAAGCTGCTATGCCTATCGGTTTAGCTAAATTAAACTTATTTCTTAAACCATGGTTTTCAGCTGCAGAAAAGAAAACAAACCCAAGCCAGATGAATATTACAAAAGGGATATACTGCAGTTTCCCACCAAACCAGATAAACGCAAAAATTAAGGCCCCTAAAAACAATTTCCCAAAAGTAAATCTTTCTACGCACTTTGCATAGACATAAATTAACCACGGCAGCCAGGACTGCATTATAAGATTGTCCTGAGAAACATAAGCATAGGCAAAGAGAGGGCTATACATATAGACAAAAGCCCCGCTAAATGAAGCTATCCAGTTGCATTTTGCTATTCTTTTCAATAATAAAAACATTCCCGTAATAGCAATAAAGTAATGCAAAAATAGAGGCAGGAGGCAAATCGCCAAATATGCATTATCCAAATTTGCTAAATCAGCAAGATAGAGAAATGGCCAGAGAAGAAAATAATAATTTTCTCCCGAAAAGATAAAAGCATAATGCGGCAAGGCGCCGCACCAGACATGCGGGTCCCATAAAGGAAAGACTCCCTTTTGAAGATTTTGCGCAAAAAAATAATGGCGTATCCACTCAGACATAGCCTGGTCATTGTGGAATACGCCTTTCCACTTGATAAAAACCGGGAAAAAAAGAACCGCCGCCGACAGGAATAAAAGTAAGATTGTACCTAGCGGTTTTATTTTTTTATCCATTCTAAAATAATGTTTGAGATACTGCCTACATCAAGATTACACGCTCTCCTCAAAGACTCTCTTTTACCGTACTCAGCGCAAAACCGATCCGGTATTCCCAGAAGTTTCAGCCGGGGGCATTGCCCCATTTGAGATAAAAACAAGGCTGCTATATTTTCTCCTATACCCCCCGAAAGACAATGCTCCTCTAATACAACAACATGAGACAAACCCTTAATGGCACAGATCAACTTTTCTGCGTTAATCGGCTTGAGCTTAAACAGGTCAATTACTCCGCAGCTGGCTGAATGCTCCGATAGTCTTCCTGAAACTTTTAATGCCGTATAAACCATATTTCCGGATGCAATTATACATAAATCTTTACCGCCCTTGACGACAGAAAAGCCTAAACGCATATTAATTTTTCCGGAATCTCTGTAAATAGGCGGATACCCGGTCCTATCGAGCCGGATATACGCCGGCCCATCTTCCCGCGAAGATTTTCTAGCTATCTCTGAAGCGCAGAGATTATCACTGGGGCTATAGATTGTCAAATTAGGCAGAAAACGCATCAAGGCGATATCTTCTGTACCGTGATGGGTTGGGCCAAGAGTAGAATAATCAAACCCCGCTCCTATACCTATGATCTTCACGGGAAGGTCCATGCAACAAATATCCACCCTTATCTGTTCATAACAACGCATCGCAAGAAACGGGATTATCGAATAGATATAAATTTTTTTCCCGGTTAAAGCCAGCCCGGCAGAAAGCCCAACCATATTTTGTTCTGCTATGCCGACATTTACGTATTGCTTTGGCAACGATTTCCTAAATTTATCATGGCATATCGCGCCTATATCGGCGGTTAATAATAAAATGTCTTTATTTTTAAGCGCTATGCTAAAAAGAGTATCGAAGAAAGCATCCCGCATCCCCTTAGCCAAAGACCCCATTAACTGAGATCTCCTTTCCAATAATTAACGTCCTTTTCAGTAAGAAACATTTCTTTTAATGCAATCTTTAATTCATTGCCGGAAGGGATTCGATAATGCCAGATGGGTTTATTTTCCATGAAAGATACGCCTTTACCCTTTGTAGTAACGGCAATTATAGCTAACGGCTTAGAAGAAGACCGGCCATGAACACCGCGCAAAACAGGTAAAAGTTTCTCAAAAGAATTCCCCTCCACTATAATGCTCTGCCAGCCGAATGCTTCCCATTTCTTACTTAAAGCTTGTGCCGACAGTCCTTTTTTTAAGAAATCTGTCGCTGAAAGTTTATTATAATCAATGACAACGATCAGGTTATTTAAGTTGTGTTGTGAAGAAAATAAAGCAGCTTCCCAAATCATCCCTTCCTGGCATTCACCGTCTCCCAAAAGCACCACCGTAACGTATTTCTCATTATCCAATCTTGCCCCCAGGGCTAGACCGGAACCAACTGACAGGCCATGGCCTAACGAACCGGAAAGTACATCTATGCCGGGAGTATTTAACTCCGGATGCACCCCTAAATGGCCACCCTCCTTGCCAAACTTATCCAGACGGGAATTTGGGAAGAAACCAAGATCTGCCAGAACAGCATAGAGCGCAATCGCGGCATGCCCCTTGCTTAACACAAATCTGTCTCTCTTTCTATATGCAGCATTTCCGGGCTTGACCCGTAAGATACCACCATGATAAAGAGAAACTAGTATTTCAACGCAGGAAAATGCTGAAGCAATATGCCCTGAGCCGGCGTTTAGCGCCATATCAAGAATTTTTCTTCTTATTATTCGCGCCTTTTCTGATAACTGCCAGCATAACTTTGATTGCGGTTTTTTATGCAGCATAAAATATTCCGATAAGTAGCCAGTTATATAAAATTATGACGGGGGGGACATAATACTGTAGTACCCACAAATAACGATTAATCTTACCCTGTCTACAGTATTTTCTGCGCTTATCAATATCCCAATCTCTATGCATACTAGTTAAAACAATCTTTCTTTTCCGGTCCCTTAAAATGGGAAAGATTTCTTTACTCTTGGACTATTGGTTAACTGCAGAAACATGGTACATTAACTTATAGCTATCAAGTCTAAAGTTATCCATAAATTTTATTTATTAACTTACCAGTATTAGAATAAAGTATAAATAAACGGTGCAACAGCGGTAGATTGGGTTAAAACCATCAGCGTCCCTAATAAAAGAAATATAATAATAATTGGCGCAAGCCACCATTTCTTCTCAGCCTTAAGAAAATCCCAGAATTCTTTTAAGACGCTTATTTTTAGCATTTATCTCTTTTTATCAAAATCTCTTTTGGTAATCGGATGCTGAGAATTCCCTCGTTTCCTTAGGCTTCCAATATGAAGCGTTTGCCGGTATAAATCTTCTTTCTAAAAGATCAATATTAAATAACCGCATAAATAAACCAATAGGATACAAAATAAGGTAAAATATAATACATAATAACAGGCGCGTATTAATCCAAGATAAAATAAAGGCCAATTTCATCCAAATAATATAAATATATTTCAATGATCCGGGTGCAATAAACATAACCAATATAAGACATAATGAAGTCACCGCGGCCAAAGGTGCGGTGTTATTATGTTTTAAGGACATAATCAAACTAACCAAAATAAAGCAAGAAGCCATAATCAAGCCAAATTTTTTCAATACAGTTTTATCTGTTTTTATTCCTTCCATTATTTTGATCGAGTTAAAATACTGCTTCCAGGTATCAACTTTTGCAGCTGTTGCTTGTTTCCGCTTGTCTAAAAGATAGCTGCCCATAACTAAATAATCGATCTCAGTGCGCATAAAACACTTAAAAGCATCCTCTGGAGTACAAACTAAAGGCTCTCCCCTGACATTAAATGACGTATTTATTATAACCGGACAGCCTGTCTTCTTAAAGAACTCATTTATTGTATCATAATACAAAGGGTTATCTTCTCTATTAATAGTCTGCACCCTTGTTGAATAATCAATACGCCTAACGGTGGGAATTAACAGGCACTCTATCTTAATGTTATCAAGTCCACTTGTCAGCTGAAGGGCGCCAGAAACAATGATCTTCTTATCTTCTTTTAGTTGAGCGGAAAAAAGACCATATGGACTCCCTCTATCCAAATCAAACCAATTACTAACCTGTTCAATTATCACAGTTAGGGCAAAAGGATGAAATGATTCACGGTATTTTATTTTAAGATTAATTTTGGTCTGTATCTGAAGATTCCTTACATCTGCAATAATGCTTCTTGAACCCAAAGCCCGAGGCCCAAACTCCATTCTGCCCTGAAACCACCCAATAACATTGCCTTCTTCGATACGATTAGCAATAATTAATGGTAGTTCCGCACTATTTAGTTTCTTGGCCGGAATATTGTTTTGCTTCAGGAAATCAGCGATATTGGCATCGTCATATGACGGCCCTAAAAGAGAACATTGCTGGAAATCTTTTTTTTCATCAACAACGCGTTTATTTTTTAGATATTTATACCAAATTAATAATGCCGCACCCAGCGCCCCTCCGGCATCTCCGCTGGCAGGCTGAATCCATATATTTCTGAAAGGACCTTCACGCAAAATTCTGCCATTGCTTACACAATTAAGCGCCATTTCCCCAGCAAGACAAAGATTCTTTTGCTCTGTAACCTTATAAACATGCCTTACCATTTTAAGTATTATTTCTTCTATCACTCTTTGAATTGAAGCAGCTAAATCCATTTCTTTTTGCGTAATTTTCATTTCTGGTTCGCGAGGAGGGGCGCCGAATAAGCGTTCAAATTTCCAGTTAGTCATGCACAACTCATTACAATAACCAAAATATTCCATATTCAACTTGAATGAACCATCTTCTTTAACATCCACAAGTTTTTCGAATATCACATCAACATAACGCGGTTGTCCATAGGAGGAAATATCCATAAGCTTATGTCCGTCTGAATTGACTCCAAAACCAATATAATATGTAAAAGCTGAATACAGCCGGCCTAAAGAATGTGGAAATTTCAAGAAATGTCCCACTTCCAAGCTGTTCTCTTTAGCTACTCCAAAACTAGCAGTCTCCCATTCACCCACATCATCTATAATAAGAAATGCGGCTTCTGTAAAGGGAGATGGATAAAAAGCACTGGCTGCATGCGATTCCTGGTGGCCGCAAAAAAAAACCTTTCCTGAGTATCCAAGCTTTTCCTGGATAATCTCAGGAATCCATAATTTCTGCTTAAGCCATAATGGCATAGACTGGATAAACTGTTTAATCCCCGAAGGTGCGTAGGTAAGAGAAGTTTCAATGACACGATCAAAATTTATAAATGGTTTGTCATAGAAAACAACGTAATCAAGATCGTTGACATTTATTTTGGCTTCTTTTAAACACCAATTGATGGCATGGACAGGAAAATCAAGATCGTGTTTTTTACGAGTAAACCTTTCTTCTTGCGCTACCCCTATGATTCTTCCATCGCGCACCAAACAAGCAGCGCTATCCTGGCAAAAATTTGATACACCTAAAATATTCATCTTTAGCAAACTTTTTTAACATTGTTAGACGAGGCCTGCCGAGCAAAAAACAGTCATTTTTGTTCACGCTGTACACAATTATACTTCTTCCTAAGTTCTAATGTCAAACGTTTCTTTCTCATCTAAATATGCCTTGCTTTTTCCCCGGCTATACTATAAAATAAAAATGATTTTTATTTAAAAATAAGAACATAATTTGAAATAGTTGTAATATTATATGCCTGAGAATAAGCATCCTTCTTCTCTTAAAGCTAAAATAGCAATCGCTACAGCAAGTTTTTTTTTCTGCCTGATACTTCTGGAGATAGTTTTACGGATTATTGGTCAATTGTATCTTTCGCGTGAAATTATCAATTACGGAGATCTTAAATCTAGCGATTATGTTATCTTATGCATAGGCGATTCTTTCACTTGGGGAGGGGCGGTAACCAGATATGAAACTTATCCTGCCTATCTCTCGGAAATAATAAAATCAAGGAATCCTCATAAAAAATTCCTGGTTATCAACAAAGGCAAGTGCGAATACAATTCCAGCCAAGTATTAAAATCCATCCCCCGGTGGCTTAAGATGTACCGTCCAAATATGGTAATTCTTCTTGTAGGCTCTGCAAACAGGTTCAATCCCTGGGGTTACAATTCATATAAATCTCAGGGATTACTCTCAGATTTAAAAGATATTATAGATGACTTAAGAATAGTTAAAATGCTCAAGCTGCTTGCGACGAATTTAAAGGCTAAGGCTTTCTACTGGGATGAAGAACATCTCTTTAAAGAAGAACCCCGCAGTATTGCAGGATATAATTATAATAGCTGCCTTGTTTATCGCGAGCGTGGTTTTAATTATATCAAAAATAAACAACAGATTAAATCCGCGGTGCCGAATGACAAATTATCAACAGCCTGGTACTACTACAATACAGGCAAAACACAACAAGCCATAGAATTATTACAAAGCGCCATTAAAAACAACCCTCATTCTCTAGAAAACCTCTGTGCTTTAGCATATGGATACGAGATTTCGGGAGACTTGCAGAAAGCCGAGAAGCTTTTGCAACAAGCGCAGCAATTAAACCCGCATTCAAAATTCGTGCGCGGCCAGATGGATTTCTTTTACAGGGATGCTCAAAATTTTTACCAAAGAGCCGGTAAAATGGATTTAGCCCTGGAATATTTCCGTAAATCAATCGAATTAAACCCCGATGACTATAAAAATTATTATAACTTAAACCGGGCATATGATTTGCAAAGCAAATACAATGCCGACTTCTTCATTGATTTCTTTCAACGCCTGCTTCAAGCTCACGGCTGGCTAAAAGATAATAGCGTATTTATGGCATACCTGGATTTCTTCAAAGAGAAAAAACTTAACGAAGACAAAATCAGTAAATGGCTAAGAGATGATCTGGATAAACTAGTCATGCTGTGCAAAGAAAATAAAGCAGATATAATCATCCAAAATTACCCTGTTTCTTTTCCTATGGCTAACGGCTCCCTCAAAGATACTGCAGCACGCTATGGCCTTACTTTTGTAGACAACCTGGAAACATTTAATCAATTTACCCTTAAAAATGAAACCGATACCTACTTATTCGACGATTCACACTGCACTGCAAAAGGGCATGAAGTGATGGCAGCAAATATCTATAATGTGTTAGCAACAAAGAAAGCGGTTTTGCAATGAAGAAAACAAATCCTGACATTAAAAAACGGCATTTTGCAAATAACAGAGAAATCTTGGTTTCGCTCTTTATTTTGATTAAAGAAAACAAAAAATGGTGGTTATTACCTTTTTTGTTTGTTCTTGCTATACTTGGCATATTTGTATGTTTTACAGGTAACCAGTCAATTTTACCCGCGATTTACGCTCTGTTTTAATTTCTTAATTGTACTTCTATTGTTTGCCATAATATCATGCTTAACAACAAGGATTTTCTTTAAATATTGATTTTAGATAATAGGATATATGAGCAACCTATTAAAATAAACTAAGTTACAAGTTTTCAAGGATTAATATAAAGAAAGTAAAAACAACCTGCAAAGAAATGCTAAGATATATGATAGAGCATTTAGATATTTTTGCCTGTCCCGTATGTCTGGCAAATTTAGCAATTACGGAAAACTCGATAAGATGTTTAGGGTGCCATAAAATCTTTAAAACTGAAGATGGCATCCCGCTTCTTTACTGGCCAAGCGATTCAAATCAAGATGAAAATGTTACCAATATAGTAAAGTCATTTTATGAAAAAACTCCTTTCCCAAATTATGAAGAAACAGAAAATATTATGGATCTTAGACAAAAGGCAAGAAAAGGAGTTTTTGCGCGTTTACTGGATGAGCAGATCCCTTTCAATATTAGAATCATAGAAGTCGGATGCGGAACAGGTCAGTTAAGTAATTTTTTAAGTATCCCCCAAAGATTTGTATTCGGAACTGATATTTGTCTGAATTCTCTAAAGTTAGCTAACCGCTTTAAAATAAGAAATGGTCTTCAAAGAGTAGGGTTTTATCAAATGAATTTATTTAAACCCATCTTTAAGGAGGAAAGTTTCCCCTTGGTTATTTGTAATGGCGTCCTTCACCATACAAATGATCCATTTGGCGGCTTTCGCTCTATATCAAAATTGGTAAAAAAATCCGGCTACATTATAATCGGTCTTTATAACAGGTACGGCAGGATAAACACTGATATCCGCCGCACTATATTCAATATTTTCGGTGATCGTTTTAAGTTCTTAGACCCACAATTAAGGAAAATCCGGTTAAGTAACCTTAAAAAAAACACCTGGTTTATGGATCAATATAAACACCCTCATGAATTCAAATTAACGGTTGATGAGGTGTTAGGATGGTTTGAAAAGTGTGGGTTTGATTTTATAAACAGCATGCCTAAATTTCAAGTTTTTAAGGAATTTTCCGAAAATGAAAAACTATTTGAAAAAAAACCAAAAGGTAACATACTCGAACATCTTATTATACAGACTCATATGCTTTTCTCCGGAACCGAAGAAGGCGGGTTTTTCATAATGATTGGGAGAAAAAGATAACCTGCTATAACTTCTCCCTTAATAAAGTATTATGAAAAAAATATTACTGATACGCACATATAAATCGCTAGGCGCAGGTGGACCAGTCCCCCCCCTAGGCCTGCTTTATATTGCAGCCGCGATCAAAGAAGCTTTCGCTGATCAATATGAAATTAAAATTATTGATTCGGGAACCGGCGGTTTCACTTTAGAGACCCTAAAAGATATCCTATGGCAATTCAGACCTGATTTTATCGGGATAAGTACTCTAAGTTGCGAAGCAGATTTGCTAAAAGAGATAGCTTCATCCTGTAAAACAACTATCAAAGATTGCAAGATCATTGTCGGAGGCCCGCACGCTACGGCGTGTGCAAACACCTTGCTTTCCGATCAAAACATAGATATTGCAGTTATCGGTGAAGGAGAAAAAACTATAGTAGAATTGTTAAAATCGCTTGATGGATCTTTCCCTATCGATGCCGTTAACGGCATCGCTTTCAGAAAAGACAATAAAAATGTAGTGGCTACCTCCAAAGAATTTATAGAAACGGTTGATCGACTACCCTTCCCAGCTTGGGATCTTATCGATTTAAAAGAATATATCGACTCTCCAAATTGGAACGGAATCCCAAAAGAACATTTTTATTTCCCCATCTTGACTTCACGCGGCTGCCCTTACCAGTGTACCTATTGCCATAATATTTTCGGTAAAAGGGTAAGGTCCCGTTCTCCTGGAAATGTTGTCAATGAAATCGAATATTTGTTTAAGAGATACGGGGTTAAAGAATTCCATATTATTGACGATGCCTTTAACTATGATGCCTTGCACGCTAAAAGCTTATGCTCTGCCATAATTAATTCCGGATTAAAGGTTTCTTTAGCGTTTCCTAACGGCCTGCGTGCGGATAATATCGATGATGAACTTGTAGCTTTGTTAAAAAAAGCTGGCACTTATAAAATAAATTTTGGATTCGAAACAGCCATCCCCCGCTTACAATCGTTGATAAAGAAAAGGTTGGATATCAATTCCGCAAGTGATGCCGTGCACAGGGTATCAAAAGCCGGCATAATAACGGGGGGCTATTTTATGTTTGGATTTCCTACAGAAACCCGGGAGGATATTCTCAAAACTATTGATTTTGCCTCGAAATCTGAACTTGATGTCGCCTATTTTTTTAAGGTTACGCCTTACCCTGGTTCAGAACTTTATGATTACATTAATAATCACCAAGAGATGAAAACCGGCGATAATTTCAATACCCTTCATTTTTATTCTATTGAACGCTCTTATTCAAAAATCAACACTGGAGAATTAAACGATTTGCTTCTTTTGGCGCAACAAAAATTTTACCTTAACTTTAAGCGCTTTATAAAAGGATTGTCTAAGTCATCAAATAAAAGGTCATTTATTGGCAATGCATTTGATGCATTAGGATTACTCATCCAGTCCTATATATTAAGAAAATTAAATAAATCAGCTACTTTATTATGAGTGGAATCTTAAAAAGGATATTAGGATTTACGCTTTGTTTTATCGGGATCTGTTTGCCTTACAGATTAAGGATATGGTTTGCAGAATTACTCGGCTGGATTTTCCAGGGGTTTTATCTGGCATATTTTTCTATAGTTAAATTCATTATCAGAGAACTCAAGTGTAACAAAATTAAACCATGAAACGTATCGTTATATTATATTCCGGCGGGGTTGATTCTACTGCGGCTTCAGTTATGATGGCGAAGCAGTTTGATCAAATTCACTTGTTGTCATTTACCCGTCTAGGTTTGTTTAACATAGAAAGAATAAATCTAAATGTTAGATTATTGGAAGCTAAATTTGGACGAGATAAATTTTGTCATGTCATTATCAACATAAACAAACTGTTTAAAATGATTTCATATGCCAGATACTTCCAAGGCTTAAGAAAATATGGGTTCTTTCTTCTTTCAACCTGCGGCCTTTGTAAGCTATCAATGCATATCCGCACATTGATTTATTGTTTGGATAATGGCATCCATTTTGTTGCCGACGGTGCAAATAAAAATATGTCTTATTTCCCTGATCAAACAACTGAATATATCAATGAAGTAAAAGATTTGTACGCAAGATTCAAAATAAACTACTTAAATCCGGTATATGATTTTGATTGCCCCGAAAGGGACATTGATTGGATGCATAAATTGAGGAATAATATTTACGATGCTTCAGAGAATGATAGCCTCACCAAAAAAAATACTACCTCACAGTTCTTGTTAGATGAGGGAATTCTTAATATTCCTAACGCTAAGGCGGAAAAAATAAATCAAAATACTCAGGCAAGGTGTTTTCAGCTGGTTCTATATAACATATTTCTTTATTGGTACTTTTTACCCACATATGGGGATAAAAAATATAAACAATTTATCTACGATTTCTACAAAGAAAGGATTCAGAGACTCTCAAATATGCTGGCTGACTATCAAAACGAAAGAGGGAGGAGCCTTTTACACAGGTATCTAGAATAGCTGTTTTTAAACTGGATAAAATATGCTTGAGAAAAACTCATTAGCGGCAAAACTCATTTGTATAATCTTCTCCATATTTATTTTACTTTCACTGGAGTTTGCAAGCCGAATAATCTTCCCAGAAACATTAATGGATAAGATAATTTTAATTCTTAAGCAAGACCCCATACTGTTTTGGCGGCAAAAATCAAATATAAAAACTAAATTTCAAGGCTACGAAGTAGCTACCGATTGGATGGGTCTACGTAACAAAAATTTGCTTCGGGTAAAGAAGATTGGTGTTACAAGAATAATTTGCCTGGGAGCATCCCCTACTTTCGGCTGGGGCGTAAGGCATGAAAATACTTACCCATGCCAACTGGAGGAATTGCTTAAACAAAATTCAAATGGATCTTTTGAAGTTATTAATGCTGGAGTTATCGGTTATTCTTCCTATCAAGGCTTGCTTTTCCTTAAGAATAAAATAGCAAGCCTTAACCCGGATATAATTACCGTTGCCTATGAACTCAACGATATTGACAAATACCGGTTTTTTAGAAGCGGTCCGGAAGAAGACAGGCAATTAAAACCTTCGAATGGCTTTTTAATAACCTTGATGAATTTTGCTTATCAAAGCAAACTTGTAAGAATCTTCGAAAGGATTGTTTTTTCTCTAAAACACGGTGAATTTAAGTATTTCGATAATACTCAAGCTGCTTATTCACCCGGGAAAAACAGGGTTTCGCCTTCTGACTACCAAAAAAATCTGGAGGAAATCATAGACTTTTCTTCCAGGAGGGGAATAAAAGTAATCTTGGTTAAAATGCCGGTAAATTTGCCGCTGCCAGAGCAGATAGCGGGAACTAAAGAAACAGAGGCAGAAGTTTTCCTTGCTCAAGGAAAAATCAATCTTGATAATCATAGGTATGGCGCAGCTCTAACTTTTTTTCTAAATTCAATTAAAGATAACCCTTACTTAAGCGATGCATACTATTATTCGGGTATTTGTTATGAAAAAGGAGCTAGCTCTGAATTGGCTAAATTATATTTTAGAAAAGCGAGGGAAAAAGAAGCATTTCGCTGCGGGTCACAAGGACAGCTCTACAATAATATAATGGAAACGGTAGCAAATAAAAAACATACCCCTCTTGTTGATATTGTATCTGCCTTCAATAAGAATAATAAGGAATATTTATTTGTCGACCGGGAAAAAGACCCTATACATCCAAATGCTATCGGACATAAGATAATAGGATCGGAAATTTATTCCTCGTTAATTTCTAACGGTTTTATACAGTTAGATAAAAACTAGCGATTTATTTACCAATATCCGGTCTTCCTTATCTTCTCTTGTGTTACCTTGTCTACTTCAGGAGAAAAAGGATACTCATAATCTTTGTAAGAAGGGATTGAAGACTCCCATTGCTTCAGTTCAGAACTTAGTTTTTCAACAACGTCTTGATTCACTGAATAAACATTACGCTGTTCTCTTGGGTCTACGGTGAGATGGAAGAGAAAGGGATGTAAAACTTTTTCCTTAAACCCATAATCCGAGCCTACATAAAGCTTCCATTCTTTGGAACGAATCAACCTCCCTGCCGGATCTTGGACGAAAATATATTCATTAGGCCCACAAGCGCTTTCACCCTTCATAAGGCTAACCAGGCTCTTTCCCTGTGCCTGATGCGGTACTTCTATACCAGCCATCTCTAGAACTGTTGGCATAATATCAATACTCTGCACAAGCTCCTTAATCCTTCTCCCTCTCTTAATAGCTGGCATCTTAATAATTAAAGGTATATGTGTAAATTCATCAAAAATCGGACAGCCATGTCCATATATACCATGTTCACCAAATGCCTCTGCGTGATTTGAGGTTATAATTATTATCGTTTTATCGTAAAGCCCCAATAATTTCAATTTATCTATAATCGGCTTAATCAATTCTTGGTCAACAGCCAGGATAGAATCATCATAAGCTGCAATCCAGGACTCAGGGTCCTTACTGACCGCTCTATTTGGCCAAGATACATATATACCTGTTTGTATTTCATACCATAGCTGCTTTTTATCTGGGCTTAGTAAATCTCTTATATTTTCTGTCTTATCTTCATTATACTTGCCGTTAAACAATTCCTTGTGATTTAGAATAATCCCAGCGTCATCAAAAGGAGGCTTTTTGGATTTAGCAAGCTTAACCAATTTATTATAAAAAACCTTATCTATTTCTATTTCCTCTTTAGTCATCTTATCAATATTGCTATAATCTAATACTTCATTGTTGATGGCTGCTTGGCGCAAAAAGTGGTAATAAGCATGTACCCTTCGCGCATCCATAGCAAGAAAGAATTTATTATCTTTATTGCTTTCAAGCCAAGAAAGAATGTTATTTCTCCCGTCGAATAATATGCCTAATTCTCCTTTATCTTGAAAACCTCGTCCGAAACCGACATCTATATTCAAATGAGACGCTTTCAACAGGGAAAACCATGCTGTGCGATAACTGTAGATACCAAATATTTCTGCTAATGTTTGAACGCGGGGGGACAATTTATCTTTAAAAACATAAATCATCCCATGAGATGATGGATAGAGAGACGTAAAAATAGACATTGTACTGGGAAACGTATATGCAGCCTGGCTAAAAGCATTCTCGAAAAGAACGGAATCTTTGGCAATTTCGTCAATTGCAGGCGATGTTTGCTTGTTATAACCGTAACAGCCCAAATGATCCGGCCTTAAATTAGAAGCCATAATAAGTACGACATTATAATTCTGTTTACCTTTTAACGGAATGATTTCCTTACCCTTTGAAACTGATAGAAACTTAAAGGATAGGGAAAAAATTACTAAAATCGCCAAGAGTAATTTGGGATCATTTTTCATAGCCATCCTCATCTTCCTTATCTCCGCTGCATAACCTTTTTTAAGATAAGTAGGTATATAACTTATTTATCAAATACTTCTTTGAGTATAACATTGGCTATATTCTCAGCCAGAAGCCTGTTGCCTTTTTCTGTGCAATGGCCGAAATCTCTTCCAACCATATCTTTAAAATAAGCTGTTGAGCCGCTTATTTTTATGGCATCTTTGAATATTTTCTCATTATCCACGAAGATAATGTTTTTTTCATCGTCTTCAAATATCTTCTTTAGCGGCCCTATATTACGCATAGGATATTGCACACAGACAAATCGTATATCTCTTTTATTTAAAATGTCTTTGAGTTTACGGTAGTTAACGGCTTTAACAGGATTATAATATCTTAGCCTCTCCAGATTTGCCTTGTCAGCATATTCTTTTGCCAACGCTGATTTACCCATTTCCTCGTAGAATATCGATATTGCCGCATATGCATCATCCTCATTGGGACTCAATTCTATGGCTTTCTTGAATGTATCCTCGGCCAGAGATAATTTACCCTCTTCCCTATATAACCAGCCTAAAGTAATACATGCACGGACATTTTCAGGATGCAATTCTATTCCTTTCTTAAATAAACCTTCAGCCTGAGATAATTTGCCTTGCTCCCGATAAAGCCGTCCTAATTCAAGGTATGCATAATAATTCTCAGGATATAATTCTATGGCTTTCTTCAATATGCCTTCGACCTGGAGGAATTCTCCTCGATCTCGGTAAAACCAGCCTAAGGCCATATACAGATAATAGTTTTCAGGGTGCAACTCTAAGGCTTTTTTGAATAAATCTTCTGCCTGAGAGAATGTTTTTTGATCCTGGGAACGTCGTACTAATTCAAAATAAGCATTAACGTCTTGAGGATTCAGCTCTAAGGCTTTTTTGAATAAATCTTCTGCCTGAGAGAATTTGTTCTGATCTCGATAAACCCGTCCTAATTCAAGGTATGCACCAGCATCCTTAGGGTTTTTCTCTATGGCTTTCTTCAATATGGCCTCACTAACATTAAACCCTGCGTCTCTTTTTGCCCTGCTTCCCGTAAAAAAAGTTTCTGCCTCCTTTGAGTACTGCTTATCTTCATTAGGTTTATAAAGCCCTATTTCCTTGGTCTTAGCCTGGATATGTAACCAAAGGATCCTTGCCAACTTATAAGTTCTAAAGGATCTAAAGAAAAGCATGCCTTTTGAAGTAACAACTGTTTCATAAGGGATATGCTCCCCCCAATCATTTATCCCCATCATCGTAATCACCATATCCGGGTGATATTTATCTAAATCAGCATTGAGCCGCTCCAGGATAGCTGATGTAGTTGTACCACCAAGCCCCTTATCTATGACACTGAATCTTATGCCCATGTTACGCTGGTTCAATACCTCTTCAAGAAAAGGAGGATATTGTCCTTGGGTGGTAGATTCGCCTAAGCACATGATACGATAGGAACCTTTTTGTTGTATGCTCTGCCTGTTCCTGTATTCCTGTATAGATAGTAGAACAAAGCCGCCTATGCGTAATCCCATCTCCAAGAAAATGAAGGACAAAAACAACCCGAATATGACCAGGGTTATTCTTGTTTTTAAGGCCACCTTAAGTTTAGTCTTATTATCTTCTTGCATAAAGGTTAAGTTATCAGCGAAACTATCTGACAAATACTTCTTTTAGTATAACATTGGCTATATTCTCAGCCAGAAGCCTGTTGCCTTTTTCTGTGCAATGGCCGAAATCACCCCCAGACATATCTTTAAAATAAGCTGTTGAGCCGCTTATTTTTATGGCATCTTTGAATATTTTCTCATTATCCACGAAGATAATGTTTTTTTCATCGTCTTCAAATATCTTCTTTAGCGGCCCTATATTACGCATAGGATATTGCACACAGACAAATCGTATATCTCTTTTATTTAAAATGTCTTTGAGTTTACGGTAGTTAACGGCTTTAACAGGATTATAATATCTTAGCCTCTCTATATTTGCCCTCTTAGCATACTCCGCCGCCAACCCTGGTCTACCTGTCTCTTCATAGAACACAGAGATTGCCGCATATGCATCGTCTTCATAAGGACACAACTCTATGGCCTTTTTAAATATCTCTTCTGCCTGGGGGAATTTGCCCTGCTCTCGATAAAGCCAACCTAAGCTAATGTATGCATGAACATTTTCAGGATGTAGTTCTATGCCTTTCTTAAGTAAATCCTCGGCTTGGGATAGTTTGCCTAGATTCTGATAAAGCCCCCCTAATTCAAGGTATGATCGATCATTTCCAGAATGCAACTCTATAGCTTTCTTCAATATATCCTCAGCCTGAGAGGATTTGCCCTGCTCTCGATAAAGCCCGCCTAATTCAAGGTATGCCTGATCATTTTTAGGATACAATACTATGGCCTTTTTAAATATCTCTTCTGCCTGGGGGAATTTGCCTTGATCCTGATAAAACTGTCCCAATTCAATATAAGCTTCGGCGTTTTGGAGATTTGGTTCCAGGGCTTTCTTGAATGAATCTTCGGTTACAGCAAACTCATTATTTTTACCTTCTCTGGGCTTATAAAGCCCTATTTCCTTGGTCTTAGCCTGGATATGTAACCAAAGGATCCTTGCCAACTTATAAGTTCTAAAGGATCTAAAGAAAAGCATGCCTTTTGAAGTAACAACTGTTTCATAAGGGATATGCTCCCCCAACTCATTTCCCATCATCGTAATCACCATATCCGGGTGATATTTATCTAAATCAGCATTGAGCCGCTCCAGGATAGCTGATGTGGTGGTTCCATCAAGCCCTTTGTCTATAACACTGAATTTTATACCTGTATTACGCTGGTTTAATATCTCTTCGAGGAAGGCAGGATATTGGCCTCGAGTAGTAGATTCACCTAAGCACATAATACGGTAAGAGCCTTTTTGCTGCATGCTCTGCCTGTTCTTGTATTCCTGTATAGACAACAAGGCAAATCCGCCTGCGCGTAACCCTATTTCTATAAGTATAAGAGATAAAAAGAAACCAAATATAGCAAGAACAATTTTGGTCTTTAAGGTTATCTTAGATTTTAGCTGGGTATTTCTTTGCATAGACTTAAATTCTTTATAATTTTATTTAACATTCGGGTTTTCGTTTAGCTTGATATAACAAGAGAGCGCTTTTTAAAATTTTTCGGTTCTTTTAAATAATGATCAACGGGATTACAATATTCATAAGGCCGCATTTCTATCAGCTGGTTAATGCCGTGGTACACCTTCCTTAATTCTTGTTCAGGAAGTTTCGTAAAACTTAGGATTTCATCATCTTCGACAGACTGCTCCTTCGCTAAGAAATATAGATGCTTCAATTCGTCTTTAATAATACCTTTTTTAACGGCATCGTAATAAAGGATTGTCCCTGGAATAGCAGACATGTATTTGACACGCGTTACTTCCTTAAATTTCTTACAGAAATCAACGGTCCTTTTAAGACTTGCTCTTGTTTCTCCGGGACCACCGATGATAAAAAGGCCACCCACCTTAATTCCTGCCTTCCGGGTAAGCATAATCGCTTTGATGATTTGCTCTTTGGAAACGCTTTTCCTAAAATAGCCCAACACTTTCTTGGTTATAGACTCAAATCCATACATAACTATGTCACAACCGTGTTCCATCATGGCCTTAAGAACTTTTAAATCCAATCCATCTACCCTAGTAAAGCAGCTCCAACGGAAATCTATGCCTTCAAAAGCCTCAGTCATAAGTTTATGAACACGTATTTTAGAGTCTATAAAAGTAAGATCGTTCCACCAAACAAAACGATATTTGAATCTTTTCAAATGAAGCAATTCATTGTGCACTCTTTTTGGTGACTTATAGCGCAAAGCCGGCATAGCCCTAAAACAAAAGGTACAATGGCCAGGACAACCACGACTAGAGGACATATAAATTTCCGGAACAACTCTAGATTCTTGTACATGAGGCCAAACTGAGAAATCTTGAAAAGGCACAGTATCAAGATTGCGTATTTGAGCTCTGCGGGGATTAATTACGACCTGACCGTCAGAATTTCTCCAGGCAAGCCCGCGTATTTCATTTGCATCCAAGGCTTTTCTTCTCTTCAGAATAAAATCAAATAATTCTATTACTGTTAGTTCACCTTCTCCAATTACGGCATAATCAGCTAAGGTGTTATCCATAATCAAACGGGGAACTGAGCTGACAAGCGGTCCACCCAAAATAACCGGCCTATTATTTTCTTCTTTTTTTGCAATCTCGACAACTCGTTTCAGAAAAGGGAAACTATCTTCATAAGTAGCCACAGCCACTATATCTAAATGTTTAAGTGGACCTCCTGCCAAGAATTCAGGATTAAAGTTTTCCCTTTGATCCAAAAGTACAACATCTAAACCAAGCCCCTTTAAAACAGCAGCAATAACAGAGGGGCCTTCAAAAGGAGCCCGATGCACAAACTCCCAACCATTAGGAACGACAAAACAAGAAGGGGGAACTATAATACCTACTTTTATGTTGTGTAGTTTCTTAAAGTTTTTGGCCAGCGCTATTCTCTGCAGCCTGGCGTAGGTAGGCGTATTATCCGGATAAACATTCATATTTTCCTGAATGCTGTTTTTAGAATAACCCAATTCCAATCTTCCAAGACTTCTTTGCCCCTGACTTCGACATTGTGCAATCTTTTGTAAGGCTCCGGGGCATTCTTTACCGCCGCGATAACTTTTTCTCTGGTCTGCCGTGTCAGTTCCGGGGCATATTTCATCCACCTTGTCACAGATTCTCTTACCTTTAAATTCTTGATTTTTATGATTGAGAATTTCGCTTCTTTTAATGCCCGTATTAGATCCTGAGTAGTATAAAACTTCTTTAAAAGCGGCTGTTTTATCCGGTGTATCTCATAGAGCCATTTGCTGTCTTCTCCCGAGAATGGAACTGTGAGGCTCAAAACGAAGACCCCCCGCGGCGCCAGCACTCTTGCAATTTCCCGTAATGCTTCTTGGATATTTAAGAAATGAAATGCCTGGCGACAGACTACCAAGGGGAACCTACTGGTTTCAAAAGGGATTTTTTCAACCCTGCCCTGTAAAACAGGAAAATACCTGGATGATACCTCAACCATACTATCGCAGATATCCAAGCCCTTAACTGCCCACCCTTTGGTTTTTAAGGCACAGCCTACCTGACCTGTCCCACAGCACAGCTCCAAAGCCTCACCTTTGGGCTTCCCCGCTAAATCAGCATGAGCGCAAATTAAGGCATTGTCCGTAATCCAATTCGCCGAAATATCAAACTTTGGGCATCGGACAGAAAATTGTTCCTTAATTTTAATTTCGTCATCCAAGCAGTATTTTTCCATCAAACTTTAATTACGTATTAAGCCCTCCCTAACAAACAATGAGGGATGTTCGTCATTTTCCGGACTCCGATCTTATCCAACACCTCTTTAACGCACCCCTCAACAGTACAGTATTCCGTGTCAATTACGATTTCTGCTTCGGACGGCGCTTCAAAAGGAGCCGATACTCCGGTAAAATCCCTGATTTCTCCACTCTTGGCTTTCTTATACATCCCCTTAACGTCCCGCTTTTCACAAACTTCCAAACTGCATTTAACAAACACTAACTTAAAATTACCGATTATATCTTTGATCATCCTGCGATATTCTTCATTAGGAGAAACAAAACTTGCGATAACAAAATTGCCGTTATCATTAAATAATTTAGCTACATGCGCGACTCGCCTTAAATTCTCTTTTCTATCTTCAGGAGAAAACCCTAAATCGGCATTCAGCTTATTACGGATATCGTCCGCATCCAGATGAACTGTCTTAAACCCCCGGTTATCCAATTCCTCTTTCAGCCGCTTAGCGATGGTCGTCTTTCCGGAACAAGGTAATCCGGTCAACCAAAGAGTCGCACGTAAAAGACTGATATATTCCGCGACCTCCGGAGGAACATTATTATCTTTGCCTAAACGCACATTAGTACCGGAGATTTCCCCTATCTCGGATGGAGGTTCGACAAAATTTACATCATATCCGACATTGCGACCGATATTAATACTACTGATGTCAGGTATCACAATGACCTCTACCTTATTGCCATAAACACGACGTATCATTTCAACACGCTGCCCGGCATTATAAGGGTTACTCTCGGAGATTTCTGTATCCCTGATAGCAACACAAGCGTTTTCTCCTTTAGCCAATACTTTATCAATCAAATATTTATGGCCATTATGAAAAGGTTGCCATCTCCCGATAAATAAAGCGTATTTTTTATGACCATTATACATGCTAAAACCCTCCTTATGATTCTGCAGTATTATAACATAAAATTATTTAACCTCTGTACAAAATCCCTGTTGCGCAAGCTATCCCGCCACCTCCGTTGTTCAATTGTGTGGCCTGGATTTCAGCTATTATCTTAATTCCGGATTTTTCGTAAATTTTTTTTGTCTGAGGACAATCCGAAGACATTATAATTCTCTTAGGAGAAACTGTCACAAAATTCATCGCGTGCTTTTGTTTTACTTCTTCATTCTCGGGGATAGGGACAATCTTTATGCTGTTTTTCTTCAAGAAATTAATAATTTTAGTATTAACTAATTCAACCCTTACTAAGGCAAGGTGTAAATCAACAAACTGTAAAGCACCTAAAAGATGAAGCGCGTTTTTAGGCGCGGACACACGCACACATTGAACACCTTGCCTGTCTAGCTTTTCCTTAACCCCCAGAAATCCTTTTAAATTCGTTCTCCGGCCAACCCCCACCAAAACTAATCCTTTATTAACCCATAGTGCATCGGCGCCTTCGAATGTCGCTGGACCTTGGTTTAGCTCGATTACGGAAATTTTCTTATTCTTAAGCGCTCTTTGCGCATATTTGACTTCATCCCTTCTTACTTCAGAGAACATTCTGGATAAAATAGCTCCCCGCGTAGTCATCAAGAAAAGGTCCCTGACAAACATCAGGTTAAATTTATATCTGGGATCAGCGGATGCGATCCTCTGAGTATTTATAAAATTTACCTTTATCTTGAGCTTTTTATATACCTTAACCAGGCTATCAAACTCTTCCTTCAAGATATCATAGTTGATTCTTCTTGAATAGAGGACGCTTTCATATTCATCGATATCCTCTATTTCCCGGCATGGAACACATAATAATACGGATTTGAGAGGCCGATACTCTGAATTCACATAATATTTCATCAAAACCACTCCCCGAAATTATCCTTATCATACCCTAATTGCGCACACATCTGTCTTATTTGGTTTATTTGCAAAAGAGGCAATAGTTGCTCTTGTCTATCTTTCCATCTGAACGGCCGCGGCTCTTCGGTAGCCTGGATTACCGGCAATCTATCGAGCCCTAACCGGCCGATACAATCGCATAAACCACCCATAAAATCCGCAATCTTCTCTATTTCTCGAGCCCTTGACACTAAGCTCTTTGTTATATCCTCATACCTGATAAAACAACTTTCTCCATTATGATCTTCCAGGTATTTTTGTATGGCCTTGTTGGATGAATACCATTGGAAAGCGCATACCTCTTCCAACGGTCTATCAATATAATCTTGCCAGCCTGCAGGCAAATCATAGTTCCACCACCATTTCCCCCATTCGCTTAGCTCCGAATAACCGGAAATCTTTAAGATTTTAGATTCGCCGCTACTGGCTGAAAGAAAAGACTTAAGATTATGGGAGAAAAAACCCCTATGTAGCCATCCGTCGCGTAAACCATTAATGCAGCCTAAAGGGTTCCTTACAAGCTGAATGATTTTTATCTGCGCTTCAGGGAAAAATGATGTGATAAATTTCATTCGATAAGAATCAACGGATGTTTTCAAAAGAAGGATACTGCCGAGAATATCGGCTTTTGTGGCTTTTACTCTGGGAGAAAGCGTAATAAACGGAGGCTCTTCAATCGTCAATATACTACTGGGAGGCCCGGAAGGAATCTTAAGCCCAGGGAACCTGTTTTTAATCGCCTGGGCCGGCAAATCATAATAGTAAGGATTTATAAGTTTGTATTCCTGCCTTAAGAAATAAAACAGGTCAAGATAAAATTCCTCGCTGCGAAAAACTTTTCTAGTGTCTTTGTATGAAACAAATGCCTTAGTGACCAAGCTTTTAAGCGAATCGTATGAAAAATAAATTTGCGGCCACTGCATAGGTAACCGCAATACAATATCTTCTATATATTCTTCTGCCAAGGCGTTATCTTCAAAAATATTATTTTCCTCTCCTGTCACAGATAAATCGTTTATAAAATCACGAGATAAAACCGAGAGAACCCCGGGATTAATTACCGTATTTTGCGGAATTTCATCGGAAGGGAACCTGCCAAAAGAAAGATTATTTAATTTGAAAAAGGGGACGCTCTCTCCACTTAAAGAATATACTCCGGGAATTTTCCTAAGTATAGAAAATAGCAAGCTTGAGCCAGAACGGGAGGCAGAATTGATAAAAATTATTTTTTTAATGTTGCACAGAGAAGTTTTAAGCCAAGTTTTTCCCGGGCATCTTCTTTCTATCGCGCGGAAGGCATCTTTTCTGAAATCAAATACGCGCTTTAAACAATCCTGTGGACTTTCGTTAACTAATTCCATTTTATAGCTTTGACCAATCGGATCGATTTTAAAAACCAGAACTTTTTAAATCGTAAAAGCTTATTTTTGTCGGTAAAAAGGTGCTTCCCTTGAACTTTGAGCATTAAAAAAAATTCTTCAACCAAATAAGATATCTTGAATCTAATCCCCTTGGAGCGCGCAGTTTCCGAAACATAAAAAGGACGGTTAAGGCGATACGAAAAATAACCTAATTCTTCAGAGGCAATATTTTCAAACAAGTCGATTTCATCTTTGCGTAATTCTACCTTGAACTTCTCAGAGTTATTCTTAATAATCGGGCTTGAGGTATTTCTCCAGGAAGCGCTTAGGCTGCCGCTCTTTTTAGCTTCCTGCGTATGAAAAAAATTAAGCATGTTTTCCTGGTACGGCTCATTTAGAAAAGAACAAATGGATCTAAGCGTTGTTTCGGATTCGCTTAAAAGCCCCTCATATTTAAGCAAAAGCATGTTATCTTTATCAAGCTTATTCAACCAATACATGCCTATCTGCTGTTCTTTTTTCCACAGCTGAGCAGTATAATAAACACAATAACGGTTAAATATGGATTTCTTAGCCGAAACGGCCACATCCCTACCGTCCCTGACTATATACAAGAACTTGGCAGATGGATAATGCTGAAGGATAGAAGCGATGTGGTAAATCATAAAAGTACTCTTACAACCCCATCTGGCTTTAGATGTAGTTTCTAAATACTGATTATAGACGGAAAAGAATACGCTGATGAGATCTCTGCTCCTGGCTTCACAAAAAACCCTTTCCGCGTTTAGTTTTACTCCCCAGGGATAAGGATGGAGTTCTATCATCCTGATAACATCTTTAACGAACGCTCTAAAATTAACGTCATTTTTCATATCTCCGTAAAGCGGTTCCAGCTTAGAGAAATTCTTCATAATATGCGGAGGGTGAGGAATAGCAATTTCAGAATGGGTGTTTAAGATTAACCTGAGCAGATTTGTTCCTGAACGTTCTGTACCGACTATAAAAATAGGATCCATACGTATTTAGCTTCTAATCAAATATTTTTTCTCAATAAGATATTTCACAATTATTCGGATGCATTCTTCGGGAGGTATTTTCGAAGTGTCTAAAATAATGTTTGGGCGTTTGGGAGACTCATAAGGGATGTCAAAACCGATTAAATACTGGAGTTTTCCGGAACTTGCTTTTTTATATAACCCTTTAGGGTCTCTTAGGCGACAGACGTTTATCGGACAATCCAGGTATATCTCAACAAATTCGCCGGGTAAAAATAAAGAACGAAGTTCCTTCCTTCCTTTTTCAATACCTGACATAAACGCACAGATAGTAATTAATCCGGCATCTGTAAACATTCTGGCTATCTGTCCATTCCTTCTGATATTTTCCAGCCTGTCTTCAGGAGTATAAGACAATTCTTTATGCAGATGCTTCCGAAGCCTATCACCGTCAAGTATGTAAGTTAAATATTTCAAGCGGAATAATTGCTTCTCCAGTTTATTAGCCAAGGTCGTCTTTCCGCTACCGCTTACCCCGGTAAACCAAATGACAAAAGCTCTCTGTTGCAGCAATTTTTCCCTATCACGCTTCTTGATAATAAAAGCTTGCGCGCACTTCATCAGTTACCGCCTATTCAATATTGTATTTTCTTACAAGATTGGCCCGAAAATACCCGGAAAGTTTTTCCCATTCCGATTTAATTATATATTTCTTAAAGACCATCCTACTATATTTTTTAAAAACCATTTGACCGGCCTTATAGAGTTCAAGTTCCTTATCATATTTATTTATTGTCTTTCCTTTATGCGGAAAGCGATAAGCTGAAAATTTAACCCCTAAAAAGATTTCCAGCCTTTTTAGTTCATTTTTGTCTTTACTTATATCTTCCAATGTAGTAAAAAAAATGTGCTGGGGAGGGAAAATTCGATAAATCTTCGGAACAATTATAGTATGCGCTATTTTCAACGGGTTACGTTCGATAATCGAACAGACCTGTTTAAAACTTAATTTTAAGATCTCTTCTTTACTTATATAATCGCGAGGCACAAACGGCAGGAATTTGCTATAACAGGTCTCTCCCCTCAAAGCGACCAGAAAATGCGATTTAATACCCAAATATGGGTTACGAATTACATAAATTAATTTATTCCTTTTAAAACTACCTTTTCCTTTATAATACTGGAGATCAGGGACAACCAGCGATTTATCGATAAGGTATTTGGCCCCGGATAGATTATTTTTATCCCAGTTAGAATAATAATCTTTTTTTTCCACTCTTTTCCTACAGGATGCCTTGGCAGTTTCCCCCTCAATAAATCCTTCTTGAGTAAGTAAAAAATGCGTCATGGAATTAGAACCATTTTTACATTGTCCGATAAATAAAATGGGGATTTTCTTAATGTCCATTGTTGATTAATTCCTCCTTTAACTGAATCTTCCGGTCGTATTCCAGGATGATAGTGGGCATCTAAATGGAAACAAATGCGAGGTTCCTCAGTAGGGGATGCTTAAGCAAGCACTACTCACTTTTTTCCAAAGAAAATGAGTTCTAATAGTGAAAAGATAGACAACTTTTCTGGAAAATAATTTTTGATTTTGCTGCTTGCTGAAGAGAAGTTCTTATCATAAATGAAATTGCAAAACGCAATGCTTGTTGGAAGAATCCCTATAGAACGCTTTATGCCCGGAAACCTATGCCGAGGTTAATTTGATAAGCTTCCGGTTACCCTTGTTCATCCTTGGTAATTATAGCAAATTCCGTACTTTTAGGCAAGGGTATCCCATAAGCCAATAATATTTTCAGCTTTGTTTTATGCTCTTAGATATACCCAATTTACTTCTTTACACAGCATACCTAGCCAAGATACTTGGATATATAAAACAATACCTGCCATATTTGGCTATTAAACGACGTCTCTGAACGGATGCTTTCTTAGGTAGCGATTGGTGAGAATAAGATAACAGAATCTGGGCAGATCGTACAAGAAAAAAGGAATGATTTTAGCCAAATAGCACAAGGCGTTTTCGTTCTTCCTTATCATAAAGTACCGGTTACGAAAACTAAGGAACTGTCTTATCTTCGCGTTAAGACGCGAACTGTTACCATGATGATAGCAAACTGCATCGGGAACCAGCAGGCATTTCCAATCCCGCCTTTGGGCGCGCCAGGCCAAATCAACATCCTCCACTAAAAAGAAAAACCGCCTGTCAAAATAACCTGTATCTTCTTTTAACTCATCAAGCATTTTGCGGCGGTATAACCCGGCAGCAGAACAAGGACCGAGTATTTTCTGCAATTTGTCAAACTGGCCAAGATCATGTTTTTTCGAACCGATATCATAAAATCTTCTCTGCCAAGACAAATAAATACCGCAGGAATAAATTGTTTTCTTGTCAAAATTCAACACCTTCGGCTGTAACATTCCGACCGTATCAGGCAGAATCTTAATTTCATTTAATATATTAGACAAAAAACTGTCTTCCAATACGATATCGCAATCAAGAGCCAACACCCATTTGCCTCTGGCAACGCCGATCCCCTGGTTTCTCGCCTCTGCTGCCCCAAGATTAATGGTATTCTTAATAAACGCCACGCTAGAAAAGTTTTCTCTTGCTATGGCTATTGTTTTATCTACTGAGCCATTATCAACAAGTATAATCTCGATACGCTCACCGGCCTGTTCAAAAACAGAATTCAGGCATGGCTTTATAAACTTTTCGCTATTGCAGGTAACAATAACTATGGAAATATCCAAACCCGCGCTCTTAAGACTATTTTCCATTTTTACTAAACATAACCGCTTTCCCTAAATTGTTCTTTTGCTGGCCTTTATAGCGAGTGATCAAATGAATTTGACATCACAAATTCGTATCCATCTAAAAACGTGGCCCCGGTAATTACATCCTTTCAATATCCCTGGTAAATACTGGCTGTGTTTCGTATAAAGTAACCCGGCAGCCTCGCAATTATTGCCTTCTTTCCCAGATTATACTTCTTCTGGAGTTTCAAAGTCAACCGTTTCTTTTTCAGGGAACATCGGAATGCCTATACGCTCTTATATAAAGCGCCCCGGGGATTATTAGGTATTTTAATATCGCTTCGCGGACATATTTAAGGCTACGGAGAAGAAAGGTTATTGGGGATTTTATAATACCTGGGCCATTGATAACTGTACGTATTTTTCAATGTAGCTCCTTGTTTCTTCAGGCAATTCCATAATATCAGCACCTTGCCCATACCAGCGGACCACATTCGTAATACCCCAGTTATAGGAAGCAATAACGGTTTCAATCGATACCGGTATACGGTAAAAATTAAGCATCTGGCCTATCCTGTCAAAATACCAGGAAGCAATCTTTTCGTTAATTGACGGCTCGAATAAATCCTGGGTACTATAGCTTGCGTGATTAAGTTCGTTAAAATCATTAAGGCAAACCTTTGAAATCTGATAGAGTCCATAACATTCGGTGCGGGAGTTAAAGGCAAGACAGTTACCGTCTGATTCAATAGTCTTTATAGCCTGAAGATTGATGAATGCCTGCGAATAGGCAAAATCGGTGGAGAAAAAAATCCCCAGGAATATTCCTAAGGCCAAATTGCGGACAGGGCCAAAGATACTCTTTCCCCGGTATCGGCTTAAGCTCCGCATCGCGCCCTCCACAAAAATAAAAACCCTGGCAGAAGATCTGTCAGGGCTCTAAACAAAAAACCCTAAAAAGGCGCTTTTTAGGGTTTCTCTCCCCTTTTGGCAGCTCCTCTATCCGAATTATGCCCGGACAGGTAGCTTTGCGCCCCAGCATTACTGCTGGTTTGCCTTTATCAACAGGTAGACCAGAATGTCAAATTACAATTAAAGTATAATACAATAACCGGTAAAATGCAAACTTATTTCGAGGAAATAATCTCAAAAAAACTTACCACATGTTATCTTTTACCCAACCGTCTGACTCCACGACAGCCGCCCAATCCTTTTTTGCCCCCTCGCTTATGCCGTCACCTACCGCGCATACCCCATTAGCTAAACCTTTAGCGGTGCCCTTAGCTGTTGCACATCCGCAAATAAACAGGGATAAAAATAAAAGCAGGATCGGAAACAACAGACTGAATCTTTTACCCATTTACCACTCCTTTCCCCCGCACAAGGATGACCTCTGCGCAATCTTCCCGGAGTATCTCCGGGGTCTTTAGAATTCCTTGAAGCTTTGCCTCTTCTTCTTGCCTCTTGCCGGTTAATCTAAACAAATCCTTTTCCCCCCTGAAAGACCTGCCTTATTTGTTCGGGGTGCCGTGGACCTCTTCGTATTTCTTCAGTAGCGTCGTGATGTTCTTGTTTACCCGGCGCAGGTTGAATGATACATCCACGATGAAAACGAATATCGCAAACAGCATTAACTCTGAGACTCCGGATGTAACAAGCATAACGGCCTCCTCTTAATATTTACAGTGTCTTTTGTTTATGCCAACGAAAGAACCTCATACCTGTGCTAAAAAACAGGTTGTATTACCTGAAGACAAAGAAGAAGACCGCTGCGCAAATTATGCAAATTACCCCTGTTAAGGTGTGTTTTTCCAAAAGCCATTCATGGAAGGTATAGTTGCTACTTTCCATCTTGGGCAGGAGTTTCTTGCGGATGCCCATCTCCTTGGCAAGCATAGAATCAAGCTTCTTATAATTGCCGTAGAGCACTAAAAGCATGCCTACCAGGAATACCAAGGGGCTTAGCCAGAAGATCACGGGGCGGACTACGTCAAAGACGGTCACTTCATCTACCGCTACTATGTCATCCTCTCCCGAGAATATCCCGATGGAGTTGTTGATCGCCTGTATGGGTATTTTCTTACCTTCCGCAAAAGATATGCCTACCGAAAGACACAAAATAAGCAAACACAGCCCAAGAATATCCCTGCGCATACACCCTCCTTTTGGTTTTAAGAATGCTCGGCTTGACGACATTATTCTATACTATGGAATGCTTTAGTCAATAGTTTTATGGGGGAAAGATATAAATAAAAGGGCAAGGGGAAATTGGTTGGTTTTTGTTTATGGGCATTGCCTGCCCGCTGGTAGTTTACCCCTTGCCTTTTACTTAACTCTTACTGATTAAATATAACATAAATCTACTGTTGATTTCAAGAGAGACAGGAAGATATTTTAACTCCGGTTATCTCATGTTTTCTGAAAGGCTATTTTAGGAATCTGCGGCTGGGATTTGGTTTTTGAGGTAACCTGGGAAAACACATAGGGTTGTGGAAAAAAGAAAATGCCGCCTTTATTTTATCCATTTTAGCAATCTTTTTTTTGTCCGTTCTAATCCTAAGAAATATATCAATTCAAAAAGGCCCGGGCCGATAGTCTTCCCGGTTAAGGCAACTCTAAGCGGATGGATCAATACCTTAGCTTCAATGTTCAGCCTGCTTACCAGATCCCGGAAAACTTTTTCAATGTTCTCCGTGCTAAAATTACTCAATGTTTCCAGTCCGGTAACGAAAAGCTTTAGTTCCCTTGAGAGATCATTAGATAAGAATTTTTCCTGCGCGGCGGGATCAATTTTAATCTCTTCCTCAAAGAAAAAATCGGCCCAATCAATAAAGTCATTTAAACGGGGCAGTCTTGCCTGGAATAGCTTTATCAGCCCCAGGATATACTCCCGGTCAAATTCTTTTTCTGGGATATATTTATTTTCAATAAGTAACGGCAGGAGTTCCTCTAATAATTCCTGGGGATCTGCCTTCTTCAAATATTGGTTATTTATCCAATCGAGCTTTTTTAAATCAAATGTAGCAGCGGTCTTATTTACATTCTTTATATCAAATAATTCTATTGCCTCATCTTTATTGATTATCTCGCGGTTGCCTCCCGGTGACCAGCTTAGCAGCAAAAGATAGTTTACCAAAGCTTCAGGCAAATACCCCATCTTGCGGTAATCGCTAATGGCGGTTGCGCCTGTCCTCTTTGAAAGCCTGCCTCCCTCCATACCCATAATCAGAGGAAGGTGTGCGAAATTGGGGATAGCGCATCCTAATGCCTGATAAAGCATAACCTGTTTTGGGGTATTTGATATATGGTCATCGCCACGGATAATATGCGTGATATTTGTCTCTGCGTCATCCACCACGCAGGCAAAATTATAAGTAGGGGTACCGTCGGACTTGATAAGGACCTGATCCTTGATTAAACCAGCATCAAATTCGATTGCGCCGCGAATTAGATCATTAACCATTATCTTCTGAGCGTTTACCTTAAAAATTACCGCTTCCTTACCCTCAGGAGATTTCTCGATATAAGCCTGGCCGGATTTAAGCAATTTATCGGCATGCATGCGGTAGCGCACGAAGCGTTGACTCTGGTAGTAAAGTTCGTCCCACTGAAAACCCAACCATTTAAGGCTAAAGAGTATCTCATCCACAAATTCCTGCCTGGAGCGCAATTGATCCGTATCTTCTATCCTTAAGATAAATTTACCTTTTTGCGACTTCGCAAAAAGCCAGTTAAACAGCGCAGTCCTGCCTCCTCCGATATGCAGATTCCCCGTTGGACTGGGGGCAAAACGCACCCTTACCATTCTTTCATTAACTCCATTCCTTTCAAAAAAGCCTTTTTGTTTATCTCAATCAGGTCCTTCCTGTCCTTCGGAGCCATATCTTCGATTGTCGCTAAGATATTTTTTTTATCTAATATCGCTGTCTTGGCGATGAAAAAACCCAAAGCGACGATATTGGCTACTTTGATATTACCCAGTTCCAAAGCGATATCCGTCAGCGGTACACTAAAAGAAAGGGATTCAGCCCGGGGTTGTGTGGTAGTTCCTTCTGCAGCCAAAGAACTGTTTATTATCAACAGGCCGTTCTTTTTTAATTTATCCCTAAAACGCACTAAAGAAGGAGCATTCATTACAATCAGGCTATCTGCTTCACTGACTACCGGAGAGCTTATCTGGTTGTCAGATATTGTTATCATGCAATGTGCTGTTCCTCCACGCACCTCTGCCCCGTAAGCTGGCAGCCAGGTAACAAATTTATCCTCTTTCATCGCTGCTTCAGCCAGAACTTTCCCCATAAGCATAATCCCCTGGCCACCCGCCCCTGCTATTATTATCCGCTCTATCATTTAATCCTCCCCAGCGGAAACTCCTTAGACATCGTCTCCTTCACCCACTCTACAGCCTGATCAGGAGACATTCCCCAATAGGTCGGACAGGGAGAGAGTATCTCCACCAACGAAAACCCTTTATTCTCGATCTGGTTTTGGAAAGCCTGCTTTATCGCTCTTTGGGCCTTAAGCACCTCCTGCGGAGAATGCAATGATACCCTCTCTATGTATTTTACTGCCGGCAACTGCGCTAACAGTTCAGAGATTTTTAAAGGATACCCTTCGCTATCCGCATTTCTGCCCCGAGGAGAGGTAGCGGTCTTTTGTCCTAACAGGGTAGTCGGCGCCATTTGCCCGCCGGTCATTCCATAAATAGCATTATTAATAAATATTACAGTCAGGTTTTCTCCCCGGTTGGCAGTATGAATTGTTTCGTTTGTGCCGATGGCAGCCAGGTCTCCATCTCCCTGGTAGGTAAATACAATATTTTCCGGCCTTACCCTTTTGATGGCGGTAGCAACAGCCAGGGCCCTGCCGTGTGCTGCCTCGCAACAATCAAAATTCCAATAATCATAGGCAACCACCGCACAGCCAACCGGAGCCACGCCGATCACCTTTTCTCTAATACCCAAATCATCCACCGCCTGTGCCAGCAACCTGTGGGCTATACCGTGCCCGCAGCCGGGGCAATAATGCGTCGGGACATCGCGTAATGATTCCGGGCGGCTAAATATCTTTTTCATTTAAAATAAAACCCTCTTGATTATCTCGTCTTCCGTGGGTACTCCGCCTCCGGATCTACCCAGGAAATCAACAGGCCAGGCGCCATTTACAGCCAGCCTGACATCTTCAACCATTTGGCCATAAGACATCTCTATTACCAAGTACCTAATCTTAAGTTTTTTGTTTTGCGTGAATGCATTTACCGGAAATGGCCATAGGGCTACCGGACGAATCAATCCTGCCTTAATTCCTTTTTCCCTTAATCTATTCACTGCACCCTTTGCAATGCGGCTCATTGTACCATAAGCAACCAGGATTACCTGGGCATCATCCAGGAATAACCCCTCATAATTCTGCTCGTTGCTGCGGATTTCATTATATTTTTGCTGCAGGTGCATATTATGTTTTTCTAATACCCCTTCGGCAAGACGGAATGATGCCGCTAAGTTGGGATTCCTGCCCTTGCAGCCCGTAAGCGCCCATTCTTTGGCCGGAAGCTGATTTACCCTGCTGCAGGCTGATAGCCTTTGGCTATGCGCTAATACCGGTTCCATCATCTGGCCCAAAATCCCATCACCCAGAAACATCACGGGGATCCTGTATTTATCCGCTAAGTCAAAAGCGTCTTGCACCAGATTATACGCTTCATTTACCGAAGAAGGAGCAAGCACTATAGTCCTGTATTCACCGTTGCCCCCGCCGCGGGTTGCCTGAAAATAATCTGACTGGGCAGGCCATATATTACCTAACCCGGGTCCAGCGCGCATAATATTTACGATTACAGCGGGCAGCTCTGCGCCGGCTAAGTAAGAAATCCCTTCCTGCTTTAAGCTGACACCGGGGCTGGAAGAAGAGGTCATTGCCCGAGCTCCTGCAGCCGAGGCTCCAAAGACCATATTAATTGCGGCTAATTCGGATTCTGCCTGGATAAATACCCCTCCTGCCTCAATCATATGCCTTGCCATATAGGCAATTAACTCATTCTGAGGGGTAATAGGGTAACCGGCATAAAACCTGCAGCCTGCCTGTAGTGCCCCTTCGGCAATCGCTTCATTACCGGTCATTAGGATTTTTTTCATTTATATACCTCGATACAGCATTCCGGACAGATAATTGCGCACATTGAGCAGCCGGTGCATCCGGAGCTATCTTTTGTTTTCGCAGGATTCAACCCCCGGCGGTTTAAATCTTTATCCGCAACAATCAAAGACTTTGGGCAAAAACTTACACAGAGCAGGCAGCCTTTGCATTTTTCTCTATTAATAATAATCTTGGCCATATTACCTTGCGCAGTTAACGGAGATCTCGGTTTTTATTCTTCCGGCGATGCCTGCGGCTGTTAAACCGTATTTTTCCAGCAGGCTGTCTCTCTTACCGTGTTTTATGAATTCGCCGGGGAGACCGATTTTTATTACCGGCTTATGTAATGATTCACTCACGGCGCTTCCGAAACCACCGGGGATTATCCCTTCTTCAACAGTAAAAATAAATCCTGTGTTTTCCGTAACCGCCTTAAACAGACCGTTATCTAACGGACTGATAAAACGGGCGTTAATTAAAGTCCCCCTTAGACCCTGCTTTTCCAATGCCTCTATTGCCTGCAGGCAAGGCGCAACCATACTGCCCACGGCAATTATGACAAAATCTTTCCCCTCTTTTAATCTCTCCGCCTTTCCCAATTCTATCTTCGAAGGCGCAGCAAGATCCAGAGAAGGACAATTTGACCTGGGGTATCTTATAGCTACGGGTCTATTTAAATTAAAAGCAAACACAAGCATGTCTTCTAACTCCGCTGCGTCTTTAGGAGCCATCACCGTTAAATTCGGTATATTCCTTAAGAAGGATATATCAAAAATACCCTGATGAGTTATGCCATCTTCGCCGACGATACCTGACCGGTCAATAGCAAAAACGACCGGCAGATTCTGTAAAGCTACGTCTTCAATAATCTGATCGTAAGCCCTTTGCAAAAACGTGGAATATATGGCAACCACGGGCTTAAACCCGCCGGCGGCAAGCCCGGCGGCAAAACATACCGCATGAGGTTCGGCAATACCTACATCAAAGAACCTGTCCGCATAACTATCCCTGAACTTATCAAGTCCGGTGCCTTCCGGCATGGCCGCGGTTATGGCGATAATTTTTAAATCGTCTTTTGCCAGCTGCACTATTTTATTACTGAATACTTCCGTGTAACTCTTCTTGCCTGTCTGCTCTTTAACCAATGGCTGACCCGTGGCAACTTCAAATTTGGCAGCCCCGTGGAACCTCACCGGATCATCCTCAGCAGGTAAATATCCTTTGCCCTTCTTCGTAACTACATGTAAAATCCGCGGGCCCTTGATACTGAGTATGTTCTTTAAAGTAGGGATCAAGATATGCAGATTATGGCCGTCCAAAGGGCCGAAATACCTGAAACCCAATTCTTCGAAAAACATCCCCGGGACAAATAACCCTTTTAGGCCTTCTTCAAATTTGTTAGCCATCTTCAAAATACGTCCGCCCTTGGGGATGCGTGATTGCACAAAACCCTCGAGGGAATTCTTGAAGCGGTTATATAAAGGCAGGGAAATAACTTTATTAAGATAAGTACTTAAAGATCCGGCATTGGGAGCGATACTTAATTCATTGGTATTTAAAATAATCAGGATATCTTTTTTAAGGTGCCCGGCGTTATTAAGACCCTCAAAACACAACCCCCCGCTTAAGGAGCCGTCGCCGATTACGGCTGTTACTTTAAAATAATTGTCCGGTCCAAGGTTATCCCTGGCAGATACCAGGCCTAAAGCTAACGACACGGCATTGGAGCTATGGCCGGTGGTGAAAGGATCGTAAACTGACTCATCCTTAGAGGGAAAACCGCTTAGCCCCTGATATTGCCTAAGAGTAACAAATCCTTCATTCCGGCCGGTTAATATCTTATGTGCGTACGCCTGGTGCCCTACGTCAAAAACGATCTTGTCTTTAGGGGCGTTCAAACAATAATGCAGGGCAACAATCAATTCCACAGCCCCCAGGCTTGAAGCAAGGTGCCCTCCGGTCTGCGAAACTACCTCGATTAACCTCTGCCTTATCTCTTTGGATAAACAGTTAAGCTCGTCTATATTAAACTGTTTTAAATCCTGAGGAGATTTTATTTTTTCCAATAACATTTATTTTTCTTCCCCTGCTTCAGGTTCGTCAAACTTTTCCAAATCGAATTTGCCGTCTTTTTTCATGAGCAGTTCGACTTTCCGCTGGGCATCGGACAATGTCTTTGAACATGACTGCGCAAGCTTGACCCCTTCTTCGTATTTCTTAAGTGACTCCCCTAATGTGATTTTCCCGCTTGAAAGCTCTTCTACGATCTTCTGTAGCCTTTTTAAGTCTTCTTCAAACGACGTTTTTTCCTTCACCCCGCACCTTCTTTCTTATTCACCTATATTACTAGATTTATATTACCACCGCATGTTTCAAAAGCTAACAGTAAATTTAGAAGGTAGCGGGTTCATCCCCGATTACCTCCTGCACTAAACTTGTAAACGCCCCTTTATGCAAAATTGTTTTCAGCCTGTCCCCGGGTTTTATCTGGTTTATATCTTTGATAATTGCGCCTTGCGGCATAAGCATACTTAAGCTGTAGCCGCGGGATAATATGGATAAAGGGCTTAATGCCCCCAACCTTTTAATCAATGAACTGCTGCGTTCACCTGCCAACTCCAGGGTATGCTGTATATTATAATTTAACCCGGAAGATAATTCATCCAGGAATTGTTGTTTTTCCAGGAGCCGCTCAGCCGGGCTCTTGAGCATATGCGTAAAACCGATAAGCTTGTTTTTAAAATCGTTAATGATATCCGTAATTGAGAAATCAAGCTTATACCTTGCGTCGGCAAGCTCGGCTACTAAAGCATTCCTTTTATCAACTATGATTTTGGCCGCTGCCGTAGGCGTCTCTACAAAAACATCCGCTGCAAGGTCGGAAAGGGTGGTATTAACCTGATGCCCTACCGCGGAGATAACCGGCAGGCGGGAATTATAAATTGCCCTGGCAACGATCTCTTCATTAAACGGCCAGAGGTCTTCGCTGCTTCCGCCGCCGCGGCTGACAATAATTAAATCTGACCTGCCGAAAGAATTCAACTCCTCTACTGCTTGGGCAATTTCAGCAGCTGCCTGTTCACCCTGTACACGCACAGACCGGATAAGCACATTTACCATCGGGGCGCCTTTCTTAAGGATCTGCAAAATATCGCGCACTGCCGCACCCCTGCCGGATGTAACAATCCCTACGGAAAAAGGCATCAGGGGCAACGCTTTTTTATGCCTCAGGTCAAACAGGCCTTCCTGCTCTAATCTTTTTTTCAGCTGCTCAAATGCCAGCTGTTGCGAGCCGATCCCCTTAGGTTCTATTCTTTCTACTATAATCTGATATTGCCCGCGCGGCCCATAAACATCTACTTTACCAAAACAGATAATCTTCAAGCCGTCTTCCAATTTGAATTTCAACCCTTTATTGGCATATGCAAACATGGCTGCGGAAATCAGGGCGCTCTGATCTTTAAGCGAGAAATAAAAATGCCCGCTGGAAGCAGCTTTAAAGTTTGAGACTTCGCCTTCAATCCAAAGATCACCAAGCTTCTGTTCAAAGAGATTTTTAATCTCCCGGGTAATTTCGGAAACAGTATAAATATGCTTGCGGCTCTGACTATAGGAAACCAGGCCATTATTCTCTGACTTATTTATTTTCTGCATTTTTCAGCGGGTCCTCGGAGATATTGGTATCCGGCTTTGCCTCAACAGCAGGTACAGGCAAAGGCTTCTTCTTAAAAACCAACAACTGTACTGAATAGGGGGTTAACTCCATTCCCTCGGCATGCTCCTGGCTAAAATCCACCTCTTGCTCATCGTCTGCCTTAAACGCGCAATCCCGACTGCAGTTATTATCCACCACATACCGGCTGCGCAGGTAAACATCTTTTATGCCTTTAAATGAAATCTTGATTTTACGCTCAGTTGCAGAAAACTTCTTAGCCAGGTTGTTAAGCTCAATGGCGTAGCTGAGCATGTTTTTGGCTTTGGCCGGCAGGCGCAAAACAGACAAATCTGATTGCCCGGAAAGGATTTTTTCTATGCGGTCGGACTTAACAATATTGATGATCTGTTTTCTCTCCGCGCTGTTTAAATCAACTATCTGCCTGGATAAATAATCCAACGCCGCCTGCGGGTCAATATAATTATAAACCAATACGGCCAGGTAATCCTGGCTCTTTGTGGCAATTACCCCTACGAATTCATCTGTTACAGAGACCGGCAATAACTCATTACCCAAAAGATTAAGCATACGGAAGGTATTATAGCTTGCCTTAGCCGACCCTTTGTAATCGGAATGCTCCTGGCCATCAAAGGAGAAAACACCCAGGTTCCTGCTTATTCCCTCCTTATTGCCGCCAAAATCCTCAAGGCAAAAATATGTCTGATAGTCCAATCCGGCATCCTGCATATTCTTAAGGCGCGCAGGTATATAACTGGCGGCAATATAAGCCTGTTTACCTCTTTTGGGAGAAATATTTGCGACGGCATCAAAGTTCCATTCATCAATAACCAGCGGAAGGTTGCTTTCAAAATGAAAATAGCTCAACCATTCGCGGATCAACTTTATAAAAGGCTTATTATAAATGCTCAGCTGTTTTTCAAGCTTAGGGTCAGAGGAATAAGCGTGCCATGAGATAAAATCAAGCGGCAGCTTATAGCTATAACAATATTTTATCAACTCATAGATCAGGCTGCCCTCGGGGGTAAGGATATCATTTGGCTGGGTATCGGCAAACCAGCAGCTGGTAGATGGACCGCCTAAAGGTATATGTATCTTGGTCTCCTGCTCCAGCTCTTTTACCGCTTCGCCTACAATACGGTAAAGGTTAAGATACTCCGACCTTTCCCCCAAGAAGAAATCCCCCAGGTCCGGAGCATTCCAAACCTCATACCAGATATTATATTTTTTCTTGCAGCTTAACTGGTATATAGTATCTTTGACCAGCTGTTTATAAGCCTCTAGATTATGTACGGCGCTGTTTTTATCAAGGACCCTTCCTAATCCCGAAGGGGTGCCGAATAAATCCAGGATAATTACCCCTCCGGAATCGCTTATCTTTTTAATCACTGTCTCGTAGCTATCTAAAAGCTTTTCCATAGCGTTTTTATCTTTGGCCAATTGCTCAATCTCCCAAAGATTATACTGCATGCGGTATAAGTTATTAAATCCCAGCTCCGCCTGCCAGACCTCCAAGATACCTTTGGCGGCCAATGTTTGCGGCCAGGTTATATCGCGATGGATCCCCCTGCCGCTTAAATCAATGCTGGGTTTATATATTTTAGGAAGCGTTATTGCCGGAGAGCTTAAGTCTACATTGAATTCCAACTCGTCTGAGGTTTGGGCAAAGGAAACCCTGCTGGCGAAGAATAACGCCAAGTATAAGAATAACAAAAATACCCGCCTTCTATTCATTGCGCACCTTCATTATCTTATCAACCTTTTACCTTCATTTCAAAACCAATGAATATTTAGAAGGCACAAGGCCCATCTAAAAGCTTCTTTTGTATTCTTAAAATGGAACGCGCTGAGCCTGTTTCTTCATCTATCTGAACAAAGGCGCCATGCAGCTGGATATTATTTTCTGCAACGTTAAATTTTACCGGGATAGAGCTTAAGAAACGGGTAAGCACATCTTCCACCTTTCTGCCGATTACAGAATCATACGGACCGCTCATCCCTACGTCAGTTATATAGGCGGTACCTTTGGGCAAAATCTTCTCGTCAGCGGTCTGGATATGCGTATGCGTACCTAAAACAGCGGAGGCCTTACCGTCCAGATACCAACCTAAGGCGATCTTTTCCGAAGTGGCCTCTGCGTGCACATCCACGATAATAATTTTTGTTTCCCCGGCCAGCTCCTCGCAGGCCTTAAATGCAGTTTTAAAAGGGCATTCCAACGCATCCATAAAAACGCGGCCGTTAACATTAACTACTCCCACCTTCACTCCGTTTGCGGCCTTAAAAACATTGGCCCCTCTTCCGGGAGCGCCTTGCGGATAATTTAACGGGCGAAGGATCCTTTTTTCCTGGTTAATCAGCTGAAAGATCTCGCTTTTTTTCCAGATATGATCTCCGGAGGTAAGCACATCTACTCCCGAGGCGAATAGATCCTCGGCAACTTTAGAGGTAATCCCCGAACCGCCGGAGGCGTTCTCCGCGTTAGCGATCACAAAATCCACTTCGTGTTCTTTTTTAATCCCGGGAAGAAGCTTGTTAATTGCCATCCTCCCTGGCGAACCTACTATATCACCGATAAAAAGTATATTCATAATTAATAAATTGTAACCTTATTTATTTGGCGTATTCAATGACGCGCATTTCGCGGATCACCGTAACTTTTATCTGACCCGGATACTCCATGCCCTCCTCGATCTTTTTACGTATGTCTCTTGCCATGGCCACCGCCTCATTATCATTTATCTTTTCCGGCTGCACAATTACGCGGATCTCACGGCCGGCCTGAATGGCAAAAGACTTCTCTACCCCTTTGAATAAATTAGCGATAGACTCCAGTTTATCCAAACGCTTAATATAGGTCTCAAGGGTCTCTCTTCTTGCCCCGGGGCGCGCTGCGCTTATGGCATCAGCGGCTATAGCTAAAACCGCATACAGGCTTTGCGGTTGTGCTTCTTCGTGATGCGATGCAATTGACCCAACTACTTCAATAGACTCATTATATTTCTTAGCCAGCTCCGCTCCCAGATTGGCATGCGTGCCCTCAACCTGATGATCTACGGCTTTCCCTATGTCATGCAAGAGCCCGATCCTGCGGCCTAATTTAAAATCCAGCCCCAATTCCGATGCCATCACCCCCAGCAAATACGAAACCTCCTTGGAATGCTGCAGGGCATTCTGCCCGTAACTGGTGCGGTACTTAAGCCGGCCGAGAAGCTTGATTATTTCAGGGTGCAGGCCGTTAACTCCGGTATCAAAAGCCGCCCGCTCTCCTTCCTCGCGGATCTTCTCGTCCATCTCTTTCTTGGTCTTTTCAACTATCTCTTCAATGCGTCCGGGATGGATCCTGCCGTCGGAAATCAATTTTTCAAGGCTTAAACGGGCAATCTCGCGCCTCACCGCGTCAAAGCCGGACAGGGTAACCGCTTCCGGCGTATCATCAATAATTACATCAACACCGGTAGCCATCTCCAGGGCGCGGATATTCCTGCCTTCTCGGCCAATAACCCTACCCTTCATTTCGTCATTAGGCAAATTTACCACGCTTACAGTTGATTCAACGGTATGCTCTGCAGCGCAACGCTGGATCGCCAGACTGACAATCTCACGGGCTTTTTTATCTGCTGCGCTGCGCGCCTCTTCTTCCTGACGCCTGATAAATACCGCCTTTTCATTATTCAATTCCTCGTTAAGACGGCTAAGCAGGATCTGTTTTGCCTCATCGGCAGAAAGAGAGGATATCTTTTGCAGCCTTTCCTTCTCTTCCACGATTAAAGCATGAAGCTGGTTTTCTTTTGTTTTTAACCCCTCCTCCTGTTTCTTAAGATTGCCGTTGCGCAGATCAATCTCTTTTTCTTTTTGTTCCAGGAGATCCAGTCTGCGGTCAATATTCTCCTCTTTCTGGGTGAGCCTGCGTTCAAGGTTAACGATCTCCTGTTTGCGATCTTTGGTCTCCCGCTCAAAATCCTGGCGCATGCGGTACAAAAGATCCTTGGCCTCCAGTTCTGCTTCCCGGCGTTTATCCAGCACCTCTTTTTTGGCAAATTCCAGGATGTGCTCAGCCTGGGCTTCGGCGCTCTTTAATTTCTTTTCAGCAATATGCTTCCTTAAGAAATAACCGGAATATGCGGCAACTAAAGCGATAACTATAAATATTAATATGCTGAGAATCATTTCTATCCTCCCTTTTGACCTTGCTTGTCGAGATGCTTACAGGAGTTTAGGAAAAGATAATTTTTTTTACGCCTACATCATGCGCTGTGGTGGGGATTAAGGGCAAGATTTGGAAATCAAAAGCCAAGCCTATGGACGGCGTGTCAGGAAGTGCATTTAAGAAACGGTCATAGCAACCTTTGCCGCGGCCCAGGCGGTTACATTTCTTATCAAAGGCCAGTCCGGGTACAATGACCAGATCCAAATCCTGCGGGTCAATATGCGCCCTGGCTACCGGCTCTAACACCCCATAAGGGCCTTTTTTTAAATTAGCGTTATCTTCTAATATGGCTGGCTGCATGGTTTCTCTATCTCTTCTGCAAACTGGCACACATATAAGCTTACCTATCTTTTTAGCTTCCCTAATCATCTCGCCTGTGTTTACTTCCCCTCCAAAGGCGATGTAAAACATTACTATCTTTGCCTTCCTAAAAACCTCATTCCTTAAAAGTTTATCTTTAATAAACCTACTTTTTCGGGTTCGGTCTTCCTCCTTCTGAATTTTTAACTTCAAGAGAATCTTACTACGTATTTGGGCTTTTGTCAACATAACTAGGCTACAAACAGGTTTCCCCTTCATGGGCATGCCCTTTATCTTCAAAAGGCACAGGTTTGCCTTGTTTCTTGTAATAATCCTTTAAGGCTGAACGCAGGGCTTCTTCTGCCAAAACCGAACAGTGCATTTTTACAGGCGGCAAACCTCCCAAGGCTTCGGCAACCGCCTTATTGGTGATGGTTAAAGCCTCGGTAATACTCTTGCCTTTGACCATCTCCGTAACCATGGAACTGGTGGCAACCGCAGCTCCGCATCCAAAAGTCTTAAATTTAACGTCAACAATAATATCGTTTGCGATCTTAAGATACATCTTCATCACATCCCCGCAAACGGGGTTTCCCACGGTACCGATGCCGCTGGCGTCGGGAATCTCGCCGACATTACGCGGATTAGTGAAGTGATCCATGACTCTTTCGCTATAGGGCAACGGTTCTGCCATTATTTATCTCCCATCAATCTATGCGGCCGGGAGGACTTTTTGTAATCCCGTTCTTTATGGATCTGTTTAATTTTATCCAACTCATTCCTCTTTTCCAGCTCCCTATAGATTGCAACCCAAACGCAATCCTTTTCGTTGTCCACCTCGCATTTGCCTTTGTTCATACCTCCACAGGGACCGTTTAAAAGGCCTTTGGGGCAAAGCGTAACCGGACAGATGCCCGAAGTTTCAGCCAAAACACATTCTGCGCACATCGAGCATTTCTCATAGAAATTACCCTGCGCGTCCATAACCGCGCCAAAAATAGTGTTATTTGCCGGCAAGACGGCCTGGTTAAGGCGGTTATTATCTTTTACTGACTGCACCCCCAACCCGCAAGCCAAAACTACAATTGCCTCCGACTGACGCAAGGCCTTCATATTCTTTGCTAACTCCGCCTTAATTTGAGCAGCAAGACAAGGAGCGCTCGGAATACAAGTGCCGGTAACAGTTTTCCCGCTGGCTTCAAGTTCAGCCTGCATTTTCAATAATTCCGGCTGGCCCCCGCTCTTACAGATAGTAGCGCACTCGCCACAGCCTACCAAGAATATTTTATTATATTCTTTTAGGGCAGTTAATAACTCTTCTAACGGTTTTTGCTGGCTGATAATCATAATAAAAATTTTAGCACAGTTTTATACCTATCTCAAGCAAAAAGAGGACGTTATGTTCCTGTTATTCATCGCGAAAATAATCTTCCACGGTTTCAAAAGAATATTTATCCCCCTGCCTGTTTTGCCCTATGATATCTCTTATCTCTATATCATCCAGACACTCTAAGCCGCCTGCGCTTTGTACATCCACAAATTTCTCAAGCAACCCTCCTTGCCCCAGGAATCGCGAGACCTGGGTGAATACCGAACCTGCCCCATCCATAAAACTCCTTGGCGAACGGTCAATATGCGGCTTTAGAAAGAACAAATTTACTTTCGCGCGCGTGCTTGCTACATAAAGCAGCCTGCGCTCCTCTTCCACATCATCTTCGCTTTCCAGGGATAGATACGAAGGCAGGTGCCCTTCAGCAACATAAATTAAGAATACGCTATGCCACTCTAAACCTTTTGCTGAGTGTATTGTGGATAGCGTAAGAGGAGCATCGTCTTTGTCGTTTTTACCTGCCTCCACCGTGCTTCTTTCCGGAGGCTCCAGCGCCATATCCGTCAAGAAATGCTCTACTGACTTATAGCGCTGGGCAATGCGTAACAAAGAATCCAAATCATTCAAACGTTTGTTAAAATCATCATATTTGATCTTTAAAAGTGGCTGATAATAATCAAGGAACCTCTCGATAACCTGTAACGGGCCCTGACTGTTGCAATCCACTCCCCTCAAAAGCTCAAGCAATCTAATCAAGCCTTCTTTCTTCATTAACCATAAATCATCTTTGGCGTATCCCTGCCTAGTGACTGTTTCAATAATTTTTGATGCGGTTTTAGGGCCGATTCCGGGGATCAACAAAAGCGCGCGCAGCCAGCTAACCTGATCTTTATTGTTATGGGCAATGCGCAGATAAGACAGGATGTCTTTAATGTGCGCGGCCTCAACAAACTTTTGTCCCCCGTATTTTACAAAAGGGATATTCCGGCTGGATAGCTCAACCTCTAAATCATTGGAGTGCCACCCTGAACGGAAAAGAACAGCCATCTCATTTAAAGGCACCCCCTCTTCCCTGAGTTCCAATATTTTATCCGCAACAAAAGCTGATTGCGAATGTTCATCCGGGCAATCGATAAAAACCGGGACATTCCCTTCTTTCTTCTTGGTGTAAAGATGCTTCTCGAATTTTTCTTTTGCCTGGGCGATAACTGCATTGGTCAGATTTAAGATCGGCTGGGTAGAGCGATAATTTTCCTCAAGGGTAATGATCTTGGTGCCCTTAAAGATTTTTGGGAAATCCATTATGTTCTTGAAATTTGCCCCGCGGAAGGAATAAATGCTTTGGGCATCGTCGCCTACAACCATAATATTGGCATGGCCCGCGGCCAATAAACAGGCGATATGCGCCTGAAGTTTATTTGTATCCTGGTATTCATCAACCATAATATATTTATACTTGACCGATAAGGATAAACGCACATTTTCATGTTTACTTAATAAATCTTTCAAAAAAACTAAAAGGTCGTCGTAATCTAAAAGCGATTTCTGCAGCTTGTATTTTCTGTATTCATCGCGTATTTGTTTAACCTGGTCCGTAAACTCAATAAACTGCGGGTATTCATCATAAAGCACATCTTCGATATCCTCGGATTTATTCACGCTTTTAGAGATTACCTCTAAAATGGCGTGCTTGCGCGGGAAACGCTTTTCAGATTTATGAAACCCCAGCTGCATGCGCACTAAATTTACGGCATCTTCGGCGTCCGCCTGGTCCAAAATGGTAAAATTATTGCTGATCCCTAAAATTGCCGCGTATTTCCTAAGGATCATATTGGCGAAAGAATGAAAGGTACCCCCGGAGACCTTCCTGCAGCGTTCATCTAAAAGCAGGCTTGCCCGGCGCAACATCTCTTCGGCGGAGCGGCGGGTAAAGGTAAGCAAAAGGATCTGTTCGGGATTTATCCCTTTCTCAACCAAATAAGCAACCCGGTGCACTAAAACACGCGTCTTGCCGCTTCCTGCTCCGGCAATTACCAGGTGCGGACCGTCAATGGACTCTACCGCTTTTAATTGCGCGCAATTTAATTCCTTGCGATAATCTATTTTTTGCATTTTCAAGAAAAGGCTTTCTAAATGACCTAAAAATGGCCTTGTTTTTTATTCGCCATGTGGCATGCTTTATTTACTCTTTTTTTGTTAACCCAAACGGAGGAAAACGATAGCGCAAGCCATTGAGGATTATCCCCTCCAAAATGAGCCTTGGAATACAGGGCTCATTTTGTTTACAGGCAAGCTTAAGGCTTGGATTTTACGTATGCCCGGATAATCTTTTGCTCGCTGATAGGCCGGTCTTCGGCATTAACCGGCGTATTCTCGATTTTTTGCACTACATCTAACCCTGAAACAACCTCTCCAAATATGGTGTGGCGCATATTCAGCCACGGGGTTTTAGCACAGGTAATAAAGAATTGGCTGCCATTTGTATCCGGACCGGCATTAGCCATAGCTATAATCCCCGGGCCGTCGAAATCAACTGCCGGACTTACCTCGTCTTCAAAAGAAGTTCCCCAAACCGATTCCCCGCCCATTCCTGTTCCGGTGGGATCCCCCCCCTGGATCATGAAGCCTTTTATCACACGGTGAAAAATCAAGCCGTCATAATAACCTTTATCCACTAATTTAATAAAGTTCTCGCAGGCCTTTGGCGCAACATCGGGTTTTAATTTAATTACAATCTCACCTTGGTTAGTATCTAAAACTACCGCTGTTTCGTCCATAGCCAAAATCCTCCCGTAGTAAAATGTTAGACCGATAGTTAACAGTAAAAATAATATTTTTCTCATCTATCTACTCTCCTCTTCTTTTTGCGCCTGTTTTTCCTGCAATATCTTCTCGGCTATCTGAGCGGGAACCTGTGTATACTTATCAAATTCCATTGTTGCATTTGCCCTGCCGCTGGAAAGAGAACGGAAACTGGTGGCATATCCGAACATCTCTGCCAGAGGGGCCTCGGCTGAGACAATCTTTTGATTACCCTTAGCTTCAATATTCAGGATCTTTCCGCGGTGCGAACAGATATACCCTACGCAACCATTCACATAATCTTCGGGAGTAGAAACCTCCAGCTTCATGCTTGGTTCAAGGAACACCGGGTTGCCTTTCATAAAGGCTTCTTTAAACCCAAGTATGGCTGCCATCCTAAAGGCAATTTCGGAAGAATCCACTTCATGGAATGAACCGTCGACTAATTCTACCTGCACATCTACGACCGGATATCCTGCGTAAACGCCTTTCTGCATAGCTTCAATTACCCCTTTTTCAACTGCCGGAATAAACGAACGCGGGATTGCCCCCCCTTTAATGCTGTCTATAAACTTGAAGCCTTCCCCCGGATTATTGGGGGATATTTCCAAGACTACGTGGCCATATTGGCCGCGGCCGCCTGACTGTTTTATATATTTGCTCTCGGCGCTGGCTGGTTTTAAAATAGTCTCCCGGTAAGCAACCTTCGGCTGCCCTACGACTGCTTCCACGCCGAACTCCTCCTTTAACCTGTCAACGATAATCTCCAAATGCAATTCCCCCATGCCGGTAAGAATAACCTCTTTTGTTTCTTCATCGGTTTCTACTTTAAAAGTCGGGTCCTCTTCGGTAAGTTTGGCCAGGCCTTTACCTAACTTGTCCTGATCTGAACGGCTCTTAGGGGCGATGCTTAATGAAACCACCGGGGCAGGAAATTTTATCGTCTCCAGCACTATAGGATTATCCACATCACAAAGCGTATCTCCGGTTATTGTGCCAGACAAACCCGGAATTGCCACAATATCCCCGGCAAAAGCATAATCTATATTTTCGCGCTGGTTAGCATGCATCTGCACAATGCGCCCCACTCTTTCTTTTTTATTCTTAGTAACATTTAGAATATACGTCCCTGTGGCAAGGACCCCCGAATATACCCGCACATAGACCAGTTTTCCCATGTGTTGATCAGCCTGAACTTTGAAAGCCAGACCGCAGAACGGCTCATTAATATCAGCTTTGCGCTGCAGCTTCCTCTCCGGATTATCCGGGTCATCGCCTTGGACCGCCGGAAGATCCAGCGGGGAAGGCAGAAAAGCTACGATAGTATCTAAAAGTTTTTGCACCCCTTTATTTTTAAATGATGCGCCGCAGATAACCGGAACCATTTTATTGGCTATTGTGCATTCCCGGATAGCCCGGTATAGCTCTTCCTGGGTAATGGTATCTTCCTGCTCCAGGAATTTCTTCATCAGGTCATCATTTCCGGCAGCTACGCGTTCAACCATAATATGCCGGAATTTTTTAGCCTCCTCTTTTAACTCTTCCGGTATATCTGCAACCTCAAACTCTTTGCCCAGGGATTCTTCATTATAGATATAAGCCTTCATCTCGATTAAATCAACTATCCCGCGGAATTTGTCTTCGCTGCCGATAGGTATCTCCAAAGGGACAGCACAGGCATTCAAATCTTTTTCAATCGCCTTAAATACACTGTAAAAATCCGCGCCCGTGCGGTCCATTTTATTAATAAATGCGATCTTGGGAACATGGTACTTGTCGGATTGCCTCCAGACTGTTTCCGATTGCGGCTCTACCCCGCCTACGGCGCAAAAAACCGCCACTGCCCCGTCAAGTACACGCAGGGACCTTTCCACTTCAACGGTAAAATCAACGTGGCCTGGTGTATCAATAATATTAATGCGGTGCCCTTTCCAAAAACAGGTTGTGGCTGCCGAGGTAATGGTAATACCCCGGTCCTGCTCCTGCTTCATCCAATCCATGGTTGCTGAGCCGTCATGCACCTCGCCGATTTTATAGGAACGGCCGGTATAAAAAAGTATTCTTTCGGTAGTAGTCGTCTTCCCGGCGTCGATATGCGCCATAATCCCAATATTCCTTACCTTCTCCAGAGCAGTCTGCGGTACGGCTAAAAGATCAGATTTCTCCTTCTCCCGCGGCGATTCCTGGGTTAATGTCTCTTCTGCTGTATTTGTTTCTACGGGATCCTCCTTTTGGGGGGCCGTTTCTTCCTCCGCATTCACTGCAGTAACAGGCTGTACCTCTTTGCCCTCAACATCCTCCTCGGTAAGGACCTCCATCTCTCTATCCGGCTGCGATGGCGCAGGCTCATCCGGCAAAGGCTGTTTGTCAAGAGAATCTTCAAATGCGGATTTTTCCTGTAACCGGTTTTTAAGCTGCAACAGTTCTTCCACCAGCATCCTGGATTTTTCTTCCCTTTTCTCCAGTTCATTTTCCAGCTGGGTATATTCTTCGTTAAGTTTGTTAAACTCCTCTTTAGGCACCCATTCGCTGATCTTTTCTTTACGGTTGAACTCGGTAATAGAAGCTAAATATCCCTTAATATCCTTGAGCTGCTTTTCTATCTGGTGTTTCTGAATCTGAACCTGCTCTTCTTTGTCTTTAATCTCTTTATTTTCAGCCTCTAAAGATGTTTTTAATTCACGCACCTGGCGCGACAACTCAACATTTCTGGTAAATTCCTCTTGCAGCTCCTTCTCTTTAGCAATAAACTTATTTTCCAATTCCAGGCTTTCTGCGCTTTTTTTGGCCAGTTCCGCCTCAGCCTTAGCTACCCACTCTTCTCTGCGTTTCAGTTCATCGGAGAACTTAGTTTCTTTTTCCTTGGATAGCAAAAACTCGGTTTTTTCCCTATCATACTCAGCCCTGATCTGAATCAGCTGGCCCTCCAATTCGTGCGACTGTTCTTCTAGTTGGCGTATTTTTTGCTCCTGGTTAGGATCTTTGATAAGTGTAGGCCTGTAACTATCTGTATCCTCTTCCCTGCCCCCTCTAGCTGGCCCGGAAGATACGCCTGAAGCAAAGATGCCAAAAATCGCGTAGATAATCATCCCCACCCCTAAACCCGCCAGTATCTGCATTGCCAACATCATTTTAATCCACCCCTTGCCAGTTTATCCAGCCGCTCTTTGATTTTAACTTCATAGCCGATATCTGTAGGTTCATAGTAGCGCACTTTGCTGCGCATATATTTCTGTTTTACAAAATGCCCAGGGTAATCATGAGCGTATTTATACCCGACCCCGTGCCCCAGTTTCTCCGCTGCGCTGTAGTTTGTATCCTTCAAATGGTCCGGTACTTCTTGCACCTTGTTTCTTTTAATATCATAGGTAGCTTTTTCGATTGATAAATAGCTCGCGTTTGACTTGGGGGCACAGGAAACATAAATTACCGCCTGAGCCAGCGGGATGCGGGCTTCGGGCATACCCACAAATTCGGAGATTTGTAAGGCAGCATTGGCCAAAACCAAGGCCATCGGATCGGCATTACCCACATCTTCGGCTGCCAAAATACAAATCCTGCGCGCGATAAACCGCGGGTCCTCCCCGGCGTAGAGCATCTTGGCCATCCAATAAATAGATGCATCCGGGTCTGAACCGCGCATGGATTTAATAAATGCCGAAGCAGTATCGTAGTGCCCGTCTTCGTCGCGGTCATAAACTACCGCTTTTTTCTGGATGGATTCCTGGGCTATCTCTAAATTAAAATTAATATGGCCGTCTTCATCGGCGGCAGTAGTTAAAACCCCCAGCTCTAATGCCGCCAAAGCCCTGCGTGCATCCCCTTCACAAATTTTGGCTAAGAAATTAAGCGCCTTTTTATCAGCCTTAACCTTAATATTACCCAGCCCCCGCTCTTTGTCTTTTAAAGCATTATTTATTATTTCCAACAGGTCGGAAGGCTCAAGCGCTTTTAATTCACAGACAATAGAACGAGAAAGTAAGGCTGAGGTAAGCGAGAAATAGGGGTTGTGTACAGTTGCCCCGATTAATATAAGCCTGCCTTCTTCAAGGTCCGGCAGGAGCACATCCTGTTGCGCCTTATTAAAACGGTGTATCTCGTCGATAAAAACGATGGTTTTCTTCTGGCCTTCCCTGGATCTTATTTTGGCAGCGGCAATAACCTTTCTCAATTCTTCGACGTTGGAGGTAGTGGCATTTATAGCCACATAGCTTGCCTGGGTAATCTTGGCGATACACCAGGCCAAAGAGGTCTTCCCTGAGCCGGGAGGACCGAAAAGAATAAGCGAACTCAAACGGTCAGCTTCAATAGCGCGGCGCAATAGTTTCCCTTTGCCTAATATATGGTCCTGACCCAGTAACTCATCAAGGACAGCCGGGCGCATACGCACTGCTAAAGGAAAATTCTTAATATTGTCTTGCGATTTTTCTTCAAAAAGATCCATAGGGTGTATACTTATACCTTCCACCCAATCTAATCAAAAAGATTGGTCTGCCGCTTTCTGCGGCCTACACCCGGCTTTAAAGGTTAAGCCGGTGTGCCGCTTTCTGCGGCCTACACCCGGCTTTAAAGGTTAAGCCGGTGTGCCGCTTTCTGCGGCAAATAAAAAAAATCCCCGCAAGAGTGCCGTTGGATAGATAGTTTGAACCGATTTGCTTTCAGGTGGGTGCCCTCCCCTTGGCGCCTAAACGCCAAGAGAGCTTGGGCTCCCTGAAAAAAAGTGTTGGTTCAATAATTATCAAGGTCTCCAACGTGCACCGCAGGGATATCTAAAAGAGCGTATATTTTCTATAAATAGTATAGCACATATCTAATAATAAAGTCAATCCTGGCTGCGTTTCTTGTTTCCCTTCTAACGCAATTTTACACCAAAACGCTCTTCTAATAAAGAACAAATTGAATTATGTACCGGGTTAAGCTCCCCTTCGGTAAGCGTGCGGTCATCTGCGCGGTAAACACAGGAAAGGGTCAAACCTTTGTATCCTTCGGGGATCTGTTTGCCCTGGTAATAATCTACGACTTCTGCCTTGCGCAATAACGGCAGGCCTTTAGATTTTATTTCCGCAAGCAGGTCCTTGACGGATATATCATCCTTGACTATAAAACTTATGTCCCTTGTTATCTCCGGATATCTGGGGATAGCCGAGAATTTCTTGCCTAAGCTTATAAACGAGAATATTCTTCCTAAATCCACCTCGGTTAAGATAACCTGTTTGTTCTTGATACCAAAAGCATCCAAAGCTTTTTTATCTAAAGCAAGCATAATACCCGCTTCCTGCTGGTTTATAACAATATGGATACCGCTTTCGCCTTGATTCCTGAAATCATAGTCCCTGATCCCCAGCTTATTAAACAAACCCTCTAAAACACCTTTTAGGTGCAAGAGAGTAACCTCATCCTTGATTAAACCCTGTCTGGTAAGAAAAGAGTGCGTCCCGCATAAAGCTATACCTAAAGATAATTCTTCGCGCACGGAATTTTCTCCGCGGGAAAAAACATCGGCTATCTCAAAGATATTCACAAATTCCTGCTTATGGTCTAAGTTATACGCCAGGCAGCGGACAAGGCTGGGCAAGAGCGTTGGTCGCAAAACCTCCTGCTCTCTGCTTAAGGGATTAATGATCTCAACCGGCCGTGTATCTGACTTAATCCCGGATTTTAACAGCAGCTCCCGATCGACTAAACTATAGGTGATTACCTCATGCAGGCCTAGGCCAATCAGCGCATTTTTTATATGAGAGACAACATCCCTTTTACCACAGATGGCTGCATTCGGCTTTATCGCAGGAAGAGTTTGTAAAATCTTATCATAGCCATAAATTCGCGCGATCTCCTCCACTACATCTACGGGCAATTTTATATCCTGGCGGAAAACCGGTACTTTTATAGCAAATCCCTTTTTTGCCCTCGCTATTGGATTCAAACCCAGGCCGCTTAAGATTTTTTTAATCTTAGGCGCAGGTATATCTGCACCTAAGATCCTGTTTACATATGCTGACTCCAAGTTAACCAGCGCTCCTGATGATTCAGGCATACCTGAACTTTTATACCCACCGGGTTTCCCGGAGCCCAATCTACAAATTAACTCTTGAGCAGCCAAAGAAGCAATTTTAGCTGCCTCTAAGTTAACCCCTCTTTCAAACCTGTACGCTGAATCGGATTGTAACCCCAGTTTTTGCCTGGCGCGCCGCACAAGCACAGGATCAAAAACCGCTGATTCAAGCAAAATATTACGCGTATTGTCGGTAACCTCGGCACCTTTTCCCCCCATAACTCCGGCTATGGCCTGTGGCTTATCTCTGTCGGCGATAATTAAAATATCATCTCCCAGTATCCTCGGCTGGTTGTCAAGCGTAACTATCTCTTCTCCCGGTTTAGCCCGACGCACAACAATCTCTCCCCCGGATAGAAGATCCAAATCAAAGGCATGCAACGGATGGCCCAACTCAAACAAAACATAATTGGTGATATCAACAATGTTATTTACACTGCGGCAGCCTAACAACTCCAATCTTTCTTTAAGCCACAGCGGAGAAGGCCCGACCTTCACTTGACAAATCACCCTGGCGCTGTAAAATGGGCAATCTTTTTTATCCCTAACGGATATCTTTACCGACCTGGCCTCTTTTTTCTTTATCTTGGTCTCTTTGGGATTTACGGTTTTAAGCTTTGAGCCGGTAATAGCGCAAACCTCCCGGGCAACCCCCAAGACGCTCAGCCAGTCCGGACGATTCGAAGTAATTTCTATCTCAAAAACAAAATCGCCTCCTGTCTCTTCCAGAGAAACTACCTCCAGGCCGGCCATAGTAAGCTTTTCCGCCAGGACCCTGGGCGGAATTTTAATCTTTAAAAAATCTTTCAGCCAATTATAGGTTACTTTCATATTCTAAAATTGTTTCAGGAACCTTAAATCATTCTCGAAGAACAGCCTGATATCATTAATCCCGTATTTAAGCATGGCAATCCGCTCTATTCCCATGCCGAAAGCAAAGCCGGTATATTTCTTTTGGTCATAACCGACTTGTTTGAAAACATTGGGATGGATCATGCCCGCGCCTAATATCTCAAGCCAGCCTTTTTTTCCGCAGGCAGAACAACCTTTCCCTTTGCAGATAAGGCAGGAAATATCCACCTCTGCCGATGGTTCGGTAAAAGGGAAGAAATGCGGCCGGAAGCGCATTTTGATATCGCTGCTAAATACGCTTTTGACAAAAAATTCCAATGTCCCTTTTAAATCAGAAAACCTTATATTCTCATCAACCAAAAACCCTTCTACCTGATGAAACATGAACAGGTGGCTGGCATCCACGGCATCCGGACGGTAAACTCTGCCCGGAACAACAACGGCCAGCGGCGGTTTATGCGCCTTCATCGCCCGCACCTGCACAGGAGAGGTATGGCTACGCAGGAGGAGCTTAGGATAATTCTCGAGATAGAAAGTATCAAAGGCGTCGCGCGAAGGATGCTCTGAAGGGATATTTAACCCCGTAAAATTATTGTACTCTGTTTCGACTTCGGGGCCTTCAAGCACAGAAAAACCCATGCGGCTGAATATAGTACATATCTCATCGATAATGCCGGTAATCGGATGCGTACTTCCTAATACCGCAGCGATGCCGGGCATGCCGATATCAACATCAACGTTGCCGGCTTTACCGCTATCTCCGGCCAAAGACTTTTCTTTTTCGTGAATAAGGCTTAACAATCTACTTTTTAAAGCGTTGACCTCTTTGCCGAAGTTTCCCCGATCTTCGACGGCAAGCGCAGGAATAGAGCTGGTTAGTTCCGCGATCAACCCTTTTCTCCCCAAATACTTGACGCGCAGTTCTTCTAATGCCTGCAGAGAACCCGCATTTGATAAATCAGCTTCTATCTGCGCCTGAATAAGGTTAATATCCATATTAAAAACAAAGCTCCAAATAAAAAAATACTTAAATTTTTCTTGCCCGGGTTCAATTGCTGGTTAAACATCCTGCCGCTTCTGAGCTTGCGCAAGGCCTGCGCGTGGATATCCATATCTCCACCGTGTTCAAGACAGGCGCGATGAAAGATGCCCCCCACCTCCAGAATGTCTCCCCGGGATTTATAGTTGCCCACAAACTCTATTTCTTTTGCCAGGGAAGCACTCATCCATACCCCCAGCGCGTTAGCGCCGTCATTTATATTGACCCAGGCAAAATCGCCGCGCAACATTATATCCCCTATAGCTTCGCCGGTATAGGTTACCGGTTTACCGTCGTATTCATTGGCGTTCCTAATCAACTCGCTGCTGCTTATACTCTGGCAAAAAACGATCTGCTTCGGATAAACCGCCAAGATAAGAAATAGAATTGGTAGGGCTAACTTATAATTTATCTTCATTTGCCTTTAAGTGCCGCGATCAAAAACCCGAGGATAGTAAATACCGACATGAATTCTAAGCGTCCGGTCCACATCTGTATTATGTAGGTAACCTTAAGTGTTGCCGGCATGGCAACATTGGTAATCCCGCAGGATAAACCGACATTAGCCGCCGCAGAAGTAGATTCAAAAAGGGCGTTTAAAAAAGGGTGGCCGTAAAACATGCCGACCAGCGCGCCTAAGCCGTATAAAATTATATAAGCCAAGGTAATAATCAAGGCGCTTCTTACCAGTTTATCCTCCAAAAACACGTCTTTAACATGATGGAACTTTTCAATAACCAACGCTCTTTCGGGCATGATGATCCTCTTCAAATCTTCTTTAAAGGCCTTAAAAATAATTCCGATACGCAGTATTTTGATTGCCCCGGTAGTAGAGCATACCGCACCGCCTAAAGACATAGCCAAAAATACCCCTACCAATGCCAGATGGTTCCAATCTATAAGAAACTGTTGCGGATAAATAGTCTGAAAACCTGTGCCCGTATGCGCGGAGATAAGTTGATAGAAACCTTTGCGGAAAAGAGTCACGGCCGAAGGATAGCTGCCAACCTGCGTCAGGCCTACGGCAACAATAGAAAAGGTGGCGAGGATGGTGATAAAAAGCGTACTGGTTTCAATATTCCTGAATATCTCCCTGCGGTTGCCCATCCATAACTGATAATGCAACTTAAAATTAAGCGCCCCCAGGACCATAATGATTATGGTAATGACCTCATATGCCATACTGTGATAATAAAGTATGCTTTGCGACTGCGGGCTGAAACCTCCGGTATCAAAGGCGGCCATAAATATACATGCGCCGTGAAAAAAAGAATTGAGCGGTTTCATCCCGTTGAATATTCCGGTTACGCCTAAAGCAAGGGTGCCTAATACCAGGTAGACAAAACTTACCAGCCAAATAAACCTGGAGGTATGCACTACATTCGGCAGGATCTTTTCATCGCGCGCTTCACCGACGTACATTTTGAACGCTCCGGAAAATCCGCGCACAAAAAAGGAAAGCGCAATCACCACAATCCCCTGGCCTCCGAGAAACATAATCAAATGGCGCCAAAGGTTATGCGTATAAGATAAGTGGTCAAGGTCCTGTACTAGGATCAGCCCCGTAGTGGCAAAGCCGGACATAGCGTCAAAACAGGCATCGAGGAAAGATTTCCAGTGTCCGCTTAAATACAGAGGTATGGCTCCCAGAAACATGGCTACCACCCAGGAAAGACTGACAACGATCATGCCCTGCATCCAATTCAAATCCTTCTCGGTGCGGCAAGTCTTAACCAGCAACAGGCCGAGGAAAACAGATATCTCAATACTGATCAGGAAATCCAGGACGGGGTTTAATTCTCTGAAAGATAACCCCGCTACGATCGGGATGGCCATGGTAAAAGCCAACCCCAGGATTATCTTGCCCAGGTAAAAACCGATGATCTTTAAATCTTCCAGGCGGGGCTTAAGGATCATAGCTTAAACTGAATGACCAGGCAGATTAATAAAGCTGCCAGCATGATAAAAAAAACGTATAGGAGTTCTGTAGCGATACCGAAGACGATATTTAAAGCAGGTTTAAATCTCATTTAAAACTTTCCGGCTAAAAGGCTTAACAACTGCGGTTCATTGCCGACCAAGGTAAGTGCGATCACATCATCCCCTGTCTTAAGGACTGTATTGCCCTTAGGAAGGATCACTTCTTCGCCGCGGACAATAGAAACTAGGACCGCATCCTGCGGTAAAGTAATATCTTTTACTTCTTTATTAATTACCGGTGAATCGCTGGGCAAATCTACGCGCACTATAGCAAGTTTGCCGCGCTTAAAACTCATCAAATTAACGAAGTCAGAAAAGGAAACCTCTTCTTCGATTACCTTGGCGATAATCTTTGTGGAATCAACCGGCACATCAATCCCCAGTTCATTAAAAGTATGTTCGTTGTCGGGATTGTTTACGCGTCCGACCGTGCGCTGCAGATTGAATTTCTCTTTGGCTAACTGGCAGACAATCAGGTTATCTTCATCTTCTCCGGTCACCGCAGCCAGGACATCCGCACGCTCGATCCCGGCCTCCTCCAGTATCTTGGGATCGCACCCGTCGCCATTAATCACCAGGGCTTCCAGTTCTTTGGCGATCTCATCGCAGATTGCGCGGTCTTTATCTACGATACTGACCGTGTGTTTCCCCTGGCAGAGCCGTTTGGCTAAAAAATAACCTACTTTTCCGGCGCCGATAATGAGAATATACATATCTATTTTTCCCCTAAAAGAAACCTCTCCCTGATATCCTGAAGGCTGGCAACCTTAAGCACGCCCATTAAGGTATCTTTGTTTTTTAAAACAGTGCCGGGCTCCGGGATAATAACCCCCTGCATCCTCCTGATAGCCACGACTATAAATTCCCCGGGGATGTTTATATCCTGGATGGTCTTGCCGATTAAGCTATTTTTTACTTCAATTTCAATTACCCCTAAATCCTTGGACTCAATCAGGTAGCTGGAGAACCTGCTTTCAATAATTTTGTCTCTTAGCATGGACGAAAAAAGCATTGTCCCGCTGATGATATCCAAACCAAGGGAAGCGTAAATATGCGCCCGCTGCGGGTCATATACGCGCGCAAATACTTTAGGCACATGAAATATTTTTTTGGCAACCTGGGCACTGATTAAATTAGTGTTGTCTCCGTTAGTTACCGCGCAGAAGGCATCCGCTTTTTCAACCCCCACCTGTTTTAATAACGCCAGGTCAAAACCATTGCCTACCATAGTTAAGCCGTTAAAGGTATCCCCGAGGCGGGAAAAAGACTCCCGTGCCTTATCGATAATTACTACATCGTGGCCCTCTCCGGATAAAAGCTTGGCCAACTCTGCTCCCACCCTGCCGCAACCTGCAATAATTACATACATAGATGACCTCTTGTCCCAAAAGGCATGGCCCTACTTCTTAATTGCCTCCACTATCTTATTGAAAGCATTATTATCCCTTACCGCTAAATCCGCCAATATCTTGCGGTCCAGATTGATCTTGGATTTCTTCAAACCGCTGATAAACACGCTATAGGTAATACCTGCCTGACGGCAAGCCGCATTAATACGCGCGATCCAAAGCCTGCGGAGGTCGCGCTTCTTGTTCCGGCGGTCCCGGTAAGCATATTTAAGCGCATGCATCAGCACCCTTTTTGCCTGCTGATACTGCTTACTGCGATCACCCCAAAACCCTTTTGCCTGTTTTAAAACCTTCTTTTTTCTTTTACGAGTTGCTACGCTGTGTTTAACTTTCGCCATTTCATTCTCCTTGCTCACAAGAGTACACTGCGCTACCTAGCGTATACCGACGCAATAGCTATTAGCGTCGGGTGCCTTTAGCGCAGGGTGCCAAACTTCCATTAAGATAAAACCGCTTTCTAACCATAAGGTAACATAGACTTGATAAACCTTACTTCCTTTTCTCCGGAAAGCGCCCTGCGCTTCCTCAACTGTCTTATTTTACTGGTTTTTTTAGATGAAGCTAAATGGCTTTTACCGCCCGGCGAATATTTGACCTTACCTTTTTTGGTAAGTTTAAAACGCTTAGCTACCCCTCTTTTTGTCTTTAACTTCCCCATCTCTTCTCCTTAAATGAACAGGCGGCTTATGCAGTAAAACTGCTTAAGTCGCAGGCTGCAAAGCCGGTTGCGAATTTAAATCATTATACCTTATTTTGGCGCAATCACAAAGGACATAATTCTGCCTTCCAACGATGGCGCTTTTTCTACCTGTCCTTCGCTCTGTGTATCAATGATAAATTTATCTAAAACCTTCCTCCCCAAATCCAGGTGCTCCATCTGCCTGCCGCGGAAAAAAAGGTTGACCTTAACTTTGTCTTTTTTCTTTAAAAAACCTACCACCTGTTTGACCTTGGTCTCAAAATCATGTTCGTCAATATTCGGTTTAAGACGAATCTCCTTCAGCCGGCCCTGCTTCTGATGTTTTTTGGCCTCGCGTTCTTTCTTTTCAAGGTCATACTTGAATTTACTGAACTCAATAACCCGGCAAACCGGCGGGGCAGCGGTCGGGGCGACTTCTACTAAATCCAAATCCTGTTGATTGGCAATCTCCAAAGCCCTCTGCACAGACATTACGCCCAATTGGCTCCCATCGTGCCCGATGACCCTGACCTGCGGCGAGTTGATCCTCTCGTTGATACGAATGAACTTTTTTATAGCAACCACCTCTCTTTCTATTTATGTTCCTTGATCTGATTAACTAATTCCCCTATAAACTTGTCTAACAAAATTGCACCCATGTCTCCGCGGCCTTTCTTGCGCACGCTTACCTGCCCCTGTTTTGCCTCCCGCTCACCTAAAATCAAACAATAGGGAATCTTATCAAGTTCCGCGCTGCGTATCCTCTTATCCAGGGTTTCATTGCGCGCGTCTATGTCTACGCGTATCAGGTTAGCTTCCAGCTCTTCTTTTACCTTCTGGGCGTAAACTACAGCCGATTCTTTAACCGGAATCAACAATACCTGTACAGGGCTTAACCACAAAGGAAGCTCCCCTTTATAATGTTCAATCAATGCACCGATAAAACGCTCCAAGCTCCCCAATAAAACCCTATGCAGCATAATCGGCTGTTTTTCTTTGCCTTCAACATCAACATAAGCCAGGCCAAACCTTTTGGGCAGGGCAAAATCACATTGGATAGTGGCGCATTGCCAGCTCCTTTTAAGTGCGTCTTTTAATTTTATGTCGATCTTGGGGCCATAAAATGCACCGTCACCATGATTGATTTCATACGGCAGGCCTTTTTCTTTAAGCGCATCCTCCAGCGCCTCGGTTGCTTTCTGCCAGTCCTCCGGTGAACCAATATATTTTTCCGGCCGCGTGCTTAATTCTATCCCCCACTGTTCAAAGCCAAAAACCTTCATCGTTTCAAAAACAAAATCTATTATCTTTTTAATTTCATCCCTTAACTGCTCCGGCAGGCAAAATATGTGCGCGTCATCCTGCGTAAAGCCACGTACACGCAGGAGCCCGTGCAAGACACCGGCTTTTTCCCGGCGGTAAACCGTACCTAATTCAAAAAATCGTAAAGGCAGATCCCGATAAGAGCGGCTTTTTGATTTATAAATCAAAATGTGTCCCGGGCAATTCATCGGCTTTAGAACAACCTCCCTGCCTTCGACAGAAGAAAAATACATATTCTCTTTGTAATAATCATAGTGACCGCTGGTCTTCCAAAGAGCAACATCCATAATGTGCGGGGTAATTACCATCTGGTAACCGCGTTTTAAGTGCTCTCTCTTCTCATAATCCTCAATAATGGTACGTAAAATAGCACCCTTGGGATAGTAAAACACCAACCCTGCCCCTGCCTGTTCATGATAAATATCGAATATCCCCAGCTGCGGCCCCAGTTTCCTATGGTCCCGCAGTTTTGCTTCCTCCAGCGAATTTAAATACTCATCTAATTCTTTTTGCGTATTAAAGCAGGTTCCATAGATCCTTTGCAGCATGGGGTTAGTTTCAATTCCGTGCCAATAAGCACCTGCAACCGATAACAATTTAAAAAACTTAATCTCCCCGGTAGCTTTCACATGCGGCCCGCGGCAGAGGTCCAAGAAAACATCCCCGGTCTTATAAATAGAAACTGTCTCATTTGGCAGATCTCTAATGAGCTCAACTTTATAATCTTCCTTCATCTTCTTGAATAACTCTATTGCCTCTGTTTTACTCAGCTCTTGGCGCAAAAACGGTTCATCTTGGGCAATAACTTTCTGCATCTCTTTTTCGATACTAAGCAGATCCTCATTGGTAAACGGCTCTTTTTTGTCAAAGTCATAGTAAAACCCGTCTTCAATCGAAGGGCCAATGGCTAATTTTGTCTCCGGCCAGAGTCTTTTCACCGCCTCAGCCATAACGTGCGAACATGAATGTCTTAAAGTAGATATATCCATTTTTTAGTTGTAACAAATAACTCCCGCACTGCGCGCAGGATTTCTTCAGTTCAAAACTTATTGTGCGCAAAATCAAAGTGGGCCCAAGTGGACTTGAACCACTGGCCTTTGCGATGTCAACGCAACGCTCTAACCAACTGAGCTATGAGCCCTATAATCCAGTTTTCTTTACAATCTCATAGCGAAATCCTCGCAGGGGATGAGCTATGAGATTGAGCACAATAATTTTTTATCTAGCGAAACTCCAACGAGTGTACCAAAAATTGTAAATTTTTGGTACGATTACGAGTTGGAGCCTTTGTTAAAATTGGGCAAGAAGGGAGTCGAACCCTTACGACCTTGCGGCCAACAGATTTTAAGTCTGTCGTGTATGCCATTCCACCACTTGCCCGCACAAATTTAGGCGACGAGCGGAATTGAACCGCTGAATAGTTGTTTTGCAGACAACTGCCTTACCACTTGGCTACGTCGCCAAAAACTACAAATATTTTTTTACTTCCTTTACAATATCTTCCAGCTCTGCTAAACAACCTACCCCTTCTTTGCCGCAGGCAAGCACCCCTTTACGCGGAGCGATAAATTTATAACCGTAAGATTTCAATTTTGCAATATTACCCTGTGTAATTTTGTTATTATACATAGATTCATTCATCGCCGGGGCAATTAAAACACCCGCCTTGCTTGCGCAGGTTACGCAGGTCAAAAGGTCATCGCAAATACCGGCGGCAAGCTTGGCAATTATATTAGCTGTCGCCGGGGCAATTAAAATTAACCCTGCTTCTTGCGCCAAAGAGATGTGCTCTATCTCCCAAGCCGACGGCTCCTCAAAAAGAGCTGAGCGGTAAACTTTGTTCCCGCTTAAACTTGAAAAAACTATCGGTTTAATCAACTCCTCCGCCTCTTTGGTCATAATTACCTTGACCGAAAAACCGCATTCTCTGAGCTTACGGATGAGCTCACAAGCTTTATAAATTGCAATGCTGGCGGTCACGCCTAAAACAATAATTTTCCCGTTTTTCCCCATCATTCCTTTGTTTTTATTTCCTTGGCTTCTATCTTGCCTTGCTCAATTTCATGCAAAGCTACGGTTGAAGGCTTCGTAGAAATTCCGTCCGCCACCAGCCTAGGCTGTCCTTCAGCAAGTTCCAAAGCCCTTTTGGAGGCCAGGATTACCAGTTTATAAATAGAACCCAGACTCTTATTTAAAAGTTTCTCCCTGCCCCGATATCCCATCTTTTACCCCCGAGTAATATGTTAAGCGCTGCTTTCTTTCAAAAATATCTTCCTTAATTCTTTAAGAGCAACCCGCAAGCTCCGGTTCAGAATACGGTAGTTAAATTGCGCAGCTGACAAAATCTCCCGTTTCGCCATGCGCAGACGCTGCGTTATCTCTTTCTTATCGGTCTCTCTGCAGCGACCCTCTATTCTTGCCTTAAGCACGTTAAGGGAAGGCGGCAGGACAAAGACCGTTACCGTATTATGGGGATAGATTTTCTTAAGGACCCTTGCTCCCTTAAGGTCTAAACAAAAACCAAGATGCTTGCCTCTTTTAAGCTGCTTTTCTACCAACTCCTTGGGCGTTCCGTAATAATAGCCCAAATATCTGGTCCATTCAAGAATTTTTTTCGCTTTTACCAGGCGCCTGAATTCGTCTTTGGTAACAAAGAAGTAATCCTTGCCCTGCTTTTCCCCTGACCGCCTGGGACGGGTAGTAACAGAGCGTGACTTTGCCAGCAACTTGCCTATTTTTTTATCTTGGATTAACCTGGAAAGAAGGGTAGTTTTGCCTGAGCCCGAAGGCCCGGAGATTATAAAGATTTTTCCCGGCTTATTTTGTATTTTTTTGGCTTTCACTACTCGATATTCTGCACTTGTTCGCGGATCTTCTCAATCTGGCTTTTCATCTGTACGGCCCTGCCCGAGATAACCAGATCAAACGACTTAGCCGCCAGGGTATTAGCCTCCCTCTGCATCTCCTGAGTAATAAAATCCAATTCCTTTCCAACAGATCCGCCCTTAGCAATCTTTTGCTGAAAATTTCTTATGTGAAAATTCAAGCGGTCCATTTCTTCGGCAATATCCGACCCCTTCAAAAAAGCCGAACGCTCCTCCTCCGTCTTTATCTTCTGGAGCCTGTTTTTCACCGCCGAACCGAACCTGCGTTTAATCAAAACTAAATCCTTTTTCAGCAACTCGCTTCTATTTCTTAGCACGCCTGCCAATGCCCTGCCTTCTTTCTGCCGTGTTTTTAGTAACCCCGTAAGTGCCTGCTGTATCAATGGTTTAAGATGTTCCCAGATATGCGCGCCTGCCGGCTTATTCTCTTTGAGAGAGAGAATACCGGGCAGCCGGATTAGGGAATCCAGGCCCAAGCCATCTTGAACCTTGAACTCTTTTTTTATGCTATTTAGCTCATGCAGATAATTTTTTAAAAGCTTGCGGTTTACAAATATTCCCTGCACCTCTTTGCCTTTTATATTTACGGCGCAGAAAACCCTGCCCCGCTTTATTTTGGTCTCGATCTCTTTTTTTAACTTATCCTCCAAAGAAAGCAGCCCTTCCGGCAAGTGGAAAACTGTTTCCAGAAACTTGTGGTTAGTACATCTTAACTCCACGCAAATTCTGCCGATAGAATCAATCTCCGCTTCCTGGCTGCCAAAACCGGTCATGCTGTTAATCATCTTGGGTATCCTTCTTGTTAATCTAAGTTAGATTTTTCTTTAACCCCAAACCTTCTTTGCTGCTTCTTTACACGCTAAATCTTTTGTCGGATAAAGGTCTACAATAATCTCATCCGGCGAAAACCAGAGCTTGATCTCCCTTTCTGCCTCGGACTGGTTGGATGAAACATGTATTACGTTCTCATAAACTCCGGATGTGGTTATCCTGCCATAAGAACCCCGGATAGAAGTTGAATCTGCTTCTTCAGGATTAGTAGCCCCCGCTAATTCCCTGCATTTTTTAATCGCATCTTCTCCCCAATAAACCAGGGCCATCACCTTCTTACGGTCATGCAGTTCTCCCTGCAGGTATTTAATGATCTCCCCGAAAAAAGGCTTATCTTCTAAATGCTTATAATGTTCCTTTGCCAGCTCCGCGGATACGCGTACCATTTTAGCGGCGACAATTTCAAGCTTGGTCTCGGATAAACGCGTAAGGATATTGCCGGTAAGAGATTTCTTTAGTCCGTCGGGCTTAATAAGAATTAAAACTGCCTGGCTCATTATCTATTTTCCTCCCTTAATTACATTCACTATCCTCTCAAGGTCTTCCTGAGAATAAAATTCAATGTTGATATGCCCGCGCTTTTTCCTTTTGCTTATCCTGACCTTGGTAGCTAAAGCGTGTTGTAATTGCTCCTCCAAAATGGCAACCATTGGATCGCGCTGACCTTGGCCGATATTTCTTTTTGTTAATTTTGGCCGGTTGCTTTTAACCAAGCTCTCTAATTCGCGGACCGAAAGCCCTTTGGAAATGACATCCTGGACAAGCTTGCGCTGATGGTTGGCATCTTCTATCTCTAATAGGGCGCGACCGTGCGCAAAGCTAATACGCCCTTTCTTCATCTCTTCCTGAATCTCATGAGGAAGCTTAAGCAGGCGTAAGGTATTGGCAATAGTAACCCTGGCCCTGCCCAAGACCTCGCTTATCTTCTCCTGTGTAACGTTGAATTTATCTATTAGATGCTGATAAGCGTGCGCTTCTTCAATAGGATTCAACCCTTCCCTTTGTATGTTCTCAATTAAAGCCAGCTCTAAAGAGTCCTGATCGCTTACATCGCGCACGATGACAGGGATATCTTTAAGCCCTAAAATATTAACAGCGCGAAACCTTCTTTCTCCAGCGATTAATTCATAATTATCTCCTCTGCGCCTTACCAAAAGCGGCTGGATGATCCCTTTTTCTTTTATAGATTGGGCTAACTCCTCTATACTCTGTTGATCAAAATCTTCCCTCGGCTGAAATGGATTCGGTTTTATTTGCTCAGATTGGACATAAACAATCTCTTCTTTCCGCGTTTCGCCTTCAAAGGTTCTTTCAGGAATTAACGCACCCAACCCTTTTCCTAAAGCTTTTCTTTCCATTAAGCTTCTCCTTGTACTATTTGTGTATTCAACGATAAACCCAATATCTCCTTGCTGAGCTCTTCATATTTCTGCGCGCCAAGCGAATCGCGGTCATACAAAACAATCGGTTTGCCAAAACTTGGCGCTTCGGTTAAACGAATATTCCTGGGAATGACAGTATTATAAACCTTCTCCTTGAAATGATTGCGCGCTTCTTGTATAACCTCTTTAGTAAGATTGGTACGAAAATCTGCCATTGTTAAAAGGACCCCCTCAACCCCTAAAATCGGATTAAGATTTTCCTTCACAAGTCTAATAGTATGATGTAGTTGCGTCAATCCTTCTAAGGCATAATATTCACATTGTACAGGGATTATTACTGAATCAGCTGCGCATAAACCATTGATTGTTAATAAGCCTAAAGAAGGCGGTGAGTCAATAATTAAAAAATCAAAATTTTCTCTTTCTTTTTGTAAAGCTCTTTTTAATCTATGTTCCCGGCCTAATACTCCTACCAACTCTACCTCTGCCCCGGTTAAATCTAAATTAGACGGCGCTAATGCCAAGTTATCAATTGCTGTTTTTTGCAATATGCTTGATATTTCTAACTCGTCGAGCAAAACATGATAAGTGCTCTTTTTAATATCATGCTTGTTTATCCCTATTCCGCTAGTTGCATTTGCCTGCGGATCTAAATCAATAAGCATAACCCTCTTGCCTGCCATAGCCAAATAGGTTGCAAGATTAATAGAGGTAGTGGTCTTGCCTACTCCACCTTTTTGATTACAAATTGCAATTATCTTACCCATCTTTTTTATGTATTTTAAAAGCCCTGTTTTGCAAATTTAAACTTGAAAGCTTTCCTGCTAACATACTAAGATAATCATAATTTATCTTACGATAATTATCTTTTTTGTATATAACCATCTCCCGCCAAACTTTATAGGCTTCAAACTTCTTCTTGCTCTGCAACGGAAATTTATCAAAATGCTCAACAATTATTTGTAATTCAGAACTCTTAGTGACCCTATAATATGCATAGGGGCTGGATAATCCACTCTTAGGGATACTGTTTGATTCCTTACCGCTGTATATTTGTCCTATGTTGTGAAAAAATTTATGTATTTCTTCAACTATTTGGTGGTTATCTTCTCTTTGTTTAATTGAAAAATATAAACCAAACGAACCGCCTGCCCTAGAATAGGTGAAAACTGCCTCGCCATCAGCAAAACCAGTTACATACCAAGGATCTAACATATTCAAAGTGTTCTATCTGAAACTTTTTCACGGGGAACATTGGAGATTTATTATCTTTATTATCTTAAAATATAGTATTTTGTCAAGTAATTATTTATTATCTATTACGCTCACTCGCACTTTAGCAGGCTTGGCTCCCGGCATCCCAAAAAGCCCTTTTTTTTCTTCGGATAAAACCTGTATTTTTACGCTCTTGCGAGGAAGTTTTAATTCTTGCAAAGCTTTCTCTATGGCCTCTTCCACAGTATTACCTTCCAGCTCTAAATATCTTAATTTCTTCATTTTTGCTTATTCATTCGCATTTGATAAACAAGCATTAGTGTACTATTTACAAACCAATAAAGCACTAATCCCGACGGCATATGATAAAATATAACCCCAAACATAATCGGCATAATAATAGACATTATTTTCTGCTGCTGGGCAGCTTCCCCGGATGCCTTAACTGTAGAGATTTTTTGTTGAATAAACATACCGATGGCCATCAAGATTGGTAAAATATTTAGTTGATTCCCTAAAATAGGTATAGAGTCTTTAAAAACAAAAAGCTGGTCCGGAGAAGAAAGATCTTTAATCCAAAGAAAATGTGCACCTCTTAATGCTTCTGAACGCATTAATGCCTGATAAAGAGCAAAAAAGATCGGCATTTGTAGTAAAAGCGGCAAACACCCACCTAATGGGTTAACCTTATGCTCTTTATAGAGTTCCATAATCTCTTTGTTCAATCTTTGTGGATTATCCTTAAATTCTTTGCGTAGCGCTTCAATTTTAGGTTGTAAAATCTGCATTTCTTTCATAGAACGCATTTGCTTAAGCGAAAGCGGAAAAAGCAATAAATAAACCGCCAGGCTTAATATTATTATTGCCCAACCCCAATTATGCACTAAACTGTAAAAAAACCCAAGCAGTTGTAAAAGAAGCTGCGCAATAAAATCAAAGGTACCAAAATATATAATTCCTGACCACTCTGATTTAATATTATTAATTGTTTTCAAATCTTGAGGCCCTAAATAAATATGATATAAATGTCCAATCTGAGCTCCAGGCATTAATTCTAACTCATTGCCCAAAAGACCTACCTCAGACTCCTGGTTACTAATCTTTTTAACATAAGCATTTGTTGCTATGTCAACCGGTTCAAGAATGACACAAAAATACTGGTCTCTTAACCCGATAAATTTTACGTCCTGAGCAGTGAAATTCTTCCCGGCAGAAAGATGCAATGTTTTTTCTTTGTTACTTAACAATATATCCTGATAACGTAACTGGTTATTTTTTGACGATAGATCTAATCGCCCTAGAACTAATTGTGGATGCAATGTAATAGGAGAGGAAGATAAATTCTTGGTTTGAATCTCTAAATCTATGGTATAACTATCTTTAGGAATAATAAATCTTTTAACAATACGCCTGTTTTTGTCCTGGCAAACAAATGAAATTTGCTCTTTAGTCATACTCTCTTGCTGAAACAATTTGCTATTGCCTGTAAAAAAACCGGTCTTTAGAGGAAGGCGATGTTCAAGCTTGCCCTTAAAGACTACCTCTACAATATCGGCATTAAGCGGATCAAAAATTATATCTCGTTTTTCTTGAGTAAATTTCACAAGTTCTTTTGCAGTATCTAAAACTGGCTGTGTTAAAGTCGATAGTTGATCGCCTGGAAACTCTTGTTGTGCTGACGGCTGAAGTTGAGTTTTATTATTTATAACTCCTTTATTATCAGATATTTGCGATTTAGGCATTAAAGCTGACCAACTCAAAAGAACTAATAAAGATAAGGCGATAGCTAATACTAATCGTTTTTCCATAGATTTTATGTTAAGGGGTCGTAACCTGAACGGCCAGAAAAAGGATGGCAACGCAGAATTCTCATTAACCCTTTACATACTCCTTTAATTAACCCGTATTTTAAAATTGCCTGTTTGGTATATTCGGAGCATCCCGGCTCAAAACGGCAACTCGCCGGGATAGCAGGCCTTATATATTTCTGATATGCCGTTACCAGCTTAACTATCAGGTTGGCCGGTTTTAAATACAAAGTCTCTTCCTGCCTTTGTGCCGTCGGCGCGCCAAAAGTTTGCGCCCAGACCTGGTTGACATTTTCCTGCGGAAACCCTGCCGCTTCTTACCAACAATATTAGACGGTGTTTTTAGGTTTTTCTTCATCTTAAACTCTCCATTTCTTATGCCTCACCATAGATACTACAAAAAAAGCAAAGAGCAGAGACCAAGAAAACTACTCTAAGCAATTTTCCTAATTTTTGTGAATTGTAACACACATTCACCATGTGGTCAAGTTTTTTATTGACGTGCCTATAAATTATTGTATAATAACTGACGTTTATCTTTTCAACTTGCAAGTATTTTTATCCCTGATATAATGTTCATGTTTTCATTATGTAGGTGAATTGATTTTATCCACAGATTTATGCAACTTGTGCATAAACTGTTAATTCACTGCATAAAGCAATTCCGTTGCTGGCGCGTGTGTTTTGCTAGGGGGCAGGCATGATTGAGCTATCTAAAAACTGGGAAGAGGTCCAGGGTGATTTGAAATTCAGGCTGGGAGAAATTATATTTTCTACCTGGATAGCTCCGTTAAAATTTTCTGCTATAGATAGCCAAAATATCGGGCTTGAGGCACCAGATCAATTTTTCAAAGATTGGGTTGAAAAACACTACCTCGGACTTATTCATGAATCCCTGAAAAACAAGGGCTTGAATAACCTGTTGGTAAAATTAACTGTGGGCGGTAAAAAAGATGGCCTGGTTATACCGGATAAAATTAATACAGCAGGCAGCAAAAACCATTTCCAGGCAGGCTCTCTTAATCTTAATTTACGTTATACATTTGAAAATTTTGTAGTCGGCCCCGGGAACCGGCATGCTCACGCTTATTCGCTTGCTGTCGCTAATTCGCCGGCTAAAACATACAACCCGCTGTTTATTTATGGCGGGGTTGGGTTGGGTAAAACACATCTTATCCAGGCCATCTGCCATCAGATAAAAAATAACGGACCTTCGGGGGCAAAAATATGTTATATCTCAAGCGAAAAATTCACCAATGAGCTGATTGATGCCATTTTACACCATACCACTGCAGCCTTTAGGCAAAAGTACCGCAACCTCGACGTTTTGGTCATAGATGACATCCATTTTATTGCCGGTAAGGAATCCACGCAGGAAGAATTTTTTCATACCTTTAATGCTTTATATGATGCGCATAAACAAATCGTGTTTTCCTCTGACCGTCCACCAAAAGAAATTACTAATCTGCAAGAAAGACTGGTTTCCCGGTTTGGCTGGGGATTAGCTACAGATATCCAGCCTCCGGATCTGGAAACACGGGTCGCTATCCTAAAGAAGAAGGTTGAAAGAGAGCCTATTAGTATACCCGACGATGTGATATTTTTCATCGCACAATTAATCAAAACAAATATCCGCGAATTAGAAGGAGCACTGGTCAGAACAATCGCTTATTCTTTATTAGAAGAAGAGCCGGTAACATTGCAATTAGCTAAAGAAGTGCTCAAGGATCTATTAAAAGAGCCTAAGAAGTTAATTACTGTAGATTTTATCCAGCGCTGTGTAGCAGAGGAATTTGGGGTTTCTTTGCAAGAATTAAAAACAAAGCGGAGGAACAAACAGGTTGTGCTGCCGCGGCAAGTCGCCATGTATCTAAGTAGAGAGTTGACAGATTTATCGCTTCCTGAAATCGGAGAACTTTTTAGCGGAAAAGACCACACTACAGTTTTACACTCCTATAAAAAGATCAAAGAAGAAATCCGCAACAGTCCGGGTTTAAAGGAGAGGGTAGAAAAAGTTATTCAAGTTATTAAACAGTAATCCAAAGATTATTAGATGTATATTTTTATTCTAATTTACCATAAATATAATAAGTTATATACTTTTTAACAGAAACATAACCCCTTTAATACTACGACGATATTAAGTTCTTAAATATATATAAATAGAAGGAGATTATAGAATGAAATTTAAAGTTGAAAAAAACAGTTTGGTTGCGGCAATTCAAACCGTACAAAATATAATTACCTCAAAATCCGCCCTGCCAATTCTCTCTAATATATTAATTGAAACTCAACAGGGTGGTATAAGGTTAACCGCAACAGATTTAGATATAGGGATAACATGTGTAATACCTGTGGATATCCAGGAGCCAGGGGCAATTACTATTCCCGCAAAAAGATTTAGCGATATAGTTAAAGAATTTCCTGTAGATATTATTAATATATCTACTAAAAAGAATAATCTTGTGGTAGTTGATTCTGAATTATGTCAGTTTAAAATTATGGGTTTAGCAAAAGAGGAATTCCCTAAACTACCGGAGTTCAAAGATAAGAAAGTTGTTAAGGTTGAACAAATAACCTTAAAAGAAATGTTGGCCTTAACTTCATTTGCAGTATCATTTGATGAAACAAGGTATGTTTTGAATGGGATATTATTTAAGATTAATAAAGGGGTTTTAACGCTTGTTTCTACTGACGGTAAAAGACTGGCCTTTGCAGAAAGAAAATTAGAGACGGGTTTAGATGTAGATTTAAATATGATTGTTCCGATTAAAACAATACATGAGTTGAACCGCAATCTAAAAGAAGGCGGGGAATTATCTTTGGTGGTCGGCAGTAACCAGGCGCTTTTTGATTTAGGGGGTGTAGTGGTAATCTCGCGTTTGATTGAAGGGGAGTTTCCGGATTATAAACAAGTTATCCCCTCGGCATCTGAAAATAAGGTAAAGATTGGCCGGAACCAATTATTGCTGGCGGTAAAAAGGGCGGCGCTTTTAGCTACAGCAGATTATCAGGCGGTGAAATTGGAGGTTTTTAAAAATAAACTGGTAATTTCCAAATCTACTCCGGATGTGGGAGAGTTCCATGAAGAATTAGCAGCAGAATACCAGGGCAGAGAGATGATTATTGGCTTTAACCCGGTTTATTTAATAGATATTTTGAAAAACCTTAATGAAGAGGTTATTAATTTAGAATTAACCGATGGAGAGAAACCGGGGGTTATCCGTATCAGCGGCTATGTGTATATAGTACTGCCCATGCGTATTAATTAAAACAATGGAGCTTTTGAAAAATACGATAGAGGGAGTTATGCGGAGCTTGGTATCTAAAAAAACCTCCCTCTTGGTATCTGGACCGCAGGATTGGTTAAAAAAAGCCTTGACAAAAAAAGAGTTGGGGCATATAAAAGTTAAATATTTTAGTAAAGGGGTGCTCGGTTTAAGCGTGGATTCTTCCGCTTGGCTTTATATCTTAAGCCTTAAAAAAGAAGAGCTGCTTAACAGGTTAAAAAAAGAAAACCCCGGGTTAAAAAATATTAATTTGCGTATCGGATAAACCTTATGAAAAGATCGAAAGAAGAGACAAAGAACAATCCTAAGCCGGCAGATAAAAACAAGGCTTACGATGCTACCAGTATTCAGGTTTTAGAGGGGATCGAGGCGGTCAGGCGCCGTCCCGCGATGTATATCGGGGATACTTCGGTTCGCGGGTTGCATCACCTGGTTTACGAGGTGGTTGATAATAGTGTAGATGAAAGCCTGGCCGGTTTCTGCGACGCTATTTCTGTTTGCGTACAGTCGGATAATAGTATAACAGTAATTGATAATGGCCGCGGAATCCCGGTAGATATGCATAAGACCGAGAAAAAACCCGCGGTAGAGGTAGCCTTAACTACCTTGCACGCCGGAGGTAAATTTGATCATCGTTCTTACAAGGTTTCCGGCGGTTTGCATGGCGTGGGGGTAAGTTGTGTTAACGCGCTTTCGGATTGGCTGGAGGTAGAGGTAAAGAGGGATGGCAAGATTTACCACCAGCGTTATGAGAGGGGTAAAACCGTATCCAAACTTACTGTTATCGGTAAAAGTAACTCTACGGGAACAAAGATCACTTTTAAGCCGGACAAAACAATTTTCAGCAAAACCGAGTATTCTTACGATATACTTTCACAACGCCTGAGGGAGCTGGCTTTTTTAAATAAAGGGTTAAAAATTAAATTGACGGATGAGCGTTCGGACAAAGAAGCGGTCTTTGAGTTTTCCGGCGGGATTGTTTCATTCGTTGAGTACCTTAACAAAAATAAAAATCCTTTGCATAACAAGGTGGTTTATTTTGAGAAGCTCCAGGATAATATTAATGTGGAAGTAGCCCTGCAGTACAATGATGGCTATGCCGAGACCCTGTTTTCTTTCGCCAATAACATAAATACCATTGAAGGAGGAACGCACCTGTCCGGGTTTAAATCCGCCCTCACCCGGGGGATTAACCAATACGCTAAAACAAAGAATTTGCTCAAGGATAACATTGCTATTACTGGAGATGATGTCCGTGAGGGGTTAACCGCGGTAATCAGCGTGAAGGTGCCTAACCCCCAGTTTGAAGGGCAGACTAAAACCAAACTGGGTAATTCCGAGGTGGAGGGGTTAGTAGCTTCAGCCAGCCTAGATGCGCTTTCGAGTTATTTTGAAGAAAATCCTTCAGTTGCCAATAAGATCATAGATAAAGTAATCGTGGCTTCACGCGCCAGGGAGGCTGCGCGCAAGGCCAGGGAGTTAACCCGTAGAAAAGGCGCATTAGAAGGCGCCGGCCTGCCCGGTAAATTAGCGGATTGTTCGGAGCGGGATGCGGCTTTGTGCGAACTTTATATTGTAGAAGGGGATTCTGCGGGCGGCTCGGCAAAACAAGGGCGCGACAGAAGGTTTCAGGCCATCCTGCCCATTAAAGGAAAGATCTTGAATGTGGAGAAATCGCGATTAGATAAGATTTTATCTAATGAAGAGATACGCACCATTATCACCGCTTTAGGCACGGGCATTGGTGAAGAATTTGATCTGTCTAAATTAAGGTATCATAAGCTTATGCTTATGGCGGATGCGGATATCGATGGTTCGCATATACGCACCCTGCTTTTAACTCTATTGTACCGCCAAATGCCCAAATTAATAGAAGAAGGACATGTTTATATAACCCAGCCTCCTCTTTACAAAATTAAAAGAGGCCAGCGCGAAGAATATATTCAAACTGAGCAACAGATGGATGATTTACTATTAGATCTAGGCAGGGAAGGGCATAAGCTATTTCGGATTAAAGATAAACAAAGCTTTACAGATAATCAATTTAAAGAGCTTCTAAAACACCTAGTTGAGCTGGATAAATTAGGAAGATATTTAGATAAAAAGGGAGTAAACTTTGCAGATTATATTAATTCAAGACATCATAAAACCAGGAAGATGCCTATTTATAGGGTAAAAGTGGAGGGAAATACCCTTTTCGTGTTTACGGATAAAGAACTAGCTGCTATTACAGACAAAGAAGGGAAAGAGGCAGAGCAAGATGTTTTACAGCTTTTTGAATCACAGGAGATTGAGCAGGTAATCGCCAAGATAGAAAAGCTCGGTTTTGATATTGACAGTTATTTTAATCGTGTTGTTATGCCCAAGCAAGGCATAGCCAAAGAAGGCGAAAAAAAACTAAAAGCTGTTTACCGTATTACTAACGATGAAGATCGCAAGGAGACTTATAGTTTAAGAGAGATCCTGGCGTACATCAAGGAGGTAGCTGCTAAAGGTATGCATATACAGAGATATAAGGGGTTGGGGGAGATGAACCCGCAGCAGCTTTGGGATACTACCATGGATCCTGAGAAAAGGACAATTCTGCAGGTAGTTTTAGAGGATGCGGTTGAGGCGGATAAAATGTTTACGGTTTTAATGGGAGACCAGGTAGAGCCGCGCCGCGAATTCATAGAAAATTACGCGCATCAGGTAAAGAATCTGGATGTCTAACTATGGAAATAATTGCGCCGGATAAATCTAACGAAATTTTATATCCCGTTGCTGTCTTTAAGGAATCCTGGGGGCTCTGTATTAGGAGTTTAAAGAAATTAAGCCTGATTTACATAATTTTTAATCTGCCGATAATTGCTTTTTACTTTACTCCTGTGGCAGAAAAAATGCAGGCAGGGAAGCCAAGCCTTACAACCTTTCTTTTATTTTTCGTTCCGGCTTTGACCGCCAGCATTTGGTGTCACATTTCTCTGCTGCTGGCGGCAAAGAAAACGGTTGGTTTTGAGGATTATGAGATTGGGGAAAGCATAGCCCAGACAAAACCTTTATTTTTTAAATATCTCGGCACGGTTTTGCTCATCTCCCTTTTTATATTGGGCGTTGCTATGTTTAGCAGCTTGTCTGTCGCGCTGGCCTTGACGCTGTTGTTAAAGATAAATAAGCTGTTGGCGACGCTGGTTTGCCTTGCTTTGGGAATAGCGATTATTGCATCAGCAGTTTATTTAATTATTCTCTGGTCTCTTGCTGCTACAGTTTGCGTTCTCGAGAACCTTCACCCTATAGCGGCCTTAAAGCGCAGCACCGCTTTAGTTGGAAACCGGGTGCTTCCGGTAGTATTTGTATATTCTTTGTTCGTGGCCGCATGTATTATATGTTTGATTCCATTTGTTATCGCTGGGGCAATCTTGGGCATAGGTGGCAATGCTGTTGAGGCAAATCAGGCAGGTTCAATATACAGCATGTTTATAAATATTGTCTTAATCCCGTTCTGGTCCGTACTTACAGTAATGTTGTATAAAAAATTACAAGGGGCATTAGAAACTAATGTATACGCGTAACGAGAAAATAATACCGGTTTATATTGAAGACGAGGTAAAAGATTCCTATTTGAATTATGCAATGAGCGTAATCGTCGGCCGCGCCCTGCCTGATGTGCGCGATGGGTTAAAACCGGTCCACCGCAGGATTCTTTACGCTATGCAAGAGCTTAATCTTGGGCACTCCAAGCCATATAAGAAATGCGCGCGTATAGTCGGTGAGACCATGGGTAAATATCACCCGCATGGAGATATGGCTATTTATGATACCCTGGTAAGAATGGCGCAGAATTTCACTTTGCGCTATCCCTTGGTGGATGGCCAGGGGAACTTTGGTTCGGTTGACGGCGATGCTGCTGCTGCCATGCGTTATACCGAAGCCCGCCTTGCCGCAATTGCCGATGAGCTGCTTGGAGATATTGAAAAAGACACGGTTGTCTTCGGGCCAAATTTTGATGCTTCTTTAAAAGAACCCTTACTTTTGCCAGCCAGCCTGCCGAACCTCTTAGTTAATGGTTCAAGCGGGATTGCCGTAGGCATGGCCACAAACATACCCCCGCATAACTTAAATGAGGTTTGCGATGCGGTCATCTATCTTATCGATCATCCTGATGCGGAGATCAAAGACCTGATGCGTTATATCAAGGGCCCGGATTTTCCCACCGGAGGATTGATTTGCGGCAAGGCCGGGATTAAGGATGCATATATGACGGGCAGGGGCAGGCTTTTGGTGCGCGCCAAGGCGACTGTAGAGCATCAAAAGAACGGTAAGGATTTGATTATTTTTACTGAAATTCCTTATCAGGTCCAGAAATCAGGCATTATCGAGTCCATTGCCGGCTTAGTTGATGATAAAAAAATAGAAGGTATATCCGATATACGCGATGAATCGGACAAGGAAGGCATGCGTATTGTCATCGAGCTTAAGCGTGATGTCGAATCGCAGATCGTGCTGAATCAGCTTTTCAAGCACACCCAGCTGGAAAATACATTTGGTATTATTATGCTGGCATTAGTGGACAACCGGCCAAAGGTTTTAAATTTACGCCAGGTATTGGATTGCTATATTGAACACCGCAAAGTCGTTATCCGCAGGCGCACGCAGTTTGAACTGGACAAAGCCTTAAAGCGCGCGCATATTTTAGAAGGATTAAAAATAGCGCTTAAGTTTATAGACCGGATCATTAAGGTTATCAAGACCTCTAAGAGCGTAGAGAGCGCCAAGGTAAATTTAATGAAGGAGTTTGGGCTTTCCGAGATTCAGTCACAGGCTATCCTTGAGATGCAGTTACAGCGCCTGACTGCACTTGAACGCGATAAAATTGATGCAGAGTATGAAGAGCTCTTGAAGAAAATTGAATTATGCCGGGCGATTTTAGCTTCACAGAAAAAGATCGAGGCCATTATCAAGGAAGAGCTTGAGAATTTAAAGGAAAAATATGGAGATCAGCGGCGTACGGATATTGTAGGAGAGGCCGAGGAGCTGGAGGTTGAAGATTTAATCGCTGAAGAAGACGTGGTGGTAACAATCAGCCATGGCGGCTATATCAAGCGTTTACCGGTAAGCTCCTACCGTAAGCAAAAACGCGGAGGAACCGGGGCAACGGGTGCGGAGCTTAAAGATGAGGATTTTATCGAGCATCTTTTTGTTGCTTCGACCAAAGATTATCTGCTTATTTTTACGGATAAGGGCCAGGTACATTGGCTGAAGGTTTATGAAATCCCCCAGGCCAGCCGTATTTCTAAAGGCAAGGCAATCGTTAATATTGTGCAAATGGAGCAGGCGGCTAAGGTCAGTTCGACTATACCGGTAAAAGAGTTCTCCCCGGATAGATATTTAGTGATGGTCACTAAGCTGGGGCAGATCAAGAAGACCAAGCTGGATGCATACGGTAACCCGCGCAAAGGCGGGATTATCGGGATCACTTTAGATAAAGATGATGTTTTAATCGGTGTGGAGATGACTGATGGCAAGCAGGAACTGCTTATTGGGACCAAGCAGGGTAAGGCGATAAGGTTTTCCGAGGAAAATGTACGCGATATGGGCAGGTCCGCAAGGGGGGTACGCGCCGTATCTTTGGCAAAAAAAGATGAAGTTATCGATATGGTGGTTCCGCAAAAAGCATCTACTATACTTACAGTTACAGCCTTAGGTTTTGCAAAGCGCACTACCATTGATGAGTATCGGCTGACCAGCCGCGGCGGCAAAGGCGTAATAAATATAAGGGTTACGGATAAAAACGGAGAGGCCGTAAATTTAAAATGCGTCAATGATAAGGATGAGCTTATGGTGATTACCCAAAACGGAATATTCTTACGTTGTGCGATAAAGGATATCCGCGAGACCGGACGTTCATCCCAGGGCGTGCGGTTGATTAAGCTGCAGGATAAAGACCGGGTTTCTTGTGTTGCCCCGGTAATCGCCGAAGAAGAATAAACTCTGACCCTGTCGTCTAGCCTGGTCCAGGACAAGAGCTTTTCAAGCTCTCGACACGGGTTCAAATCCCGTCAGGGTCACTAAAATCGCATAAGGGCTATTGCTGATCGTATATTGTTTGCGATAGGCAATAAGCGGTAAGCTAATATGTGTGGAATAGTCGGATATATAGGTGAAAGGCCGGCCCAGGGAATGCTCTTGACCGGCCTTAAGCGTTTAGAGTACCGCGGTTATGATTCCAGCGGCATAGCCGTAATTATTCCCGGGAAAAATACCCCGTCTGTCAGGAAGGCTTCCGGTAAAATTAGCGCTTTGGAAAAATTACTTAAAGCCAGAGGGCTTAAGGGCAGCGTAGGAATTGCGCATACCCGCTGGGCTACGCACGGGGCGCCAACACGTGCCAATGCCCATCCGCATACCGACTGCGAAAACGAAATAGCGCTTGTGCATAATGGGATTATTGAAAACTATGAGGTTTTAAGGGCACAATTGCTAAAAGAGGGGCATTTGTTTCGCAGTCAGACCGATACCGAGGTGATCGTTCACCTTATTGAGAAGTTTTATAAGAATATCCCGTTAGAAGATGCGGTACGCAAGGCCTTGAAATTAGTCACCGGGTCTTTTGCCATCGCGGTTATCGCTAAGCAAGAACCGGACAAGCTTGTCGGTGCCCGTTCGGGAAGCCCTTTGATTGTGGGGGTCGGCAAAGGCGAAAACTTCCTTGCCTCCGACGCTCCGGCAATTCTTGAACATACCAAGGAGATAATCTTCTTAGAGGAAAATGAGGTGGCGGTATTAAGCAAAGGCAGCTGCGCAATAATGGATCTTAACGGCAAGGCAGTAATTAGGGATGCGGTACGGCTTAACTGGGATATTGAACAGGCCCAGAAGCAGGGGTATAAACATTTTATGCTCAAAGAGATCAATGAGCAGCCCAGGATTATTGAGGCCCTGCTTGATTTGAGGATACAAAAAGACAGCAGGGTATTTTTTAAAGAACAGGGTATTGCTCTTGAGAAATTAAAAAACATAAAAAGTATTTTTATCGTTGCCTGCGGCACAGCTTATCACGCAGGCCTTGTGGGCAAATATGCCTTGGAGTCCCTTTGTAAAATACCCACATATATAGATGTGTCAAGCGAATTTCGTTACCGCGACCTGCTTATTGATGAAAATACCCTGGTCTTAGCGATTAGCCAATCCGGAGAGACAGCGGATACATTGGCGGGAATCCGGGAGGCTAAAAAACTTGGCGCCTCGGTAATCTCTATATGTAATGTCCTGGGGTCAACCTTGACCCGCGAATCAGACGGGGTAATCTATACTCACGCCGGACCCGAAATCGGAGTTGCCTCTACTAAGGCCTATACTGCTCAATTGACCGCGATTTATTTATTTGCTTTTTATCTGGCAGAGGTGCGCGATATAGTCCCGCAAAACAAGATAAATAAGTTAATTGAAGAGTTAAGAGATATACCTGCTAAGCAGGAGGAGATTCTGAAAAATCAGGATACGATTGCCCGCGTATCGCACCGGCATTCGCATTTTGGCTCTTTCTTGTATTTGGGCAGGAATGTAAATTATCCTTCGGCTTTAGAGGGCGCGCTGAAATTAAAAGAAATTTCATATATTCCGGCAGAAGGTTATGCGGCAGGAGAGATGAAGCACGGCCCCATTGCTTTAATAGATGAATACCGCGCCGTAGTCTGTATTGCCCCGGAGTCCAAGGTATATGAAAAGATGGTTTCTAATATCCAGGAGATCCGTTCGCGGTGCGGCAAAATAATTGCTATCGCCACAGAAGGAGACGCCAATATCAAGGAGCTGACAGGGGAGGTAATTTATATTCCCAAATGCAATGAATTATTTTCTCCCCTTCTGGTAGTATTGCCGCTGCAGTTATTAGCGTACCATATCGCAGTAAAGCGCGGATGCGACGTGGACCAGCCGCGCAACCTAGCTAAATCGGTAACCGTGGAATAATGTGACCGTCATTGCGAGTCCACCGAAGGTGGACAAAGCAATCTCTAATATGCTATATATTGTAGCCACGCCGGTAGGCAATTTAAAAGACATAACTTTGCGGGCGATTGAGGTTTTAAAAAACGTAGACTTAATTGCCTGCGAGGATACCCGCCACACCAAGATCCTGCTCCAATATTACGGCATCAAAACCCCAACTACCAGTTTCTACCAGCATAACAGATTCAGCAAAGGCGAATATATCATGGGCTTGTTGAAAGAAGGCAAGAATATTGCCTTAGTTTCTGATGCCGGCACGCCAGGCATACTTGACCCGGGATATAATTTGATCAATTTGGCGATAAAAAACAATCTGGAGATGACTTTTATCCCGGGAGCAGCAGCTTTTGTAAACGCACTGGTACTCTCCGGGAAGCCGGCCCATGAATTTTTCTTTGCCGGGTTTCTTGTTAACCGTCAGCAGGCGCGTAAAAATCAACTGACAAAATTAAAACAACTTAAATGTACGGTTATCTTTTATGAATCCTGCCATAGGATTTTGGCCAGCCTTGAAGACATACAGGATGTTTTTGGTGACAAAGAGGTAGTTGTAGCCAGGGAACTTACCAAAAAGTTCGAAGAGGTCAAGCGCGCAAGCGCAAAAGATATCCTGGAGTCCCTAAAGAAACAAAAGCCTCGTGGTGAATTCGTAGTAATCATATAACTGCTCTATTTATCCCAATTTGTAAGCCCCGCTCATTAAGAAAACGCTTTCTTAAAACCCCTCAAATACCCTTGTAAACACTTACCTATAATATATACTTTTTCTAACACGGCTGATAAACCGAATCTTAAAAATAACTCAAAAAATGGCATACAGGCTTAGAAAAATCTTATCTTTTTTCCTTTGCTTTTTACTTATTTTCCAGCAATCAGGCTTTACCCAGATTGCCGGAGAGTTGGATATTTCAGGCCGCTTTCTTGCCCTGCGCAACAGTTTTATCCAGGATAGATTCCGCCCAATACATTTAAGGTATCTTTCGTACGATCCAAGTATTAACAATTTTAGCCTGCTTTTAGACAAAGGGGATTTTCTGAAGGGACTGTCCCCGAAGGATAAGGCACCCAAACCTATCGGATGGTTTGGTGCCCCGCCTTCTGCGGGGGTTGTTCCTGAAGAGATCTTGCAACAAGAAACCAAGACCCTGCTAAATTATTTTTTTATCGGCATATCTTTGCCAAATGAGGCTTTTTGGGTAAACCTTCGGCCTGATTCGCCCAATAATATCATAGATCCGGAGGTTGCCGAAACAGACGTGGGGCGTATTTTGTTGGAAGCAGACCTGCAGCTTAAGAAAGATACAGCAAGTTTTACCTCTCCCCAAACTCCCGAAGGTAAAGATTATTGGGATAAGTTATATAAAAAAGCAGAAGAACTATACGGTTCCGAAAATATAACCATACCTACGTTAACCCGCCCCTGGATTGTTCCGGATGAGATCATTATCAGGGAAAGTTCCGATAATGCTTATATTTACAAGGCTACTCTTAAAGTTATGCTTGAGCAGGATTATCTGAAGGATTCGTTAGTTTATAATTTTACGGATGGACGCTCCAAGGCCTTAAACGAGTATTCTTCAGAGCTTATCCGTAATACCATTATCCCCAGGCTAACCAGAGAGATTAACTCTAGTAAAAGGTACGCTCCCTTGAGGCAGGTTTATTATTCTTTAATCCTTGCCCAATGGTTTAAACAGAAATTCTACGGCAAATCCGGGCTGTATAGTTATCTTATAGACAAACATAATCTTCAGGGTTTAGCTTCCAAGTCGCCCTGGTCTAAAACAGATTATTTCAATGCTTACAAAGTTTCTTTTGAACAGGGGGAATACAATATTAAAGAGCCACGTTACACTCCTTTTGGCCAGGTTATCAGAAGTTATATGAGCGGAGGGATCCAGTTAGGCGGTCCAGAAGCTATAAAGCAAATTATCCACGCCAAACCAGCAGGCAATAGCTCCCCGTTGTTTTTTAGGAATAATTATATTGTTCAAGGGTTAGCAAAAGTCAGCAGCGCAATAGACGCTCCATATCACATAGAAGCAATAGACATAAACAATATTATTCAGGGAGCAACAAACTCAAAACAACAGCCATCTAGTTCGCCGCTGCAGAGCGATGCTCCCGCGGTCTCCCTGGTTGCGCAAAAAAAGCCAGCCGCCACTAGTCCTGCGCAGCAGCCAGAAAAAATTAGCAATATATACGGTTTAATCTCGGCTTTCAAGAAAGCGTTGTTCCAAAGAAAAGAACGCGCGCGTTTTTATGAAATAAGAAAGCAGTTAATAAAAATGGGCTTTAGCCCCGCTGTTTATGAACAGGCTCTTGAGTATGCATTAGGCCTAAAGGATGCAGAGATGGCCTTGCAAGCTATCTCTGGCTTGGAACAAAAGTTTAGTACTGGCGAAGGCAAGCAGTCTGCTGAAACCTTGAAAATAATTGTTGTGTTGGCGGAACCGCAAATCGCCCAATACGCCATTAACTCCTTAGCGGTAGCGTTAACTATTGAATCGACTGATCAGAGCGCTGTATTTGCGTTAAGAGAAATTGCTAAATGCCCATTCATAGAACCGCAAATCGCCCAATACGCCATTAACTCCTTAGCGTCGGCATTAGTTACCACTACTGATTTCGGCTTCAGCGAAGGCATTGCTTATGAATTATTTCATTTAGCCCAAGGAGGAAGAAAAGCCGTTCGAGATAAAGCCCTTTCTTCGTTAGAGATGGCCTTAAGTACTCCAGGGTTAAATCCCAAGATTTATGAACGAATAGCTAAATTATTTGAAAGTCTTATCAGATATGCAAAAAAAGATACTGCGCAGGAAGTTATATCTTTTTTGGAATCAATTAGGGATATAAAGGCATCGGAGCTAGACCCCGTTGCATTTAAGGTCATGGGTTATGCCTTAGCTAATACAGGTTGGCAGAGACGGGGTCTTGTTCGCAGAACCTCTATTTTTCCATTGGAGAAAGATGGTCTGCTAAAAAAATTAGCAATAATTATTCATCCTGTAGAAGATAATAATGGTGCTTTCAAAGATATTGAGAATAAGGGCAAGCAGTTAGAGTCTCGAGGATACCGAGTTATAATCGCACGCGTTGATGGAATAGATGCGCTCTTGGCAGCATTAAAGGCTGCTACCGCACAGCAGAGAGCTTCAGTAATAATGATAGGCGGGCATGGGAGTCGTACTAGTATACAACTTGGATTCGGGGAACCCAATTCAAAATTAACAATTAGGGATAAGCAATTAAAAGAAAAATTATCAGCCGCGGTCGGCACATTAGAAGAGAACGGCATTATTATTCTAGATAGCTGTAGTACAGGAAAAGGCGGGAGGATATTTTCAAATATCGCCCAGCTATTCGCGGATATCTTCCCGCAGGGTTTCGTCTTTGCTTCTCCTTATCCTGTAGTAGCAGAAAAGGGGATCAAGTTGGTTTTCAATAATAAAAACGAAGTAACCGCAGTAGAATTTCTCCATGCATATTGGCCGCATGGCTACTATAATTCTGCAGCTAAGAGGGATCTTAATTCTCCCAAAAATTTAGCAATTGCAGAGAAAGTTCGGGATCCAGAGGATTCGCAAAATGGTTCCGCCAGCTCGCCGCAGGAGACAAAGATTGCGAATAATCAGACATCCTCTCCAATCAATAGTTCAGAGACACTATTAGATCCAAAAGATGTATTGAGGCCAGATGGCTGGAGGAAGCTAAAATTAATGGTGTCGTTTGTGAGGGAATTAATTAATTCGGGGATAGAATTTGATGATGGGTATTACCGTGGCCTGTTTGACAATGATATATTCTTAAATGAAGCGGAGAGGGTTTTTGGGGAAAGAAGGTTAATTCCGGCCAGAATAGATACCTATATTTATAACCAGGCTACATCTGTTGAACAGGCTTTAATAGAATTGATTGCTAATGCTCAGGATGCCGTGGTAAATGAGAAAAAGATAGGCAGGTTCGGAGTAGGCGCTTATCAGATGTTCCGGGAACTAAAAAGCCCGGAAGACACAATTATAGTTACTACGTCCACAGATGGCAGGCTCGGCTGGAGAATAACTTTTAAGCTTATTGAAGGAGATCTGTGTTGTAAGACAGAGCAGCTATCAGAAGGGATAGAAAAAGGTACCACGGTAGCCGTCAATACAAAGCTTTCATCCGAAGATGTGCAAGAACGTATCAACTATATAAAGAATAAGCTGCACACCAATGCCAGGAGCAAAATTACGGTTAATGGCATCTTGATCAATAATCCCGAACAATACCATTACATTAACGGCGATAATCTTGTTATGCCTGACATAGAGCCGGTTCAGGTTGAGATTACAGGAAAGGGGTATGTAGTAATAGACAAGGGAAGCGGGATGAGTCCAAAGACCATTTGGGAGAAGTTTTTGGTTCCCAAGGGTACTACTAAGGCCATTGAAGGTAAGCCGGCAGAAAAAAGTTCAGAGATCAGGGAAGAGACGCATTTGTTCTATTCAAATATAATATCCGGTGAAGGGCAGGGAAGAGTAGCTGTTCAAATCAGCGGTGTAAAGAATATTGAAGTCCCGATTTTCGGGATGAATATCCCTGAAGAGTTGATCATTGAGCTTCCGCATGATGCATGGCTTCCGGAGTCAAGAGATAAAATCGCCATGGACAGCGTTACAAGGGAGGGGTTGCTTGAGGTAATGCGTAAGCTTACTTCTCCCCAAAGAAGCGATATAGCCAATAGGTACGCTTTAATTAACGGAGTAGCTTCATTATTAAGGCATATTTTAAAGGACAGTGAAGATAAGTCATTATTGTATGAACTTAGAAGGATGTGCAGCGATTATATACAGGCTGAAGGATTTGGAAAGATATTCCTGCCGAACAGAAAAGAACTCGCTTTGTTACTTCTTTCTCCTGAGCAAGAAGTAATATTTTTGGATGAGCAGATGTTTTATTTTCGCCCTAGTAATATACCGAGCGTGGAGAAAGTAAGGGATTTTGTTTCTGCGGCATATGAATTATATATTGGAAACCTGGATGATCCGGAGGAAAGTAATATATATATTGAAGGCAGCTATCCGGATGGCAGAGGATGGATTATTTTGGATAGAAAGGTCTGGGAAAAGCATAAAGCTGATCCGGCCTGGCTTAATGGATTCTTGAATTTTAGTATTGGATATGGAGATGAAGGGAAAAACTTTGGCACTATTATAAAATCTTCGGCGGGAAAGGTATCTTCCGGGGAAGCAGGTCTATCTACGGACCAATTATCTTCGGGGCCCAGCATCGGCAAAAAAGGGTTTAAAATCAGCCAGGAAGAAATAGATGCCCTGAGAAATGATTTGATTTCCAGCAAGATGATTAAAGAACAACTGGATGATTTTGAAGAAAGGGACGTAAATTTTATTATAAAGATAGCTGAAGAGTCAATTGCCGCAGGGGAGATTAATAAGGGCAATATAGATGAAAAAAGAATTAAATTACATAGTTGGCTTGCATTGCTCAAGGATTTAAAGAGGTCTTTGCCTGAGGGGATGTTTAGCGAGGCATGGCTGCAAAAGGAACTTTATCAGGTGAAATTTAATATTTTTTCTTCCCAAGAGATTATTTCTAGCCCCGAAGTTGCTAACGGAAAGTTGTATTTCTATATTACGCGGTTTGGCGATGAAACTGTCCATTGGACTACATTTGAAATAAATAAGCAGGGAACGGTTATCTCTTTTGAAGGTGCGCGTCCGGTATTTACAAGCCAACATATATATCTTATAGAAAAAGATAGTAATCTGCATAAAATATCAATAAGGAATAGCGGTGAAAATAAGATTATTCTTGAGAAGGTAGTTGGAGAGTACTTGGAAGGATCAAAAAACGAGAATCTACTAGCGCTTGTACAAGAAGGAGAAATCATTTCAATTAAGATCATTTCCGGAGAGAATGTTGCAGAATTCTGCCGTCTGCCCGCACAAGAGATGGCTGGTATGTTGTCCGAAAAACCTTCTGCGGTAGTATGTAACAATAAGTATGTGGTATGGTTTAGCCATTTCGGTCCCCAAATGATATTTAAGGTAAATTCCTCCGGAGATATGCAACAGATTAAAATCAAAGGAGTGGACCGGATTAAGACCATAGCAATATTCCCAAACGGAAATATTGCTATTGCCGGGCATAAGAAAACGTCTTTCCAGGATGATTTCCTTAATAAATACAGCGCGTCAAGCTCGCTGAAAGCGGATTACTTCTCGGGCATAAACAGAAAGGCAGAAATTATTTTTGTCGATGATCATGGGAAGACGGATGAGTATTATGTCCAGGATGAGGGTATTTGGCAGAAGGATGATGCGGTATATTTTCTTAAGGATAAAGGATTAGTACGCCTTAACCAAAATGGGGAAAGTAAAATGTTTGCCTTGCCGAACATCGACCAAATACTTGGAAGTAAGAAAATAGATTCCTTGGTATTTTCCGGAAAATACATTTATTTAGTTATTGCTGGCAGGGATGTCCCTTTGCCCGGAACAAACCCGTTATACAGAATAGAAGTTGATAAGGAGGAAGCAAAGGAGATTACCGATGGTTCGTTGTCCCATACATTGATTACCGCAGGGGAACAGTCATATTGCATATCGCTAAAGAAGGGCGGGAGCAGGAAAATCCGGCGCATAGAAGAAAACGGGGAAATGGTAATTATTTATAATGAATGGGATGTAAAAGCCGCAATTCCGGACGGCAATTCGCTGTTTGTCGTTCGGGAAGAAAGCAGGCAAGGCATGTATAACAAATTGTCATTATACGAAATAAGTCAGGATGGCAAGGCAAAGTTTACTTATTCCTTAGAGGGTGTTGATTTGGAGTTCTGGAAGATGGAAAATGGAGAATTTATGTTTTTAGAAGATTATGATGAGTTGGCCAGCCAGGAAGATGAGGTAAGCCTTCACGCCAATCCTTCTGAACCGTTTAGAACATTAAGAAGGGTTAACATTTATAATCAGCGCACAGGAGAGGCTGTAAAAAGGAGCGCAATATTCTTCGAAGGTTCTTACAGAAATATGGTTTTCTTAGACGGGCATCCTTTTGCGGTAGAATCTTATCAAATAACTGCCTACCCGAATCTATCCTTGCTTATTGAACAGAGAGAATATTTGAGGAAGAATTTAACTGTTCTTCAAGAAAGATACCTGCCGCAATTGTTCGGCTTATTGTCTGTGTTGAGGCAGAATGAAAGGGAGCGACTTTTGCAGTCTTTGGTTACTCATAAACAGTGGATGCCGGCGTTGATTTTCTTGTCCCCCGAAACCATATTGAAAGCCGGAGAAGGTATTGAACAATTACGCCAAATTCTAGATGACGTGGTTTATAAGGCCAAGAATATAAAGCAGATCAGAGAAACGTTTAAATTTATCAACTTTATATTTAGCACCATTAAAGACGAAAAGATAGCTTTACGGATTACAGGAAGATGGTGCAAGGTTTTCTTAAAGAACCCGGATTTAGCAGAAGTAATAGCCGATAAAATGCAGGAGAAATTTGATGTACCGCAAGATGGATTTATTGAAATGTTTGCACGTAGATTTGGCATGGGAATGAATGCCGGGGGAGTAAGTACGGGGAAAAACCCGTTAGAATTTTATCAGGATTCAAAGGATCTGGCTTACCTGCCTAGCGAGGTCAGATTATATTTAGATTTCTTAGTCAGTGAAGAATTAATGGTCCCTGTATTCTTATCTGAAGATAGGTTTTCCGGAAGAAAAACCAAAGCCGAGATAAAGGGGGTTGATTTATCAACCCTAATCCGCCTGCGTGAGTTATCGCCAGATACCATCCTGCAGCATCATGATGTGCAATGGGAAGATGTGGTATTGGGGGTCTTGGGCTTGAACGGCTCTGACATACAGGGGATCAGGAGGGATATTGCCGGGGCGGTAAATAGCCAAGATAAAACCCAGCAATACTGGATCAGGGAGTTGGCACAAAACGCAAGAGATGCTATCCGTGCGATGTCGGGCATAGAAGTAAAAAGTGGATTCTTGGGACATGGGTTTTATACTGCATTTGCAGGGGGTTGCAATGAAGTGCGCATAAGAACCGGCAATGGCACATATGCCTATGAAATAGTCTTAAAGCCGAGTTATGACCCTAAAGGGGACATGGTTGACATTGCGGTTGTAAGAATGACCCGTTATGAGAGCAATTTTAAAGGGACTCAAATACAGCGCGTGAATTATTATAATAGTACGGCAGATGAAGATGTGATTTTGGGTGTATTGTATACTACCCGCCAAGTAAAACGTTTTTTAGGAGCAATACCTTCAACGGGCGAAGATGGGGTTTCAGTAATTTACAATAATGAGTTAATTAATGAAGATGGGCACAGGAGTGAAAATGCTGCAAGGGTTATAAAGATAGGAAATGGCGTTACACAAACGCCCAATAAAGATGGCTATTACGAATGGGTTGTTAGTATTACCGATCCGGCAGGAATGGATTTGCATACGATTTTAAACAAGCTTCTGCCTCCTGATGTATCGGGCAAGCCCGCGCAAGTGTCGCCAGCCAAGGGCGCCATAGGGGCAAACTTAGAATCAAGTTTTAGTAAAGATAAAATATTGCGTGTTACGGTAGATAGGTTGTATGTGGATGATGTCGACTCAAAATATACCGAACTTGTCCCGCAGGATATCCGCCAGGTTTTATTAAAAAGAGGCTGGAATATCAATTTTCCCCAAGGCACGCCTGTTACTAGAACCAGGATAGGCGTAATGGATAGTCAATATTACAGGCCTTGGATTGCCGCCTTGGCTTTAAGAAGCGCCGTGGTTTTATATCTGAACGAAGGCATTCCTGAACTGGAAGGCTTAATTCCAAAGGACTATATATATTCTAATTCCAATGCTATCCGAGTATCGCCAGATATCCTTGAAGACGCCGAAGCGATAAATAACGGTATGCCGGAAAAAGTTGACTTTTCAAAATACAATAATCCACATTTGTTGGTGCAGTTGTTTACCGTGATTAAAGTAGCGTGGAAGGAAGAGCGTATCTCGCTTTGGGAAATTAAACAGAGAGTTCTTGAGGAGTATAAAAAGACTGCCGATAAAGTTAGCCTTGAAGGTATATTGCCCCCAGGCTTGCAAGGTTTACGCGATAGAGCAGAATCTTATATAACGCAAAGCATAAATAAGCGCAGGGTTGATATCAGTTTTTTGATGCAAGAGCCCATTATTATTGCCTTTCAAGAATTTGTTAACATATTGAATCGGTTGATAAAAGTAAACAATAAAACTAATTTTGTCTGCGATATAGGCGCTCCTTACAGTGCTTACGCCAGTGCGTTTGTGCCGGCAGAAGGGGCTATTACATGGAATCTTGCTTATTATGAATCTATCCTCCAAGAGCTTCTTAATTTTATATCCACTGGGGCCTTAGATGGAAACTTCTTGAAATTTATTGAGACTTATATCCATGAATCTAGCCATACGGTAGAGGGAAGTTACCAGGAAAAATATAAAAATGAGTGGACGCACCAGGCAGCCAGAAATGTCGGCGGGGCTTTCGGTTGGATTATGGATTTATTGTATGGAAGATTGCTTTCTAACATGGGGACCCCTGAAGAGTTCCGGGAAATGTCGAAAAAAGAATTAGAAGAAATGGACTTTACCATTGAGGCATTAAGGGAATCATATGAAAAAGTCAGTAACTACATAGACCAACAAACTCCCCCCATAGGTCTCTCGACATTAGAAAAAGTAGAATTTAAGCAGCCTGCCGCTTCGCCGATAATATTAAAAGAGTCTTCAAACATCTCGAATCAGCCTATAGATACAGGTCGGCGCAGATTTATTCAATTACTCGGTTCATTCGGATTAGCGAGCCTCATCGTACCAGTTCAAACTCAAGCTCAAATGTTATTCCAGTGTATTATTCAGGTAGTAACTAATGTGTTAACCGATCGTGAAATTAAGCATATTAATGCGTGGGTTAAGGAATTAATAAGGCTGGCTGATCAAGGCAATGTTGCGGAATTTCAGCAACAATTTAATAGGATGTATGAGGGGAAACCAGTTAGGAAAGATGAGGAAAAGGACCCGACCATAACAATGAACATATCGGCTCATAGCGTGGGTTTTAGTATGGAAGCGTATACGAGACCCAAAGTCATCATTCCAAATAAGCTCTTTTTATCTAAAAATTTTTATAATTGGAAAAGTGAAATCAAGCAAGAGATTGTAAAACAGATCTTGAAAAATGCTTATGGGCTCGGAGCCCCAGAGTCATTTGAGGTCCTTGAGATTCTTGATGCGATCAGCTCAAACGAAAGACTTTTTAATATGCTAGACATGGAAGAGCAAAAATTGCTTTATACATACATAGGAAAGGCTTCAGTCAGCCAGGCATTGCTTTCTACGGAGAAAGATGTGTACCCTGCTATTGGCAGATGGATAAATTCTATCCATGATTTATATGAACAGGATGGAAAGTGGTCGGAATATGTTAAAAAATATCTTGATTCGCGCTTTTGCTCTGATGAGCAGTTATATATTTTATTGAGCCGCGGAGGGTTTGAATTATACACAGGGACATTTAACCGCGTGTTTGATGAGTTGCTAAAGAGAATACAGGCCAGTGGAAATATTATAGCATGGTTAAGCAAAGTTGATTCTGCGGGAAACATGACAAGCGAATTTTTGTTATCGTTATCCGGCAGAGGAAGGCTAATTAGGGTGATTGATGCTTCAGCCGTTAATTTGGCCCAAAAAGAGAAGATGCTAAAACAGATTTGTGACATAATTCGTAATATTGCATCAGCTAATGCAAAAGAGTTAATGGAGGAAAAGACTAAAATGGCGTATATTTCTAATGCCGTAAAAGATATCTTTAATTATGGCAATAGTAACGTCAATGACTATTTAAAAGAGATTATTCTGCAGATAAAAGATAATGGGGGTATATATGGAAAAGCGTTTTCGCTTATGATTATGGCTAAATTCCAAAATGTTTTTGGTTCGACCCCGGAAACCGAAGAAATAAGAGCGGTGCTTGATTATGCTGCCAGCCCTCCATACGAACAAATACTCAAGCCCGGGAAGCGCTTAGTAGTATTAGTCGACTTCGCAAATTCCGCAAAAGATTTCTTAGGTGAATTAGTAAAGCAGTTGAGCAGTAATTATGGAGGAAGATATAAAATAAGAAGCCATAAGCCTGATGTGCAGCATGGGATTGTAACCGTCATTGGAGGTTCAATTAATGGGGTGGATATAGAATTCCATCTTGCCAGAGGCATATCCGGAGATGAATTTAGGGAAACGATGGAATCAGGAAAGTATTCAATTATTTTCACACGGCATCATTCTTATGAAGGTGGGGATTTTCTTGGGGTAGGATCAAATACCGTAATTCCGCAGGTAATCGGGACAGTTGGGACAGGCAAGGGTATTGAAAATAACGCTTTTTCAATTGTGCTTAGCGAAGAAATCGCGAAGACATTCTCTTCTAGAACAGGGTGGGATGAGGTTTGGCATAATATGCGCAAGCGGTTACCCAAAAGTATGGATAATTATTTACCGCCCAATCACATTTCATTTTTGATATCATACGTATTGAATGCTATAGATACGCGTTCAACAAAGATAGATCTCAACGGCGATATTCATAACAAGCAACTGATAAAGACAATAGTGGTAGATGGTGGTTGCGGCGGGATTAATCGAATTCCATCATATTTAAATAAGTATGGTTATGCAATAGAGAAATTTAAGAATCACCCAGCGGGAAGTCCATTATCTATTAGACAACAAGTGGTCCCTCTAGGCAGTGCAGTGGTTTCTGGTTCATCTTCACCTGCGGACAAGATAGAGAGAGGGGGGAAAGGCGTGGATTATAGGGCTCTTGCAATAAACAGGATCCGCGATGCCTTTCAGAAAGTGCTTAACCGTAATCCGGAAGATAGAGAGGTCATGGATGTGTTTGGGTTTATAGAATCCGACCCAGACGGAACTTATTTGGAAGAAAGAACTTATTTCGCAGTGGCGGAGGCTTATGCTAACGAAATAAAAAGAGCGGGTGCCAGCTCGCCGATTGGCATTAGCAGAACCCAGGAAGAGTTGGCTTACTACCAGCAATTAAAGGAAAATGGACCGCTGGTATTTGACAAGGATAATGATAGATGGTTTTTGGATGAAGCATGGTCAGGTTATGATTATCATAGTGTCCGCAGTTTATTAACACCAATAGATCTAAAGAATCCGGATACATTAGAAGAGGAATTGGGCAGGATAAATGCGATTTTCACCAGATTTGATTTAAGTAAGGTAAATAGCTTTGGCGCACTTTATGCATATATAAGATGGAGATTGTCTCCTAATCGTTACGGCGCTAATTCAAGGGTTTCCGTGGAAACCCTTGTAAACATTATTGAACAGGCACGGGATGGCAAAGAAATCAATATTGCTTTTACGGATCCGTTACTAACCCAAATATTGGATAAGGCCAAAGATCTGGTTGAGACTGATAAATCCTCCAGCTCGCCGATTAAGTTGTCTTCTAGATTAGCTATGATAGAAACGCAGATATATAATCTTGAGCGGCTGCTTTTAGATGAGGAGAAGTTAAACAATGGAGAGTGGCTTGAGCTATATTTAGCTGCAGAAGGACAAATCGGGGATGAAGCACTTTATTATGGTAATCTGAAAATTGTTCAGGATGCCAAGGGTAATGAATCCAAATTACACCAATTAAAAAGAGCCTTTGAGCCTTATGTAAAAGGGCTTTTAACCAAGGCCAAGGATTTGAAGTCTGCAAGAAGCCCCTTAACCGAAGGCTTTGTGCTTAAAAATGAAAGCCGGGGTAGAATTCAAGGGTTAGCGGAGAAATGGAAGGCAGGCTTATTAAGCGGTCTTGATTTATTGTCAAGACCGGAAATCCCCAAAGAAGAATTCAGGATTTTGGCCCGCTTTGTTAATAAATTGGTAGAAAGCGACATAAATGCAATAAGCGTTCCATCTGATCCGGATACACAGGTAATTCTTGACACCTTTACTATAGGTTACCCCCGCGCAGAAATAGATTTTAAGAGTACGCTTGCAGTAAAGGTTTCAGAAACAGCCCCCGATAGCGGATCTAAGTCTATTGGCCTCTTAAAACTCAAGCTGGAAAAGCTTATTGAAATAATAGATGTTTTAGAGGGGGTTATAAATTCCGAGGGGGTTATTGATACAGAATTAATAACTGCTAGTCATTATAGAGAGCCAATGAAGGTTATAACACAGAAGTTTATTGATGGGGTAATGGAAAAGATCCCGAAACCACCTGAATTATCCTCGGGTCAGATTAAACCTGCCAGCTCGCCAGCCGAGGCGAAGAGCCCTGTAGCTTCAGAGCTTGAAATACGCCCGGAAGAAGCCGCCAGGTTATTGAGAGAGGCAGCTCAGGAGAACTATGAAAAATGGTGTCTTTTGGGCGAGCGATTAAAAGTAGCAAGGCGTATTTTAGTCAAGGTTCCCGGACGCGATTCTCGCGGAGGACATGAATTTCCTTTGGGGGAGATAGCCGCTACCCTGCCGATATTGATCAAGGCGTTGGTTAATTCCGGAAAAGATATTGAAGAGCTAATAGTGCAATGTGATTCTTACCCGGAATTGGTAGAAGCGATAGGAGAAGATAAGGTCAAATTAGCTGATCCTATACAGACAACTGATGAATTAAGGTCTATCTATTCCCCGGATTTGGTTATTGATTTTGACACGGTAGCATTAGGCGAGGAGATTCCAGAAAGCACAGTAAAATTTCCAGTGGCAAGGCTATGGATGTCTTCAGATCGCCTCGGTGAAATGCGTGAAATTTTAAGATCAGCGCAATTAATCACTCCTGAATCAGGAGAGACAATTATTAAGAGAGAAAAGAAAGAAGATGGACAGAAAACAATATTTGTAAATCCACATAGCGATAGCAATAAGAATGATAATGTAGATTCTTGGGTAGGCTTAATACAGGAGCTTGTCTCAAAGGGCTATAAAGTTGTACTTAATTCAGGCAAAGAGGGGGGAATAGACCAGGCACATACAAAAAATATATTAGAAAAACTTAAAAAAGAAGTTGAATCTGGGGACGTGGAAGAGTTTAAAGGCAGTATCAGAGATCTTCTAGATACCTTTTTAAGTAAAATAGACGGTGTAATAACAATAGATAGCGGTATATTCCACGTAGTACATAATTTATATTCCTTGCCCACAGTCGTTTTTATCACGTCAAATACGCTAGGATGGATTCCGCAGGAAAAAGAGGAGTTATTATTTAAGAGGATTCAATACTCAGATTTTAAAGATTATTCCACTATAGTAGCATTATTACGGAATTTACTAGAGAGAGAAAAAAAAGTAAACACAGGCTCTCCGGTGGTGGAGAATAATATAGAAAAGATAAAGAAATATACTTTAAAATCACTCAAGGATTTTGGCTATCCAGAAAATATCTTTGGTGGCATTACTAGACTAGAAAATGATAAGGCTCGCGCTCAGGTTATCAACGGCAAAGTATTCTTTAATGAGTTTTGGGTAGATAGATTGTTTGAGGATGAAATAGAACGCCTTTGCGCACACGAAGTTCAGCATCTATCGACAGAAGATCTTATAGGTAAAGGCATCAAATTAGGCGGCCTGCAAAAGGATAAAGGGTATATAGAGTTGATGTTACGCATAGGCAGTCGATTTGACCGGATATTTGAAGAAAAAGGATCTGTGTTAACAAAACCTAAAGAATTCTATCAGGATCCATGGGAGGCATTGTCGCTTTTGCGGGGATACCAAATTTATTTGGACCAGGTAGCAAGAGGCATAAAAGTTTCTCCGCAAGCATATGAATTCATAGAGGCATTTGAAAATGATGATACTATTTTCTTGAATCCTAATTATGTGCAACAGATTACGAAAAATTTTATACCAGAAGATTACGGGTATGAAAGGGTTACTTATGAACAGCTGGATGGAAAAGACGAGAATGGGGGAATGAGCAGTCCTTTGTTAAAACAAGGGCAAGTAAGCAAAGAGTCAGACGTTGGAGGCATTGACATGCGTTATCTGCCTAACAATATGGTTCTCCAGCCGATGGCGCCTAATAACTCCTTGAATCAGAGATTTATTCCTAGGGCCGCATCTTTAACTATTTCTGATAAGGAATGGCTTGAGATAGAAAAGATGGCAAATTCAGGCATAGCTCCTTCTTGTGAGCGATTAAGAGAGTATCTTTTATCTTTGCAGGACCCAAACAGCCAGATAGATAAAGTCCTTGCCTGTATTGCAGATATCCTGAGGCAGGAGGAAGAAAAAGCCTGCTGCACGGAATCTTCCTTAAAGGAAATACTGGTCCTGCTTGAATCAGGCAAGCCGGATAAAGAATTAAGATTGGCATTAACAAAGATCCAGGTTTTAGCTAAAGAACCGCAGTTGATAGAGCAATAAAAAGGGGCGCTTACCTTCCCAAAAGGTTTATCAGCCAGAAAGAAGGTTCCCCAAGAGCGTCCCTTTTTATTTCTGCAGGCAATAGAAATCGCCTTGACAACCCGCTTTAGAGGTGCTATATTTATATAAATTAGATTAACCTTTAAGCTGGCTCTTGAGAAGCTGGCAAGGAAAAAATGAAGAATAAAGCCATGAAAAATACGAGCCCTTGGTAGAAAAACCAAGGGTATTTTTTTGCCGCAGGAAGCGGCACACCGGCTTAACCTTTAAAGCCGGGTGTAGTGAGCGGGATAGAATCAAGCATATAAATGAAAGAGAAAGCTAAAATCTTGGATAAAGAAGGGGTTCAGCGCGCATTTACGCGTATTGCCCACGAAATAATTGAGAAGAATAGCGGCATAGGCGAACTTTGCTTGGTAGGCATCAGGAACCGCGGAGTTTATATAGCCCAAAGAATAGCTGATTGTATAGGCAAAACTGAAGGCAGGAAGATACCCGTAGGCGCGTTAGATATTACACTTTACCGTGATGACCTGGCTTTGGCCAGTGGCCAGCCGTTGGTGCGCAAAACCGAGATCGATTTTGACATTAACAACAAAATACTTGTACTTGTTGATGATGTGCTTTATACCGGTAGGACGATCAGGGCCGCATTGGATGCGCTAATTGATTTTGGCCGGCCGAGAACAATACAACTGGCTGTGTTAATTGATAGGGGTCACCGCGAACTGCCTATACGGGCGGATTTTGTGGGGAAAAATATACCAACATCCCAAAAAGAATCTGTAGAGGTGCGCTTGCTTGAATCAGACGGCAGGGATGAAGTAGCGATCATGGAGAAAGATTAGATGTCTTGGGTAAAAAAGGATCTTTTAGGCCTGGAGTATTTGACTAAAGAAGAGATAGAGTTAATCCTGGATACCGCTGATTCATTTAAAGAGGTCTCTACCAGAGAGATCAAGAAGGTTCCTGCCTTGCGCGGTAAGACCGCGGTAAATCTTTTTTATGAACCATCAACCAGGACAAGGGTTTCTTTTGAGGTGGCCGCAAAGAGATTATCCGCTGATGTTATTAATATCGCCACCGAGACATCCAGCGTACGCAAGGGGGAAACCTTGATTGATACGGGTAAGAATATCCAGGCGTTAAAGGCAGATATGATTATCATGAGGCATAATTGTTCCGGGGCGGCGAATATGCTTGCCCGCGCGTTGGATATCAGTGTGATAAATGCCGGAGACGGCTGGCATGAGCATCCCACGCAGGCATTGCTTGATATGTTCACGCTTAAAGAAAAACTTGGGAGAATAGAAGGTTTGAATGTAACTATCGTAGGTGATATCGCGCATTCACGGGTTGCCCGTTCTAACATATGGGGGTTGACTAAGCTAGGGGCTAATGTTACGGCATGTGCTCCGGAGATGTTGCTTCCGGTTGCAATAGAGAAGATGGGGGTGAAAACCTCCAGCAATATTGATGAAGCCTTAAAAGAGGCTGATGCGGTAAATGTCTTAAGGATGCAGTTTGAACGCGATGAAGGCGCGGCTTTCCCGCAGCAACTGGATTATTTTAAGAGGTTCGGTATTACAAGAGAAAGATTAGCTAAAGCCAAGAAGGATATAGTTGTTATGCACCCCGGGCCGATTAACCGGGGAATTGAAATGTCCAGTGATGTGGCAGACGGAGCAAATTCTGTAATTTTAGATCAGGTGACCAACGGCATTGCCGTTAGGATGGCTGTTTTGTTCCTGGTAGCCCAGGCAAGGGAAGTGAAGGCATGAGTATATTGATTAAAAGCGGAAGAGTAATTGACCCGGCTAACAAAATTGATGCTGTCTTGGATATTTTAATCGAAGAAGATAAGATATCCAAAGTTGCAAAAAATATTAAAGCGCAGGCAGACAGCATAATTGATGCAGCAGATAAAATTGTCGCTCCGGGCCTTATTGATATGCACGTGCACCTGCGCCAGCCGGGTAGAGAGGATAAAGAGACAGTGGCTACTGCCACTGCTGCAGCTACCAGGGGAGGAGTAACTACTGTTTTAGCCATGCCGAATACCAACCCGGCTATGGATTGTTTAGAGAACGCGGAGTTACTTAAAAAAATAATCGCTAAGGATGCCAGGATTAACGTGCTTATTTGCGGTACGATTACCAAGGGCCGGCTAGGTAAGGAATTAAGCGCGATCCTTGAGCTCAAGAAGAGCGGGGTTTGTGCCATATCCGATGATGGTTGTTCGGTGGATAGCGATGAATTGATGTTTGCGGCGCTTAAAGAAGCAAAACAGGCAGGGGTTTTAACTATCTGTCATTCCGAAGACAAAAAAATTTCAGGGAATGGGGTAATCAACCTGGGTTTTAATTCTACGCGCTTAGGGCTGCGGGGGATTTCCAATGAATCGGAATATAAGAGAGTGGCGCGCGATATTGAATTGGCAAAAAAATCCGGCGCATCCGTACACATTGCCCATGTTAGCTGCAGGCAGTCAGTAGAAATAATTGGCAAAGCCAGGAAAAACGGCGTAAAATTGACTTGTGAAACCTCGCCACATTATTTTTCCTTAACAGAAGATGCTCTTTTGGGGTATGATACAAATATGAAGATGAATCCTCCTTTAAGAAGCTTGGAGGACCTTGTGGCAATTAAGCAAGGGTTAAAGGACGGAACGATTGATACAATCGCTTCAGACCATGCCCCGCATACGGAGAATGAAAAAGATATTGAGTTTGAACGCGCGGAGTTCGGGGTAGTAGGCCTTGAGACCGAATTGGCCGTGAGTATTACCGAGCTGATAAATTCAAAGATATTAGACTGGAGCAAACTTTTTGAGAAGTTTACTTCTAATCCTGCCAGGATCCTGGGTATAGAGAGGGGTTCTTTGAGCCAGGGAGGGCCGGCAGATGTAGCGATTGTTTCCGGAGGAAAAGAGTGGCAGGTTAAAAAAGATGAGTTGCTCTCTAAATCTAAAAACTCCGCCTTCCTTGGACGCACCTTAAAGGGGACAGTAGACTATACAATTTGCAACGGAAAGATAGTATATAAAAGGTAAAGAATGGAATTTATCGCTGATTTTCATATTCATTCAAAATACTCCCGGGCAACCAGCCGTGATATGGATGTCAAGCACCTGGCAGAGTGGGCAAAGCTGAAAGGCATTACCCTTATGGGCACAGGGGATTTTACGCACCACCTCTGGCTGGAAGAATTAAAACATACATTAGAAGACTGCGCTAACGGTTTGTATAAATATGCGGGAGTGTATTTTATGCTCACGGCCGAAGTAAGCAGTATTTATTCCAAGAATGGGCGTACTTACCGCATCCATAACTTAATCTTCAGCCCATCATTTAAAACCGTAGATAAAATAAACGAAAGATTAGGCAGGATCGGTAACCTGGCCAGTGACGGCCGGCCGATATTGGGCCTGGATGCCGCGGAATTAGCGCGTATTGTCTTTGACATAGACGAAAACTGTATGATTGTACCCGGGCATATCTGGACGCCGTGGTTTTCCGTGTTTGGCTCTATGTCTGGTTTTGACAGGATAGAAGACTGTTTTGAGTCGCAGACAGAAAAGATATTTGCGCTTGAGACCGGGCTTTCAAGCGATCCGACGATGAATTGGCGCCTGAGCGCTTTAGACAGGTTTACCTTGATCTCCAATAGCGATTCGCATTCTCCTTCCAGGATCGGCCGCGAAGCGAATGTCTTTAACTGCGAAATGGATTACAAAACCATAAGGGAGGTTTTAAAAACCAAGGATAAAAAAAGATTTCTCTACACCATAGAATTTTTCCCGGAAGAAGGCAAATATCATTTTGACGGACATAGGCTCTGTGGTATCCGCTGGTCTCCTGAAGAAACCAGGGCGCATAACGGAAAATGCCCTAAATGCGGTAAAAACGTAACCGTGGGGGTAGTTAACCGGGTGGAAAAATTGGCCGATCGCAAAGAAGGGTTTGTTCCGGATAACGCCATACCTTTTAAAAACCTTGTTTCGTTGGATCAAATAATCGCGGAGGCAAAAGGCGTGGCTAAAACCAGCATAGGAGTGGAAAGGGATTATCGTAGTTATTTGGCAAGCTTCGGCACGGAATTTGATATACTGATGCGTGCTTCCAGGGAGGATTTGCTCAAAAAGCTTCCTCCTAAGGTTGTAGAAGGTGTTCTAAGGGCGCGGGCAGGAAAGGTAAATATAAAGCCCGGTTATGATGGGGAATATGGAGTAATCTCAATATTTGATAAGGATTCCCCTGAAGATAAGCATGAACAGCAGCTTAAGTTATTTTAAGGTGGCATTATTAAAAGACCTTTATGAATACCGCGCCTGTGGCCCAACGGATAAGGCACCAGCCTCCGGAGCTGGTGATGCAGGTTCAATTCCTGCCAGGCGCATAAATATGAGTGTATGAAGAAAAATATAATATCAGTAATAGGTGGACATAATTCTACAGAGGAAGTGGAGCAGATTGCCATTAATTTAGGCAGAAAATTGGCAAAAGTGGTTGATGTTCTTGTGTCTGGAGGCCTAAGTGGTACAATGAAGGCAGTTTGCGCAGGTTTTAAAGCCAGCGGAGGCCTAACTATAGGAATTATCCCGAGTTACAATAAGAGAGATGCCAATGAATTTGTAGATATTGTTATTCCTACGGGCCTTGGTTTAGCTAGAAATGTACTGGTAGTTAAAACTGCAGATGTAGTTGTGGCGCTTCCAGGTGAAGCAGGCACTCTTTCTGAAATTGCTTATTGCCTGCAGTTCGGTATTCCCGTAATTAGTTTAGGGTCTTGGAATATTAAAGGAGTTATCAAAGTATCATCGGTTGATAAGGCAATTGATAAGATTAAAGAACTGCTGGGGAATACAGCTAAAAGAAAGGGCGTTTCTTAAGAATGAGAAAAAGAGTGGTTATCTTAGGAGGAGGGCCGAATAGAATAGGCCAGGGTATTGAGTTTGATTATTGCTGTTGTCATGCCGCCTACGCGCTTAAAGAGGAAGGGGTAGACAGCATTATGGTCAACTGTAACCCGGAGACAGTCTCTACCGATTATGATACCTCCGACAGGCTCTATTTTGAACCTCTCACTTTTGAAGATATCATGAATATTATTGAATTGGAGAAACCGATTGGGGTGATCGTGCAGTTTGGCGGCCAGACCCCGATTAACCTGGCAGTAGCCTTAAGAGGTGCAGGGGTGAACATCCTGGGGACCAGCTCTGAAAGTATTGATATCGCAGAAGACCGCAAACGGTTCAAACAGATGATTGATAAGTTGGGACTTTTGCAGCCGAATAGCGGCACGGTATTTACATTTGACGAGGCAAAGAAAGTAGCCGCTAATATCGGATACCCCGTTTTAGTCAGGCCGTCATATGTGTTGGGCGGACGGGCTATGGAGATCGTCTATGACGCAGAAGTATTGGAGAGGTTTATTAAGGAGGCAGCCGAGGTATCCGGTGAGCACCCCATATTGATAGATAAATTCCTCGAGGATGCTATTGAAGTGGATGTTGATTTAATCGGAGACGGCCAAACTTTCGTCATCGGCGGGATCATGGAACATATTGAACAAGCGGGAGTGCACTCAGGAGATGCGGCAATGTCGCTTCCCAGTTACACTTTATCGCCGGATATTTTAAGAGATATAAGAGAAGCTACCTATGCTTTGGCCAAGGAGCTCAATATTGCCGGCTTAATGAATGTGCAGTATGCGGTTAAAGATGCCAGAGTTTATATATTGGAGGTTAACCCCCGCGCCTCACGCACCGTGCCCCTGGTTTCTAAAGTTATCGGGGTGCCTTTGGCAAAACTGGCAACCAAGGTTATGCTGGGCAGGAAGCTTAAAGATCTGGGTTTCACCGAAGAGGTAATCCCCCGGCATGTGGCAGTTAAAGAATCGGTTTTTCCTTTTAACCGTTTCCCGGGTGTAGATGTAATGCTTGGTCCGGAGATGAAATCTACCGGAGAGGTGATGGGTATTGACAAGGATTTTTCCAGCGCTTATATAAAGAGCCAGATTGCCGCCGGGCAGAAGATCCCTAAGAAAGGGAACGTATTTATCTCCGTGCATGACCGGGACAAAAGGGATGTAATTTCTATTGCCAAGAAGTTAAAGGACCTGGGATTTAAGATCTTTGCTTCAAGCGGCACGGCATCTGTTTTGAAAAAGAATAATATTCCGGCTAAAGTGCTGCCGAAAATCACCGAGGGCAGGCCGAATATACTGGACTTAATGAAAGACGGTAAGATTCAAATGGTGATTAATACACCTTCGGGCAGGATCCCCAGGCAGGATGAGGTAAAAATCCGTTCACAGGTGATTCTTTATAACATACCTTATACTACTACCATCTTTGGAGCACAGGCAACGGTAAACGGGATCGAGATGTTCATGAAAAAAGACTTAGGCGTAAAATCATTGCAGGAGTACCATAAGATTAAGGGCAGGAAAGTCAAACAGGATAAAACGTGCCGGAACTTCCCGAAGTAGAGACAATAAAAAGAGATTTACAAAAGGTAATCTTGGGCAGGAAAATCACCAAGGTTTGTATATATAACCCGGCGGTAATACGCCAGCCTCTGCCTTCGGCATTTAAAAAACACCTTAAAGGGTTGGTTGTAAAGACAATCCTGCGCCGAGGGAAGCTTTTAATTTTAGAGTTATCTAACGGATCAGCCTTGACTGTGCATTTAAGGATGACAGGACAGTTAGTGCTCGGCCAAAAGCCGGGCAATCCAGGAGGTTCCAAGGCCAGCCGGGTAACTTTTCATCTGTCCGGAGGCAGGATTTTAGATTTTAATGATCAGCGTTTGTTCGGAGAGTTGCGTTTGGTTGATGACTGGAGGAAGATAAAATTCATCCAGGGGCTTGGTCCTGAACCATTTGATCTAACTTATAGTGATTTCAAGGATATGTTTTCTAAGAAGAAAACCAAGATCAAGCCTTTACTGATGGATCAGTCGTTTATCGCCGGCATCGGCAATCTTTATGCCGCGGAGATTTTGTTCTGCGCCAGAGTTGATCCGCGCAGGCAAGCGCGAAGTTTGACAGAGGGAGAAAAACAAGCTATATATAGGGAAACCAAAAAGGTGTTAAAGAGTGCGATTGCGCATGGAGGTTCTTCGATTGATGATTACGTGCGCCTTTCCGGCAAGCCGGGAGATTATCGTAAGTTCCACCGTGTTTACGGCAGGCAGGGCAAGCCCTGTTTTGTCTGTAAGGGCTTGATTAAAAAGATTAACCAGGGAGGAAGAGGCACTTATTTTTGCCCAAAGTGCCAGAAGTAGTATTCCGTCAAACGAAAACCCCTTGTTTCATAAAATGACCTTCTCAAATGAAAAAACGCCTTAAAATTAACGGAATTATCATGGGTTGCGCGGCAATTGTCGTCGTGTTTTTCCCAAAGTTTTTCTTTCGTAATAATATTAACGGCGGCATGGAAGAATATATAGAGACCTTAGGGTTTGCTCTTATCCTGCTGGGGCAAATAATCCGCGTTTCTGCCCGCGGGTATAAAGCGGAACACTCCCGTGAAAGCCAGGCATTAATACAAGGCGGGCCATACCAGGTAGTGCGTAATCCGATGTACCTGGGGATATTTCTGATCGGCTTAGGCGTAGTGTTGGCGGTGTTCAAGTGGTGGGCGGCGGTAATCTTTATCATAGTTTTTATTATCCGTTATATCCTGCTTATATATAAGGAGGAAAAGAAACTCTTGGCCGTGTTTCCCGAATCATACAAAAAATATTGCCAGAAGATGCCGCGTATTCTGCCATCGTTATCTAGAATGACAAGTTTAGATATCAGCGAGTATTTACCTATAAAGCTAATTTGGTTTAAAAAAGAAATCGGTTCAATTTTGACGCTTCTTTTACTGGTTTTATTGGTGGAATCCTGGGAGGGTATTTCCAGGCAGGGGCTTATGGCATATCTTAACCAGGCCGTATGGCTATTGTTGACCTTTATTTTATTTATCATTTTTGTAATTTTACTCAGCATCCGGACATATAAAAAAGATGGAAACAGCGTTGTTAAAGGTTAGGGTAATCTCAAATAAAAAACTTAAATGCAATTATTGGCATTTAGAGTTTGAGTGCGGTATGATTGCCAGGAATGCCAGGCCCGGGCAGTTTGTAGAGGTTAAGGTTAATCATCTTATGGATCCATTATTAAGGAGGCCTCTTAGTATCCATGGCGTAAGCGGAACAAGGGTTAGGATTATTTATGAAGTTATCGGCAAGGGCACACAGATTTTATCCGAGCAAGGCCCAGGTGTTTTTCTGGATGTTATCGGACCGCTGGGCAAAGGTTTTGAATATGGTCAGATAACTAATAAAGCAGATAAGCAAAAAAATATTTTGGTCGCAGGAGGCATGGGGGTAGCCCCGTTGGTTTTCCTTGCGCAGAGAATGAAAGGCAGCAGGCCGCTGGTTCTCATTGGAGCCAAGACAAAAGAACATATTCTTTGTGAAAAAGAATTTAAGAGTTTGGGGTGCAAAATAAAGATCGCCACTGACGACGGCAGCCGCGGATTCAAAGGAAGGGTTACAGATCTTTTAAAGGATTTGCTGTCAACTGTCAACTGTCAACTGTCAACTATATATGCCTGCGGCCCGCAGCCAATGCTAAAAGCTGTTGCCCGGATTTCTTGTGAAAATAACCTTGCCAGCCAACTTTCGCTGGAAAGGCATATGGCGTGCGGATTCGGCGCTTGTTTAGGATGTGTTGTGTCTACTAAATCCGGATATAAAAGAGTTTGTAAGGATGGCCCGGTTTTTGCGGGCGAGGAGCTGACTTGGTAAAGAAGCCCGGACCAGATTTAAGTGTAAAGATAGGAAGTCTGCATTTAAAGAACCCTGTAATGGTTGCTTCCGGGACTTTCGGTTACGCCGAGGAGTTCAACGGCCTCCTGGATTTAAAAAAGCTGGGTGCTATTGTTACTAAAACCATCACCATTAAGCCCCGGCAGGGCAATCTCCCTCCGCGGACCTGTGAAACTCCTTCTGGAATGCTTAATTCCATCGGCCTGGAAAACCCCGGCATAGATAAATTTATTGGAGACAAGCTTCCCTTTTTGAAAAAGCTGGGTATCCCGATCATTATTAGTATTGCCTCCGAAGATGATCCCGGGGAATTTTGCATTCTGGCGGAGAGGCTGGATAAAATAAGCGCGATCTCCGCAATCGAACTGAATATCTCCTGCCCTAATCTGCAGAAGAATAAGTTGATCTCTCAAGATGCCAGGGAAACTTTTGCTTTAATCAGCGCACTGCGCAAACTTACCCGAAAATGCTTAATCACTAAACTTTCTCCCAATGTAACTTCCATCTCGGATATTGCTTTGGCCGCGCAGGAGGCAGGAAGCGATGCCGTGGCTTTAATCAACACACTTGCCGGTATGAGCATAGATGTACATAAGCGCACGCCAAAACTCGGATCCTGGTCTGGAGGCTTAAGCGGGCCGGCAATCAGGCCGGTAGCGGTGAAGATGGTTTGGGATGTTTATAACAAGATTAAGATTCCCATTATCGGCATGGGTGGTATAATGGATACAGAAAGCGCCCTGGAGTTTTTTCTCGCCGGCGCTACTGCTATCAGTGTGGGAACCGCAAACTTCATTAACCCGGGAATAAGCCTTGATATTATCTCCGGGTTAGAAAAATATATGGCAGATGGCGGCATCCAGAGTTTGAGTAATATTATCGGAAAGTTAAAAGAATGCAAAGATTAAATAGTCCTGCCCAGCTAAAAGCCTGCGGCACTCACCCTGTTTTACCGGGAGCGGCAGGATTTCGCCAGAGAAAAGCTTGTGCTGCTCAACTCGTACTTGCCCTGGATGTGGATACAATAGGGGAGGCTAAAAGGCTTCTGGATAGCCTATACCCAAAGATAAGAGTCTTTAAAGTGGGCAGCCACCTTTTTACTGCCTATGGCCCCAAGGTCATTGAAATGTTGCACAAAAAAGGTGCAGAGGTTTTTTTGGATCTCAAGTACTTTGATATTCCTAATACTGTGGCCAAAGCGGTGGCTTCGGCAGTGCGGCAAAAAGTGAAAATGCTTACTTTGCATATTTCTGGAGGTAAGGAGATGCTGGAGGCTGCTGTTGCTTCGGCAAGGCAGCAGGCAAAAGATGCTAAAGTAACCAGACCTCTGTTAATAGGGGTTACGATTTTAACCAGTAAAGAAGCAAAAACAGAAGAGGTGTTGGCACTTGCAAAAACAGGGATTGATTGTGGATTAGACGGCGTAGTTTGCTCAGTCAGTGAAGCTGCTGTTTTGCGGAGAAAGATAAAAAATAATTTTATTATTGTGACCCCGGGCATCAGATTAAATGATTGTGTTCAGGATGACCAAAAAAGGATAGCTAGTGTAAGCCAGGCAGTAAAAGCAGGGAGTGATTTTTTAGTGATCGGTCGACCGATTTTAAAGGCAGATAATCCTCTGGCGAAAACGGAGGAACTTTTAGGAGATTTATCCCGTCTTCGCAGATAACTATGAAAAAACCTGCTTGACGGGATGTCGCTAAATAAGAATATTAGGGGGTGTTTCATATGGCGCAGGAAATTAAAGATTTGATTGACAGAATACAGCAGGAAGGGGTAATGGCGGCTGAAAATCAGGCAGCGCGGATAAAAACCGAAGCAGAATCTTTAGCCCAAAAAATAGTCGCAGAAGCAAAGAAGCAGGCTGAGAAGATTATCGAACAGGCCAACTCCGAGGCGAAGAAATTGGATGACTCTACTAATGCTTCTTTAAAGCAGGCAGGCAGGGACCTGCTGATTAGCTTAAGGAAGGAAATCAATTCCATGCTTGATAGATTGGTTAAGCTGAATATACACCAGTCTTTGACCATAGAGGAGCTAACCAGAATTATCAGGGACTTGATTAAGAATGCGCCGCTTTCCTCAGACAGCCAAATCGTCATTTCCCTCCCCCAGCAAGATAAGGAGAAAATAGAAAAGGGGTTTTTGAAACAGTTGGCGGAGGAGGTTAAAAAACAGGTAATCTTAAAATCTTCCGATGAAATAGATAGCGGGTTTATCATCAGTTTTGATTCCGGAAAGTCAACGTTTGATTTTAGCGATCAGGCTTTAGCGGAGTATATATCAGGATCCCTAAGGCCCGAACTAAACAAGTTTTTAAAATCAGAATAAATGGGAGCTTATTATACATATTTAATCTCCAGCCTGCCGATGCTTAACTTTTCTTCTCCTGTCCCTTTTAGTCCGGAAGAGTTCCTTGCAAAATGCAATGGTTTAATTCCGGAAAGAGAGATTGAGCTTTTGCGCAATGCATGTTATGAAGATACATCTTTCTTAAATACAGCGCCGGATGCAACAGGCATATTGTCAAGATGGTCCGGTTTTGAGGTAGCTTTAAGAAATGAATTGGCCCGCCTCCGGGCTAGGCGTAAAAAGATAGATGCTTCAAAATTCATCCGTCTTCCTGATAATCCCGAAGCATCTATCAGCCATGTGGCTATGGCCGCTTATAGAAGCACGGCTATATTGGAAGCGGAAAAGGTATTGGACCAATCCAGGTGGGGTTTTCTGGAATCCTTAAGCCTCGGACATTATTTTGACTTTGATTTTCTTCTGATTTATCTTTTAAAGCTGAAGATTTTGGACCGCTGGGATAAAGTGCAGAAGGCGGATAAAGAACATTTATTTAATCAGGTAGTTGCAAGCTGATATGAAAAATAAAAGATTAGGGCGTATAGTAAGGGTTAATGCTAATATGGTTGTCGCAGAAGTTGATGGCCATATAATTCAGAATGAAGTGGCCTATATTTTGCATGGCAGCGAGCGTTTAAAAGCAGAGGTAATCCGCGTAAGGGGTAAGCGTGCCGAGATGCAGGTCTATGAAAATACCGCGGGATTAAAGGTTGGCCAGGAGGTTGAGTTTAGCGACGAATTGCTTTCTGTTGAATTGGGCCCGGGTTTATTGGGCCAGATTTTTGACGGCCTGCAAAATCCGCTTCCGGCCTTAGCGGAAAAATGCGGCTTCTTCCTTAAGCGCGGGGTATACCTTGAAGCCTTACCTGATGAAAGAGAGTGGGATTTTACCCCTTTGGTAAAACCAGGGGAGAAAGTTTTGGCAGGAACCTGGCTGGGTTTTGTCCCGGAGAAGATATTCAAGCATTATATCATGGCTCCTTTTTCGCTCTCCGGCAGTCTTGAGGTAGTAAGTATAGTTGCTCAGGGCAGGTATAATTTAAAGCAGCCGGTTGCCCGCTTGAGAAGCTCTGATGGTAAAATGCACGATGTTTTCCTGCAGCAGATCTGGCCGGTAAAGATCCCCATCCAGGCCTACAAAGAAAAACTCAGGCCGCTTGAGCCGTTGGTAACAAAAATGCGTCTGATCGACTCTCTCTTTCCTGTCAGCCGAGGAGGTACATATTGTATCCCCGGGCCGTTTGGAGCGGGTAAGACTGTTTTGCAGCAACTGACCAGCCGGCATGCGGAGGTGGATATAGTAATTATTGCTGCCTGCGGTGAACGCGCCGGTGAAGTGGTCGAAACTCTTAAGACCTTCCCGGAGCTAGTTGATCCGCGTACGGGTAAGCCTTTAATCGACCGCACGGTAATTATCTGCAATACCAGTTCTATGCCTGTAGCCGCGCGGGAATCAAGCGTTTATACTGCCGCGACAATCGCAGAATATTACCGCCAGATGGGGTTAAATGTTTTATTGCTGGCGGATTCTACATCGCGCTGGGCCCAGGCCATGCGTGAAATGTCCGGAAGGCTGGAGGAGATTCCCGGCGAGGAAGCATTTCCGGCCTATCTTGAATCGCGGATAGCTTCTTTCTATGAAAGAGCAGGTTTAGTGCGTTTACATAATGGTTTGACAGGTTCTGTTACCATCGGAGGCACGGTAAGTCCTGCCGGAGGAAACTTTGAAGAGCCGGTTACCCAGGCTACGCTTAAAGTAGTCGGGGCTTTCCACGGGCTTTCCCGGGAACGCTCTGACGCGCGCAGGTATCCGTCGATAGATCCGCTGATCAGTTGGAGTAAATATAAAGGTTTCATTGAAAAGGAAAAAGAAGATCTCGGCCATGAGTTCTTGCGTAGAAGCAATGAAGTTTTTCAGATGATGAAGGTTATTGGCGAGGAAGGTACATCGCTTAGAGATTATATCGAGTACCTCAAAGGGGAATTCTTCGATTTTGTTTATCTGCAGCAGAATGCCTTTGATGCCGTGGATGAATCTACCTCCAAGGAAAGGCAGATTTATATATTTGATTTCATTCATGATATCCTGCTTAGTGAATTTAAATTGGAGGATAAACAGGAGGCGCTGCATTTCTTCCAAAAGTTAAGGCAACTGCTAAAAACATGGAATTCCGCAGCATGGGATAGTGAAGAATTCAAAAAAATAGAAGAAGAGATAGGGATATTTTTGGAAGAGAAGAAAAGCAAGAAGGCAGAATAAGATGCAGAAAGTCTATACTAATATTGTTCAGATAGCCGGGGATGTCGTTACCGTGGAAGCTGAAGGGGTGGGCTATATGGATATTGCTGAAATTTCCACCCGCCGCGGCGTGTCTTTAGCCCAGGTAATCCGTATTGATTCTGAAAAAGTTTTTCTACAGGTTTTTGCCGGTAGCCGCGGGATATCTACTGGCGATAAAGTGAGGTTTTTAGGCCACCCCATGCGCGTGGCTACCGGAGAGAACTTGCTTGGCCGCATATTTAACGGAAGCGGTCTGCCTTTAGACCGCGGTCCGGCCTTATCTGAAGATATGGTTGATGTCGGCGCTCCTCCGGTTAATCCGGTGAAAAGAATAGTTCCTGATAAGATGATCCGTACCGGCATACCCCTGATTGATGTTTTTAATTCTTTGGTAGAATCTCAGAAATTACCCATCTTCTCAATTGCCGGTGAACCGTACAATGAGCTTTTATCCAGGATTGCCATTCAGGCTGAAGTCGACATTATTATCCTAGGGGGCATGGGTTTGAAATATGACGATTATTTATTCTTCAAAGAGACATTAAATAAACATGGGTCTTTGAACCGTTCTATATTCTTTATGCATACCGCTTCTGATCCGGTGGTTGAGTGCCTGCTTGTTCCGGATATAGCCCTGGCCGTTGCCGAGGATTTTGCTTTAAAAGGAAAACGCGTATTAGTGTTGCTTAGTGATATGACTAATTTTGCCGATGCCTTAAAAGAGATCTCTATAACCATGGAGCAGGTTCCCTCTAACCGCGGGTATCCGGGTGATCTTTACAGCCAGTTAGCCAGTCGCTATGAAAAGGCGGTTTCTTTTCAGGGCGCCGGTTCGATTACCATCCTTGCTGTCACTACTATGCCCGGAGATGATGTAACACATCCTGTGCCCGACAATACCGGGTATATTACCGAAGGCCAGCTGTACCTTAAGGGCGGGGTTATCGAGCCCTTCGGATCTTTGAGCCGGCTTAAGCAACAGGTAAACGGGAAAACCCGTTCGGACCACCGCACAATCATGGATATGATGATCCAGCTTTTTGCCAATTACCGGCAGACCGTAGAAAAACAATCAATGGGTTTTCAGATGAGCGCCTGGGATAATAAATTACTTAAATACGGCGAGCTTTTTGAAAAAAATATGATGTCTCTTAAAGTAAATATTCCTTTGGAAAAGGCTTTAGATCTGGGTTGGCAAATATTGGCGGAAAGCTTTAGCCCGGAGGAAACCGGTATCAAGCGCTCGATTATCGAGCAGTATTGGCCAAAGAGCAGCAGGTAGAATAGTATGGCGGTTATAATTTCTTAATAAATCCGAGAGATGGCCAAAATAAAATTCACCAAGGGAGAATTAAAGAGGCAGCGTGATGCATTAAGGCAGTTTCAGCGTTATCTGCCCACTTTGCAGTTGAAAAAACAGCAGTTGCAGCTGGAGATCCTGCAGCAGGGCCTGTTGCTTGAAGAAAGAAAACAGTCTTTGATTAAGAAGCGGCAGGGGGTTGATCATTGGATCGGTCTACTCAGTTATCCGCAAGCCGACTTAAAACCATTCTTATCGCCGGAAAAAACAAATACGCATTTTAAGAATATCGCCGGCGTGAATATCCCCATATTTGATAGTCTGGAATTTGGCAGGGGTGAATATGATTTATTTTCTACTCCTTTATGGGTTGACGCGGCGATTGAGGCGCTTAGAGAAGTTATAACCCTAAAGAAAGAGATCCTGGTGCGCCAGGAAGGTATCGGCGTATTGCGGAACGAATTGCGTACCACCACCCAACGGGTAAATCTGTTTGAGAAGGTTAAGATCCCCCAGGCAGAAGAAAATATCCGCTTGATCAAGATTTATATAGGCGACCAGATGGCTAATGCCGTGGGCCGTTGTAAAATTGCTAAGAGAAAAATCGAAGAGCTGGTTTTAGAAGAGGCGATAGCATGATTGTGAGGATGAAGAAAATATTTCTGTTGATCCGGCAGGACCAGGCGCATGCCGCTTTGGACAGGTTGGGCGATTTGGGCTTGGTGCATGTTGAGCATGAGAACGCTCCTTCCGGGCTTGAGATCAGCCAGATCAATGAGAAGCTAATCCTTATCGAACAGGCCAGGTCTATTTTATCCGCATACGGCCGGAAAACCACCGCAAAACATATACCCCGCAAACATGAGGATTTAGATACTGTCTGCCATCATATAATTGGCTTAAAGAAGAGATATGATCAATTAAAAGAGTATTCGGTAACCTTGAATAACTGGATAGATATATGGGGGGCCTGGGGAGATTTTGACCCCGCTCAGATAAAGGCTTTGCAGCAAAAAGGGGTTTTAATTAGATTTTACCAGATCCCCAAGGATAGGTTAAAGACCTTGCCGCCAGACATATTGCTGAAGAAAATTTCTGCGCATGGCGCGTTGACCAATTGTTTAGTTGCGGCAACAAAGAATATAGAGATTGGTTTTAAGGAATTAGAATTACCCAAGTCATCCCTATCCGGTATGATAAACAGGCTTAGTGAAGATACCAGGATTATGCAGGACATAAGAGAGGAGATGGAGGCACATCTGATTTATAGCAAAGACCTTCTTGCCGCCGAAGAATCCCTTTTAAACCAAAAAGATTTTTATTCTGTATTAAAAGGCATGGGGTTGGCAAATAAGATTGCGTACCTGAAAGGTTATATACCTATAGACGCGGAAGATACACTGGTTAAGCAGGCAAGGCAAAACGGTTGGGGGATCTTAACCCTTGAGCCTAAAGAGCAGGATGCCGTGCCGACCTTAGTGCGCAATCCCGCCTGGATTGCGCTTATAAAACCGGTATTAAAATTACTGGAGCTTGTTCCCGGTTACCATGAACTTGACATAAGCCCTCTTTTCATTATATTTTTTAGCATTTTCTTCGGCATGCTTATTGGCGATGCTGGATACGGAACAATTTATTTTTTGCTTAATCTCTGGATGCAAAAGAAGTTTGGATATAAAGTTAAAGATAAAAGCGTATTTTTCCTCTTTTATATCTTAAGTTTTTGCGCTATTATATGGGGGTTATTAACCGGGACATTTTTCGGCCAGGAATGGCTGTTGAATATAGGGATAAGACCATTGGTCCCGGTTCTGCATAATGCGTCGTTTGTCCAGGCATTATGTTTTTTTATCGGCGCGCTGCACTTATCTCTGGCTCATGGCTGGAAGGCAATGTTAAAAGCGCCGGCATTGTCAGCCTTGGCAGAGGCGGGTTGGGTCTTTATTATCTGGGCAGTGTTCTTCCTGGCGAATAGCTTGCTTTTAGGGGATACATTCCCTTTGGCCGGAAGCTGGCTGATTATATCTGGGTTAATCCTGGTTTTATTCTTTAGCAGCCCGCAAAAAAACATATTTAAAGCAATAGGCGCCGGCTTAAGTACTATAGCTTTAAGCCTGGTTAACAGCTTTACCGATGTAGTCTCTTATATCCGCCTTTTTGCGGTGGGTTTGGCTACCGTAGCCATCGCGGATGCTTTTAATGCCATGGCCGCAGGGATCGTTAAAAAAGGTGATTTTTTAACGATAATTATAGCTATTTTGGTTATTATCTGCGGGCACGCACTTAATATTATTTTGGGTCCGATGTCAGTTTTGGTCCATGGGGTAAGGCTTAACGTGCTGGAGTTTTGCAGCCACGCCAATGTTGCATGGAATGGTTTTGCATATAAACCGTTTCGTAAGAAAAAGGAGAGTTAAAATGGAAACAGGGGTTTTAATGCAATTTAAAGATCTGGGTTTAGAGTTAGTACTTGGTCTTTCGGCTCTGGGTTCTGCCGCCGGCGCAGGGGTAGCGGGGATGGCTGCCATAGGGGCATGGAAGAAGAACTTCAACCAGAATAAAAGCGCCTCATTTTTATTGGTCGCTTTAGTGGGGGCGCCTTTAACACAGACAATCTATGGCAATATCGTAATGACCAAAATGGTGGAATTGGCAAATAAGGGGCAATACCTTTGGGGAATAGGTGCTTTTGCCGGTATGGCAATAGGCCTTTCCGCTTATTTTCAAGGCAGGTGCTCTGCCTGTGCCTGCGATGCGATGGGCGAAACCGGCAAAGGCTTCGGCAATTACCTGGCGGTGTTGGGTATCGTTGAAACGGTTGCGCTTTTTGTAATGGTGTTTACTTTGATTATTATCGGCAAGCTATCCGGGTAATGATTTTGAGGCGGATTAACTCGTCCTTAAAAAGATGATTTCGCTGGTCCGCGGTAAAGTAACTTAGATTTTGGGGGCGATTAGCTCAGTTGGTTAGAGCGTCTGACTTACATTCAGAAGGCCAGGGGTTCAACTCCTCTATCGCCCACCATTAAAGATCAAAAATAAATAGTGGATTTTGGTTTAAAAGAAAGTATAATAAGTTCCTAAAATTTAAATATTCGCGGGGGTCGTGGCCTAGTCTGGTTTAAGGCGCCTCCCTGTCACGGAGGAAATCGCGAGTTCAAATCTCGTCGGCCCCGCCAGTTAAAAAGCCGCAAATCAATTTGCGGCTTTTTGCTTTTAATTCCAGGGCGCCTTGCAGGTGTCTTTTGCCTTGAGTTTTCTCACCGCAGGTGTTACCATGAATTTAAGTTTTTTAGGTATAAAACTTCTATAAGGCCAGGAAGGTGAAAAGAAAGGTTCTGCTTTCTTTAGTTGTAATCCTTAACTTTATACCTAAGGCCCATAGTTATGAACTGCTTAATAACGAGCAGTTAGTCCTGGGCCTGGATACTTATTTTCGCGCAGACGTGGTAAACTTCAAGAACGTAGTGGGGTTAGACAGCCATAATAAGGATGACCGCACTACCTATTTGGGCATAGATTACAGCTTTGCTTTAAACGCGGATTTTAAAGATTCGGCAAATAAATTTTATATTAAGCTGGAACGTAACGGGCCATATGATTACAGCGCTCCGGTTTTTATTCATAATACGCTGATTAATTCCGGGGGCAGGGTGGAAAAGTACCGTAACGCGGAATTACTCCCCCAGGTTGAAGAGTTTTGGCTTGATTCCAGGAGCCAGGGTGGTTTTGGGTTCAAGGCCGGGTTGTATATTTATGAAGTAGGCAATGGGTTCAGCCTTAACGGCGGTTATGAAAATTACGGGGTTACCCTGTATCAGGAGTCAGAAGCTTTCCTTTGGCGCCTTTATTATTGCCGCCCGGATTTGGTTTACAAGGACCATTTAGGTCCGTATATCAAACAGGAAGAAGAGCAAGGGCAAAGATATGAGCCGAATGCAGCTAACTTCTTTGCCGCGGATGTTAAAATTACGGCAGCCAACCAGACCTTTTGGCCGTATGTAGGGATGTTGGCGGATTATACTTCCGAGGGTAAAAGGGACAATCTTTTTGCTGCGCCCGTAAAAAAAGACCTGTTGGGTACATTTGGTACTGCCTGGCAGTTGCAAACAGAAGAGTTTACCCTGAAATTAGAGGCAGCGCATAATTTCGGTTATGCCTGTAGCCAGGACAGCACCTATAAAAATATCCAGCATACGGGTTACATGTTTTATTCCGGGTTGGATTATACTTTGGGAAAATTTGTCCCGGAGCTGCAATTCTTGATTTGTTCCGGAAATAAAGCTACGCCGGAGATGGCAAGGGACGGCGATACCTCGTACCCTGGGAGTAAAAACCGCGCTTTTAGTTATTACTCGCCTACCAATATGAATTTAGGGGATGCCATAAGCAGCAGTAATGTAGATATGCTTCCTATCGTAGCGATGGGCGGAGGTTATGGTTTAAATTATGGCGTACCCAGGCCGGGAACATTTTCTTCGGGTGATTTTGACAACCTGGTTATGCCTTCAGTGGGGCTTGATTATAATTTTAACGCCAAGCTCTGTATCAGTTTGTATGGTTATTATTTAAGCGCCTTTACCCGCCCGGTAGGAACATTAGGAGGAGAGGGAAAGTATCTCTCCAGGGATTTGGGGTTTGAAGCGGATTTCTATATTGACTATAAGGCCAGCCGTCATATGACGATTGGTCTTTTAGGGGGTTGTTTTATCCCGGGCAAGTTTTATAGAGAAAGACGCGATGATCTGGATGGGAGCTTGTTTAGCCCATATGTGCGCGGTGACGGTTCGGCAAATAATGCGTATCAGCTTGAATTCTACGTGGAGTTAAAATTTTAGGGCCTATCCTTTAGGAGGAGAAGATGACAACTATTGATGATTTCAGGAAGTTGGATTTAAGAATAGCAGAAATTAAAGAGGTTAATGAGCATCCTAACGCCGATAAATTGTTAATTTTGACTTTGGATTTGGGGGATAGGCAAAAACAGGTGGTTGCCGGCATAAGGAGTTTTTATTCCAAGGAAGAGCTTTTGGGTAAACAGGTGGTTTTGGTGGATAATCTTGAACCGGCAACCTTACGCGGCGTAGAAAGCCAGGGGATGATCTTGGCCGGCTCCGATGAAAATACACTGGCTATTGTTAGTCCCGAGAGAAAACTTAAGATAGGAAGCATTGTTAAATGATTAAACAGTTTGTCCCGCAGGAGTTTTGTCTTAAGTGCAGGGGTTGCTGCCGCTTCAGGGAAGCTGACTCCGTATGGAGCCCATGTCTTATGGACGAAGAGATACAGTTACTTTTAGACAAGAAAGATATCCCGGCTGCCTCTATCTCCATTGAACGGCGCATACAGCTTATAGCTAATCCCAATGGCGTAGATTTTATCTGCCCGTTTTTAAGCAGTTTAAGTAATAAATGCGCTATTTACGATATCCGTCCGTTTGAATGCCAGCTTTACCCTTTTTTGATTAACCTGCGTAAGGATAAAATACTCCTGACCGTAGACTTAAATTGCCCTTATGTTTGTGAAAAAATAAACAGCCCGGAAATCAAAGATTATATTTCTTATCTTGCCGGTTACCTGAATTCTCCGGAACAGCTAAAGATGCTAAAGGATAACCCGCGACTTATCCAGGCTTATGAAGAGGTAAGAGAGGTGGCCGAGCTAATATTCCCCCATGAAATTAAATAAGTTAACATTAAAAGACAGGAGGGTATTTAATAAGCACCTTGCTTTTTCCAGGCATGAGCTTTCGGCATTTTCTTTTGCCAACATCTACATTTGGCGGGCCATCTTTGATATCCAATGGTCTTTGTTTGAAGGCATCCTCTGCGTATTTTTTCGCGATAAGACAGGCTGTTTTATGTATCTGCCGCCGTTAGAAAAAGAGCGGCACCCGCTGGTTATAAAAAAGGCATTTGCGGTAATGGATAGCATTAATAAGAACAGGGATATCTCGCGTATTGAAAATATCGGACAAGAAGATATAGAATATTACCGGGCCTTAGGTTATTTGTGCCATCAGAAATATCCCGATTACCTTTGTTCAAGGAGCGACTTGGCTTATCTTAAAGGGAATAAATTTAAATCCCAGCGCGCCGCGTATAATTATTTTGTCAAACATTATGATTTCAAAGTGTTAAAGCTTAAGGCAAAGGATAATGCCAGTTGTTCAATTCTATTTAATGAGTGGATAGAAGAGCGTAAAACGCACTGCCGCCAGGACCTTTATTGCGGCATGCTTGAAGATAACCGCAAAGTAATCAGAGAAGCCTTATTTAATTATAGGCAGCTGGACCTGGAAGGCATAGTGGTGATGGTCGGTAAAAAGATAAAAGGTTTTACCTTTGGTTATAAATTAAATAATAATACCTTTTGCATACTTTATGAGGTTACCGATCTCTCTATTAAAGGCCTTGCCCAGTTTATTTTCCGCAGGTTCAGCACGGAATTGAAAGATTATGATTATATCAATATCATGGATGATTCAGGGCTGGATAATTTACGGAAGGTGAAACTTTCCTATAAACCGCGGCGGTTGATCCCCGCTTATATTGCAACCAGAGATGCTTAAACATATTGATGAGGTAGAGTTTACTATATTTGATACGGAGACTACCGGACTTAACCCGGCTTCCGGGGATCGTATAGTTGAGCTGGCGGGCTTAAGAGTTAAAGGCAGGGAGAGAATTGCTAAATTCGATATGTTAGCTAACCCGGGCAGAGAAATTTCCCCGGAAGCTTTTGCGGTCAATAAGATCACGCCGGAGATGCTTAAAGATGCCCCAGCCATAGAGATAGCAATACCCAGGTTTCTTGATTTTTCCCGGGGCAGCTTTCTTTGTTCCTACAATGTTGAATTTGATTTGAGTTTCTTGAACAGTGAATTAAGGTTTAGCGGTTTACCGGCCCTGGATGGCCAGGTTTTCTTTGATATATTGACTATGGCAAAACGCCTTATGCCGAACCAGCAACGTTATGCCCTTTGGTTTATAGCTGAGAAATTAGGGATTAAGACCAGGCAAGAACACCGTGCTTTTTCCGATGTGGAGATGGCCTGGGAGGTTTTTAGCAGGCTAAAAGATACCTGCCTGGAAAAAGGGATTACAAGGTTTGCCGATTTCTCAAGCCTATTTTCTTTTAATCCTAAATATTTGGAAAGTCCCCATTTTTTGAAGATATCCCAAGTTGAGAAAGCGATCAATTTAAAAGCGCGCCTGAAGATAAGATACCTGTCCGTAAAGGATGCGACTATCTCTTCAAGAGAGGTGATTCCTGCTGAAATCCGTCAGGAGGGGAAAAATAAATATTTAGTCGGGTTTTGTTGCCTAAAACAGGAAGAGCGTGTTTTTAAAATTGATAATATACTGGATCTGGAGATAGTTTAGCGATATTGGTGTTGAATTAGCCGGCCAGCCTGGTTAAAATGTAGGGAATTGGATGAAAGGCGAAGAGCGTGTTAAAAAAACATAATGACAGTTTAGGTGCGGAACGCAGAAAATATATCCGCCTGGATACCGTCTTACCTGTACAGTTCCGTTTGGAAAGCCTGGACAGCAAACAATCATTGTCACCATGGATCCAGGGTTTTACTAACAATATTGGACACGGAGGCATATGTCTTTCGGTAAATGACCTTGCGCCTGAGTTTATAAATTTAATCCGCGAGAAAAAGGTAAAGCTTGCCATAGAGATCGATATGCCTTTAGGCGGCGATTCTGTATGTGCATCGGTTTCTTTGGCCTGGGTCAAAGAAGGCGGGGGTTTGTCCAAACGTTATTTAGTGGGTTTAGATTATGAAAAGATCAACCCGGGGCAAAACAGCAGGCTTATACGTTATGCCTGGGCAAGAAAGCTATTTTTACCATTCGTAATCTTGTCTGTTTTCATTTTGAGTTTGTCTTTGGGGATCGGCGCTTATTTAAACATACAACTGACCCATAAGAATAAGATGCTCGTTGAAGAGCTGGTAGGGGTTTTGCAAGAATCCAAGTCGGCTAAAGAGCAGTTAAGGCAGATAGCCCAGGAAAAAGCAGCTTTGCAAAGCAGGATTAGTTCCTTGAGTTCACAAATTAAGTCTATTGCCGAGAAGAAAAGCGTACAAGCTCCGGCTTCCATCGATAATGCAAATGAGTTAAACGGCATAATCGTAGGGCTTGTCCAGGAAAGGGACCTTCTGCAGGCCAAACTGGCTTCTTTGCAATTAAATGAAAAGACGGCCCAGGCAGAATCGTTGCGCCTTGAGAACAAAAAACTGGTTTTGGAAAAGGCGAACCTGGATAAAATGTACCAGTGGTTTAAGGTGCGCCAGAACCCGCGCACGGGCCTGGTAATGAGCTTCGAAGGAGATAAGGATATAGATAGCTGGGCCTTTCTTTACGACCAGGCTTTGCTGATTCAGGTTTATATAAAATTCTCGGATTTTCCACGCGCAAGGAAGATCCTCGATTTCTTTGCTGATGATGCAAAACGGCAAGACGGATGGTTCCTTAATGCCTACTATGTCAATGACGGCTCTCCTGCAGAATACGTACTGCACTCCGGGCCGAATATCTGGCTGGGTATTTCTATCCTTCAGTATACCCGCGTCACCGGCGATAAGAAATATTTGAGAATAGCCGAAGAGATCGCCAGTAATATAATCCAGCTGCAGAATTCAGACCCCGAGAACGGTATACGTGGAGGACCGCAGATGAGCTGGTATTCTACGGAGCACCATTTGGATGCTTATGCTTTTTTCAAAATGTTGGCGAGTATAACCAGTACCAGTAAGTATGAACAAGCAGGGGAAAAAACTTTGAATTGGCTGGTAAGGCATACTTATGACCGTCAGGACCTGCCGATTAAGCGCGGCAAGGGTGATTCTACTATTGCCACGGATACTTACGCATGGTCTATCGCTGCCATTGGCCCGGCTAAGCTTAAGTCTTTAGGTATGGACCCGGATAAAATTATGGAGTTTGTTGAAGAAAATTGTAGCGTAGAGGTTAACTTCAACCGGCCGGGGGGGCAGGTAGTTAAAATCCGTGGTTTTGATTTTGCCCCGCAACGCAACCTCTCCCGGGGCGGAGTAGTCTCAAGCGAATGGACAGCCCAGATGGTTGTGTCTTTTAAGATTATGGCAGATTATTACCGCAAGAATGGACAAGCGGATAAGGCCGCTGTTTATCAGGATAAAGCGGATAACTATCTGGCTCAGCTGGGAAAGACGATTATCTCCAGTCCTTCTCCTTCGGGCCAGGGTGAAGGCTGCCTGCCTTATGCCACGCAGGATTATGTGGATACTGGCCATGGCTGGATGACCCCAAAAGGCAAACATACCGGCTCGGTATCGGGGACTGCTTATACTATTTTTGCCTATTATGGCGTCAATCCTTTGGAATCTTAAATAATGAAGCGCAGGTTAAACCGTATCTTTTTACGGCTTTACTCTTTTTTCGGTCCGCAATATTGGTGGCCCGCGGATAGTGGTTTTGAAGTAATCATAGGGGCGATTCTTACGCAGAATACTAATTGGGGCAATGTAGAAAAGGCAATCTCATACATTAAAAAAGAAGGATACCTTGATCCGGAAAGGCTTTTGAAGCTTCCCCTTCATAAGCTGGCACGTTTAATTAAAAGCGCGGGCTATTATAATATTAAAGCAGCCAGGATCAAAAATTTCCTCAAGTTCTTTTTTGACTCATATTCGGCTGATCTAAAACGCATGTCCGGAAAAGATCCAGCAGCCCTGCGCAAGCAATTACTTGCGGTTAAGGGGATCGGCCCGGAGACAGCAGATTCCATTTTGCTTTATGCCTTAAATAAACCTGTATTCGTGATCGATGCCTATACTAAAAGAATATTCTCCCGGCACCATCTTTTAGAAGAAGACGCTACTTATGAGCAGGCCCAGGATGTTTTTATGCGTAACCTCAAGAGCGAAGTAAGATTGTTTAATGAATATCACGCTCTTTTAGTAAAATTGGGCAAGGATTATTGCCGTAAACATAACCCCAAATGCGAGATCTGTCCGCTCCATGGTCAATAAAAAACGCTTAACAAAAACAATACAGAAACTAATTTCTCTGGATTCCCAGAATCCCCCCGGGAATGAGGAGAAGATTGCCGGTTTTGTAAGCTCTTATTTGAAGACTTTAGGCCTTAAAACCAAAACTTATGCGTTTAGCGACAAAAGGGTTAATGTTGTGGCTGTTCTTAAAGGCAGCAAAAGCAATAGGTCGCTTTTGTTGACTCCCCATCTGGATACTGTGCCGGCTGGTAAAAACTGGAAACTTGACCCGTTTAATGCTAAGATTATCGGGGATAAAATCTATGGTTTAGGGGCAACAGACTGCAAAGGGAACCTGGCCAGCGGCATGGAGGCAATCAGCTCAATAGTTGAAGACGGCATTAAACTTGATTATGATTTGGTGTTCGCTGCTACCGCTGATGAGGAAAGCGGTTCATCTTTAGGGTTAATACCATTGCTTGAGCGCGGTATTCTAAAGGCGGATGCCGCGGTAGTCCTGGATGCGGATGAGTTTGAAATTATTATTACGCAAAAAGGGCTCGTGCACCTTAAGGTCTACATTAAAGGCAGAAAAGCGCATGGCGCCTATCCCTGGTTGGGGATTAATGCCATAGATATAGCGGCCAGGATAATCGTAGATTTAAAAGAACAGAGGATCGATTATAAGAAGAACAAGTATTTGCGTCCTCCTACAATTAACGTCGGCACTATAAGCGGCGGGGATAAGGTAAATGTGGTCAGCGACTGGTGTGAGTTTGAACTGGATTTCAGGTTTTTGCCGGGGGAATCGCAAAAAGAAATTTTGAGCTCTTTAAGAAAAATTATTTCCAAGTATACTAGAAATTTTAAAATCGAGGTTCAATGGATACAGGCGCCCTATAATATTGAATCCGGTCATCCTTTGGTAAAGGGTCTTGTTTCCGCAATGAGGGATCTAAAAATTAGTCCGCATATCAGCGGATTGGAGGGGGCGACAGTAATAACTTTCTTTAAACTCAAGAATATACCGGCCGTAGCCACTGGTTTTGGCACTCAGAAATGCGCGCATATTGCAGATGAATATGCCTGTTTAAGCAGCCTATATAAAGGCGCGCAGGTCCTGGTATCATTTTTGAACAGTTATAAGTTTAACTAATTGTAAGGTATCTTCCGCCTTAAAAACTATACCAAAATTATCGTAGAGAATTTTGGTATATTCGGCGGGATTTCGCTAAACAAGAGCATAAGGTGCTCAAATTCACACATTGATTTACTCATACTGGTGCCTGCCTGCAGGCAGTTATTCGTAAATCAAGTATTCATTTAAAGGAGAATTAGAATGGAAATGTTAAAGATATCTAAAAGGCCGCGGCTTAAAAAGCCATATCTCATTGTTGCCTGGCCGGGCATGGGGGAGGTTGCGTTTAAGGCTGCGGCTTATTTAATCGAAGAGTTAAAGGCTCAGGAGTTCGCCTATCTCCAGCCGGAAGAGTTTTTTTATCTGACCGGCAGCGTTATACAGTCTGGAATATTGGAAACCCCTCTCCTGCCGCAGGGAAAATTCTATTATTGGAGGAATCCCGCGGCAAAACGCGCAGGGACGGGGAAAAACGACTTGATTATTTTTCTAAGTAATGCCCAGCCTGACCTATCTAAGGCGGATAATTACGCAAAGATAATTATTGATTTGGCTAAGGGTTTAGGCGTGGAAATGGTCGTTAGTTTTGCTTCTATGCCCCAGGCAACCGATCATACCCAAGATTCACGCGTCTGGTTTGCGGCGACGGATAAGAAAACAAAAGAAAGTCTGGATAAATATAACTTTATTCCGTTGGAAGACGGACAGATTAGCGGGATGAACGGTTTGTTCCTGGGTATGGCCAAGAAATCGGGGTTGAAAGGATTCTGCCTGCTCGGCGATATACCCCTTTATACAATTCAGATTGAAAATCCTAAGGCTTCAGCCGCAGTGCTCCTTGGGTTGGGGAAGATTATAAATCTGCAGATAAATGTACAGCCATTAAAGGAGCAGGCGCAGACGATGGAAAATGAAATTAACAAGCTTTTGGATTATCTGAAGCTCGGTAGCTCCGGACAGGCCGCTCCTATAGGCGAGGAGGAGGTGGAGCTGATCAAGAAGACCTTAAGTCAGTTTACTAAATTACCGGTTTCGGTAAAAGAAAAAATCGAGAAGCTTTTTGAAGAAAGCCGCCTTGACATTACCCGGGCCAGTGAACTAAAAGTGGAACTGGACAAATGGAATGTTTATAAGGAATATGAGGATAGGTTCCTGGATTTATTCAGGAAGAGCACGGATAAAGGCAATTAATAAATGTCCGAGTCCAGAATAAAAGTTGTGCTTTTTGATTTAGGCAATGTACTGGTAGATTTTGACTTAAGGCCTGCCGTAGAAAGGATCTCCGGTTTTTGCAGCAAAGCTCCCGGCGAAATATTCAAGCTTTTTCTTGATTCAGGCGCAACCATTTCATTCGAAAAGGGGGAACTGTCAGCAGAGGAGTTTTATGTACGGGTAAAGGATGCGTTGGGTATAAAGCTTGGATATGAGTCTTTTGTCTCCATTTGGAACGAAGTTTTCTTTTTTAGCCCGAAAAACCGCGCCGTCTACCATATCGCCAATCGCCTTAAGAAAAACTATCGCATCGCCCTGCTGTCCAACACCAATATTTTGCATTTTAGGCATATTAAAAGTAGCTTTCCTATTTTTAATATTTTCGAAAGGCTTTTTTTGTCTTTTGAAATCGGAGCTGTCAAACCGGAAAAGATAATTTATCAAAAGGTAATTAAAGAATTGGGGGTTTTGCCGGAAAATATATTTTATACCGATGACCGCCCCGAACTGGTAAAGGGCGCTTCCTGCCTTGGGATTAAAAGTTTCCTTTTTACTGGCGCTGAGCAGTTAATCAAGGATCTGGTTAGCCTGGATATTATTTTGGGAGGTTGTCAAGAATCCTGCCAGCTAGGCGAATTTTTGCGTTAGCTTCGTATGTTCAAGCAGTAGTTTTGTTACAAAACTTCAGTCTGCCAGCCGGATATAATTAATTTCACAACTCCTTAATAAACTTGCAGTTTAATTTCAAACGTAATATAATAAACAAATGGGCTACTGTCGGAAAATCAACCTCCTCTATATAATTACAAAGCTGGAATTAGGAGGGGCCCAAAAACAGCTTTTAAGCCTTGTCCGCACGCTGGATAAAGAAAGATTCAATGCGTATATAATTACCGCCCGGGATGGTTTATTGGTTGAGGCGGCGGAAAAGACTCCCGGCCTTAAATTAATACGTTGCAGGTTCCTTGAAAGGCCCATCAGGCCTATTCAGGACATTTTGGCTTTATTTTTTATATATCGTTTTATAAGAAACAATGATATAGATATAGTCCATACACATAGTTCCAAGGCAGGTATCTTAGGAAGATTGGCGGCTAAGGCCTCCGGGGTCAAAACAATTATACATACTGTCCATGGGTGGAGTTTCCATGATTACCAGTCCGGAATAACTCATTATTTTTACCTATTCCTGGAAAAGCTCTGCGCTTGCCTGTCCAGCGCGATAATCATCGTCTCTCAATCGGATAAAAAACGAGCCTTGCATAATTCGCTCGGCAGGCCGGATCAGTATAAATTAATAAGATACGCCGTCGATTATGCGGAATTTGAAAACAACAAGCGGGTTTCCCGGGCAAGAAAAGAGCTTGGTTTATCCGAGACAGATCTGGCCGTAGGCATGGTCGCTTGTTTTAAGCCGCAGAAATCTCCCCTGGACTTCATAAAACTGGCCAGTTCCATTAAAAAAGATATCCCTAATGTTAAATTCATTTTGGTCGGAGACGGAATCCTGCGTAATAAAATTTGCGCGTTGATAAATAAACTTAATTTAAATGAACAGATTATTCTCACAGGTTGGCGCGGTGACATTGCTTCAATTATGTCTTGTTTAGATGTTTTTGTTTTAACCTCGTTATGGGAGGGCCTGCCGATTGCCGTTTTAGAGGCGATGGCCGCGGGATTACCAGTAGTAGCTACTGATACCGGCGGCATAAGCGAGGTCGTCCTGGATGGCAAAACAGGTTACTTGGTTAAACCCCGTGATATACAGACTTTGCAGGATAAACTAAGAAAGTTGTTAATAGAGCCTGGCTTGCGGGAAGAGTTTGGCAGACTTGCTATCGCAACCTTAAAATCTAAGGAGTATTCATTAGATAATATGCTTAAGAATACCACTCAGCTTTATTTGGATTTGTGCCCCGTGGTTTAAAAGGGAGACAGGTTAAACCAGTATAGTCCTATTCCTGGGAAGGAGGGGGAATGCTCAGATACTTAATTATTTTCTCTAGTGCTTTAATTACCAGTATATTGTGTGTTTTTTTATTGGCAAGGGTTTCTTTAAAATATAAAATACTGCAAGCAAAGGGTATCCCTTTGGCAGGAGGTTTGGGTATAGGGGCGGCTTTTGTATTTTCTTCTTGCTTAGGTGTATATGTATATGGTATCTCCGGAGCCAAGATTTTTTCAATCCTCGGTGCCGCTCTTTTAATGCTGTTTTTTGGCATAGTCGATGATTTTAAAGAGCTCTCTATCCTGCAAAAATTCCTAGCCCAATCTTTTTGCGCGGCCCTGCTGATCTCCTCCGGGGTAATGACCGATATTATATATCTGGGGTTTTGGGGGAATGTCATAGTTACATTCTTCTGGATTTTAGGCATTACCAATGCCTTTAACTTATTGGATATTATGGATGGCCTGGCTGCCGGCACCGCATTAATTGTAAGCAGCGCATTATTAACGGTAGCGTTTTTTAATCCAGATTTAGATATGCAGATCTTATCACTTATTTTATGCGCAGTAACTTTTGGATTCCTGATCTTCAACCTGCCTCCGGCCAGGGTGTACCTGGGCAACTCCGGGAGCCATTTCTTAGGTTTTATGATTTGCGCCATCGCCCTGGTTTTACGCTATGCCTCTAAAAATAACGTTTTTGCCTTGTTAAGCCCTGTAGTAATTTTGTGGCTTCCAATTACAGATACGCTCCTGCTGATTATTTTCAGGATAATGAAAAAAAAGATGCCTTTTAAAAAAAGCAATGATCATATCGCTTTTAGAATAAAGTTTTTTGCTTCCTCTCCCACAAAGACTATTCTGGTTATGTTCTTATTATGTTTTATTTTTGCTCTTGCGGGAGTGATTTTAGTGAAAGTAACTAATTTTGTGGCAAGCGGTATTATTATGGCCATGTTTTTGTTCAGCGTCATTTTATTCTGGAAGCTGATTAAAGTAGATATATATGAGTAATAAGAAAATCGTTATTTTGGGTGCAGGGCTGGCGGGTTTGAGCGCAGCCTGGCATCTTCAAAAGAAGGCGATAGAATGTTTTGTGTTGGAGAAAGAGCCTGTCGTAGGCGGCCTATGCCGCTCCAGGCAAATCAAAGGTTTTATTTTCGACTGTGACGGCCATCTCCTGCATTTTAGAAATAAATATACCTTGCAGCTGGTAAAAAAACTGTTAAAAGATAATCTGGCCTGCCATCAAAGGAGCGCATGGATCAATAATTATGGCATCCTCAGCCGTTATCCTTTTCAGGCAAACCTTTACGCCTTACCCAGGCCGATAGCGGAAGAATGCCTGCTTGAATTCTTAAAAGCCAGCCAATCTCCGCAAAGCAAAGCCCCTGCCGACTTTCTCAAATGGGTAAATGCTTCTTTTGGTAAAGGCATATCCAGGCATTTCATGGTCCCTTATAATGAAAAATTCTGGACCGTCCCTTTAAACGAAATGACCTGCGCCTGGACGGATAACTTTATACCTCGACCCAAGCCATCTGAAGTGATTAAAGGTTTCTTTGCGGAAAACAAGCATCGTTTCGGTTATAATGCTACTTTTTGGTATCCCCGGCGTTCAGGAATAGGGCAATTGCCCCTGGCGTTTGAAAAGCAGCTATCTAATGTTTTTAAGAATTGCCGCGTTAAAGCAATTGACCTTAAGAAGAATGAACTATATGCCGAGGGAATGCCAAAAATCAAGTTCGATACTTTAATTTCAACGATGCCCTTGCCCGAATTGGCAAAAATAATCCGGCCTCTGCCCGGCAATATCATGAGTATGTTTGATAAGTTGCGCTGGAACTCAATATTCAATCTTAATCTTGGGATAGATGGCGCTTGCCAAGAGGGCAGGCATTGGGTGTATTTTCCGCGCAAAGGGATTGCTTTCTTCAGGGTGGGTTTTTTCCATAACTTTTCTGATAATATCGTACCTTGCGGCAAGAGCGCAATATACGCCGAAGTAGCGTATTCCAGGAACAAGCCAATCAATAAGAATAGGATTATCCCCAAGATAATAAATGACCTTAAGAGCTGCGGAATATTGAGCAGAAAGAATAGGGTATCCGTCTTGGATGTAAATGATATAAAGTATGGCTATTTGATTTACGACAAATATTATCTTCGGGCCACGGCGGCAATAAAAAACTTCTTGCTACGCAATAATATAATCGCCTGCGGTCGTTACGGGAGTTGGCAATACATGTCCATGGAAGATGCGATATTGGATGGCAAGCGGGCTGCAGGTAAGATTAAAAGATGAAGAAAACAATTGAATGTTTGCTGCTTTTTGTATTCCTGGTTATTTTTTTGTATTTAGCCAGGGGGAAGCTTGAGGCGTTCTTCTATAACCAGGGCAAGGATTATTTTGAGCGTTCTTTAGACAAAGAAGCGATAATATCTTATAAGAATACGCTTAAAATAAATCCGCAGTCTTTGCCGGCCCGTTTAGGATTAGCAAGAGCATATTGGGATAGCAAGGATTATGATAAAGCGGCAGGGGAATACAACAAAGTTTTAAACATAGACCCTTTTTGTTTGGAGGCGTACAAGTCTTTAGCAGAGATATATTCTCAGGAAGGCAACTATGCCGAAGCCTTGATAGTAATTAACCGGGCGCAGGATAAAATCCCCGGTAATCCGGAGCTCAGCCAATCCAGGGGTGAATGTTGTTATGCCTTTGTGTCCTCTGCATTAGATAAAAGCGAGAAATTGTTTCTGGAAAATAATAACGAAGAAGCAATATCTACTCTAAGGGATACGCTTAAATGGTGCCCTGATTTTGCAGTAGCCCAGTATATGCTGGGCTATTATTATTTTTCCATTAAAGATTACGATAATGCCGTATTCAGCCTGAAGCAGGCCTTGTTGATAGACCCGCAGTTCCATTATGCGTTTAAATTACTCAGCCAGGTGTATTTTAGAAAGGGGGATTTTGAAAAAGAACTATCTTTCGCGAAAGAGGCGCTTGCATCAAATAGTAACAATCCCACTGCTTATAATGATATCGGCCTGGCGTTAATGCACCAGGAGCGCTATGCAGAAGCAATAACTTATTTACAAAAGGCAGTTAGTCTTGAACCAAATAATGTAGAGTATATTTACAGCTTAGGTAGTGTCTATAGGGACAATAAAATGTTCAATCAGGCAATCTCGGAATACAATAAAGTAAGCGCATTAAAGAATAATTACCCAAACGTACATAATGATTTAGCCGATATTTATGATAATCTAGGCAACCGTGCTCAAGCTACCTTGGAATACCAAAAAGAAGTGCAGCTTTGCCAGCAGGAGATCAGGAGTAATCCCGATAGCCCAATTTTGCTTAATAATTATGCTTATGCTTTAAACGGCCTCGGAGAATCCAAGAAAGCGAAAGGCATTATAGATGGCGTAATAAATTCCCACCCAAGTTACCGTCCGGCATATCTGACTTTGTCAAAGATTGGCGAGAGGATGCAGGATAGAGGATTAGCTTTAAGTGCTATGGAGAAAGCAAGGCAATTTTCAACAGGGGATGGTTTCATAGACAATGAGATCTCTAGGTTGAATGAGCAGCCTTTACCTGATACAGCAGTTCAGTTGGGGCAACAAGACACAATCTGTTTGAAAAACGGCCGCAGCTTGCGGGGAAGAATAAAAAAAGAATACCCGGATAGGGTAGTGTTAGAGGTGCAGTTAGGTTCTTCGCGAGGAGAAGTAATCTTGTACCGGGATTCAATCGAACGCATAGGCAAAAGTCAGAATTAAGCGTGGTGACCGGAAAATGTTTTAAAAAATTGTAGTTTATAAAACTATTGACTAAAGCATTCCATAGTATAGAATAATGTCGTCAAGCCGAGCATTCTTAAAACCAAAAGGAGGGTGTATGCGCAGGGATATTCTTGGGCTGTGTTTGCTTATTTTGTGTCTTTCGGTAGGCATATCTTTTGCGGAAGGTAAGAAAATACCCATACAGGCGATCAACAACTCCATCGGGATATTCTCGGGAGAGGATGACATAGTAGCGGTAGATGAAGTGACCGTCTTTGACGTAGTCCGCCCCGTGATCTTCTGGCTAAGCCCCTTGGTATTCCTGGTAGGCATGCTTTTAGTGCTCTACGGCAATTATAAGAAGCTTGATTCTATGCTTGCCAAGGAGATGGGCATCCGCAAGAAACTCCTGCCCAAGATGGAAAGTAGCAACTATACCTTCCATGAATGGCTTTTGGAAAAACACACCTTAACAGGGGTAATTTGCATAATTTGCGCAGCGGTCTTCTTCTTTGTCTTCAGGTAATACAACCTGTTTTTTAGCACAGGTATGAGGTTCTTTCGTTGGCATAAACAAAAGACACTGTAAATATTAAGAGGAGGCCGTTATGCTTGTTACATCCGGAGTCTCAGAGTTAATGCTGTTTGCGATATTCGTTTTCATCGTGGATGTATCATTCAACCTGCGCCGGGTAAACAAGAACATCACGACGCTACTGAAGAAATACGAAGAGGTCCACGGCACCCTGAACAAATAAGGCAGGTCTTTCAGGAAAGAGAGGGAAAGGACAATTTTTGTATTATCTAATTTCCTAGTTTCAGCAGCGCGTGTTCTGGGTATCTTGTTGGAAATACTTTATTGGTTGATATTGTTTCGTGCTTTGATCAGCTGGGTAAACCCGGATCCTTCTAACCCGATAGTGCAATTCCTGGAAAAATGTACTGAGCCCGTACTTGGGCCCATAAGAAGAATATTGCCGCTTAACTTTAGATTTGGCATAGATATATCTCCGATAATCGCCTTTCTGGCGATCATGTTCCTCAAATCGTTTTTAGTTAACACCCTGTTAGACCTGGCTGTCAGGTTAAGATAATCGTCTTCCTGATTTTTGTTTAAATTTAATATATTGGTATATGGAAAATGAAGAAGCTGGCCCTTTTTTTAGTGCTGATTTTTACGCTCACCAAGCCTTCTTATGCAGTTAATATTATTGATCAATTAATAAATAAAGAGGTCGTTTTAGTTGCTAATCGTATGACCGTTTTAGTAAACCGTATAACGGGAGAAGTTAAGTATATAAAACTTAATAACGGTAGATGGATGCCTCTTAAAGGCGGCCTGAAGAATAAATGTCAGTTAATGTATGATAACCAAAGCTCATCCCGGCCTGCCTTAGCTCCTGCTCTGCGATAGATTTTAAAATAATTCCCTTGATTTAGTTTTTTATCCACGATATACTTTTTGTGTCGTTGTCAGCCCTTTAATCAAACGAGGCAGGATTTTTCCCCGAAAACAGTCCCCGCCGGTTTTAAGCGGGGAAATAGGAGACTGTATAAGCAGGTTTATTGCCCTGTCGTCTAATGGTAGGACACAAGATTCTGGATCTTGTTATCATGGTTCGAGTCCATGCGGGGCAACTTTTTATAATTAGTTAGTTCATCAGAGAGCTTAAAAATAAAAATGGCATTACGGGAAGATATGGAAAAACAAGGCAAATGGCTTTTTAGGTGGAGGAGCTATCTGCCGCTTTTGGGTATCCCGGTTTTTATTGTTGCCATAAAACAGTCTGGGTTACTGGAAAAGAAGTTTGGCGACTCCGTAAGCGATATCTGGGGGACCTGCGCAATTATAATATCTTTTTTGGGCCTTGTAGTGCGCGGGATTACTGTAGGGTATGCTCCCCGTGGCACATCAGGCAGGAATACGAAAACACAAGTAGCAGAGACGCTTAATACGACGGGAATGTACTCTATTTCCCGGAACCCACTTTATTTGGGAAATTTCATCATAGTTTTAGGCATCACATTGTTTATCCAGGTATGGTGGTTGGCTTTATTGGTCTGGTTTGGGTTCTGGCTTTATTACGAACGGATTATTTTTACTGAAGAGGAGTTCTTAAGAGATAAGTTTAAAGATCAGTTTATAAGGTGGGCTGAAAAGACGCCGATCGTAATTCCCCGTTTCAGGAACTGGCAGAAGCCGGAATTGAGTTTTTCGCTTAAGACAGTTTGCAGAAGGGAATTTTCTACATTTTTTTCCATTGCCGCAACTTTTTTCTTCCTGGAAATCCTGACTAATTTCTTTACCCAAAATAGGCTTGGTGTTCGTTATTCTTGGGTAATATTCTTTATCGTAAGCCTGGGCATATATTTGGTTTTTTTTATCCTGAAGAAGAAAACAAAGCTGCTTAACATCCCCGGCAGATAAGCCGACATTTATGCGACAGCTTAAGGATAAGATTCTCCCGGCGGCATCCGCTTTTTGGTCTCGTAACCTTCACCATTACTAAGAGAATAGCCATGAAAAACAGCTCGGGTAGCTCAATCAGTATCGTTATCGTAACCAGCGGCTCAAAAGAATATTTATTCCACTGCCTTGATTCTATAAAGGCGCAGAGTTACCCCGCATTTGAGGTTATTGTTATTGACAATTCACTTAACCCGGATTTCTCCGCCGATGTCCGCCGGAGGTTCCCCTCCATAAACTTATACTCAAGCCCAAAGAACCTTTACTACGGACTGTCGTTAAACAAGGGGATAGGAATCAGCCAAGGCGAGTTTGTTCTTTGTCTTAATGATGATGTAGTTTTAAGCCGGGATTTTATACGCCAGGCACTTAACGGTTTCTGGGTAAAGGATAATATCGGCATGGTAAGCGGCAAGGTCCTGCGCGCCGATGGTTTGATTTTGGATAGTACAGGATTATTCTTAAGTATTTTTTACTCAGCCGAAGAAAGAGGGTATGGTAAGATAGATACGGGGAAATTTGAAAAACCCGGGCTTATCTTTGGAGTAAGCGGTTCGGTAGCTTTTTATCGAAAGAAAATGCTGGAGGATATTAAACAGGGAGAGGATTATTTTGATCCTGCTTTCCGTATGTTTTATGAAGACCTGGATGTGTCCTGGAGGGCCAATAAGCGCAGGTGGCAGGCTTATTATATCCCTGCGGCAAAGGCTTTTCATGTACGCGGAGGATCATTACGTGCCGACTCTGGATTGGATAAGCCTTTCGCGCGTAAATATATTAATGATGAATTACACTGCGATTTGATTAAAAACCGATATCGCGCAATACTCAAGAACGCAAGCCTTCTTGGTTTTCTCGTGCATCTTGTTCCGATAATACTGTATGATATTGGCGCATGGGCATATGTATTATTGTTCCGTCGCAAGGTAGCCAGGATATTCTTGCGTGATTTAAAACACCGTTTAAGTCTTAGGTTTAGGCAGTAAGCCTAAAATCGCCCACCAAATTAAACTCACCTCCGGAAGAAAAAAGCTAAAATCCCATAAATTCTGGAAGATAAATGTTGCCAGGCAGGTAAGCAGAACCAGGGTTTCTTTGTCATCCGAAAGGTTTTTAACCTGATTGATACTGTTTATCATAATCCTGTGAATGAGCCAGAACAATGAAGTAATTGCAAATAACCCCGCCTCTGCCCAGAATTGCAGGAAGGAGTTATGCGCGTAGCGGGAATAAGCAAGGTTAAAATTGCCTAACCCTACCCCAAGGAAAGGGTGCATTTTGATTATTCCTACAGTATCGCGCCAATAATTAATACGCATAAATATAGAAAATAAGGGGCTGAGGTGTCCTTTCCCGGATGCATCTCTCATAAAAAACACTAGCGGGATAAATAGGGCCAGCCCCAAAAGCAGGATGGCCCTTGTTTTCTTGAAACCTTTTCTTAATGATGCATAAACTAATCCCGCTAAAAACAGGCTGATAAAGGCCCCAAGGGATTTAGTAAGGAACAAAGCGCATAATATTGGTATGGAAAGCCAGACCCTTTTTTTGTATAAAAGTACAAGCGGCCCGACCATGGCCAGGTAACCGGCGAGCAATCCGGGGGTAACAAAGGGGAAGAAAACCCTTTTTTGCCTCAGGTAGTCTAAGACAAAAGGGTCGGTTATCTTTTGTGTATTTATGAAATTGCGTAGATGCGAGAAACCAATAAAGTATTGATAAAGAGCCGCTATGCTTATGACTATACCGCAGGTTAATATCCCTGCGATGTAGTTTTTACGGGTTTTTCCCGTTAAGCCTGGCAGGATCAGAATGAGCAGTATGGCGCTCAGGTATTTATATAATTCCGAGGCGCTTTTAACCCTGTTTATGGAAAAATACGAGGATATGGCTAAAGCCAGAAAAAAAGATATCAGCGGGAAAAATAGCCCCTTAAATCTTTCAAACGGAGGGTTATTTCTTATAATCCACAGTAAAAGTAGGGCGATGAGCGCAAAAGAATATACTGAGTTTGCCCAGGGGTAAGCTAGTGATGAAATGAACGGCCGGATCAACAAGAGTGCTAACAGTAGATACTGCATGGTAAGGTAATTCTATTTTGAAATAATGCATATGTCAAACGAATAATTAAAGATTGAATTTAGCGGTTGCTTTACAGGCTGTTTTCAGATAAAACAGGGTTAAGCAGCGTTAAACCGCCATGCACGCCAAAATAAAATCAAAGATTCAGCGCATATATTATTTTATCGTCGGAAAACAGGCGCAAAAAATACTTGACAATAACAGGATATTATGGTAAAAAAATGATGTAAACAAAATGCAGAGCAGTTCATTTAGGAGGTTGGATAATCTAAGTTGGGAAAAATTGGATGGATGTTTAAAGGGCTCATTATTGAAGGCAAATCTGGGCCCTTATTTTTTTAATGAGCGCATAATTTACGGAGGCTTAATTTTATATGGGCCGACGTAAGTTATATGTATGAAATAATGCGCCATGTGCCTAAATTTTGAGTGAAAATTTAGGCACATCTTGCGAGACGGGATAAGGTGAAAGTAAATATTATGAAAACTGTGGGGCTAACTTACGATTTAAAAACAGATTATAAATTTAAGGAAGGCGATCCGTTGGATGCCAATGCCGAATTTGACCATCCTTCGACTATCGATGTCATCGGCAAGGCTATCGCCGCAAATGGGTTTAAGGTCAAAAAAATCGGCAATGCCGTTAACCTTTTGGAAAAGATTGATAACCTTGAAGTGGATATTGTTTTTAATATTTCCGAGGGGCTTACCGGCAGGAACCGCGAATCCCAGGTGCCTATACTGCTTGAAATGGCAGGAGTCCCTTTTGTAGGCGCGGATGCGTTAACTCTGGGGCTTACTTTGGATAAGGTTATGGCCAAGAAAATTTTTATCGCCGAAGGGATACCCACTCCGAGGTTCTTTGAAGTTAACTCTGCGGAGGCCTTGGCCAACAATGATCATTGCAGGTTCCCGCTGATTGTGAAACCGCGTTTTGAGGGTTCATCAAAGGGGTTAAGCGAGAGTTCACGGGTAGAAAATGCCGATGAACTTAAGAAACAAGTAGATTTTATTACCAGGACCTATAAACAGCCGGCTTTAGTCGAAGAGTTTATCTCCGGGCAGGAGTTCACTGTGGCTATCGTAGGCAATGAGAATCCCGAGATCATGCCTGTTGTACAGATAAAAATAGACGGGAGATTAAAATTAAATGAGAAGTTTTACACCTTCGCAAGGATTACTTCTGACAGGCTGGAATATATTTGTCCGGCTAAGATAAATCATGAGTTGAAAGATAAGCTGGGGGACCTGGCTTTAAAGGTTTATCGCAGCGTAGAGTGCCGGGATTTCGGCAGGGTAGATTTCCGGGTTGACAACGAAGGCAAACCGTATGTTTTAGAGATAAACCCACTGCCTTCTTTATCTACCGAAGATGTATTCATGCTTATCGCCCAAAATATCGGCATTACTTATGAACAGATGTTAGGCAAGATTTTAAACAGCGCGCTTCTCAGGAATGGGCTGAATTAAATGAGAGTTGCTTTGACTTATAATCTAAAGAAAAAAGATCCTTTAAAGCCGGAGGATTATTTTTCCGAATGTGATTCCGAGGAAACAATTAATTCTGTGATTACTGCGCTTAAGAATAAGGGGCATTCTGTTGAGGCGATTGATGTGGAATACCCGGCGCTGTTTTCTTACTTTAGGAAAAACCGCGTGGATATGGTTTTTAATATCGCCGAAGGCAAACATGGCCGTTTTCGCGAATCCGAGGTGCCGGCAGTCCTGGATTATTTAAATATACCTTATACCGGTTCGGAAACCTTTTCCCTGGCTTTGGCGTTAAATAAGGCCTTAACCAAGAAGATATTAAAGGCGGAGAATATCCCTACCCCTAATTTTCAGCTCTTCACAAGAGGAAATGAAGAGTTATCTGCGGATTTGGTTTTTCCGTTGATTGTCAAGCCTAACTGTGAGGGGTCAGCCAAGGGGATAAATAAGACGAATGTAGTCCATGATAGAGAGGAACTTTTTAAGAAGATCAGAGAGTGCATAGAAGTATATAAGCAGGAAGCGTTGGTCGAAGAATTTATCGAGGGCAAGGAATTAACAGTGGGCATCCTGGAAAACGGGAAAACCCGCGTACTGCCTATTTTAGAGATTGATTTTTCTAACTGTAAAAAGAGCGGCGAATATTTTTATTCCTGGAAAATGAAAGAATTCCAGGGTAATAGTGAGTTAGGACTGGTACCTGAGTTTTATTGTCCTGCAAGGCTGGATAAAGATGTTGCGGATAAGGTAAAAGACGTAGCATTACGCACGCACCGTGCTGTGGGTTGCCTGGATATTTCGCGCACCGACATTCGTCTGGATAAGTCCAATACCCCTTATGTATTGGAGATTAATCCTTTGCCCGGACTAGACCCTAAGGAATCCAATTTCCCGATAATGGCTTATGCTGAAGGGATGGCATATGATGATCTCATTGAGGCAATATTAATAAGTGCCTCAGAAAGGAAAAGGTTAAATTGAATAACCCCTCAAGTTTAGAGATCCAAAAAGCGCAAATTGAGACACCTGCTATTCCCCGACCGCCGAAACGTTCAAGAGATTACCAGCAAATTCCCCTTTATAAAGATGTCAACCCCCTGGATTGGGAAGATTGGCATTGGCAGCTTAAACATAGGATATGCACCAAGGAAGAACTGACCCAGATTATTAAGCTTACACCCCAAGAAGAAAGAGGAATCGATAAGGCCAGGGGGAGATTGTCTATGGCTATTACTCCTTATTGGGCAAGCCTGATAGATGTTGAAGACCCCAATTGTCCTATAAGAAGACAATCTGTACCGGTCAGCGATGAATTTGCCGTTTCCCCTCACGAAATGGCAGATCCTTGCGCCGAAGACCGCGATTCACCCGTACCTCATTTGGTTCACCGTTATCCGGACAGGGTCCTATTATTGGCTACGGATCACTGTGCCATGTATTGCCGGCACTGCACACGTCGCCGCTTGGTAGGGGATCACGAAACAAAAGAGGCAAACCCGGAGACCAAGCTTGATGCAGCATTAGAGTATATAAAAACAAACCGCAAGATAAGGGATGTTTTGATTTCCGGAGGAGACCCTCTAATATTGGAGGATGAGGTCTTGGAATCTTTGATCTCCAAGATCCGTACCATATCGCATGTTGAACTATTGAGGATAGGCACACGTATACCGGTAACATTGCCGCAGCGGATTACTGAAAAGTTGGTAAATATGCTTAAAAAATACTCACCCATTTGGATAAGCATACATTTTAACCACCCTAAAGAGATCACTAAGCGTTGTAAGAATGCCTGCGATATGCTCTCGGAATCCGGAGTGCCTTTAGGCAGCCAATCGGTGCTTCTGAAAGGGATTAATGACCGGCCGTATATTATGAAGCGCCTGGTGCATGATCTCTTGCAGATAAGGGTAAGACCTTATTATATTTATCAGTGCGATCCGGTTAGGGGTACGCAGCATTTCCGCACTCCTGTTGCTACCGGCATAAATATTATCGAAAAATTGCGCGGGCATACTTCAGGGTATGCCGTCCCCACTTACGTCATTGATGGCCCGGGCGGAGGCGGGAAAATTCCCATAGGCCCGAATTATATCCTTTCCCAGGCCAAAGGAAAATATGTGTTGCGTAATTATAAGGGCAAGATCTATACCTACCTGGAATAGTTTTTAAGTTAACTGGCTTCTTTTTCTTAAAAAGGGGCGTAATATGGATGCTAAGAATAAAAGGAATTTTATCCTCTTAGGACATGCCCAGTCAGGAAAGACCACCCTTGCCGAAAGCCTGCTTTATCTTACCAAGGCTGTAAACCGTAAAGGAAAAGTTGAGGATGGTTCTACGGTAAGCGATTATAGTTTTGATGAAATTGAAAGAAAGAATTCCATAAATTTAAGCTTGCTCTTTTGTGATTATGAAGGTTGCCGTATCCAGTTTATTGATACGCCGGGATACGCTGATTTCTTTGGTGAAGTAATTGCGGCCGTGCGCGCAGTAGACAGCGCGATTATTGTCGTGGATGCCTCAAGCGGTATACAGGTGGGCGCTGAGCGTGCCTGGCAGATGCTGGAAGCAGCCGGCATTCCTTGCATGATATTTATCAATAAGATTGACAAAGAGGGGGCCGATGTTAATAAGGTCCTGGCGGATTTAAAATCAAATTTTTCCAAGAACTGCGTAATCATAGAATCATTGGAAGACCCGCTTTTGATGGAGGCAATCGCCGAAAGCGACGATAACCTTCTGGAGAAATATCTGTCGGTATTGCGATTGTCGTTAGATGAGATTAAAAGCGGATTAGCCGCGGCAGTTCATAAACGCAAGCTTTTTCCGGTGGTTTCCGGTTCTGCGCTGACGGATAAAGGGATCAAGGGTTTGCTTGAGGATATATTGCAGTATTTCCCCAGTCCTTTGGAGAGACTCCCCGTGATGGCGGCTAACCCTTTAAAGCCGGATGAGATAAAAGAGGTGGTTTTAACAGAAGGGGCCCCTTTTTCAGCTTTTGTTTTTAAAAATATCTCCGATCCTTATGTGGGACAGCTTTCGCTATTACGCATTTTCTCCGGGACGCTTACCTCCAACTCCAGCTTTTATAATGTCAACAAGAAGGCAAAGGAAAGAATCGGCCAGATCAATATCCTGCAGGGCAGGGAGCAAAGGGGGGTAGAGGCGGCTTCCTGCGGTGATATTATAGCCATACCGAAACTTAAAGAAACAAATGTTTCTGATTCTTTGAGCCAGGATAAGGAGCAGTTTTTGTTTGATGCCCTGGTCTTCCCGGAACCAGCTATCTCTGCTTCGGTAAAGCTTAAATCCCGCGAGGATGAGGAGAAGATTGCCGTGGCTTTGCATAAATTGACTATGGATGACCCGACATTTAAGGTCTCACACGATACGCAGACCAAGGAGCTGCTTATCTCCGGCTTAGGTGATTTGCACCTTGATGTAATGGTGGCCAGGATGAAAAAAAGATTCAATGTCGCTGTGGAATTAGGCATCCCCAAGGTTTCATATAAAGAAACGATTACCAAAAGTGCCAGGGTTCAGGGGAAATTTAAAAGGCAATCCGGAGGCCGCGGCCAATATGGGGATTGTACTATTGAAGTGCAACCTTTAGAGAGAGGCAAGGGCTTGGAGTTTGTGGATAAGATATTCGGAGGGGCAATCCCGCGTAATTTTATCCCATCGGTTGAAAAAGGCGTACGCCAGGCAGCCGGCGAAGGGGCAGTAGCCGGTTACCCGATAGAAGACCTGCGTGTTACTCTGGTAGACGGTTCATATCATGAAGTTGATTCTTCGGATATGGCATTTCAGATCGCAGGCGCCATGGCCCTCAGAAAGGCGGTAAACGAAGCCGCTCCGGCGTTACTTGAACCGATTATGGAGGTGGAAGTCACTATTCCTGAAGAATGTTTAGGCGCAATTACCGGGGATATCAACTCCCGGCGCGGCCGCATAATAGGGATGGAGATTAAGGGTAAGACGCAAGTAGTAAAGGCCAATGTCCCTTTATCGGAGATGTTCAAGTATACCAATGACCTGCGTTCGATTACCGCAGGGCGCGGTTCGTATGTAATGCACATGTCTCACTATGAAAACCTTCCGCATAAGATTGCCTTGCCGATTATTAACCAATATCAGTCCTCCAGGAAACAAGAGGAAACCAGCCGTTAATTATTATGAAAATAAGCGTATTTGCAATACCGGAAATTGTTTTAGGTAAACATAATGTTAAAGACTTGAGGCTTGACCAGGCAGACAAGCTGGTGAAGGCCAAAAAGAAAACTTATCCTCAGGTAGAGATAGTTGGCGAGGATCTGGCTTTAGAAGCGGATATTATTATTATCCCAAAGGACGTCAAAACGGATTTGATTCTAAAAGACTTGGATTTTGTGGAAACACGTTTAAACAGGTCTCCGGAAGAGAAAGAAAAGATATTATTGAATAAAATGAGGGAGGTTCTGGAAAGGGAGGATTTTCTCTCTACGATGGATTTATCCGGCGAGGATAAAGAGCTGGTCTCCGGATATGGATTGCTTACCCTTAAACCGGTAATGGTAATAAATAAAGAAGAAGCAGAAGATGTGAGCGGGCTGTTGGCCAGGGCCTTGGCGCAAAGCGGATTTATTTGTTTCCTTACCGTAGGAGACAAGGAGAACCGTGCCTGGTTGATTAGGAAAGGCACTACTGCCTGGGAAGCGGCAGGAGCCATACATTCGGATATACAGCAGGGTTTTATCCGCGCTGAAATAATAAGTTTTGCCGATTTTATCCAAGCGCAGGGGGAAACCCAAGCTAAGCAGGCAGGCAAGATGCGTCTTGAGCAGAAAGAATATATCATGCAGGATGCAGATTTAGCCAACTTCCGCTTTAACAAGTGAGTTATCCCGGTGGATGTATTGTTGTCAAGGATGGAGAGAAACAATGGTTAAGATAAAGCGGGCGCTCATCAGCTTGTCAGATAAGACCGGTATCGTGGAACTGGCCAGGGAGCTAAGGAAATTTGGCGTGGAGATTATTTCCACTGGCGGCACGGCAAAACTGCTGCGCGAAAATAATATTCAGGTTAAAGAGGTTTCTCTGTATACTGGTTTTCCCGAGATGCTCGACGGCAGGGTAAAAACTTTGCACCCTAAGATCCACGCCGGCCTGCTTGCTTTGCGCAACAACCAGGAACATATGCAGGCTTTAAAAGAACAGAATATCGGTCTGATTGACCTGGTTGTGGTCAACCTCTACCCTTTCGAGGAAACTGCCCGTAAGCCCGGCGTAAGTATCAATGAAATTATTGAGAATATTGATATCGGTGGACCGTCCATGCTGCGTTCGGCTGCTAAAAATCATCAGTCCGTGGCGGTAATCTGCAATCCGGACCGCTACGCGCAGGTAATTGCCGAACTGCGAAAGAATAACGGCGCCCTGCCGGAAGGTTTAATGCGACAGTTAGGTATTGAAGCTTATCTGCATACCAGCAAATACGATGCCGCTATATATAATTACCTGAGCGCTTATTTTAAAACCGGCAAAACTAAGGAAGTCTTCCCCGATGAATTGGTTCTGTCTTTCGAGAAACTGCAAGGTTTGCGTTACGGAGAAAACCCGCATCAGCAGGCAGCCTTTTATAAGGAAAAAGGCAAAGCAAGAGGGTTAGTTAACGCCCGCCAGTTGCAGGGAAAAGAGCTCTCATTCAACAATATCCTTGACCTTAACTCCGCATTTGAATTAGTGAAGGAATTTAAATGTCCGGCTGCTGTGATTGTCAAACATAATAATCCCTGCGGGGTTGCAGAAAGCCGGTCTTTGCTTAAGGCCTATTTAAATGCCTGGAAATGCGATAAACTTTCAGCGTTCGGCGGGATTGTGGCATTAAACAGAAGAATGGATCTAGCTACTGCCAGGGCTGTGCTTAAAAGTGGTTTTCTGGAATGTATTATAGCTCCTGCTTATGGCAAGGGGGCTTTGGATTTGTTTAAAGATAAAAAGAACCTGCGTTTGCTGGAGTTGGATGATTTGAATATTATTGATGAGGCGGAGTTTAAGCGCGTCAGCGGCGGTATGCTTTTACAGGGTAAAGACCTGCTTACTCTTGACGTAAACAACCTTAAAGTGGTCACTGAGAAGAAACCCAGCCAGGCGCAAATGAAAAGCTTAATCTTTGGCTGGGCGGTTGCCAAACATGCCAAATCCAATGCTATTATTTTTACAAAAGGCACCAAGACCGTAGGTATAGGCGCCGGGCAAATGTCCCGCGTAGATTCGGTAATGATTGCCAGGAAAAAATCATCAGATCTCAGCCAAGGCTGTTGCATGGCTTCAGACGCATTCTTTCCGAAAGAAGATGCGATCTCCTGGGCGCATAAGGCAGGCGTGCAGGCGATAATCCAGCCGGGAGGCTCTATCGCCGACCAGAAGATTATTAAGGCCTGTGATAAATATAAAATTGCCATGGTTACAACAGGCATAAGGCATTTCAGGCATTAATGGATGGTTATCTGCGGGCTGTCAAATACCTGGAGTCATTTGTTAATTACGAAAAACTCAAGCGGTATTCATATAAAAAATCCTTAGGCCTTCAAAGAATAAAAAGTTTCTTGCAGTTTATCGGTAATCCCCAGGAAGAACTAAAAGTCATTCATATCGCAGGTTCTAAAGGCAAGGGTTCTACTTGCGCTTTTGTTGCCTACATTTTGAGGGAGGCGGGTTTCTCCGTTGGTTTATATACATCCCCGCATTTATCGGATTTTAGGGAGCGCATCCGTATCCTCAGGCCCCGTAAAGCAAATTCGCAATTGCCGTTTGAAGGCGCTATATCCAAAAAATATCTTATAGGCCTTGTGGAGTTCTTAAAGCCGGTAATAGAAGGGTTTGAAAAGTTACTCTCCTGCAGGCGAGGCCCGCAATACGGCAGGCTTTCTTTTTTTGAGGTTTATACCGCGCTTGCCTTTCTTTATTTTAGAGAAAAGAAGGTGGATTTCGTTGTGATGGAAACAGGTATGGGGGGAAGGCTGGATGCGACTAATGTTGCCAGCAGCCTGGTTTGCGCAATAACACCGGTAAGTTATGAACATACCCGCTATCTGGGGAAAAGCCTGGCGCAGATTGCCGGGGAAAAGGCGGGGATTATCAAACAAAAAACATTGGTTATTTCTTCCGTACAGAAAAAAGGAGCTGCCCGGGTCATTAAAAATACGGCCGCCGATTTACAGGCAAGGCTTTTTACGGTAGGCAAGGATATAAAATATTGTACTCAAGGCAGGTATTTTTCAATAAAAGGGGTAAGTAATAATTATGCCCATTTGCGGATTAATCTTTTAGGCAGGCACCAAATAGCCAATGCCAGCCAGGCCGTGGGTATAGTTGAAGCCCTGGGTTTATACGGTTTTAATATCAGTGTTGATTGTGTAAGAAAAGGTCTTTATAATACTCTTTGGCCGGGCAGGCTGGAGGTGCTTTCCCGTAAGCCAATTATTGTAATCGACGGCGCGCAGAATGCCGCATCCGCATCCGTTCTAAAATCGGCAGTCAAAAGCATTTTTAAATATAAGAAACTTATATTAGTATTTGGTGTTTCGCAGGACAAGGATATCAAAGGCATAGTGGATCAGCTCTCTGGCCTGGCGCATCAAGTTATTTTAACATGTGCCGATAGCCCGCGGGCGGTTATGCCCGGGCTCCTGAAGCGGTATTTCCCGGATAAGAAAAGAATCTTTGTGACCGCAGGGGTCAGAGAAGCAAAGCTGCTTGCTTTGAAAATCGCCAGCCCCAAGGATTTGATATTGGTTACCGGGTCATTATTTGTTGTGGGTGAATTTAGAGATGCTTATAGATAACTTTAATGATACGATTGCCGCAATTTCAACTGCAGTGGGAGAAGGCGCAGTAGGGATCGTGCGTTTAAGCGGTCCGCAAGCACTGGCGATCGCTGATGCGGTATTCTCGGGGAAAAAGGGGTTAAGGCCCTCGCAGTTTAAAACCTATACCATGCATTATGGGAGAATAGTTTATGCCGGCCAGGTGCTTGATGAGGTTATCCTCACCGTAATGCGTGCTCCATATTCGTATACCAGGGAAGATGTGGTGGAGATAAATTGTCACGGCGGCATTGTAGCCTTGCACCGGGTTCTGGATTCAGTGTTAGAGAATGGCTGCCGGATGGCCGAACCGGGGGAATTTACCAGGCGGGCATTTTTAAACGGCAGGATTGACCTGTCCCAGGCAGAAGCGGTAATTGATATTATCCGCGCAAAAACAGATTCTGCGCTTAAAATCAGCCTGGAACAATTAAAGGGAGGTTTATCGAAGGAAATAGATAAGATCCGCCAGATCCTGTTAAACATCTTGGTGATTTTAGAGGCAAGTATTGATTTTCCCGAAGAGGATCTTAAACAGCAGGATAACTCCGAAGTATCTAAGAGCCTGGATCTTGCCCGGTTGCAGTTAAGCAGGTTGCTGGATGGCGCAAAGGCCGGCAGGATATTGCGCGATGGCATACAGGTGGTTATTTGCGGCAGGCCGAATGTTGGTAAATCATCGCTTTTAAATGCCTTGCTTAAGAAAGAGCGCGCAATCGTTACTCCTCTTGCCGGTACTACCCGCGACTCAATTGAGGAGATGATTGATATAAAGGGTATTCCGGTCAGGATTGTAGATACCGCCGGTATCCTGAAGCCGCGCAACCTTGTTGAAAGAAAGGCTGTCCGGCGGGCAAGAGGCCATATCCGTTCAGCAGACCTGACAATCATTTTATTTGACGCAAGTAAAAAGCTGGAAGCAGACGACTGGAAACTGATCGAAGAAACCAGAGATACAAATGTTATTGCAGTCATTAACAAGATTGATCTAAAGTCGAGAATCAATAAGGAGGAACTTTTAAAGGTATTCCATAAAGTAGTTGAGCTTTCCGCCAAAAAGGCACGGAATATTAACCTGCTGGAGGATGCGCTTTGCGAGTTTGTTTACCATGACAGGCTGGTCAGCCCGGAATTTATGCTGGTAAGCAACTTAAGGCATATCAGCGCGCTCAAAGAGGCGCAGAAATTGCTTGATAATGCCGCATCCGCTTTGTGCGATAAGCTCCCACTGGAATTTTTTACGCAGGACTTAAAGGATGCCAGTGTTTATTTAGATAAGATACTCGGAAAGGATTTTTCAGGAGATCTTTTGGACAGGATATTTGCTGATTTCTGTATCGGTAAATAAAACCTATTGCAGAAAAGCCTTTTTCATTAGATAATAAGTTTATAGTTTACCGGTTACGGCGCCATTTAAGATTTTAAGAGAATATGGATAAAGATAAGATCGAAAAGGCAGTGCGGCAAATATTGGAAGCCATCGGGGAGGATCCGCGAAGAAAAGATCTATTGGAAACTCCTCGCCGGGTAGCCGATATGTATGAAGAGATTTTTTCCGGCATAAAACAGGATCCGGAAAAAGAGCTGGAGGTCATTCTTGAGCAGAAGCATCACGAAATCATTTTGTTGCGCGGGATCCCCCTCTATTCGGTCTGCGAACACCACCTTTTGCCTTTTACCGGCAGGGTAAATATCGCATATATCCCCAAGAACGGACGGGTCACGGGTTTAAGCAAGCTGGCCCGGGTGGTTGATATATTGAGCCGCCGCCCACAGATCCAGGAGCGTTTGACTACCCAGATTGCCGAGATCATCATGGGGCAGTTGAATCCTTTGGGGGTAATGGTGGTAATTGAGGCAGAGCATCTTTGTATGTCTATGCGGGGGGTAAAGAAGCCCGGGGTAATGACGGTCACCAGCGCCGTACGGGGGATTTTTAAAGAAAACCAAAAGACCCGTTCTGAAGCATTGGCTTTAATGAAGCAAGGTTAAAAAAGGAGCAGGCAAGGTGAGAAGAGCAGGGTTGTTGTTGGTCTTATTATTATTGTTATCCGGCTGCGCTACTTACAAGTTTCAGAAAGGGCCGGCTCCTTATGATAAAGGGTATGTCGTATCTTACGATGGCAAGCTTATCCCGGAGTATACGCTTGGCCAGAACGATTCTGTTCCTGATTTGGCTTTGGCAAAAGAGCGTTTTAAAAGAAGGCGCGCTAAAGTTGAATATTACTATAAGAGAATGGGCCAGATAGAAGCGCGTTTTAAGGAACTTTTCTGGGATCCGCCGGCAATGATGGTAGATTTTTTAGGCGGCTTGCTGCGTTGGCCATTTGTTGCCGTCTCTGATTATAAGTATAACCATAATCCTAAATACAAGGAAAAGGTTGACCGGCTTGATGAACAGGCAGAGGAGTCAGAGAAGGCCAAAATAGATATTTTAAAAATAAAACTCAAGGCTTATATAGACAAGGATCTGGTAGGCGAGGCTATCAATAAGGAGCTTCTTGTGTCAGAGGCAGTAGTTTCTGCACAACAGGCTCCTGTTGTAAAGGCTCCCGTAGCCGCTGTCCCGCCGGTTGCCGCAGTTGAGAAACCAGTCCCTGTTGTGCCTACTAAAAAAGATAAAAAAGTCCTGGCGGCTGCTGAACCAGCCACCCCCATTCCTCCGGTTGCTGTTATTATCGCCAAGCCAAGCAAGGGTCCTTCTCCGCTTCAGGTAAGTTTTAACGCCGGGAAATCTTATTCAAAATCCGGTAAGATAGTTTCTTATATATGGGATTTTGGCGATGGCGACACGTCTACAAAAAAGAACCCGCTCAATACCTACTGGAGCGCCACTTACGGTTCGCGCCTTTTTACCGCTACGCTTACAATAAAAGACGAAAAAGGCCAGACTGCCAGTACAAGTACGATTATTGAAGTCGTAACAAAATAACTGCCGTCCCGGCTTTAAAATGGCTTCATTCCCGTAATTTCCTATCCAGTGCCCTGTATTGCACTGCTTCGGCTATATGCTCTTGCGCAATAATCTCTTTTTTGTCTAAATCCGCGATTGTCCGGGCAACCTTTAGGATTTTATCATAAGCCCTTGCCGAAAGCCCCAGTTCCGATATAGCCATCTGCAGCAGTTTCCGCGCTTCCTTATCCAAAACACAATATTCTTTAATTAACTTATTTTGCATTTGTGCATTGCAGAATATCCGCCCGGGTTTGAATCTATCCTGCTGGATTGCGCGCGCGTTTTCTACGCGCTGTCTGATAGCTTTTGAAGGTTCAGCTTCTCTTTCGTCGGATAATTCACGGTATTTTACCTGCGGGACTTCGATATGTATATCAATTCTGTCAAGCAGCGGGCCGGAAATCTTGCCTAGGTAATTTTTGATTTTTGCGGGATGGCAATGGCAGGTTTTTTCCTGGTTAAAATAATTACCGCAGGGACAAGGGTTAAGGGCTGCAGCCAGTATGAAACAAGAAGGGAAGGTTATCGCGCGTTTTATGCGGCTGATACAGATTAAGCTGTCTTCCAGCGGCTGCCTTAATGCCTCAAGGGCCTTACGGCTAAACTCCGGCAATTCGTCCAGAAATAGTACCCCGTAATGTGCCATGCTTATTTCCCCGGGTTTGGGCATACTCCCGCCTCCGATTAAGGCGATATCCGAAATGCTGTGGTGCGGTGAACGGAAGGGTCTGGTCCCCATAAATCCATCTTTGTTTAACAGCGTGCCCGCCACAGAATGGATCTTGGTTATTTCCAGTGCTTCATCCAAGGTTAAGCCGGGCATAATCGTTGGTATTCTTTTGGCAAGCATCGTCTTGCCGCTTCCGGGAGGGCCGATCAAAATGATATTGTGTCCTCCTGAAACAGCTACTTCGAGCGCCCTTTTGGCAAAGTATTGGCCTTTGACTTCAGAAAAATCCAAATCATAATTTGTGTTGGCGGCAAACGCCTGCTCCGGAGATAATTTGTAAGGCTGTTTAAGCGAGGGGTCGGATAGGAATTGTATTGTTTCTTTTAAGTTGTTTTGCGGCCAGCTGGATAGGTTCGGTACTATCCCCGCCTCTTTGGCGTTTTCTGCCGGGAGCACGAGGTTTTTCATCGCGGAATTGGCCATAGCCAAACTGATGGCTAAAATCCCGCGCACCGGCCTGATCTGTCCGTCTAAAGACAACTCTCCTAAGAAAACATAATTCTTGAGGAGTTCTGCATTGATTTGTCCGGTTGATGCCAAAATCCCCAGGGCAATTGCCAGGTCAAAACAAGCCCCCTCTTTTTTGATATCAGAAGGAGCTAGATTTACGGTTATCCTCTGCGCAGGCCACTGGAACCCGGAGTTCTTTATTGCCGAACGCACCCTTTCTTTACTTTCTTTTATGGCGGTGTCTGTTAAACCCACCAAGGCCACTGCCGGCAGGCCCTTGGCCACATCAATCTCTATTTCAAGCGGGTAAGCCTCCAAACCAAGCAGGCCAAAACTGGCAATCCTTGAGATCATTTTTCCTCCTTTGTAAGGCAATAGACGTTTGGCGCGGGCTAATCTAACCTGTTTTTAAGGATTTGATCCCCGCAGTTAACCGCTTAGCAACTGCAGGGAGTAACTCGCCCTTGTTCGCTTGCGCTCACAAGGACTGCGCTGATTAAAACTATAAAGTGCTTGCCCTGCGTCGTAAACTCGGCAGGACTGCGCTGATTAAAACTATAAAGTGCTTGCTTTTTAGTCGGCAGATTATATAATATAAGCTTATGAATAAAGGGGTAATTAAGAACATATTGATTGTTTTGTTGGTAAGTATTACTACCTTTAGCATGATTAAGTGCCTTAGTGAATTAAAGGCAAGATGCGGGCTTAAAAATAACCTTGTGAAAGCCCAGGATGATATAGCCGTTTTGGCTCAAGAGAAGCAAAACTTATTGCAGGAGTTAGGGAAGGAACGAAAGTTTAAAGAGCAATTGGGGGTAAATAACTATAGGCTTAAAGATTATTTAAGAGTAAGCATAAACAAGATTTAACGGCTTTTTCAGGATAAGGCCATAGTTCAGCAGGCCCTTGAAGATACAAGCGCCAAATTTTCCATATTAAAGGCAGAAAATAAGATTTTGATTGACCGCCGCAAGCGCATTTATTTGGAAAATGAGCAGTTTAAGGCCAAATTAAGTTCTGTTGTTGAGTTAAAAAAGATAATAAAAGATTTACGGTCCAGTAAGCGCAAGGGGATGGTATCGCTAATAGATGGTAACCGGGGGGTTGTTGATAAAAGACGGCCAGCTAACCTCTTCGGAAAAGGTTAAAATCGAAGTGGTTCCTGCTCAAACCAAGGAATAATGAAATCTTTTTTTGCAGAAATATTCAGGAACAAGATTTTGATGACCACCGTCTCTGCCTGGCTGATTGCCCAGACGATCAAAGTGGGGATAGGGGTATTGCGTAAAAAAAGGTTTGATTTCCGTCTTTTTATCGGCAGCGGCGGGATGCCGTCTGCGCATGCCGCGGGGGCTTCCAGCCTGGCAACAAGCATAGGCATGGATTGTGGTTTTGACAGTGTATATTTTGCTCTGGCCTTTGCTTTTGCCATTGTGGTTATGTTTGATGCCCAGGGAGTGCGCCGTTCTACAGGAAAACAGGCAGGCATTCTGAATAAGATTATGGAGGATATCTACTGGCAGGGTAAAATCCAGGAGATGCGTCTGCGTGAGCTCATCGGGCATACTCCCGTAGAGGTGATTATGGGTTTGTTGTTAGGTATTGTTATCGCCCTGGTATTCCGGGCAAGATAAATATAGATTGGAGGTTTAGGTGAATAAGAAGATCTTGATTGCAATCCCGGCGGTAATCGTAATAGTAAGTATTTTCGTTATACTGGGAATAAGAAAATACTTCAATCTAAATAAGCCGGACAAAAATCAACCATCCGTACATGCCCTGCTTAATCAGGCGCAGCAGTCTGAAGCTAAGGGCGAATTGCTTGAGGCAAAATCAATTTATCAGAAACTGGTAAATGATTTTTCCGGTTCTCCTGAGGTGGCGGGCTGGCAAAGGAAAGCGGAGGGGATAAATATTAAGTTGTTATTTTCGCCGACGATCACCCCCAAGAGCGTAACCTACCAGATAAGGTCGGGGGATACCCTGAATAAGATCGCCCGTGAATATAAAACTACAGTTGAGCTTATTATGAAAAGCAACAATATCAACGATCCTCTTATAATCCCCGGCCGCAAGATAAAGGTCTGGAACGCGCCTTTTAGCATCCTGGTTGATAAATCTCAAAATATCATGCTGCTTAAAAGCGATGAAGAGGTGATAAAGACTTATATCGTATCTACGGGTAAAGATAATTGTACTCCCGCAGGCACATTCAAGATCGTTAACAAGCTTGTTAACCCCACATGGTTTAAGGCCGGTGCGGTAGTACCGGCGGGCAGTACGGAAAATGTATTGGGTACCCGCTGGCTGGGGTTTGACTTGGCCGGGTATGGTATCCATGGTACCACAGAACCGAAAGAATTAGGCAAGCAGGTGACCCAAGGATGCGTGCGTTTGAGCAATCCCGATGTAGAGGAGCTTTATGATATTGTCCCCACAGGCACGGAAGTAACTATAGTCGAGTAACCCCTATGGCCGGATTAGATTTTGAGAAACCCATTATTGAGTTGGAGAAGAAGATCCAGGAGCTGAGGAGTTTCGTCTCCGATAAAAAAATCGACCTGTCCTCTGAAGTCAAGAAACTTGAAGAGAGGCTGGACCATTTAAGGCAAGATACCTATAGCAACCTTACTGCCTGGCAAAAAGTGCAACTTGCCCGCCACCCCTTGCGCCCTTATACTCTTGATTATATCGGCATGATTATGTCGGATTTTATGGAGTTGCATGGCGACCGGCTATTTGGCGATGATAAAGCAATGATCTGCGGCTTAGCCAAGCTGGACAAGAAAAAGGTTGTGGTTATCGGGCATCAAAAAGGAAGGGATACCAAAGAAAACTTGAAGCGTAATTTTGGCTGCGCGCACCCCGAAGGTTATCGTAAGGCCCTGCGCATTATGCAGCTGGCTGAAGAATTCCAATTGCCGGTCGTAATCTTTATTGATACCCCGGGGGCTTATCCCGGTATCGGCGCTGAAGAGCGCGGGCAGTCTCACGCAATTGCGCTTAATTTACGGGAGATGATGTGTATAAACGTCCCGATTATGGCAATCGTGATCGGGGAAGGCGGATCAGGCGGTGCCCTTGGCGTAGGGGTAGCAGACCGTGTGGCGGTCCTGGAAAATTCATATTATTCCGTGATTTCGCCCGAGGGTTGCGCGGCAATACTTTGGAAGGATGGCGCAAAGGCGCCCCAGGCAGCCGAGGTCTTGAAGCTAACCGGTCCGGACCTGTTAAAGATGGGCATTATTGATGAAGTAATACCCGAACCGTTAGGCGGAGCGCATCGGGATCCGGCAAAAATAGCCCAGAATATAAAAGAAGCGATCTCCAGGAATATTAAAGAGCTGGAGTCTTTTGATAAAAACGAGTTGCTCAAATTAAGGTATAAGAAATTCAGGGGCATGGGTGTTACCGGATGATCGAGCAGGAACTTTTATTATTAGGTTTATTGCGTCAAAGCCCAAAACACGGTTATGAAATCAAGGTCAAGATACGCCAAATCCTTTCTCTTTTTGCCGGGGTTGATTTAAAATCCATATATTATCCGTTAAGGATCTTAGAGAAAAAAGGCCTGCTTAACAAATATATAAGCAAGGAAGGCAAGAGGCCTAAGCGGTTTGTGTACAGCCTCAGCAAAAAAGGCAAGTCCCGCTTTGACGAACTGTTGAATAAGAGCCTGCTTAATTTTAAACGTCCGCAATTCAGCCTGGATTTAAGCCTATATTTTCTGGATTATTTAAAGCCTGCGCTAAGCCGGCGCAGATTGGTTGCCAGGCTTAAAATACTAAATAAGATATCCTCCAGCATAGAAGAGACATTAAGATCCATGAAGTTTAAGAACCAGATTTCGTTATTACGCATACTCAAGCATAACCTTTGCCTGCTTCAGGCAGAGTCAGAGTTTATCAATACGCTGCTTAAAGAAATTTAAACCTTTTATCCTTGATCTGGCTATCGCCCGGTCAAAGTGCTTGTCCTGTCTCGTAAACTCGGCAGGATTTCGCTGAATAAAATCTGTAAGGTGCTCAATTTCTTGCTTGACAAGGGCATATTTAAATAATAAAATAATAGCACAAAATATAGTAAAATTTTACTATATTGGTATTTATCCATCGGATGTAACCTGGTATTGTTAATGGAGTTAGTTGATGATTTGGGAAGCTAGAACTAAAGAGAAGTTTGAGTTATTAATATCCAAGATTCCTGTATTCCATCGCCGGATTACTGAATCGGTAGTTACTCAACAGGCCCAAAATAACGCTCTTTTACGGAAATCCTCTCAAGTAGAAGAACAGGATGTGGTCGCTGCTTTCTTTTCCGACGTACCATCCCCTTTTTACAGCATGATGGTGCGTCTTTTAGAGCAAAACGGCTTTAATTACAAGAAATACGGTTTCCCGAAGAATCAGGGTTAACTATGCGTATAGGGGTTATTGGTTCAGGCGCAATCGGCTGTCTTGTAGCAGGCTATCTTAAATTAAAGGGAGAAGAGGTATCCCTGGTCGGCCGCAATGATTCGGTGAAAGCAATCAGGGAAAAGGGATTGCAAATATCCGGTCCAAGGGGAAGCTTTAGAATTGAGGTCAAAGTTTCAGAGCAGCTTAATGATGCCCCGGAGATGGTTATCCTGGCTACCAAAACCCAGGATATCGAGCATGCCTTAAAAGATAATATCAGCCTGATCCGCGATGCGTTAATATTAACTACTCAAAATGGCGTGCAGGCGGATAATATCGTTGCACAATGCCTGCCCAAGGGAAATATAGTTTCCAGCATCGTCATGTTCGGCTCTACCTGTTTAGAGCCTGCCAAGTTAGTGCATAATTTTGAAGGCTCCTGGGTAATAGGCTGGCCTTTTGGCAAAAAAGATCCGCAGGGGCTGCTTGAGCTTAGCCGTATATTAGAGAAAGCCTTCCCGGTATTAATAGCGGACCATATTGCCGGGATGAAATTTTTGAAGATATTCGCTAATGCCAATAATTGTCTCCCGGCTATATTGGGTAAAAGCATGCAGGAGGTTTTTAGCGATCCGGAGATAAGCCGTATAAGCATTGCTATCTGGAAAGAAGGGCTGGAAGTCATTAACCGGGCAGGCATCAAGCTGATCTCTTTGCCGGGATTCCCTACAGAGAATGTAACTAAATTAACCTCTTTGCCAACTGAGCAAGCTGCGGTCGTCTTCTCAAAGATAATGAATAATTTAAGCAGGGAACCGCTTTACGGCTCCATACTGCAGAGTATCATGCGCGGCAGGAGCTCCGAGATCGATTATATCAACGGTGAATTCATCCGGCTTGCAGAAGAAAATAAATCTTGCGCGCCTTTGAATAGCGCCTTGGTAGAGATGGTGCACGAGGTAGAAAAGAATAGCAGGTTTTACGGTAAACTTGATTTGATTGAAAAAACCCGGGGGATAATTGGGCTAAAATGAGCGAAAACAAAGCGGTGAATACTCCTTTCCAAAAATTAAAACTTACGGTTACCGGTGTTTTTGGCGAATGTTACCACGGATATAAGATCGGAGATGAAATTTGTTTAGAAGATTTTACCCATGCGCCGAAGCATTTCTGTTTGGGCCTGGCGCATGCGCTTTTCCCGGTTGCATATGCTTTAAGTTTTGGAGCCAGATTCGGATTCCGCGACAACCAGAGGTCCCTTTCAGTTACCTGTCCTGATGGAGGTAAATTGGAGTTTAAGGCGGAGATATTGGATAAGACAGGTAAACTTGAGGTTATCCCCCGCGATCCTAACCATAAAGGGCCTAACCCTAAAAAAATGATTATTGAGGTAGTTAAAGCGAAAGGTAAATGCAGTTTCGGGTATAAGGTCGGTGATAAATGGGAGACGCAAGGCTTAAAATGTATCCCCGGTTTTTGCGGAGCGGCTTTTCATACGGCGTTCCCGGCTTTATTTGCCTTGAACTTCGGGGCAAAATTCTTTTTTATGGATAATCCGGATTCAATTGACACGGTTACCTGTCCTGATGGCGGGAATATTATTTTTAAAGTTAAGAGAGTAGAGGAGAATAAATAATTTATGGCTAAGCGCAGAGTTGTGATTACCGGCATAGGAGTAATTTCGCCCAACGGCATCGGCAAGAGTAATGCCTGGGATGGTTTTTCGGGAGGCAAATCCGGGGTACGTTTAGTTGAAGGCTTTGATGTATCGGTTTTTAATACCAAGATTGCCGCGCAGGTCAGGGATTTCGATCCTTTTAAATTGGGCTTAAGCCATGAAGAAGCAATGCGCATGGACCGCTATGTGCAGTTTGGTTTAGCCTCCGGTAAGATGGCCTTAGAAGACAGCAAGTTAAATCTTTCTAAAGAAGACCCCCGGCGTATCGGGGTTTGCCTGGCTAATGCTATTTGCGGCACTAAATATATGGAAGAAGAGTTTGCCTTAGTTACCGAAGACGGTAAAAAGCCCATTGACCCAAGCCTGGTACGGCCTGATCTTTATGATGCGGCAATGTTTAATACCCCTTCTATAGAAATCAGCGCGCGTTTCGGTTTTCAGGGGATCTGCAATACTATTTCTACGGGCTGTACTGCCGGAACAGATTCCCTGGGTTTTGGCCTGGAGACTATCCAGGATGGCGAGCAGGATGTAATGGTCTGCGGGGCAGCGGAGGCCCCGCTTACCCCGATTACCTTCGGGGCGTTTGACGTGGTAAATGTCTTATCCGTGCATAATGACGATCCGCAAAAGGCCTCGCGGCCGTTTGACAACAAACGCGACGGGTTTGTGCTTGCCGAAGGCGCGGGGATCTTAGTGCTGGAAGAATTAAATCACGCCTTAAAGCGTAACGCGGCTATTTACTGTGAAGTGCTGGGCTTTGGTACCAGCTGCAATGCCTTCCATATGACGGACCTTCCTTCTGACGGACAGGCAATGGAGACTTGCATTGCCCTGGCCTTGAAAGACGCTAATGTTAAACCTCCCGAAATAGATTATATAAATGCTCATGGTTCAAGTACGCGTATGAATGATATCTTTGAGACTAATGCCTATAAGGCGATTTTCGGTGATTATGCCTATAAGCTGCCCATTAGTTCATTTAAATCCATGATCGGACATCCTTTGGCTGCGGCAAACGCCATTGAGATGACCATAACCAGCATGATTTTTGAGAAAAACGTCCTTCCCCCCACCATAAACCAGGAGGAGAAGGATCCGCAGTGCGATCTGTATTATATACCTAACCAGGCAATCACAAAGAAAGTAAACATGATCATGAAAACCAGCAGCGGTTTTTCCGGGATACACTCTACGCTTATCTTAAAAAGGTTCGGTGGGTAATGGAAAAAATAGCGGTCACAGGTATAGGAGTAGTCAGCCCTTCGGGAATAGGCAAGCGGCAGTTTTGGGCCAACATTAAAAGCGGCCGTTCATTTATTAAAAAGATTACGCGTTTTGACGCTTCAAAATACCCGTCGCATATAGCAGGGCAGATTGACGATTTGGAAAAATACAGTCACATATCCGAAAGGCTGCTGAAAAAGATTGACGCCTTCTCGCATATGGCGCTGGTTGCTTCGGAGCTGGCCATGCAGGACGCAGGCATAGATATAAGAAATGAGGATCCCAACCTGGTTGGTATCTTCTTAGGTAACGCCATCGGCGGATGGCTTTATGCGGAGACGGAATTAAGGGATTTGTATTTGGAGGGCAGGGAAGGGGTTTCTCCTTATATGGCTTCTGCCTGGTTCCCTGCGGCCCCTCAGGGGCAGGTTTCTATTTATTATGGTATAAAAGGTTTCAGTAAAACTGTTGTCAGCGACCGGGCAAGCTCGCTTATGGCTTTGGGTTATGCCCGGAAAGTATTATATAAGAATAAATTGAATATGATTTTAGCAGGAGGAATGGAGGCGCCGGTTACACCTTATGCCCTGCTATGCTGCAATACATATGGCGCCTTGTCCACGCATAACGAAGACCCGCAGGCTGCCTACCGGCCGTTTGATAAACAGCGCAGCGGTTTTGTTATCGGAGAAGGTGCAGGTATTGTTGTTATGGAGAGCATAGAAAGGGCAAAAAAAAGAGGCGCAAATATTCTAGGTTACATCGCCGGCTATGGTACCTCTTGTGACGGAATAGACAGGATTAATCCTTCTTCCGACGGTAAAGAACTGGCGCGCGCTATAAGCATGGCGCTTAATGACGCGGGGATAAATCCGCAGGATATCGGCTATATCAGCTTGGACGGCCTGGCTGTAGATATTTGGGATAACTCTGAAATTAAAGCGCTGGAGCTGGTTTTTGGGGAGAACCTGAAGAAAATTCCCGTAAGTTGCCCAAAATCCATGTTTGGCAATTTGCTGGGAGCATCCGGGGCGCTGGATATGATTATTGCGTTTCTGTCTATGGAACATAGCTTGGTTCCACCGATACTGAATCTGGATACGCCGGTTTTAAACGGCATAAACTATGTGGCAAAAGAGGCCCGGGAATATAAGGCGGCTAAGGCTTTGGTTATCTCGCGTGGCCGCGGTGGGATTAATTCGGTCCTGGTAGTTGAAAAACCGTAAAACACGGCCAGATACTATTTAAAAATAACCGGCAAAAGGGAGGAATGAATGAAGATATTGTTTGTTATGCCGAAAGTTGGCGCCTGGGCAACTCATGGTATACATAGATCGCCAAATCAGCTGTATGCGCATTGGGCAGCGTATGTGCGTGAAAGAGGCTATGAAGATGTAGCGGTTATTGACGGCAAGGCTGACCAAATCGCCATGGAGGAGCTTGTTGAACAGGTAAAGACCAGGAATCCCGATATTGTGGTAATGGGAGAACAACTGCACGGATATGGCGGATATGGAGTCTTGCGTCATTTTAAGGATGCGGCTGTCGGGATCAAGAAGGCTTTGCCTAAAACAAAAATAGTCCTTGGAGGGTTATGGTATTCGGCTATGCCTGTGCCTACGTTGGAAGAAAACCCCGCGGTTGATTTTGTGGTCATGGGGGAGGAGGAGTCTTTCGGAGATTTGGTGGAGGCAATAGATAAGAATAAGCCCCTTAAAGACGTAGGCGGCGTTACCTGCCGCATTGACGGAAAAATCGTTATGGGGCCGCACAAACCGCTTATGCAAGACCTGGATAAGCTTCCTTTGCCAGCGTATGATTTATTCCCGATGGATAAATATGTAGGCCACACTTATTGGAAGCCGTTTGTGGATATGGTTACCTCAAGAGGTTGCCCTTCGGCATGTACCTTTTGTTATGAATGGGACCAATTTGACCCGCGCTCTCCATCGGATTTTTTAAAATGGCGCGCTAAATCTCCGGAAAGAGTAATGGAAGAGTTGGACCTCCTGCATAAAAAATACGGGGTTAAGGTCGTTGTCATTCAGGATGACAATTTTAATGTAGACCCTGAGAGAGTGCAGAGGTTCTGTGAACTCAAGAAGGCATCTAATAACCCGATTAAATGGGTATCCTTAGGCCGGGCCATTGATTGGGTCAACTGTGAATCTATCCTGCCATTAATGAAGGAAAATGGTTTATTCATGGGGGTTTTTGGCATTGAGGTGACTACTCAGTCAGAGCTTAAGAAAATCGCCAAAGGTATCACGATCGACCAGATCAAGAAAACCATAGAGATGTTCCGCAAAAATGATATCGCTATTGTCGCAGACATTATGATGGGCTTTGATTATGATACCGAGGAGATTGTCAAACAGCGTTTTGAGTTTACTGATCAGGTGGACCCGGATGTTCTGTGGGTAGGTTATGTTACTCCTGCGCCGAATTCGCCGATGTGGAGGATCGCGTTAAAGAAAAACTGGATAGACCCTAAAAAGGTAGATTTTAGCCAATGGGATTTCTTGCATCCGGTAATCCCCACAGATTATCTTTCCACGGAGGACCTGGGGCGCCTGGGCTCATGGTGCATGCGCGAGTTTTTTTCAAAGCCGGGCAGAATAAACCGTATTATGGAGAGTAATTTTGATCCACTTGCCAAACTTTGTTTCCAGGACGTGATGAATGGGATCAATAAATGGGAAGCGGCAGCGACAAAAGGAGAAGTGCAGATATAAATTTTGCGTGTTTTGCCGAGCCTTGTTCTCGCAGCATCGCTTGATTTTCCCCAGCGTGGAAAATCTTCGCTTCGGCAAAAATTTTCGCTCTGCCTATACATATATTAGGGTTAACCTTGCCCGCTTAAATTTTTGAGATGCTGCTCAAACTAAGTCTCGGCACCCGCAAAATTTATATATAGGATATTTTTAAAGTAATGGGAGGATTATATGAAGGATAAAGTTAAAGAAGTATTAGCAAATTTATTAAAAGTAAAGATTGAAGAGTTAAAGGATGATCTGCCTTTGTCAGCCAGTATCGGGGTTGATTCCACTGAAATGGTAGAATCGGTAATTGCGCTGGAGAAATCATTCGGGGTAAAGCTCAACATTAAAGAGATAACCAAAAATTCGACAATTAACGATATCGCAAATAATATACAGGAAAAGTTAGCGCAATGAACCCCGCACCTTCTGTAGTTTCAATATTAGAAGGTGGGGTTTAAAAGGAATAAATAAGAGGAAGGTGCGGGGTGAAGATTATCGACTTAAGTTTACCCATTGACGAAAAGGCTTTTGAAGTGCACAAAGTAGACATCGAGCGCATTAGCCATAAAGCCGGGGTAGGCAAGTTTAACCGCCTGATCATGGGCAAGACGATCCTGGGCAGAATAAAGCACGCCCTGGGGATGCGTATCATAAAAAAAGAGCAACTGCCCGACGAAGAATTCCTGTCTTTAGAGATCGTGCATTCCCCTGTGCACATAGGAACACATTTGGATTACTCCTTTCATTACGGGTCAAAATCAGAGAACCGCGCTTCAAAAACAGCGGATGAGATACCTTTGGAGTATTGTTATCAAAATGGAGTAAAATTGGACTTGACCCATAAAAAGCCCGATGAAACGATCAACGAATACGATATAAGGTCGGCGCTTACTAAAATAAAATACCAGCTTAAGCCTTTGGATATCGTGTTGTTAGAGACCGGTTCAGATAAGCTTTATGGCGGGCCAAGGTATTTTTCAGATTACCCGGGAGTCGATATTTCTGCTATAGATTATCTATTGGCCTCCGGCGTAAAGATATTCGGAGTAGATACTATGGGTATTGACCGGCCTTATAGGTTCATGTTAAAGGAGTTTTTGAAAACAAGAGACCCTAGGACATTTTACCCCGCGCATTTTCACGGCCGTAAAAAGGAATTTATCCATATAGAGAGGCTGGCTAATTTAGATAAACTCCCTGATTTTGGGTTTAAGATTATTTGTTATCCAATCCGCATAAAGAATACCGGGGCTGCATGGTCAAGAGTAGTCGCTCTTTTAGATTAATAGCTATTATGGTCTGTCTTGTCTTGTTTCTCGCAGGGGCGTTCGTTTTGCCCCGGCGTGGCAAAACTTCACTCGGGTCGGCGGCGTCGCTCTCTGACATGAGAGTGACGGAACCGTGCCCGCTCCTTGCCTCCACGCCCTGCTCGAAATCAAGCCAAGCCATCCCATATAAATATATAACTAAAAGAGCATAATATATAGGAGGGAGAGGATGGGACATACTTGTAATTCCATAATTATCAATGCGCCTTATGATTTGGTATTTGATGTATCCAATGATATCCCGCGCTGGACAGAGCTGTTCGGCCAGGAATATAAGAAAGCGGAAGTGGTTAAGAAAGAAGACAACAAGATCGTTTTCCGCCTGACCGATGAAGATGATAAGACTTGGCAGTCCTGGAGGCTGCTTTTTAAAGATAGGTATTTTACTTATGCCCAGCGCCAGGAGCCAAAATTCCCTTTTGAATATATGAAGATCATCTGGCTTTATACACCTAAGCCCGAAGGCGTTGAAATGACATGGATCCAGCATTTCCATATGGATGATAAAGCTAAGTTTAACGATGAGCAGGTGGAAGGTTTTATAAATGAAGGCTCTCAGCATAACCTGAAGATTTTTAAACAGATCATTGAAAAAGAAGCGCTTAGGTGAAGAAAGCGACCTTTATTATCCTCTGTTTAGAGGGGGCGGTTTTATCTTTTAACGTTGCCGCTACCGCAGCCTTAGTTCCGTCTATTGCTTCTGATTTCGCTCTTTCTCAATTTGTGGTAGGCAGGGTCATCTGGTTATATATGATTCCTTATGGACTGGCCGCGCTTTTATATGGGCCGCTGGTGCGCTTGTTGGATGCCCGTAAAGTTGAGTTGTTTTGTATCTTTTCGTTTGCATCGGCAAACCTTGTAGGCGGGCTATCGCAAAATATCGCAACACTTTTTGCCGCCAGGTTCATGATGGGGATTTTCGGTGCTTCAGTCATTCCTCTTGGCCTCATCTTGATTGCCAGGAGTTTGGGGCAATTGCGGCGAGGGCGTTATATCGGGATATTTTTTGGTTCTACATTCGTAGCTTCCTTATTGGGGTTATTCCTTAGCGGGATAATCAACTGGAGGCTGATATTTATTATTCCCGCCGTATGCGGGTTTATACTTTGGGTCTTTATGTATCTTTACCTGCCTAGTTTTAAGAAAGATACGGGAAATTTCCGGCTGGGTTATTTAGCGGCTTTCAGGAATAAAAGGGTTATTAAGATATTCGGGTATATCTTTTTGATCAGTTTAATTTATCACGCTGTACAGCAGTGGCTGGGGGTTTATTTCTCAACCCAGTTAAAATTAGGCCAGTTTTTTATCAGCATGCTCATTACCTTGACCAGTTTAAGCGGTATATTCGGCGAGGTCTGGGGAGGCCGCCTGGCAGATGCGATAGGCAGGATAAAGGTGGTAAATTTAGGTATTATTTTAATGATGTTATGCGTCTTTATGCTTTTGATAAAACTGCCTTTGGGCTTGTTGGTTTTAAGTATGGTTATCTGGGGATCAGGCTGGGCATTTAACCATGTAGGTTTATCCACAATGCTTGCGGATTTGCCGCAAGAGCTTTTGAACGAAGCAGCCAGCCTTAACAGCGGGGTACGTTTTATCGCAGGTGGCCTTGGCGTAAGCCTTGGCGGACTAATCATGAGTAAAAGTTTTGTTTTAGGTTTCTTAGTGTTTGGTATAGGGTTATTATTTTTATTATTATTGAGCCGATTGGTAACTAATAAAACTATAGGAGGATAGTTATGAGCCTGGAATTAAAAGGAAAGACAGCGATTATCACCGGCGCCAGCCGTGGCATCGGAAAAGCCCTTGCCTGTACTGCCGCAGGTTTGGGGATAAACCTGGTTATCGGCGCGCGCAACCTTGGCCCTTTAAAAGAGACTGCCGAAGAGATCGCCGGTAAATTCAAGGTCCAGGTTTTGCCTGTAGTTTGTGATGTGACGAAATTGGAGGATTTGGAGAATCTGGTTAAAAGCGCAAGGGATAAATTCGGTAAGGTTGATATTCTGATTAATAATGCCGGGGTATCCAGTCAGTATCCTTTCCAGGAGCAGCCAATTGAGGATTTTGAAAGGTTGGCGCACACTAACTACCTCGGGTATGTCAGGCTTATCCGCCTTGTGATCAATGATATGATCAAGAATAAAAGTGGCGCAATAATTAATATGGTTTCCGGCTCAACATTATGCGACCCCCTGCCGAGGAATTTTATTGTTTACAGCTCGCTTAAGGTCGGCTTAAGGGCATTCTCCAAGGGGTTGTTCTGGGAACTGCGTGACCACGGGATCAAGGTAACTTCTATATTACCCGGAGTAACGGATACGGATTTAACCGGCAAGTTGCAGCAGATCACTAATGACACTTCGCGCCTCATGACTACAGAAGCAATTGAGAATGCCGTGCGTTTTGCTTTGACTGTGCCGGCCAATGTTTGTCCTTTAGAGATAGCGGTAATTAATCAGCAGACACCCTGGACAGCTCCGGTAATTCCGTTTAAACAGCAGCACCCGTCCTAATCGGATAAGACGGTGCGCGCTTCTGTGCAGCACCCTGGTAAATAGTAATTAAGAGCAGTTAAGAGGCAGGATCTAGATAAGACCAAAGAGCATTAACAAAGGAGAGGCAAGATGAAAAAGGCGTGGTTTTTGGCAATAGTCTTAGTTTTATCGGCGGCAGGGATTTGTTTTGCAGAGGGCAGTAACTTGTTGATTGATGATTTTGAGATTTCAATCACCGGCGGCCCGGAAGGCACAGTGGATTTCGGCGCAGGCAACGGTTCTAATGTTGAAGTAACTGAGTCCAGCGATATTAAAAATAGCGGAAATAAATCGCTCAAGGTAATTTATGACGCTGTTGACGGCGGATATATTTATGTAGCCCGCGGCACAGGCCTGGACGCCAAGAATGCCAACTGGTCTATTAACTCCTCCGACATAAAGTGGGAAGATTATAATGCCATATCCTTCTATGTTTATGGAACAGATTCCAAGGAAAAAATAGCTTTTGATATTAAGGATAACGGCGGTGAGATTTGGCGCTTTGTGACAGAAGATGATTTTAAAGGGTGGAAAAGGGTAGTCTGCAGTTTTGACAAGTTTATGGTGCGCGATGACTGGCAGCCGGAGGATGCCGATAAAAACGGCCAGCTCGATTTTCCGATCAAGATATTCCAGTTTGAGCCGCTCCCCGGGTCAAAAGGCACGCTTTATTTTGATACTGTGGAATTGGTTAAAAAATAACCGGAGGGAGAATGAACAATCAGGATGAAAAGAATCTAAAGAAACGTTATTTTGTCTGGCTGTATAAGGGGGCAAAGGAGATATTTGATAAATTCGAAAGAAAATTTACTCAATTGGATATCGATAAGGATATCCTCTTTGAGATGGAAAAAGAGCTTCTAGGCTCCTATCTACCCCATGAAAAGGAGGCCCTGCAAAGGCAGATTAATGATTTCCAGCAATACATTGAAAACAAGGAAAAGGCCTGTGCGGAGTTGAGGGACCAGGATAAAAAGATCAACCCGGAGTTCATCTTCTCGGAGATAAAACTGGATGCCGTGGAAAAGGTGATTATTAAAGAGTTGGGCAAGAAGGGGCTGGAGGAGATCAAGTCTCTTTATGAAGAAGAGATGACCGGGCGTATTCTAAAAAGCACGGAGCATTAATGTTAATTGACGCGCACAGCCATTGGCTGCCTGATGAGATTATTACCAATGCCCATTTTTTTCATAAAGGCTGGGGCGATATTGATGCGCAGCTGAAGATGATGGATGAGTCAGGCATTGATGCGGCTGTCCTAAGTTATCCTACTTCAGACGCGCACTTGAAGCTGGGCAGTATCAGCGAGGTTGCGCACGTATATAACGATAATGTCGCTAAGATACTGCAGCGTTACCCCAAAAAATTTATCGGCGCCGCTGTTTTACCGGTGGATAATTCCATTGATATGCTTGAGGAATTGAAGCGCGTAACCGGCGAATTGGGGTTTAAATCAATCTCTCTTGCTTCAAGCTATAATGGTATTTATCTGGATGACAGGATGTTCTTACCTATATATAAGGAGGCGCAGGATAAGAATATCCCCATTTTTGTGCACCCGCAGATTGTCAACCCCATAGGCTTTGAACGGGTGAAGGACCCCTTGCTTACGCCGGTGGTGGAGTATGTTTTTGATACGACTATATCCATAGGCAGGTTGCTGATGTCGGATATCCTGCGGCAGTATCCTAAAGTTAAGTTTATCTTTGCCCATTTCGGCGGGGCGGTCTGCTATCTCAAACAGCGCTTTGACGCAACTTACCAGATGCTGCGCTCAATCAATTTTGTAAAAGACTTACAGGGTAATCCTTCGGATTATCTGAAGGATATTTATGTGGATACCAGCGGTGATACAACCAAGGCTAATTTTATGCTTGCCTTAGAGCTTATGGGCCCTAATCATATTTTATGGGGATCTGACTGGCCGGCGAAGAAAGATGTTTCAGGCGGCATCAAAGCCGTCAATGACCTTGATATATCCCAGGAGGATAAGCAGAATATCTTGGGCGGGAACTTAACAAGGATATTTGTTCTTTAATATTTTGCTCTTCAGGATATTGCTCGCGTGCGAAATTTTTCGCCGTGTGCTGCGGTTTACGACTCACTCTCGGACTGACTTACGCTTTTATGAAACTCCTCCGTTCGTCGTAATTCCTTGCACACACCTGCCGGAAAATTTCTAATGCACGCTCCACAATATCCTTCGAGCAAAATTTGCCGGTTAAGATAATTATTTAGTAAATAAAGGGAGATGCCAGAGACAAGACTCGACAGGACCCGTTAACAGGAGAATAATGAATATGCGGAATAAAACCTTAGTGCTATTTTTGATTATCCTTTTATTCGGTTCGGGCCTTGCCTTTGGGGCAGGCTTTGAGGGGTGGGCAAGCTTAAAAAATGACAATTCGCTCCTCTATTCTATCCTGCGTTTTCTTAACCCGCCCGGACTCAACAGCGTGCTCTTTACTGTCTTCACCATAATATTTGCCATCGGGACCGTGCCTTGTATTATTGCCTTTGAAAGGTGGCCGAAGGTATTCTTTCTTTTGCTAAGCCTCTTTTGCTGGGCAAGGATCGCGAGCTTTTTTGTGATGTCGTATCTTTCGGGGCAGATAATTACTTCGCCGTAGGCAAATGAAGACCAATGTTATGATAAAATTAGTTAATTTGATTATCGGGGGAGCGGCGGGGACAGTCGCCAGGTATTTCTTGTCCGGAGCTGTTTATAGGGTTATGGGGTCAGGTTTCCCATATGGGACCCTGGTTGTAAATATCAGCGGTTGTTTTATCCTGGGGATCCTGGCTTCTTTATCGGATAAGAAGTTTATGCTGGGGCCGGATGCTCGTTTATTGTTGATGATCGGTTTTTGCGGGGCGTTTACCACATTTTCCACCTGGCTATTTGAAACCGACAGCCTGGTCAGGAACGGTCAGGTTATGATTGCCTTTATTAATATTTTCGCCAGTATAGTTTTTGGTTTTATATTATTTAGGGCAGGAGCTTTTATAGGAGAGATAATATGAAGATACCCTCGGACGGCAAACTTTTAAGGATATTTATCGGCGAAGCAGATAAATGGAATGGCAACCCGCTTTATGAGGAGATTGTGCTTTTGGCCAAGAGAAACGGGATGGCCGGGGCTACCGCAATCAAGGGCTTTATGGGGTTTGGCTGCAAAAGCCATATGCATACTGCCAAGCTATTGCGGCTGTCAGAAGACCTGCCGATTGTGGTCGAAATCGTAGATAGCGAAGAAAAGATCAACCAGTTTATCCCGCAGCTTGATACCATGGTAAAAGAGGGACTGGTCACCCTGGAGAAGGCAAATGTAATTATGTACCGCGCTTGAAACAAAAAGGAGAAACCAATATGCAGATGCAGAAGGAAGTTCATTTGACAGGCAGAGATTTAACTCAGATGGTGCAGTTAAGGCCGGAGGATGTGGGTAAGTACGCCATTGTGCCCGGGCCAAGAGACCGCCTGGAGGCATTGATGAAGAAGATCGAGAATCCCGTAAAGAATTTCTCATTTATGGAATATACCATGTATACCGGAACCTTTGAGGGGATCAAGGTTACCGGCATAAACGGAGGCAGGTTTTCTACGGATACCTCTATAACGACGGAGGTAATGTGCAATGCCGGGATCCAAAACATAATCCGCGTGGGTACCTGCGGAGCGCTTGATGAGAATATCAAGGTGGGGGATTTATTCGTAGTGGATGAAGTTATCCGTGGAGACGGGGTTACTCCTTATTATGTGAATAAGGATTTTAAGACCATAAGCGATAAAGGCATATCCGACCTGCTGTTTGAAATTGCTAAAGGTATGGGTTTCAATGTGCACCGCGGGAAGGCCTGGACTACCGACGCCTTATTGCGCGAAACACGCGCAATCGTGGAGGATAAACGCAAGGAAGGGGCAAGGGCGGTAGATATGGTTTCTTCAACCCTGCTGACTATCTGCCAGACATATAAGATCAAGGCCGGTTCGATACTGGCAGTAAGCGACAATGTAGTTACCGGCGAGATGGGTTTTATGAACCCGCTTTATTACATGGCGGAAAGCAATGTAATAAAAATAGCGTTGGAACTAGTTAAGAAATTGGAAGGAAAGTAAATGAAGTTTTCTCCTCTCTTTTGGCCGATCCAGCTAAAAGGCAATACCCTTTACATCCTTGATGAAACTAAATTGCCGCAAAAGGTTGTTTACCTAAAAGCTGGAAATTACCAGCAGGCTTGCAAGGCGATCAAGGAGATGAAGACCCGCGCCGTAGGCCAGGTACTTTTGGTAATGTACGCTCTTCTTTTGAGCAAGCGGCAGAATATCAACCTGGCCAAGGTAGCCAAAGCTATTAACGCTACCCGCCCTACGCTTGCGTTTAAATCCTTAACGGATATGGTCTTGGGCTGGGATAAAAGTAAGGCGCCGTTAGAAAAGAGTATTTTAGGTTTTCTCGAGAGGCTTAAAAGTGCCCGCATAAAACAGGCCAAGGATGCTGCCGAGCTGCTTAAGGATGGCGATGTGATACTTACTCATTGTAATGTCAGCGGGCTGATGCCGTTAATCGCCGAGTTTGCCAAGCAGCAAGGGAAGAAGATAAGTTTCTATGTTACAGAGACGCGGCCTTATTTGCAGGGTGCGCGTTTGTCAGCCTGGGAGCTGATGCGTGCGAAGTTCCCGGTAACGCTGATTACTGATAATATGGTAGCTTATTTATTATCCTTGAATAAGGTAACCAAGGTAATCGTTGGAGCAGACCATTTGACCCAAAACGGGGATATCGCCAATAAGATCGGGACTTATCAGATTGCGGTTGTGGCGAAATATTTCAAAGTTCCCTTTTATGTTTTATGCCCTCCGCCGTCAAAATTAAAAAGCGGCAGAGAGATCAAGATCGAGATCCGTCCGGATAGCGAGCTAAAGACTTATCAGGGCCTTTTGCTTGCTCCAAAAGAGGTCAAGGCGTATTATCCGGCTTTTGATGTTACGCCGGGAAGTTTAATCAGCAAGCACATTTATTTGGGGGTTTAAAGTATGGCCGAGAAAGATTTAATACTTGAGATGATAGAGACCGGGAAACGTCTTTATGCCGCGGGCCTTTCGGTAGCTAAATCCGGTAATTTAAGCGCAAGAATCAATGAAGAAGAGTTCCTGATTACTTCAAGCGGCTCATTCTTAGGCAAGCTTAAGGAAGGGGATATTGTTAAGGTAAATTTAACCAGCCTGGAATCTAAGGGCCAGGTTAAGCCAAGCTCGGAGTTGCCTTTACACAGCCTGGTATATAGAAACTTTCCCGCCAAGGTAGTCTTGCATTGCCATCCTCCTTTGATTAACGGGTATTTTGCGGTTGCCAAGGTACTTAAAGCAATGAGTTTTGAAACTAAATTTTACCTCGGGGATATTCCCGTTATCCCACAGGAAACCCCGACAGTAACTGCGCCTGAACCGGTTATCGCTGCCTTAAAAACAAACAACCTGGTTGTTTTAAAAAATCACGGCACGGTAGCCATTGCGGACAGGTTTGAGGATGCCTTAAGTATTACCGAGGCCTTGGAAGAGGCGGTTAAAAGCGCCGCCATCGCCCGTTTGTTTGATAAAGAGGTCCTGGACAGTTTGGATTCTGCCTTGAAAGATGATCTGAAACGCAATGAACCTGCTTATAATATGTTTAGCCGGGGGCATATACAGGCGATAGTGGATTTGGTTAACCGCGATGAGTTTATCGGGCAAAAAGGAAAAGAGCTGGACCTGACCGTAAAACTTGCTATCCGCATGGATGGCTGCCCGGAGGCTTTTAAATTCAATTTTGAAAAGGGGAGAATTATAAAATTGGATTTTGATGCTGATGCGCCGTTTGTGATATCGGCTCCGGGTCCTGTTTGGGAACAGGTTTTTTTAGGAAAACTGGATTGTTTCGTAGCGGTTACGCAGGGCAAAATGAAGTTGAGCGGCCAATTAGGCCAGCTTTCCAAATGGTATGTCCCATTTACTCGCCTGTTTGCGTTATTTAAGGAGATAAGGATCAGATGAGCCCAAGCTACCCGCTTTTTATAAACGGGAAATTTATTGAAACTGCGGAAAAGCAGAACATTATTAACCCTTCTACGGGAAAGGTAATTGCTGAAGCCTCAATGGCTTCGTTAAAAGATGTGGAGCTGGCTTTGGCAGGCGCAAGGCAGGCTTTTGATTCCGGTCCCTGGCCGCACTTTTCACTGGTTCAGCGTAAAGATTTTATCCTCAAGGTCGCCCAGGGCATTCTGGATAACGCCGCAGGCCTTGCGCAGCTTGAGACACAGAATACCGGCAAGCCCATCAAAGAAACTACCTTCATGGATATCCCCTCTAGCGCCAAGGCCTTTGAATTTGCGGCCAATAATTTTATGAGTTATTTGACGCATGAAGAGTTAAATGTTTCCGAGGATGTGAAATCACGTTTAATCCGTGAGCCGATGGGGGTGGTAGTATTAATCGTGCCGTGGAATTACCCGCTTTTGATTACCTGTTGGAAACTTGCTTCTGCTTTAGCCTGCGGCAACACGGTTATTTTAAAGCCTTCCAGTATTACGCCGATCACTGCTTTAGAAATGGGAAAGATCATCCATACCGCAGGGCTTCCTGCCGGGGTAGTGAATATAATCAACGGAAGCGGCTCGAAGATTGGAGAGGAGCTTTGCGCGGACAAGCGCGTGGATATGATCTCTTTTACCGGCAGTAACGAAACAGGAAAGCAGATTTTACAGTATGCCTCTAAGAACGTAAAGAAAATGATTATGGAGTTAGGCGGAAAGTCTGCCAGCCTTGTATTCGATGATGTCGATCTAGAGGTAGCAGTGAACAGCTGCCTGGCCTCTATTTTCCTGAATCAAGGCCAGATGTGCACCGCCATGTCCCGTATTTTCGTGCAGGAAGGAATCTATGATAAGTTCCTTGCTGATTTTGTAGAGAAGGCCGGGCGTATAAGGCTGGGCCTGGCGGATGATTTTGAGACCCAGATGGGGCCTTTAATTAATGACGCGCAGCGCAAAAAGGTAATTGCTTATATCGAAAAAGCAAAAACCGAAGGCGCTAAGCTTGTTTGCGGCGGGAAGATCCCGGAAAACGCGGAGTTAAAAAACGGTTATTTCTTTGAGCCTACGGTTTTGGCCGACGTGAATGTACACTCGCACATATTCAAGGAAGAGGTATTTGGCCCGGTAGTTTTAATTAATAAATTTTCAGGCCCGGATGAGGCTGCGATTCTGGCCAATAGCGTAGATTTTGGCCTGGCTGCCTGTATCTGGAGCAAAGATTTATCCATGGCTGAAAAGTTAGCCGGGAAAATGGACGCTGGGATTGTATGGATAAATACTTATGGCATGTTTTATAATCAGCTTCCCTACGGCGGTTTTAAACAAAGCGGCTTTGGCAAGGAGTTGGGCAGGGAAGGGTTGCTGGAGTATACCCGCCTTAAGAATGTGATATTAGACCAGTCGGCCGATGGCAAACCGCTGGTCAATTACTGGTATGGATTTTAATAAATGGATGTAGTGAATATTTTAAATCAGCGCGCAAAAGAATATGCCCACAGGCCGGCGATCATCTTTGGGCAGGAACAAATCTCTTTTGTTCAACTAAAAGATAAGGTTTTTGCCCTCAGTCAAGCCCTGCTTAAGCTCGGGGTAAAACGCGGTGATAAAGTTGCTATTTATCTGCCTAACTGGCCGGAGTATATTTATAGCTACCTGGCAGTATGGTCAATCGGCGCCTGCAGTGTGCCTTTGGATTTTATGCTTACCGAAGATGAGATAATCTCATGTCTTGGGCATTCCGAAGCCGTGGTCCTTATTGCCAAACACAAAGCCAATATCTCTTTTGCCCGCCTTAAAGAAAGTCTGCCTTCGTTAAAACAGATCATCTCCTGTCGTTTGAGGGAGGAAGGGGTGTTAAATTTAGAAGAATTATTAACAGGCTCATTAAACCAAGCTCCAGACTTAGAGGTCAAAGAGAGAGATCATGCCATAATTTTTTATACCTCCGGCACAACCGGCAAGCCCAAAGGTGTTTTAATCAATTACCTCCAGCTTTACGCCCCCCCAAAATCAATGGCCTTCTTTGTAAACTCTGATTTAAGCTCTAAAGATGTTACGATTTGCGCCTTGCCATTCTCTCATTTGGGCGGTTTGATCTATATCCAGAATACAATTACTTTTGGCCTGACCCTGGTGCTGATGGAACGTTTCATGCCCCTGGATTTTTTAAGAAGCGTACAGAACCATAAAGTTAACTTTTTCTGGATCGTTCCTTCAATGTATTATGCGCTGTTGCAATTAAAGGAGTTTGAGACTTTTGATCTGTCCAGCTTGCGCTGGATTGTTACTTTTGGGGCTTCGAATTCTCCGGATGCCCTGCGCAGGTTTCATCGGTTTTGCCCCAAGGCATCCCTTTTAAACGGCTGGGGTTTAACCGAGACTAATGCGCCGACAGTGGTTTTGCCCATGGGTTCTAAAAATATTGAGAGCGTAGGCAGGCCGGCTCCGTGGATTGAGGTAAAGGTTTTTGATGATCATGGAGGGGAGCTTAAAGTAAATGCGGTGGGAGAGGTAGCGGTAAAAAGCTGGGTGGTGACTGACGGCTATTTTAAGGATGAAGCGTTAACAGGCCAGACTATCCGCAACGGCTGGTTTTATACGGGAGATCTGGGCAGATTTGACGCAGAAGGTTTTCTTTATATCGTCGGCAGGAAAAAGGAGATGATTAAGGTCGGAGGTGAAATTGTCTTTGAGCCGGAGGTGGAATCGGTTTTGTTAAGACATCCGGGTGTTGCCGAAGCTGCGGTAATAGGGGTATTTGATAAATTACGGGGAGAGTTGCCTAAGGCATTCCTGGCGGTTAAAGAAGGGGAAAATATTTCAGAAGAGGATTTACGCTATTTTTTGCGCCAGCACCTGGCGCATTTTAAGATCCCGCATTATTTTGAATTTTGCAAAGAGCTTCCCAAGAACCGCACCGGTAAAATCGATAAGGAAAAACTTAGGGACGTTTCTCTGCCCAATCGCAGATCTGTCCCCTAAGGTGACAGATCTTGCCTGCCTGACGGCAGTTAAGGTTTTAGATCCAGAAACGCCCTGAAATAATCATGAGAGATATCAAAGAGTTAAGTTTAAAGGAGCTGGAGGATAAAATACTCTCTTGGGGTAAGCCAAAATATCATGCCGGGCAGATATTTAATTGGGTTTACCAAAAAGGAGCATTTGAATTCAGCGATATAAGCAACCTGCCTGTGGCTTTAAGAAAATCCCTGGCGGATGAATTTTACATTTTGGGTCTGCATCTGGCGGATTTCCGTAAATCTGTAGACGGGACAGCTAAATTCCTTTTCCAGTTAAGGGATAATAACCTGGTTGAGGCGGTGAGCATCCCGGCAGCCAAGCGTACTACCGGGTGTATCTCTTCGCAGGCAGGATGCAAATTTGCCTGTGAATTTTGCGCCAGCGGCCTTAAGGGGTTTAAGCGTAATTTGACCTGCGGCGAGATGCTGGATGAGGTTCTTTATTTAAAGAACAACCTGCAGGATACCCAGCTTACCCATGTTGTATTTATGGGAACAGGTGAGCCGCTTGATAATTACGAAAACCTGTTAAAGGCCGTCAGGGTAATTAACTCCGCCGATGCTTTTAATATCGGGGCAAGGCGTATTACCATATCTACCTGCGGGGTTATCCCGGGAATAAAAAAATTGCAGGAGGAGGATTTGCAGGTAGAGCTTTCCATATCTCTGCATGCTGCCGATGATAAGCTGCGTTCAAGGATAATGCCGGTTAACCGGAAATATCCCTTGGGGGATTTAATAAAATGCTGCCAAGAGTATATTCATAAGACAAACCGCCAGATTACCTTTGAGTATATCTTAGCCAAAGGATTGAATTCGGATTCTTCTTCCGCCCAGAAATTAGCTGCGCTTTTAAAGGGGCTAAGGCTGGCTAAGGTTAATCTGATCCCGGCTAACCCCATACCTAAACTTAAGGTCATTGCGCCTTCGGACCCAGAGGTTGCGGCATTTAAAGAATATTTGTTTAAAGCCGGTCTTAATGTTACATTAAGGAGGCCCCGCGGCCAGGATATTGATGCTGCCTGCGGGCAATTAAAGTTAAAATATGAACAGATTTAATCCATATTTTTTATTAATCATTCTGGGTTTTGCTTTATCCGGTTGCGTAAAACAAGAGATTAAAAATCTTGATGCAAAAGGCAGCGGTATTATCTGTTTCGGGGACAGCATTACTTTTGGTTACGGGGTAAACCCCGGAGAAGATTACCCTTCGGGCCTGGGTAAAATGGTCAAGTTGCCGGTGATTAATGCCGGAGTAGATGGAGATACCAGCTTTGCCGCCTTAAAACGCCTGGACCAGGATGTCTTAAGCAAAAACCCGCGCCTGGTTATCGTAGAGTTCTGCGGGAATGATTTCTTAAAGAAGGTCCCCAGGGAGACAACGGTTGAGAACATAAGCGAGATTATCGACCGTATCCAGGAAAAGGGGATAATGGTGGCCCTGATGGATATAAGCGCAGGCATGTTTTTCAGGGAGTATAGAGCGGCTTTTAAGCAACTGGCCCATAAAAAACAGGCAATATTTATCCCGGTAGTTTTGAATAAGATTATTACCAATCCCGCGATGAAGAGTGATTTCTTTCATCCTAACGCGCGGGGGTACAAGATTATAGCAGGGCGGGTGTATAAGGCGATAGCCAGGTATATTCAATAGATGAAGAAAATAAGTTTGTCTCAAATGAAAGCTAAACAAAAAGGGGCTGTTCTTGAAATCTCCGGTGGCCTGGGTTTGCAGAATAAGTTTATGAGTATGGGAATTTACAAAGGCAGGGAGATTACCAAAATCAGCCATATCGGCCTAAGAGGGCCGGTAGCAATTAAGGTAGGCAGAAGCGTTTTAGTCCTGGGGCACGGGGTAGCAAATAAAGTAGTGGTGGAAACTCATGATTAAGAAGATTTTTTTAGTAGGCAATCCTAATGTCGGTAAAAGCGTAATCTTTTCCCGTCTTACAGGGGTGCAGGTTATCTCTTCCAATTATGCCGGGACTACGGTTGAGATTATGCGCGGGTTCCTAAAACTTGCAGAGCAGATAGTTGAGGTTATAGACCTGCCGGGGACATATTCGCTGGAACCCGGATCTAAAGCGGAAGAAGTTGTGGTATCGTTGCTGGATGAATCTGCCAGGGAGGAGATAGCAGTTATCAATATTGTTGACTCTACCAACCTGGAGCGTAATCTTTACCTGACTCTGCAGCTTCTTGAGGCAGGCCTTCCGCTGATAGTTTGCTTGAACATGTGCGATGAAGCAAAGCACCATGGGGTAAACATTGAAACAGGCAGCCTGGAGAAGCTCCTGGGGGTTCCGGTTGTGCCGACTTGCGCCATAACCGGTTCAGGCATAAAAATGCTGCTTGAGAGAATAAAAGATGTAAAAAGCCAGCCTAGAGATAAACCCAGCCACAGGGACCGCTGGCAGGCGATAGGTTCGATCATCGAGCAGGTACAGCACTTAACGCACCGGCACCATAGCTTGCGGGAGGTACTTGAGGATGCTTCGGTAAGGCCGTTTAGCGGGGCGTTGATTGCCTTTGGCGTGATCTTTGCTTCTTTTGAAATTGTGCGTTTTACCGGAGAAGCCTTAATCAGCAGGATTGCCGACCCTGTATTCCTTAACTTTTATCAACCGTTATTAAATAAGCTAAGCCGGTTTTTGGGGCAGGAAAGCTTTCTCCATCACCTTTTAATCGGAGATTTGATTGGCGGCAAGATAGATTTTAAGCAATCCCTGGGTTTGTTGACCACCGCTCCTTATATTGAATTTGCCATGGTCCTGCCGTACATAGTTTCTTTTTACCTTGTTTTAGGTTTACTGGAAGACATCGGTTTTCTTCCCCGTCTTGCCATGCTTTTGGACAGCCTGCTGCACCATATCGGGCTGCATGGTTTTGCGATTATACCGGTGTTACTTGGCTTGGGTTGTAATGTCCCGGGGATTTTAGCCACGCGTAATTTAGAATCCAGGCGGGAGCGTTTTATTGCCGCAACGCTGATTTCTATAGGCATACCCTGCGTAGCCTTGCAGGCGATGATCTTTGGGCTGCTGGGCAAGTTCTCCGGTTTTTATGTTTCCGGGGTGTATTTAGTCCTTTTGGCGATCTGGGTGGTCTTGGGAGTAATCCTTAATCATACGGCCAAAGGCTATAGCCCCGAGCTTTTGGTTGAAATACCACCGTACCGCCTGCCTTTATTATTGACCCTGCTAAAGAAATTATTCTTGCGTATTAAAGGATTTCTCATCGAAGCTGCGCCGTTAGTCCTGCTAGGAGTTTTAATAATTAACGTGCTCCTATATTTTAAGTTATTCGATTTATTCACAGGGTTATTTGCTCCGGTAGTTAGAGGCTTGTTTGGTTTACCAAAAGAGTCAGTGGTGGCTTTAGCCATGGGCTTGTTCAGGAAGGATGTTGCGGTAGGCATGCTTATGCCGCTGGCCTTAAGCGTCAAACAGCTATTTATCGCTGCCGTGCTTTTAGCCATATCTTTTCCTTGCGCGGCCACCTTTGTCATATTCTTAAAAGAATTGGGGCTAAAGGATTTAGTGAAGGCTACTTTGATCATGTTTGCTGTCGCCCTGGTTACCGGAAGCCTGCTTAATTTTGTCATTCGTTAATAAAACAGGGCCGCGTCTATTTTTTAAAACAAAAAGAGATGCGGCCCTGTTATTATGCCGAAGAAGGGAGTTGAACCCTTACGAGGTTGCCCTCATCGGTTTTTGAGACCGACGTGTATGCCATTCCACCACTTCGGCAATTATTTTTTTTAGGTTGACGCCGTCTATTTTATATTCTAAAATAGCAAAGGTCAATAGATTAATTTTTTAATAACCTTGGGGTTATTTATTGGGGCTGTAGCTCAGCTGGGAGAGCACTTGCATGGCATGCAAGGGGTCAGGAGTTCAATCCTCCTCAGCTCCACCAAGAGTGATAGGGGGCTGCTTCAAGGACAGGACGGAAGGTACCTTCCGTCGA
>JAQUOV010000003.1:0-137247 GCA_028716965.1 Candidatus Omnitrophota bacterium
GCCTCCATGCTGAAGGTGTTCTCGCCGAAATAACCGGATACCTTCTTAAAAGAAGCCGGCTTGTCCAACTGTATGCTTTTGATCTTGAATAAAACCTTCTGCCTGATGCTCATAAGTCCCCCTTTATGCGTATTATAAGCAATGCCGGGTTAATCTTTGCTGGCTTTTATGTCTTTTGCCAGGATAATAGCCTCTGCCACCTCGCGCATAGACTTACGCATATTCATACTCTGTTTCTGGATTAAACGATATGCCTCTGAAGGCAGGATGCCAGCATCCTGGGAAAGGACATCTTTTGCCCGCTCAACCAGCTTACGCGTAGTCAAAGCTTCTTCGGCTGAACGCGCGCGTAAATCTAACTCCGCATTTTCAATGGCAATAGCTGCCTGATTAGCCAAAGCAGCCAAGAGGTCCAGTTCATGCTTGGAAAATTTATGTTTTTTGGAAGTATAACAGTTAAGTGCCCCGATCACCCGCCCCTTTACCGCCAGAGGTACGCAAGCCAAAGAACACAACTCTTCTTTTTTAGCCACATCCCGGTTCAGATATCGCGCATCTTCTCTGACATCCAGCACGCATATTGGTTTATTATCCCGGGCGACCACACCGGCTATGCCTTCGCCTAAGCGGACATTCGGTTTCCTATTGTACGCTTCGGATATTGATTGGGTGGCCTTAACCATTAACTCCTTCTTGTCGGGATCAAGCAGCATCAAAGAAGAAATCTTGGAGTTCATAACTTCAGCGGTAACCTGGACTATCAGGCGCAGCAATTCTTCCAGGTACATCCCGGAGGTAATCAGGTTGGCTACTTTGGATATTGCTTCAATTTGCTTTACATAAACCTGAAAATTATCCTTCTTTTTAACGGCCATTATCTCCTCTTTTCCAAAAACCTTTTAATCCTAGCCAAAGCTTCCTTTAAGTTATCCAGGCTTGAGGCATAAGATATCCTGATATACCCTTCAGAACAAGGACCGAAGGCTGTCCCGGGTACAACCGCTACCTTCTCCTCCTCCAATAATTTACGCGAGAAATCCATAGAGGACAAACCTGTATTTCTTATTGAAGGAAACATATAAAAAGCCCCCTGCGGCGTTGAGCATTTTAAACCCAAAGAATTCAATTCTACAGCCATGAATTTACGCCTCTGGTCATACTGGCGTTTCATCTGCTCAACTGAAACCTTACCGCTGGCCAGCGCCTCTGAAGCCGCCATCTGGCTGGTAATCGGCACACACATGATTGTGTATTGATGAATCTTGGTCATTGCCGCAATCACCTCTTTAGGCCCGCAGGCAAAACCTACGCGCCAACCGGTCATAGCGTAAGACTTGGAAAACCCGTTAAGATAAACAGTGTTTTTCCTTGCTCCCGGTAAGACAGGGAAAGCGGTATGATTGAAATCATAAGTCAAATCTTCATAAACTTCATCACTGATACAAAGTATTTTATGTTTTAATAAAAACCTGTTTAACTCTTGAAGCTCCTTGTGCCGGTAAGAAACACCCGTGGGGTTAGTCGGATAATTAAGGATGAGCGCCTTAACCCTCTTGCCTATATGCCTTTTTAAAAGCTCAGGCGTAATTTTAAAGCCGTTTTTTGAAGTATCAACATAAACCGGTATTCCGCCTGCAAGCTCAGTGACCGGGCCATATGAAACATAGCCGGGCACAGGAATTAATATTTTATCCCCGGGGTTAATAATTGCCCTCAATGCAAGGTCCAGCCCCTCGCTTACTCCTACAGTAACCAGTATCTCTTCATCCGGGCAATACTCCAAGCCAAATTTATTCTTTAAATATCGGTGGATACCCAGGCGTAACTTATAAAGCCCCTTGTTTGAAGTATAGCTGGTAAACCCCTGTTCCAGGGAATAAATCCCTGCCTCACGGATCTGCCAGGGGGTGACAAAATCCGGCTCACCTACACCCAGCGATATGACCTCCTTCATCCCCAGCACCAGATCAAAGAATGCCCGGATCCCGGAAGGCTGCATCTTTTGGACTTTTTCTGAAATAATATTATTCATTCCCGATATATAGGCTATAAGCTGTAAGCGGGAAGCTTAAGGCTTATCGCTGAATTAATATGATATAGCGATTCTTTTGTTCTCTGACCTATGTTTTAAAACCACCCCGTCTTCCTTATATTTCTTCAATAAGAAATGCGTGGCGGTACCGCGCACATTCTCCATGCAGGAAAGTTTCTCGGCTACGAAGTTGGAAACCGTATGCAGGTTTTCTCCTTCTACAACTACCAATAAATCATACGTGCCGCTGATCAAATAACAGCTGCTTACCTCGGGGAATGAATAGATGCGTTCGGCAATCTTATCAAACCCTAAGTCTTTCTGCGGAACGATATTTACCTCAATTAAGGCCCTGACCTCAGACTGGCTGTCCTTAATCAGGTCTTTATTGATGACCGCTTTGTATTTTAAAATCGCGCCATCCTTTTCATATTTCTTAATTGCTTTCCTTACCTCATCCGGCTTCTTACGGATCATTTTTGCGATCTCTTCTACGCTTGAGCGGCCGTCTTTTTCCAAAATCTCTAATATCTCATCCATTTTGCGCCCCTCCATTAGTGAATACGGCAGATATCCGCGCCCCTTCTTTTATGTTCTGATTCACTGTACATTTTTTTTATTTTATTAACCTTGGTACTGCCGACTGCCTGCTTCTTATTATTACAAAATTTATCCAGGATATCATCCAACTCGTTATAAGTTATACCCATCTCCCCTTCATCAGTCTGCCCATGCCAAAGCCCGGCAGTAGGAGGTTTGGTAATAATACTCTCGGGGATTTTTAATTCCTGCGCCAGTTTACGCACCTGGCGTTTAAATAAATCCGCAATCGGCAGGATATCCACGCCTCCGTCACCGTATTTAGTAAAATACCCCACCAGAAGTTCGGATTTATTCCCTGTACCGCAAACCAGATAATTCAGTTTATTGGCAAAATAATAAAGCGCGCTCATACGCAAGCGCGGTTTAAGATTCCCCCGGGCCAGCCCGCAGCCAGAAGGTAAGATTTTCAAGAAATTGTTATATACGCCGGAAAGGTCTACTAACTTTGATTTGAGGCCAAGTTTTGACGCAACCAGCCTGGCATCTTTTAAATCCTGCGGATTGCTATTGCAAGGCATAAAGAGGACAAGCAGGTTATCGCTACCGACTGCTTCTTTACATAAAGCAGCCACTACTGCGGAATCTATGCCTCCGGAAAGCCCCATAACAATGCCTTTAGCCCCGGAATATCTAACCTGGCCTTTAATCCAAGAAACAATCTTATTCTTCATATATTTAAACTCCCTGCCTGATTATAGAGGGTGATTAGAAGATTATATACCACTAAATAGCGAGGGTCAAGGAGATTAAGCCTGGTTAGGACTAAAAAAGGCCCTTAAATTAATTGTTAAAAGCCGCTATCAAGCAGCCTGCAGATTCTTCCATGCCCCCGGCTGTACTAAGAAGAGATCCGCTTTATTTAGACTTTATCGCCAAAACTTTAATAAAATCAGCGCAATCTTCGATCTTATCGGTTACTCCTTCCAAATATTCCGCTAATTGATAAGTTAACAACAGGCTGACCGGCTGAAGGTTAGCGCGGATAATAGCTTCGATCATCGCCTTCTTCTGGTCATCAGCTTCATGCTCGAGATGGTCAATCTCTGCGCTTAAAGATATGGCATTTTTCAATTCATTCTTAGTTAATGCTATGATAGACTCCTGTAGCTTAGAAATGGAGCTTACGATCAAATCTGTACCTAAAGAGATATTCTTTAATACATCCTCGGGAATCTTGCCTTCAATAAACCCCAGAAGCCTGGCTGCGCCATTGGTCCAGTCAGCTATCTTATCCAGGGTCTTTACAAAATGCATGAGGTCCTCCCTGTCCGGAGGAAGAAGCATCCCTTCAGAAAGTTCATTGATCATTTTAGAGCGTAAGATATCCGCCTGATGCTCGCTCTTCCTTACATTCTCAATTGCTTCTGCTTTAGCCTGCAGATCACCCTTAATAAAAGACTTCACCGCTTCGGAGAAGAACGCAACCGTCTTATAAGTTTCCTCGACATGCTTCTTGGCATCCTGCAAAATTGACTGCTCTTCCGCCATGCCTAACCAGCCTAATATATTCCTTGTTTCTTTCATTTTTACCTCCTTTACCCACAAGGGTACACCGGCCATTCCATTAAGACCGGGTGTTAGCCCACAAGGGCATACCCGCGCAATTTCGCCACAGACCGACGCAATTCAAATAAGTGCCGGGTGTCTCATAAACGCGGGGTATTGGTTAAATTTTTATAAACAGTTTGATTGCACATAAAGTTATATAGCTGATTAATCCGGAAATAAAAGGGGTGGCCAGCCAGCAAATAACCATCTCCTTGACAATGCGAAAGTTCAACACTCTTATTCCGCGGACCATCCCCACCCCCACGATTGCCCCGACGATTGAGTGGCTGGTAGAAACCGGGATACCGAATAAAGTATACATATGCACATTCGCCGCGCTTGCTAATTGCGCAGAAAGCGCCATAATCGGCATTAACCGGGTAATCTCCGTGCCGACGGTCTCAATGACCTTATACCCCCATGTAACAATCCCCAGGATTATAGCTAAACCGCCGAATACAACGCTGGTTTTAGCGCTCATCACACCGGAACCCGAGATAACCCCAACGGCGTTAGCCACATCATTTGCCCCCCAGGTAAAAGCGACATAACAACCGCTTAATACAATAAGCGCTGTAATAACCGGCCTTAAATACCTGCGTGGGATTACCCGGTATAAAGAATTCTGCAGCAGCCTGAAAAAAAGATAACCCAGTACCGCTGCCCCAAGCGGGGTGAAGATCCAACAGACAAAAATGTCTCTTAGTACCGACCACTTTATCGCCGCATGCACACCAAGGCCCGCACCCGCAACCGCTCCCACAATTGAGTGGCTTGTAGAAATAGGCATCTTCCAATGCGTGGCCAAGATTACCCAGACGCAAGCGGCAAAAGAGGCAACCACGGCCACATACAATGCAAGGTTTTTATCCAACTGGTCCATGGGAACAATCCCTTTCCCAATGGTCTTGGTTACATGTGCGCCTTGCAGGAATGCCCCGAGAAAACCGAAAACAACGATCAGGAATATAGCCTGGCGCAGGGTCAAAACTTTAGAGCCTACCGCAGCGCCTAAAGAATTAGCTGCGTCATTGGCTCCGATTGACCAGCCGACCGCGGCCCCTGTCAATAAAACCAAGGATATTAAAATCAAGGGTTCCATTTATTTTCCTTTACATATATTCACGCAGACCCCGCAGACAAACTGCTCAACCTGGCGCTGCGCTTGAAAGCTTTTAAGTTTCTCAAAACATCTGGCGTAGTCAAAATCCGCGGCAGCCTCACCGATTGCTCCAGCGGGGCATATTTTAACACAAAGCCTGCAGTTACCGCAACCATTTTTCACCGGCTTATCTATCTTTAAAGGCATATTGGTCAACACAGAAACCAGGCGGAATTGGCTGCCGAATCTTTCATTAACCAGAAGGTTGTTCCTGCCGATCCAGCCCAGGCCGGCAAGTGCTCCCAGCCTTCTATGAGAGAGATGTGCAGTATTTTTCTCCCAGTCGATAATCTGGGTGGCTGGGATGGCTAAAGCAGAATAACCTTTTTTCTGAATTATATTGCACAACTTCAAAGCCACCTGATCTAAAAACGAATTTACGATCTTGTAGTGGTGGAAATACAGCCTGGTGGGAAGCGCCTCTATTTCAGAAAGCACCGCTGCAGAAAGAATGCTCCCCAGGCAGACAGCCTTGTCTAAATTCTGTAAAGTTTTGGGGGAAATCTTAAATTCATCTTTTATCCCGTTTATATCGGCAACTCCAAAAAGATCTACACCTTCCTTCAGGCAGAAATTCCTTAACAACGCGTAATCTCTATTTTTGCTCATTGGCTTTTTTTAAGTAAACCATTAGGAGTGATACTGCCGCCGGGGTCACCCCCGAAATCCGTGATGCCTGGCCCAGATTAAAAGGCTTGAAACTTACCAGCTTCTCCCTTATCTCCCGGGAGATACCGGATAAACGGCTGTAATCAAAATCATGCGGCAGCCTGATCTTCTCCAAATGCTTAAACCTTTCCACATCCCTAAGCTGCCTCTGGATAAATCCTGAATATTTTACCTCTATTTCAACCTGCTGCCACGCAGGTTCCGGTATGCCCGGTTTTAGTTTATGTATTTTCCTTAAATCTTTAACGCTTATTTGCGGCCGCTTTAATAAATCCTCCAGGCTAACTACTCTCTTAAGCGCCGCAGAATTAAGCCGGGATAACTGAAGGTTAATCTTCCTGCCGGGCTTAATGTGAGTTTTCCTCAAAAAAGCTATACCCTCTTTTATGCCATTCTGCTTATTCTCAACCTTACGATAAGCTGCCAAACTTAACAAACCCAGATCAAAACCCATCCTGGAAAGACGTAAATCCGCGTTGTCTTCACGCAGGATCAGGCGGTATTCCACCCGGGAAGTAAACATGCGATAAGGCTCAAGAGTGCCTTTAGTAGTCAAGTCATCTATGAGCACCCCTATATAACTACTTGCGCGGTCCAGGATAAACGGCCCTTTATTCTTTACACGCAAGGCGGCATTGATACCGGCGATTAGCCCCTGTGCCGCGGCCTCCTCGTACCCCGTAGTGCCGTTAATCTGCCCTGCCAGATAAAGATTCTTGATTAACTTCGTTTCCAGCGAAGAAAATACCTGTGTCGGCTCAACTACAGTATGTTCAATACCATAACCAAAACGGATTACTCTTGCCTTTTCCAATCCCGGTATAGAGGCCAGGAGCTTAAGCTGCGCATCTTCGGGCAGGCTGGTTGAGATCCCGTTTGGGTAAATCTCGCGCACCCCCAACCCTTCAGGCTCCAGAAATACCTGGTGCCTTTCCTTATCCTTGAATTTGACAATCTTATCTTCTATTGACGGGCAATACCTTACCCCGGTTGCCTTGATTTTGCCTGAATAAAGAGGAGAACGGTCTAAATTAGCACTAATTATTTCATGTGTCTTTTTATTAGTATAGGTTATATAGCAGGGTATTTGTTTCTGTTTGAGCCTTGCCGTAGAAAACGAAAACGGCCGTGGATGCGCGTCGCCGGAGTGCCTGATGAGGCCAGAAAAGTCTATGGTGTTTTTATCCAGGCGCGGGCAGGTGCCGGTTTTAAAACGCAATAGACCGAATCCCAGTTCCCTTAAATTATCCGCCAGGCCTATGCTTGCGCGCTCGTTGATCCTGCCGCCGCTAAAATGCCTTAATCCTACATGAAGCAGGCCGTGCAAAAATGTCCCGGGGCAGATAACCACGCATTCAGCATAAATTGCTTCTTTATCCGTTAAGACGCCTGAAACCTTACTATCCTTGACTATTAATTTCTTTACTTCCGCTTCTTTGACCGCAAGATTCCTCTGTCGTTTAAGCAGCCTTCGCATGTAGAGGCTGTATTTACGCATATCAATCTGCGCCCGCGATGACTGCACAGCCGCGCCTTTAGAAGCATTAAGGGTGCGCAATTGTATTGCGCAGGCATCCGCCGCCTTCCCCATTGCCCCGCCTAAAGCATCAATCTCTTTTACCAGCTGCCCTTTACCCACCCCGCCGATAGCCGGATTACAGCTCATCTTACCGATAGAGTTTATATCAATGGTAAGCATGATCGTCTTTGCGCCCAGGCGGGAGCTGGCCAGTCCTGCCTCGATACCGGCATGACCGGCCCCGATGACAATCACATCAAAATTGTTCATGGAGATGTTTTTGGAGAAGTTAAATTAACACTTAGAATAACCGCAGGCATGGCATTTTACGCAGCCTTCCTCATGGCGAAGCGCCCCTCCGCAATCCGGGCATACGCCTACAATATTGCCCTTGTCGTCAAGGTCCGAACCTAGCAACTGGTCATCATGCGAATGTTTCATGGGGATGGTTATTGCTTCGGAGGCAACAGAAGCTGCCTGCACATTCACCAGACGCCTTTCTACTACGCGGGCAATAGCATCAGCGCAGGAGAATATCCTCTGTCCCTTTTCCCAGGAAGGAGAAGGGCAGCGTATATTACGCAACTGCTCGATAATGGATTTAACTTCAATACCTGCGCGGAAAGCTAAAGAAACTAAACGGCCGGTTGCCTCAAGCTGGCTGGCTGCGCAACCGCCTGCCTTGCCCATCTGGGTAAACAACTCAAACGGCTTACCGTCTTCATCCACGTTAATAGTCACATAAAGATTGCCGCATCCCGTAGCCACTTTTGTTGTAGTGCCGATAATAACCTCGGGGCGCGGCCGGGGGGCAATCTCCTTCTTAAGCTCCTGCTCCGCTTTAACATCCTGTTTCTCCTTGGGCTTACCGATATTTAATACCTGTTCTTCTCGGCTCCTATCGCGGTAAATGGTAATGCCTTTACAGTTTAAATCAAACGCGAGCAGGTAAGACTTGCGCACCTCGTCAATGGTGGCCTCATGAGGAAAATTAATCGTCTTGCTTGTGGCGTTATGCACGTATTTCTGGAAGGCTGCCTGCATGCGCACGTGCCACTCCGGAGATATATCATGCGAAGTAACAAAAACCCTGCGCACATCCTCTGGGATCTCTTTGATATCCTTAATTGAGGAGCTCTCGGCAACCTTCTCCATAAGCTGACGGCTGTAGAACCCTCTTTCACGTGCAACCTGCTCGAATAACGGCTCTACCTCGATCAGCTTATCATTATCCATGACGTTACGGTAATACGATAGCGCGAATAAAGGTTCGATCCCCGAAGAGCAAGGGCCGGCGATAATGCTGATGGTGCCGGTAGGAGCGATTGTGGTAAGCGTAGCATTACGCATGCGCATCTGAGGGTCTTTTTTATCATAGATACTGCCTTTAAAAGCCGGGAACACCCCTTTGGTCTTACCTAACTCCAAAGATTTCTTATTCGACACATCCAGGATGAATGACATCACTTTCTCTGCCAGGGCCACGGCTTGCTCGCTATTATAAGGAATCTTCAGGCGGATTAGTAAGCTTGCCCAGCCCATCACCCCTAATCCTATTTTGCGGGTAGCCTTGGTAGCCTTCTCGATCTCCGCAAGCGAGAATTTATTCACATCAATCAGATTATCCAGGAAATGCACCGCCAGGCAGGTTACCTCTTTGAGCCTGTCCCAGTCAATCTCGCAAATCTTCCCGGACCTCTTACACATCTGGTCCAGGTTTATCGAACCTAAATCACAAGATTCATACGGTAAAAGAGGCTGTTCGCCGCAGGGGTTAGTGCTCTCAATCTTCCCTAATCTGGGAGTGGGATTATATTGATTGATCCTATCGATAAAGATTATCCCGGGTTCGCCGTTTTTATGCGCCTGTTTTACGATTAAGTCAAAAACCTCTCTGGCGTTAATCCGCTGCACGGATTTATTAGTATGCGGGTCAATCAAATCATAATCTTCGCCACGGGATAACTTCTGCATAAACTCATCGGTGACGGCCACGGATATATTGAAATTGGTGATATGGTTATTATTTTCCTTGCAGGTAATGAACTCCATAATATCCGGGTGATCCACGCGCAAAATACCCATATTTGCACCTCTGCGCGTACCTCCCTGTTTGACCGCCTCGGTAGCCGCATCATAAACGCGCATAAAAGAGATCGGCCCGCTGGCCACTCCGCCGGTAGTCTTGACCACGGCGTTTTTGGGGCGCAGGCGCGAAAAATTAAAACCGGTCCCCCCGCCGGATTTATGAATTAAGCTGGTAACCTTTAATGTCTCAAATATCGACTCCATAGAATCTTCAACCGGAAGGGTAAAACATGCGGAAAGCTGCCCCAGCTCTTTTCCGGCATTCATCAGGCAGGGAGAATTCGGCAAAAACTCCAAACTGGTCATTATCTTGAAAAATGATTCCTGCAGTTTCTTTACATCCTGGTCTGTTGCGCCGTATTGCTTATCCGCAACAGCAATAGCACCGGCAACGCGAATAAACATTTGTTCCGGGGTTTCAATAAGCCTGCCCTCCTGATCTTTACGCAGGTACCTGCGCTCCAAAACCTTAATCGCGTTGGGAGATAATTTCAATTCCATATTTTCACCTCAAGTTTACAAAACAAATATTATCCAAAATATTCTCCTGTGCCAAAAGCGAGTATAACAAAGGGGACACCACTTGTCAATAAGAAATTACTACATATGGGATAATTACATCTTCTAGTATACAATAGCTTGTAGTGGTAAGGTTTGCCCGCCTTGCGCTTATTCTCCCGCAAAAGGCTTGCAGGATTCCCGGATTACCAGTTCCGCCGGTAGTAGGATCTTTTTTGCGGTGTTCTTTTTCAAAGCAATCAGACGGTTCAATTCTTTAACGCTTTCTTCGGCCATGCGAATTAAAGGCTGTCGCACAGTAGTAAGCCCAACCGGTCCATAAAGGCCTGAAGGATTATCATCAAAACCCACGATCGATAAATCACGCGGTATATCCTTTCCCAGCTCGCGGGCAACCGCCATCACCTCAAGTGCCATGGAATCAGAGGCAACAAAGACCGCACTCGCCGCATCATCCGCTTTAATTAAATTCTCAGCCGCCGTGCGGGCCTGGCCGCGCGAATAATCAGTGTAAAAAATATAATCGTCCCTTACTTTAATATTACTTTTTTCCAATGCCCACTTATAGCCTTCTAATCTTTTTGCCGCTGCCTGGGTGGTTATATCGCCGGTAATGTGGGCTATCTTCTTGTGTCCTAACTGAATTAAGTAATTGACCGCATTCTGCGCGCCCCCGGCATTATCTATAGCAATACAGGAGACATCCAGGTCATCCACATAATAATTAATAACCACACTGGGTATCCCTTTGGCAAGGCTGTCTTCCAATTGTGAACGGTTACCGATAATATCGGAGAAGATTATCCCGCCTACTCCACGTAAGGATAAAGGAGTGCGTGCGTCAGTCAGGTGCAAAAGCAAATCCAGTTTTAAGGCCTCACACATCGTGCCTACGCCGCGGATAAGTTCCAAGGCGTAAAATGAATAGAATACTCCTTCATAACGGGGAATGACCAGGGCCACCACATTACTTTTGCCGGTTGCCAGGCGCTGCGCGAAAATAGAAGGCTGGAATTTCAATTCTTTAACCGCGTTCATCACCTTGACACGGTTGGATTCTTTTACGGTTTTAGCCTTATTGATTACACGGGAAACAGTAGTTATGGATACGCCGCTGGCGCGGGCAACATCTTCAATAGAGATATTCCTGGGGGAAGATTTCCTGGTGCGAGTCATTATATTTAAATGATTTCTTTATTTAACTTAACAAAAAACTCATTGGACAAAAAGCAAGAGGAAAAAATAACGGCTTATTTAATGGTATCCCCTGTCTTAAACGGAGTGCTCATTTTCTTTATATCGCAGGCGGAAACATTACTCTTTACCTGGATCACTTCAAGAGAGCCTATCGGCTTGCCGTCACGGTAAACACTGAAACTATCCCCGGATTTTACCTCGGTAGAAGAACCCCGGTCGATAACCACGAAATTATTATCAAGATTTACCGCCAATATCTTTGCGGGTGACATAGATAGGGTCGCATCTTTTTTCTCATCGGGAGAAAATGAACGTACTACTATCGCCGGCAGTTCAACAGACTCGCTGGACTTCTTATCTAAGAAATCTATAGGCTTGACATTCCTTATTGCATCCAGGTCCTCTTTAAGGGAATTAATCTGGGATACCCTGTCCTCCAGCATCGTCTCCATCGTGCCTAATCGCTTTTCTATATCGGACTTCCCTTCCTGAAGCTCCTCTATCTTTTTATCCAAAGCTGCCTTGTGGCTGCTTAAACTCTTCAATCTACGGCTGAGGATCGCATTCTCCGACTTGATCGCTTTAAAGCTTTCCTGGATCGCCACTTTATCATTCCTCTCCCGTACTAACTCCTGGGACATACTGTCTAAAAGCTTGCGGTTATAATCAAGCTGCCTTAAAAGATCATGTTTTTCATTACGCAGGCTGCTGATATCTATCTCCAAAGAGCCCTTTTCTCTCTGCAATGATTCATTACTGTCTTTTAGCACTTTTAATTCATCCCGGATATTGGATAACTGCAGCTCAAGGTCGGTTTTAGCCTTAAGGATCTGCCCCCAATAGGCATCCGTATTCAGAGGGGCTGTTTCCTGTCTTTCCGCTACAGGTGCTGCGCGCTCCTCTTTACGCTGACTCTTTAACTTCTCAACCAGTTCATCCTTCATACGGGTAACTATCTCAAGCCTGCTTTTTAAATCATCCAGATCGCGAGTAGTCTTGTCCTTTTCGTCTTGGAGGGAAACGATCTTCACCTGGCTTGCCTTCAGATCACTCTCAATCTTGTCCACCTTGCTGATGAGGGTAGCGTTCTCGCTCTTTAAGTCATTGCGTTCACGCATAAGCATTTGCTGAGAGCTGGTTGCCTGCATAAAAAGAAAAAGGCATACTACGGAGAAACCTATCAGGCCGATGATAATTAATTTTGTCTTCTGATCCATAATCCCCCCTGTTATGGCTTTGCTTCGGGGAAGGCAAACTCATTAGCCTTCCGGCTTATAATTGGGCGAATACCCTCTCTAAAACAAAACTTGCCGCGCCCATGGCTACGGCATTCTCCCTTAATTGAGAATAAACTATCTTTAAATCGCTGGTTGATTCATGGAAGGCCCAATCCATAACCGTGCTCCTGACCCTATTTAAAAAACTTTCCCCCGCTTCTTCCAGGCCGCCGCCGATAACCACCACCTGCGGGTTAAGCAGGTTTACCAAATATGCAATCTTAATTCCCAATCTTTTTGCCGCATTATCCAGAACCAAAGAAGCAACTTCATTTCTTAGGCGGACGGCAATGAATACGTTCTTTAAATCCACGCTCTCCATGCTGCAAGAGGCAGCCCGAAAAAACTCATTCGCCTTTTCTTTATCCTTAAGCAAGATTGCCTTAAGTTCATCAATAATTCCCAGGTCCATCTCCCAACGCTTTATAAAACAAGGGGCACCGCTTGCGCAGTTGAAAAGATCCTGCTCCTTATAGTTATACACGGATACCTCTCCGGCATAACCCTGGGAGCCGCGGTAAACCTCGCCGTTAATCATTATCCCGCATCCTACCCCGGAGAACATATAAAGCACATTCTTGCACTCCTGGCCTAAGACCAGCCAGTGCTCTCCGGAACAGGCGCTGGTAGAATCATTTTCAATCAAGGTCGGCAGGTTAAACTCTTTTTCCATTAAATCCTTTAACGGAATATCCACGGAGGTATAGGTATAATAATGGTCCATTTTCTGCGGCCAATGCACCGAGCCGTTCTTTTTATTGATCAAACCGGCGATACCTATACCAATGCCTTTTATATTCTCGGTGTACCCCTTGGAGCGCCTCAGGATCTCACGCACAATTTCTAATAGGCATTCGGAAACCTCTCCTACCGATGCCTGGGTCCTCGGGACTTGGGTCTTAGTGATGATGTTGCCCTTTAAATCCACCAGCAGGCCGACCATATTCATCAGGTTAAGCCCCACGCCGATAGCAAATCCCGCAGATGGATTTAAATCCAACAGTACCGGGCGCCTGCCTCCTTCGGATACATCAAGCTCTTTTTCATAAACCAGGCTGCGTTTGATAAAATCGTCTATATAGCTGGAGATAGTTACAACATTTATCCCCATCTCCTGAGAGATATCCGGACGGCTTATCGGCCCATGCCTTCTGAGAATATCAAATATTTCAATATTACGCTTTTCTTTTTCGCTGAAAATTTCTTTCTGTAAATCTAATACGTGCATAAAATGAAAATACCTCTTTTCCTGGTAGATTAAGAGAAAAATATTTACTTTATTTATACTACTAAAGAGAGCTTAAGTCAAGTATTTTTAAGAAGTAATGAAAAGATTGCCCGGAAGGATATAAATTACAGGAGATTAATAAACATCTATCATGATAAATGAATGGTCCAGGATCCCGGCAGAGGTTATTATAATTAAATTTATTTCTTTTGTCCCGGGATCAGGATAAGCACCCTGGAAACCGGCACTATCTATGCCGGGATTTCCGCTCCCTAAATTTCCTGACCATAGATACTGCAGTTCTACCTGATTACAGCCGCTTGCCGGCATTGCGGCAAAAGAGGAGACCGTAGCCTCCTGCCCTTTTCCCAGGATATAACCGGAAGATTTTAATTCCGACCTGTCCGCCCCTAAAGAAGCATCCCCTTTATTAAACGACAGATCCAGGAACTTCTTTAAATTATAGTTCAATGACTTATTCTCGGCTATCTCATCAAGTCTCTCTTGGGCCTTCCTTACCGTCGTCGGTTGCTTATCCCCTGCGCTATCAATCAACGCCTCGTAATAACTTTTAGCTTTATTTAAATTTCCCTCCCATTGCGCCAATAAGCCCAATTGATAAAAACTGGAGATTACTTGGGGGCTGACTGTTGATTTGGTAATAAGTTTCTCAAAATAGGCCCTTGCTTCTTTGATGTCCGCCAATACATATGCGTTAATCATAGCGACTTTGTATACAGCCTCATCAAAATGCCTGGTATCCGGATAAAGCTGGACTAACTGTGAATAAAGCGCTGCGGCCTTTTTGTAATCTTTCATTTTCTCTAAATTACAAGCGCGCAGGTAGATTGTGTCCTGATCAAAAACATTTTTCTGCCCCCATCCCTCTATTTTCTCGTAAATCTTCTCTGCATAAGCCATATCATAAGGGCCGCTGGCCTTATACGCAAACATTTCGGCAATCTGGAATAACTCCGGGATAAGCTTATCGGGGGTAAGAGATTTGGAGATCTTTTCTATATAAATATCATAGACTGCTTCGGCCAGATCTAAATTGTTTTCCTTATAGAAGCCCTCTGCCGTTTCCTTTAGCTGGGCATCCGATATTTTTCCTGAAACCAGCTTTTCCACATAAAGCTTATAAAGCTGCCGTGCCTTTGATTTTTCCCCATTTAGCGAAAGATTATCTGCAACCTCTTTTACCAGTGCGGCATCCTGGGTTTGTCCGGCATAAGCGTTTACATCATCCATCAACTCGGTCAAGGACTGAGCGGTAAAGGCGTCCTGCTGGCCGCAATGAAACTGCCAGAGTAAAAGCCTGGCCCTCGGCCTTAAGCAATCGCTGTTTTGGGTTTGAACAATAACCTTTTGCGCATTTTCCGTTATCTGGTCGCGGTAAGTATTGCCTTCGGCAAAATACTCATCCCAGGATTGTTTTTCTTCCAGGTATTTAAGCTGCAGATAGCGGGTAAGCGCTTTATAATAATTAAAGCATGGCTGCCTGATAAGTTTATCTTGCCCTTTTAGGTTTTCCAGGAATCCGATAAACTCGGCATAGCGGTTATCTTTAAGATACTCTTCTTTTGACTCTTCAAGGCCGGCGCAGCAAGTAACATTTGATGCGGCGCTTGAAACAACCGGCTGGCAAAAAGCGGTTGAGCAAAAAAATAAACCTAAGATAAATGCCGTAAACCTTAAGACCGCTAACATAGGGTTAACCTCCTTAAAAGACTTTCCTGTCACGTGCTTTCTTCAAAACCGGGTTTTTCCAGAATTCCCTGATTACGTAATAGGCCTTGCGCGGTATGCGCTTATTCAATCCGTTCTCAAGCTCCGGGCTTAAAGCAACTATCCCAAACCACTCCTCGTTCATATTCTTATTGCCTTCGGCGCGGATATCAAAATAATAACTGCCGTTGGACCAGCCGCTTTCGGTATTATGCACCTTCCAGTCTTGCGGGTTATCGGGATTATACTTCCACCATTCATCCGTCCATTCAAAAAGCGTACCGCCTATGCAATTTCCCGCACCCTTCTTGCTGTTGGCCAGGTTTTCATATATCTGGTTCCACTGCGATTGCAGGAAAAATGCCTGCATATTCTGGTCCTCTTTTTTCAAATAAGCGTCGTAACAATCCGCGCCGAATTCAGCCAATAGCACCGGCTTATCAAATGTCATCCTGATGGATTTAAAAAGATTCCCAAAAGTCTTGCCACGATAAATTATACAAGCGATAAAATCTACATCCGGGCAGAATTTATTGGCATACTCCAGCCCTACCAACTCGCCATTGCCCAGGCCTACCGGGTGCGCAGGGTCAGCTTTATGCACTTCATCAGCTAAATCATTAATGAATGAATAATAAATACTGGCGCGCATAACCTTCTGTTTCTGAGGATCGGGCTCCTTATCAATCTCTTCGTTTGACCAGGGATTGACATGCCCCAGGCAGGAATAATTATTTTCATTGCCCAATATCCATCCCAGTATCCCCGGTTCATCCTTGTAAAGGTTCACCATCTCCAGTACCTGACTTTTCACTTTATCCTGGAATGCCTTGTCCCCATAAAAAGGACAGGGATATTCCCAGAACCCCAGCCAATCCCCCATAAGCGTACGGATGCCGTACAGCTTATATAAATCCCCTATTACCTGCTTTACCTTCTCGGGATCGTTATTCGACTCATAAATACGGATGGTATTAATACCCATCTCTTTCATCAATTTTCCGTCAACTATCCACGGTTTATTAGGATCTGCCCACCAGTCATATTCATGGTTAAACCCTATAGGGATAGGATTATAGCAGACACCCTTAACAATATATGGCGAGCCGTTAACTATAAGGCGATAGTGCTGATTCTTAAGTTTCTGAATATAAACCCCCTGCTTAAGCTGACAGGCGGATAAAATAAACAAAAACAAAAGGCTGCAGGCTACAAGCAAAAAATGCCTGTAACCTGCAGCTCTAAAACTGTTGCTGTTGCTTTTATTCAAACTTGATCTCATCCAAATAGAAAGTAAACCCTTCAGGATTGTTATCCACATTGGCTGACCAGCAAAAACCGCCGATAATATATGACATGTCTTTGCCTTTTAAGTCAATAGTATATTGTGTCCACTCCTTGTTCAGGATAACCGGGCCGATATTGGCGCTGTCTGAATCCGAAAACTCTCCCATGATGCCGCCAACTTTAAACTCTTCGATGCGCTCGCCGCCTTTTGCGCCTCTTGCCCAGAAGGTAAGCTTTATAGCTTTAGAAAGATCAAATCCGGCATCAATACCGCCCCAGTTGTTTGCCGGATTCTGCCAGAAGATACCTGCCCAGCGTGCACCTTGAGTTGCCTTACCGCTATACATTATTTTAATGCAGGTATCTCCTAAATAAGCATCTTCTTTTGAAGAACCATCGTATTTTATATCGCCGTAATCACCCATCCAGCCGGAAGGGATAAAATGGTTGGCAATGGATGAACGGTCAGCATAAACATAGAACGGCATAGCCTGCTGCTTCTTGGTTTCGGGCTTTAAAGCAGAATCGGCTTCAAATCTTACATCATCAATATAAAATGTGGCTCCTTCAGGATTTAAATCTGCGGTAGTAGTCCACCCAAAAGCGCCGTTAAGATACGAAATATCCTTACCCACCAGGTTAACCGTATATTGCTTCCAGCTATCGGTTAATTCAATAGGCCCCATCTCAACTTCCGCAGAATCAGGATATGTCCCTTTAATCCCGCCAACCATTATCTTCTGGATTATCTCGCCGCCTTTTGCGCCTCTTGCCCAGAAGGTAAGCTTGGTCATGCCGGTTAAATCAAACCCTCCTTTTTTGTTCCCCCAGTTGTTCGCAGGATTCTGCCAATAAACTCCGGCCCAACCCTGGTTTTGCGATTTCTTGGCGCTGTAAATAAATTGAATGCTGGTTGCCCCGTTATGCGGATTATCCGCAGCCTGGTCATTCATTTTTATATCGCCGTAATCACCCATCCAGCCGGAAGGAATATAATGGTTATCCCTGGCATTTTTATCCAGGTAAACCACAAACTCCTTAGCTGTATTAGCCGCCTTATCTTCAGCCATAGCTATTGCCGGAAACATAAGGCCCAAAGCTAATAATACCACTAATAACTTTCTCATACCCACCTCCCCTTTTGCTTCTGTCCTTGTAAATAAATTAAACTCTTATTGCCACTTCCTCTGATACATATAATAAACTTTACGCAATTGCCTTAAAAACGGGCTTAATTTCCCGTCACCCTGTCCGGACATCCCCAGCCACTCCTCGTGCATATATCCGTCAGGGAAAGGCCCGGCCCATAAACCCTTGGTGTCGTGGATCGCCGGTTCATAAGCCTTCCACCATTCATCCAGATACTCAAAAACCACCCCACCCAAAGCATTGCCTGAGCCGCCGCTGAAAGCCATATTGCCCTGGATATCATCCCAGGAACCTAAATGGTATTGCGCCTGCAGCTCTTCGGATTCGTCGGGGTTCTTGCCCTCTGCGTAAGCCGGACAGCCAAATTCAGTAATAAAAGCCGGCTTGTCCGCTTCTTCCTTAACCTGCCTCCAGAATGCGCCAAATCCGTAATCCCCCCGGTAAGCATTTGTGCCAAACATATCTATATCCGGGGCGTTTCTGCCGAACTTATCCAGGAATAAAATATCCCCGCTGCATATGGCAACCGGATGCTCCGGATCAATTGATTTGATAATTTTAGCAACCTCATTGGCAAATTTAAAGAAAGCCTCGGGCTGCTCATTTGCATTACAGGCATAACCGTAAACATTTTCATTCCCCAACAGCCAAAATAAAATATACGGCTCATCCTTAAATTCATTGACCATCTTTTTTACCGATTCAATCATATTCTTCTTATGCGCTTCATTATTGTAATCCGTTCCGGGATTCCAGCTGGCTCCGGAGCCGATAGCGTATTTGCCGAGGAAATCCCCCATCATCACCCGGATACCGTAAGTATTATAAAGATCGCGCAGGAGTTGCTTGTTCACCTTAAGCGGATGATGGTAGAGCCGGATAGTGTTTACCCCCATATCCTGCATCAACTTAAAATCTCCTATAGCCGGTTCATCGGCGTCCTGCAGGTTATTTTTGTTTTTATCAATAAAGGCATCATACGGGCCGTCAATCTTGCCGTTCTTATTGAAATCTTCTTCCATCCAGTTACCCAATGTCCCCTCATCAGGAGACTGTCCTACTTTAGTCGGGGCATAAGTAATCCCCTTGATTATATAAGGCTTATCATCAACCAATAACTGCCAGTCATCATTATCATACTGCACCAAGCGCACCTTGCCCTTGCCAACTTTCTTTTTAATCTTTAAAGAATCAGCCGTAGGTTTAATCTTAGCCGCCTCCTGTGCAAGGTCAACCTTAACGAACTTCCCCGGCTTAGTTATGGCCAGATCATTAGAAATATCATTGTCAAAACCGTTGATAATGTCGATTTGGGCGCCTTCCAGTTTATAACCCAGCTGGGGGTTGCGCTTCAAAAGAAAATTTATCTTGGCAATAGCTGCCTGCCCCACATACCAGGGGGTATGCCAATAGGTCCACCCGTAACTTCCCGGAAAATGCACCACAATGGAATAGTAACATTTAAGCGCCTGGGTAATCAACCCTGAACGTTCAAGGATTAAGCCGGTACAGAACAACCTTACTCCCTGCGGCTCGCTTGAGGTCGCCCATTTCAAGAATGCCGCCTCTAAATCCGGAGAATAAACAAAATCCCAAAGGTCGCCTTCCAAACGCTTTTCTTTTACTGCCTTCTTTAGTTCTGGGTCCTTCCTTATGGCGCCGGAATTAGGATAAACACCCTCCCCTACCGCAGCCATCAAACCAGGCTGGTCAACGATCAAATACTTGTAATCTTTGGTCCCGATATCCTTAAACTCTCCGTATTTTGCGTAATCCACAAAACTTTCTGTGCCGGGGTCATACAAAACCACTTTTGTAGGCAGCTGGCTTACCTTCTTTTTCTGTTCTACTTCGATAGAGCCGGTCTCAATCTTCTTTATGCTCTGCTCGGATGCCAGTTTTATTGACCAAAACCAGCCACGCGGGTCCCACGCCTGGCCATAAGAATATTTATCGACAATCAATTTGAATATCTTCTTGGCTTCATCAAGCTTCTCCTGGCGCATCAGGCTTTCCGCCTGAATGAAATAACAGGTAGCCACATCATTTAAAGCCTGCACCGCCTCAATTTCTTTCTTGTTCTTAGGCAGGGCGTTTAAAGAAGCTTGCTCCTTATCCGCCTGCTGCCTGTATAAATCAATGCACTCCTGCGTATATTTAAATGTAAGATCAATGTCCCGCTTGCCGTGGACAATCCAGGCTTTAGTAGTAAGCTCTCCCGAAGACGGCTTAGCGATAGGCGCTGGTTCAGCAGCCAAGGCGCTTACATACTGGCACGCTATTACCATGAAAATCCGCAACCCTAAACTCAAAATCCTAATACTCATCTTATCCTACTATCGCTCCCTGGGTAACGCCTTTGACAATATACTTCTGCATCAACAAATACACTATAATAATAGGTAAGGCGGTAATGGTTAAACCTGCCATTAATAACGGATAATTGGTGACAAACTCCCCCTGGAAGGTCTGCAGCGCAACCTGAAGCGGCATAAACTGCCGATTATCAAAAATAATCAGGGCTAAAATATATTCGTTCCATACGGTTAAAGCATTAAAAACAATAACTACTGCCAATACCGGTTTAGCCAAAGGCAAGGCAACATGCCACCAGATCCCCAGCTTTGAGCAACCGTCAATACGCGCGGCATCCTCCAGCTCTTTAGGCATCTTGTCAAAAAAAGTTTTAAGCAGAAAAATACTCGTGGAAAGACCGACATTAATCATGCACAGTATATAGCCAATGGGGGTATTTCTTAAATGCAGCTTGTTTAATAAAACATAGAGGGCGACGAAACTTCCCGGGATAGGGATCATCATCGCCGCCATAAACATAATAAATAAACACTTGCTTCCAAAAAAACGCAGGCGGCTGAAAGCATAAGCAGCCATGGAAGAGATAATTACTATGCCGAATACCACCGAAACAGTATAAATGATGCTGTTCAGGAAGTTCCGGCCAAACCCGCCTTCCTGCCAGGCCCGTAGATAATTTTCCAGACGGAACTGATGCGGAATCAGGGAGATATCCTTAAAGATCATATCCTGTGTCTTCAAGCTGGATACGATCATCCAAAGCAGAGGATACAAGCAGGTTATTGCCACGCTGATCAGGAAAAGGTGGATCAACGTATTTACGACTACCTTTTTACTCTTATAATAAAGCGCGTTCTTCATCCTAAAGTCATTGGTTCCTCTTTGAAAACCGGTATTGGATAAATGAAATTATCACAAGCACCAGGCCGAAAGTAATCCCTTGCGCGCAGGCATACCCAAAACGCGATGAGCCGCGCATGGAGGCCAGGATTCGTAAAACCGGCACTGAGGTATGCCCGGCAAACTCCCCTCCTACAAGGCTGACAATCAAAACGAATACCTGCATTGTACCCAACACCGTAAGGATAGCCACTAAAATCATTATCGGGATCATCAAAGGTATTGTTATCTTCCTGAATGACTGCCAGGAGCTTGCTCCGTCAACGCGCGCAGCTTCGTAAAGCTCGCGCGGGATAGTCTGCAGGCCGGCCAGGAAGATCAGGAATCCCCAGCCAAAACCTTTCCAACAATGCACCAAAGCAACGGTAGTAAGGGCCGTATTCGGATCAGAAAGCCAATTATGTACTAAATTAGGCATACCAAATCCTGCAAGCATACGGTTAATGATATTGGCCCCGTCAATGTCGTTGATAATGAAGCGCCAGGCCATGCCTACGACTACCTCTGATAAAACCGGGGGAATAAAGAATATAACCCTGTAAAAATTCTTCATCTTAATTTCGCGGTCGCACGCCCAGGCAAGCATAAACGCCAGGATATTCTGGAAGGTAAGCGCGATAAGCGTAATATAGATGGCATTGCCCATTGACTGCCACCAGCTTCTATCCTGCAGGAAGATCTCCTTAAAATTCTGCAAGCCCACAAATGTCTTGGTAAAAGAAATGCCGTCCCACTCAAAAAGCCCCAACTGGAAGACCCAGATAAAGGGGATAACGTAGAATATGGCAAAGATAGTTACTGCCGGCAATACAAAGGTATAATTTTCCAGCGATTCTTTTATTTTCATCTTGCTCTTTTCTTGGCTAATTCGCGCTCTTTGATCTTCTGTACATCATCAGCCACCTGCTCCGGCGTCTTCTCTCCGATGATAATCGACTGGATACCTCTGTCAAAAGCTTCAATTACCAAAGAGAATTCCGAAACCCCCCAGATATTCGGATGCGTGGCATAATCCATGCCGCGGGCAAACTGCGCTAAGATCTCCGGTATCTTGGATAAACTATTCTTGTTTGCGGGCAGGTTATTGGTCTCCTGCGCTAAATATGCCTGTTGGTCCTGGTCGGTAAGCCAGGCCAGGAACTTCACTGCTTCTTCTTTATTCTTTGAACGGGCATTAACCATAAAAGATGAACCTGCCCCTCCCCAGATAGCCATAGGGTATCTGCTTGATGCTTCCGGAGGGAGCATTGCTCCATACTCCAAATCTGGATTCATCCCTTTGTAAACATTCACGCACCATGAACCGTTAAAAGCAAAAACAGCTTTTTCGTTTGCAAAAAGCTGTTCAGCGGATTTATTGATCATAGTAACTATGCCTTTAGCCAATACACCTGACTCCTGCATCTGTTGAAAAAGCGCAAATACCTTAATCCAATCCGGGTCAGTATAAGCAACCTCGCCCCTTATTGTAGCCAATACCTTGTCCTTGCCCATTATATTAAAAGCGTAGTTATTCGCCAGGCAATCAATCATCCACACCTCGCCCCAGCCGGAAACCAGCCCCTGCAGCCCGGCAGAGCTTATTTTATTGCCTATATCCAGAAACTCCTGGAATGTTTTGGGCGGCCGGTTAGGATTTAAACCCAGCTCCTTAAAAAGTTTCTTATTATAGACCATCTGGATAGTCATAATATCTATGGGCACCCCAAATATCCCCGGGTTGATTCCATAGCTGTTGTCGGAAGAAAATTCATTCACTGCCAAGGCCTTGGGGAAAAACTTATTTTCCCAAAGGCTGTTATTAGCTTCCATATAGGAAGTTATATCCAGAATATGCCCGGCTTTAATAAAGGCGGCAAAATCCCTCTTTTCTCCCAAGATACCGAAGATATCCGGAAGATTTATTCCCTGCGCCGCGGCGCGGACCTTTTGCGAATAGGCATCTGATGGGGCATAAAGCTCAAAATTTACTCTTATGCCGGTTAAAGCTTCATATTTTTTGGCTAACTCCTGGAAGGCGGGGTCCCTGTCTGTCATCCAGTGCCAGACGGCAATGGTAGGCTTGGTATCAATCTTTTCTCCTGAACAACCTAAAACTGAGAATAAGGCAAAAATACACAAAGCTGCGCTTCTCATCAACATCCTCATACTCCTTCCATTGATCGCGGGGGATTTTCCCCTGGGGATAGGTTATAAAAAGACGTAATGTTAAAATTTAACATATTTTCTCCCCCCGGTCAAGGTTTTTTGTTTAAATCCGGTTAAGCCCTGAGCACACGGGCAATACCCATTAAATCCGCTTTCTCCAGATTTATTCCGCTGTGGTATTTGTTGTCCTCCTGTAATCCTGACCAGACCACCTCGCCTCTTAAATATAGCGGCTCCCCCTTATCCGGGATTCTTAGCCAGATCTCAAGAGGAGTCTTCGGCTCAAGTTTCTCGTCCGCTTCCAACCTCATACCTTTGGCGCTTAAATCCCGGGTCCGCGCCTGGCCTTCAGCCCCGGAATAAAGATTTAAAAAACTTAGCCCTAAACGTTTTTCAAACCTTTCGAATATCCTTCGGTCTTCAATCATATCCCCATCTCCCTTTGGTTGATTAATATCATTATCAATATCTTTCCACCATTGTTTATTAATTTGCTCCTGGAAATTACTACGCATGAATCTATATAACTTTTCTTTGCAAGGATCGCTGATTTTGGTAAAGTACAGGCCATAGGAGTGGTTTTCCCCAATCGCCTTATGCCAGACAACCCAAGCCTCCAGATTATCCAGGCTGCAATCCTCAGAGAGGACCAAACTTAACTTTACAGAGCTATCAACCTTGATTTTCTCAGACAGACAAACCCTTAAACCTCTAATAGTTATATCATAAATAAGGCAATTAGTAAAGTCTTTCGCTGCATCAGCACCTTCAGCATCAAGCCTTATCTTTGCCTGCCAGTTAGCCCGCCACCTGATTGTCTGCCTATGGTCTTGCATATTTGTACCTCAAGAAATTTCTGATATAGCGGTCATCCAATATATCTAAAGAAAATATTCTTTTACTGCCAAGGTTGCCGCCCACACACGCCCCCACTCCCAACAGGGACGTTTCTGAGGTCAATCGGGGGACGTTTCTTGAGCCAATCGGAGAAGTGTCCCCTTCAGCTGCCAGCGGCGAGGCGGATTTTTCATTCGTTCTCGGATCGAAACAGGTAGTTAACTTTTCAAGTACTGCTTCCTTAATCTTCTCATTTAGCGAAACGTTATCAAGCGCTTCAAGTATTTCTGCCGCATCTCTGGAATTTAAGACTACATGGTTTTCAACCAACGCTGTTAAAAAATCAATAGTCCTGTTGACTGATTGTCTTAAAGCCTTAGCCATATCCTCTTCAGTAGGATATTTCAGAAGCCTGTTCATATTCAATCCGGAAAGGGAATCAAGGAGGCCGCGGATAACGTCCTGTGCGATAACCGGCTTCTTTAAAACATAGAAAGGCGTTAAATCCGGAGTTAAGCGATACAGCACCTCCCATCCGGCTTCCTGATAATACCTGCTGGAAAACCTTGGTAAGTGCGCCTGCGTCACAATTAAATACCCTCCCGGACGCACCATATGATAAATTTCATCGAGCGCTTTAGTTGCCGCCTCCCAACTCAATACATCCGCGCACAGCACTCCCTCCAACACAACCAAATCAAATAACCCCTCTTCTAGCTCATCGCTCAACCTTGCAGCATCGGCTTTAATAATACGGCCCTGAGTGATGCCGGCTATCCGGAAATTCTTCCTGGCAGCCTCAATCATATCCTGATTAATATCCGAGCCGAATACCTTGAGGTTTAACCCATTTTCCCTGGCCATATTATGGATATCCGTCAGCCGTAAACCCAAAGCGCAAGCCGGGTCTAGAACCTTTATCTCTCTCTTAACTGCAATTTCTTCGGAGAACAGTTCTTTAGCCCAATCGGCAATAAGGAATCCGAGAACACGGAACTGATAAGACTGAACAATCATATATCCTCTTGCGCCTCTATCCCAAAATGAATTATTGCGCGGCTCTATTGTGTAGGTGCCCCGTGACTCAATTTCAATGCCCTTCGTCCGGCGCAAAAGCTCATAAATACCAAACTGGGGCTCAAAAAACTCTGCGTTAATCCTGATTCCCGCCATATCACTTAAGAAACTTCCCGGGATACCTTCTTCATCTTTATGAAGCACAACCTCCACAATCGCCTGGCCAACTTTTGGCCCTCTAACTCGTACGCTAATAACCGCGTCGGTACGCACCCTAAGCTGCCCCCGTCGCCCGCTCTTTATAGCCTCCAGAACAAACTCTTCCCATTCTGGACTTTCAGAAGTAAGGTCCTTATCATAATCAGCCGTTACTTCTTTAACAGCCATTAGCGGACGAATTGCCTTTAAGCGGGATGCCATCTTTTTTTGCTCAACGGCCACCCTTCGTTTTATCGCGCCTCTTCGCTCAGCAGAGATAGAAACCACGCAGTCAAAAGCAAGCTGTCTTGTCTGGCCGATGTAATAATTAACATCCCTTTTGCTATTTGAGCCATTAAGCCCGAAACGAAGAGTAGTTTGCATGCCGTTATCCAGGGAAACAGGGACATAAGCCACGCCCTGAGGCAAAATCCTACCAACTCTGCCCGCTATTGGGACAAGCATGCTGTGATTAATAGATACTCTGGAATCCTGCCCCGAAAGAAGCGGCGGACTGGGCAAAGCGCTTGCCATCTTAAGAGCTAATGCGATAAGATTAAGCTTTTCATATCTTATCAGCGTATCCTCGTTTTGCGGCGCGGGCGATTCTTCGGCGGTCCGCTGCAATAGCGTGTAAGAATCAACTGCGCCCAGTGGCAATTCATTTCCCTGCCGGGAAGCCAGACATTCTTCCAGACACGTCTTTAGCCACTCCCTAACCTTCTCTACTTCACCAAAATAAGCCGCCTTCTGTAAAATGTCCTCCACCGCGTTTAAGGGGAATTCTCCAAAAAAGTACCCGCAAAAAGAACCGGCTGTATTCCAAAATAAGAACCCGTTGCTTTCCTCCTCTTTCTTTGTCTGACAAAGAATCCACAGCAATTCCAGGATTTTGAAATAAACCGAGGTCTTTGTATCCTCAATTTCTCGTAGTTCAGGGTGTTGAATCCAGCTCATACAGGCGCTCTCCCCGGGCCTGCCCATAGTCGGCACATAAGAAACGCCGGCTTCGCCGATAATGCCTTTGGTTAATCCCCATGAATAATGCCCTCTGTGTTCGTCGGTGATAAAAAGTTTCTCAACCTCCGGCCGCAGCCTAAACGAAGCTTCTTCAACAAAGAAACTCCTTCCTTTATTGTAAATTTCCTGCATCCCGATATCCTTCAACAAAGTAGTTGCTTGTACTAGTAAGCCGTCGACTAAAACAGCCTTAAGAATTCCAGGCTGAGTGCTTGCCACGAGATTCCGCTCAAGCGGGGAAGCGCCCGTAGGAGGTAACCTTGCCTGCGCCAGTGGCGAGGCAGCATGAACTTTATCTGCCCTTATCATAAAAGTAATAAACTCTACGAATTCTTTATCCCCTATAACCTGGTATTTAATAGCCTGTCTTATTTTTTCGCTTGCGTTATTAAATAGTCTATACACTGTATCGAAATCATCATATTCTCTTAGCCATCTCTGTAAATCTAACATGAAATTATATGTCCGTGTTTCGGCAATGCAAAAACCTGTTTGTCCTAGAAGATGTTTCAGACCCGACATTGAATAGAACTTAAAATCTGTCGGCTGTCTTATCCTGCTCATTTTATTAAAAAATTCATCTACCTCTTGGTCTTCATAAGATAAAACGTCTAACAGTATCAAGCTGGCTCCTATCTTTAATGCCCTGTTTACATTACTAAGCGCTTTTTTTGCAAACTCAAAATGATGGAGAGAATAGCGCATAACAGCAAAATCAAAATATGATTCAAAATAGAGGCCAAGTTCGTAGGCGTTCATTATTCTAAGCTTTATCCTATTATCTTCCCCAAGAAGTTCTCTGCCTTTACCAATAGCTGGCTCAGAAATATCCGTACATAATAATTCCTGGAATTCCATTTTTGGAAGAATTCTTTGCCAAACTAAACCCATTCCAGATCCTACATCAATACCATTGCCATTTAGAGATAATGTGGATATCCATTTTTCATGGGCCCTGATTACTTCTGTATGAAAATTATGGGCGCCCTTCCGCAGGTAATGTCCTAAATCACGCCTGGTATGCATGTATCTGTCTATGCCATCCAACGGCGATGCGCTAAAAGAAGGTTCCGATGACAAAGAAGCATGCTCTATGGTCTTTACTAATTCCCTGAATGGCAGACGCAAACTAAAGCGTTTAATTCTTAAAAATTCCCATGTTTCAACGGATAATTCCTTTACCCTTTCCGATGTACTAGTAATAAAAATGGGAGGTACGATTACGCCTGATCTCTGCCTGTATTCCAGTTTCTTGATTAAGGATATTCCGTCCATTACCGGCATTTCTAAATCCATAAAAATAACGTGTATTTTTTCATTATCAATTATCTCCAGCGCTTCTTTTCCGTTATAAGCACAAAATATTCTATATTTACCGGGATACAGGAACTCAAATACTGGTTCCATCCGATCTATAAAACATGCTATATCATTGACAAATAGTATAGACTTCTTTTCAGCCTGCGCCAGCGGCGAGGCGCAGTTAGAACGCAAAGGAGAACCGCTTATTGCTCCATTTATGGCTTGATGTTTACGATAGAGTATGAAGATTGACCACAATATTAGATATGCGGCTTGCCACTCTCTTATCGTCTCTTTCAGGGTTCTCTTATTCGACTCTAATAATGGACGATAATTCTCTTCAAAATCTTTTATCCCCCTATAAAACCCTTGCGGAAGCCATCTGCCGAAAATATGGTAAATAGCAAATTGCCTGGAGTCATCATTGAGTAGTATCAACTGCTCCAAAGTAAAATCTTCCCCGGCTGTCGCAGGCCGCATATATTTATACTTAAGCGTCCTTCGTGCAAGCGCTATTTTCTGCTCATCGTTTAGATTTTCTATTTTCTTGCGCATCGAAGTCAACGGCTCATAATCAATGGTCAAGAATATCCGCATCGCCGCCTGCATTTGTCTCAGCCATTTTGGTTCATAATACAATTTCTTAAGAAGCTTCTGCATCCCCTCTCCCCTAAGCAAGATTTTAACTCGTTTACCGGAGGTCAAAGACCGGTTTGCCACTAACGGAGAGGCGGCCGGCAGTTTATCACTTACCTTGCCCTCTCCAGCTACTTTTAAAACAGATGTTCTTACCCTGTTGGAATAGTAGCGAAAATCTACGGACTCAAGCGTGAACAAACCTGCTGAATTATATAATCTCTCTGACGGATGCTCGTCAAAAGGATCCTGGATTATAATAATTCCATTTCCATTCAGGAATAAAGACATATTCCGCAGAGCTGCGATTTTATCCTGCTCGCTGATTGAATAAGTATCTGAACCATCACCAGCGTCTAACCGCCCAAACAAAAAGATGGCGATCACCAAATCGTATTTACTATTTGCGATTCGCGCGGGAAATGAGTTAATACCCAGAATATTTGCTTTATATATTTTTGTTTCTAAGTCGGCGGCTGAAATATCAATGGCCTCGGCTTCAATACCCCATGATTGCAAATTCCTTAACAGTTTATCGTGATACGAACCAACTTCTAATGCATGAATTCCCGGCCTTGAGCCCAGCCATTTACTGATTGCCCGATATACCGGGATAAGCTTCATATTCCAGAATTCCGGAAATCTGCTAAATCTCTCTGCATTCAGCAATATTTCTCCATCAGAATTAAATCTTACCAATTGACGATTAGCATCAGCATTATTCCTAAGGAGGTTCACATTTTTATCCAGCGGCGAGGCGCCATCTTTGCTTCGCTTGACCTCATCACCTAGAAACTTCTTCTTGATCAAAACAAGTTGTTCAGGTAACCACTTATCGAAACTGCTAGTCAAATAAACTCTTTTGTGTCCTATTAATGCTTTGTTATTTTCTACGCCTAACTGGTCAAAGATTACCATAATGCTTTCCCTCACCATATTCAGAGTAACGCTATCTAAACCAAAAATGGTAACTTTTAATATTAGGCGCCCCTCATTAGTTAGAGGTGGTTGAAAAATCGATAGCCTTAATAATTTACCAAAATTTGAACCCATATCATTGGTTAATTTGACTTTATCCTTCGGACGGTGTTTAAATGCAATGTTCATTGTAAAACTTTTAGGAAGGTAAAAGAAACGAACAATATCATCGACTCCTTTTGCAATAAAACGCGATGCCCCTGCGTGAATACCCAACGGATCCATTAATTTCACCTCGAAAGAATCAGAATATTTTTGCGCCAGCGGCGAGGCGCATAATACAGGACGAACCTGAAAAGTAAACAACCGTTCCTCAATCAGACTGTATTTTATTTTCTTCGGCATATCTTTAACTCTATCGCTCAAATCAGCCAGTTTTCCCGAACTAATTATCCTGCTGCGCAAAGCGCCGAATCCTTCATTAGAACAACTTAAGAATAAACCGCGATCATTAATGAATTTTTCTGGATCACCCCAGTAATATTGCACAGAAAGATATCCTTTTAACCAGGAAATAGGAACCATCATCATATAATCAAGTTGCGAGTCAGTGTTTATTCTCCTGAGCTTTGCTTCTTGTAAAATGATTGCATTAATAACCCCGGCGTTTTCGCAAGAGTGATCTTTGAACGGGAATATATCGTTAACATGAATATTTATGGCTCTGTCAAATCCAGCGAATTGGATAGCCCTAAAGGCAGATGCGCTCTTTGCTTCTTTTACACCCTGTAATCTCAACAGTTCGATAAAACTGTTTACCAATGCTTGCTTTGGCATTACTTCGGTAATAATATCTATATCTTTTATATGAACCAGCTTCACAGCCCTATTGATATCGGCCAAATAACGCGCACTACCTACTATCAATCCTTTTCCCCCTAATAGATATTCAAGATTATCAACTTTTAGCCAACTTTCTCCTTTTCTATTAAGAATCAGCGGCGAGCCGGCGGATTTTTTTTCAGCCGGCCTGCTTTTTCTTTCTATTTGCGCGAATGCGCACGCGCTGCTATCAAGATCATTGTGAACGGCAGTTAAGCTAAGCTTCCATTGCTTCAATACTACGCGTAATCCCCGCATTCTCAGCCACTCTCTGGGCATACGGATAACAGCTTTGCCTTTAGCATCAAGATATTTCCCAATAATAGAAACGCTGCGGAGCATAATCCGGAATCCGCCTTCTTCTCCCCATTTATTACAAGCCCAGCCGAATGGAGGGTCTGCAAAGATTTTATTAAATACCTCTCTCCCCAGCTTCCTTTGGACCCCCCGCCGTTCGGTTACGTCTTGCTGAAAAATCCATATTCCGCACTTAACTTCCGGCCTAATAACTTCCGGATAATATCTAAACATGTGGAAAAATAACCTCTGGTTATCTGAAGCATGGAAAGCGGTGCCCGGATTAATATCTAGACCTACAACTTCTGAACCGTATAACGTAAAGAGCATGCTAACATAACCCCTGCCGACGCCTAACTCAAGGACTTTATCATTAGGCCCAACCCGCAACAGATTATTAACGATATAACTGATATTCTGGGCAGAGAGCAATTTTACATCATTCTCCATTTGGATGCCTCTATCTGTATTAAAGGCAGGCGCAGGCAGGTCTCTATATAACTCCGGGAAGGTTGGTATTGTTAATCTCTTACCGGCGGACTCTGATAATATATAGCCTCCGGGAAGATTAATAAATAATTCTGGATGCAATGATTCATACGGAATGACATGCAATGCGGAATTATGGCACGGCATAAGGTCTTCCTGAAAACGGATACCCGGGCGATATCTTATATAATATTCTCCTAAGGGGTTCGGACCCATGCCTGAACCAATCGCGGACAACCTATTGCCGTTGAAGGATAGCCCTTCCTCCAAATTATCTCCCAATTGTTTATTTAATAGATTAAGGAGGTTCGTGTTGCCTTGAACCTGGTGAACAGTACCTGATGGAAAAAGGCATTTCAACTCGTATCCTGCAATAGTTATCTTTCCCGTATCTATAAAATTCTGCCCGCCCTGATTACTGACAAGTTCTCCCCTTAATGAGACCATAATGCCCTTCTGCCTAAGCTCTTCTCTAGTAAAACCGATGATCCTGTCAAGCCTGGACTTTAACTCTTCCAGCCCTCTCCCGCGCGCATTAAACATAATTCTAAACATATTCCCGGAGATATATTCAGCTGTCCCGATAAAATCCTCGGAAATGCTTTTAAGCGTTTCATGAATATGCTTTCTATTAAAATAAGCGGCGGGGCTGCCTATGTGTATATCCGCTGATACATACGAATCTGCTAAGCGGCTGTTCAATATGCGATAAAGCAATGCCAGAAGCCTTGCATTGTCCTGCCGGGTTAGGCCTGAATTAAAGATAAATCTTATGCCTCGTAGATCTTCCTCTATGCAAGCAAGCCCTCCGTAACGGCTGAAGACGTTCCTTGTTTCTTCGTAAGCACGCCCAAGAATAAAATTAGCGAAGGCCGGCCCATACCGCTGATGCATATCGCTTAATCCGCCTATACAAATAATCCCCATTACTGCGTGTTCGTCACTGCAAAAAACAGCCGTTTGCCCTCTAAGGACACCTGCCGGCAGGATTCTTTCCGACAATAAATACGTATCCTGTTTAGAACCTCGCACAATACCTAAACCCTTTTCATTCATATAACCTGCGATTGCCTCAACTATGCAAGGATCTGACAAATCCAAGCTATCTGTACCTGCGGGGTTAGGAAACTTTTCGAATGCACGCTTTATCAATAACCACCTGCTATACTGACGCGAAAAATCTATAATCATAGGTTCAGTTTTATCTTTACTGCCAAGCGGCGAGGCAGTATTATAACTTACTGCTTCTGACTTTTGCATATAGGCTTTTGAACAAGCTGAACTGCCGACAGCGACTGCTAACCCCTCCAGACGATCTCTGCTTATGAAAATCTTCATATGGCAAACCAATTCTTCCCATTGAACCTCTTCGCGCAGTATTTCTAAAACATCATGCCAATAAATAATTTTCTCAAGCATCATTTTTATAAACTGTCGCGCCTCATTATCTACTCTAACTTTGCCTCCAAAAAATTCCAAAAGGGCTTTTTCATCTTCATCCTGTACACAACCCTCCCTTGTGCGTAATTCTAGATTCCGGAAGATCCATCTGATACTCCCGCGCTCATCTAATTTTTCTAACAGCAGATCAACCATCTTCTTGACTCTTAGCATTTCGGACAAATCTTTCATAGCTGCATTTAAATTAGCCGGTTGTTTTTCTATTCTAATTTTAAAATGTTCCCTTATATATGCAAGCGAATGCTCGGTCCACATTAAATCCACCTGGATAATACCGGATTTTAACCCAAGGCCTAAAGACGGATACTGGATATTCAGAGGATCTTCACTGCAAAAACGCGATAGCTCTTTGCGATAGTTATTCCAGATTTCATCAAATACCTGCATAAAAGTTTTATGCGAGTCTTTCTGCTCTGGTGGTTCAGGAGGTATCACGACAGGAGATTGTTCCTCCATTTCGCGTGAGAATATATTAAGATTTACATATAGAGCTCCCAATGATTCAAGGATTGCTTCTAAAATTAGCGCCTCTGAGCCGGAAAGCGCAGTATTATGGGTTTCTCGTAATACAGCTTGCAGCCTGCTACATTCTTCCAGCAAGCTTCTTGCTCTTGTGTAATCATCCCACTGCTGTAAACCTGCGCGGGACTGCTCATCCCGGATAGCCTTAATCAGATTCCCGGTTTTTTTAGTTGCTTTGATTTCCTGCGCCGCCAACGCCTCCCTGGCGTCATCTAAAATGGCAAAAAATGCATTTACACGGGACTGAAAACGCATGTAATTTATAAAACTATTCATCTGCTCCTTAACTGCTTTAAGCACGCTTAGATGAAACTCCAGATCCTTGGCAACCGCAGTTATATTCTTCACAGGCACTGTTAATATCTCCAGCCTGGCTTTGGAAAGCGGCAACTGCAGTTTCCCCTGAGCGCTTTTTAATTTATCATCGGCTTTCTGCAAATCCATTAAATAACTTTTGGTAGTAAATTTATCGACAAATAAAAACCTGAGCCACTCATTCCGTATTAAGCTATGGATTTCTAACACTGCGCTCATCAATGGATGCCTTTTTGTCCCGCAAGCTTTAAATACCACATCTTTTAACCGTGCGCATATCTGTTCTAGCAGGCTTGCAGTCAATTTTAATTTATTATTAATATCTCTGTTCTCTTTTTTGGCATCATTAAGAATTTGACCGCAACCAGAAGATACCGGTGGAGAGGAAGCAAAAAGGATATGACCAACCCCATCTTCACATGATCTGCGAACAAGTGGATAAAAACCAATGGGATGCAAAATCGGCGAGGCGATGGTATTATTTACGGGAAAAATAGAACAGGAGAGCTGAAAAAGCACGGCACCAGAAACAAAATCAACGAATTTCCTTGCATCCCTGGGAAAGAAATTCGGTTTATAATCATATACTGAAAAGATGCTCATTCCTATACTATGCGCCCGATACTTATTCTGAATAAGCATGCAAGAATGAGGAAAAACCAAACTATCTATGCAATCTAAATTCCTGCCATTAACGCAGATAGAAAAATCATCCGTGATGAAAACGATAAAATCTACGGAGCTATCTTTAAGGAGCAAATGATCAAAAATTAAACGCATAAAATAAAATATATCTAAATTACCAGCGTCCGAGAGATTTATAAATCCTTGGGCGACTGCAGTTTTTAACTGCGCATTAGGGGTTAAATAATGCATCTTTGTCTTAAAAATACTAAGCTCTTGACTAGCCTTTTCATTTATCGCTCCGGCAATATCATAGCGGTGCCGCGCAAGCATGCCAACGCTGTCTATGCTTGAAATAACAATTGCCAGATTAGCGGGTTGAGAATTCATTCCAAAGCCGGCTCGGCAATAATTCTTCTCGGCAGGGCTACTTGTGCCATTTGAAGTTGCAAATAGTCCATTCACTAAGCCTGTTCGCCTAAGCGGCGAGGAGCTGCGTTGATCAGTGCATTTTGGATTTGTAACTATTTTCTTACTTTGACGCCTCTTACGCTCATCTCTCCACAATAATAGCAAGCTAAGAATAGGAACCAATATAAAAAGTGGGATAACAATATAAGAAAAAGGTGTTTTCTTAAGAAAAACGCATAATCTTTCAGTACCTTTAGAAAAATCATTTAACCAAGCCAATAAACAAATCCCATCAACCATGCCTAATATAGCTCCGAGAATTATGAACCAGGCTTTAATTGACCAAAACTGATCATTCTCAACGTCAGGTTCTTTGGCTTTATCCGCCAGCGGAGATGAGGAATCAGGATTATTACTTTTATTGGTTATTGGTTTAATCTCTGACAAATACGGTTTAAATCCATTTATTTTCTCCAGCATATTATCCAAAAGCATGCGCATATTTTGAAGCCCGACGCGTAAACTTGGATAGGCGTAAAGCGCATCCCGCATCCGCTCCACAGAAATGAGATAATTCTGGATCCTCTCTTCCAGCCTCCCTATTTCAGCTGATACTTTTTCTTTGGGACGCGGCCACTCTGCCCAATACCCTTCATCAACCTTACGGAAATCGATCTCCAGGGATTCAAAGTTTTCAATAATCTTTCGTATATCTATATTGATAAGGGAATGGAGTTCGGCGATATTGTCTTCAATCTCCCTGGTTGCTTCCAGAATTCCTGCTTTTTTTTCTCCGGCATCCAAAGATCCTGATATCTCCCTCAAAAATTCTGCGCCTTTCTTCAGCACGTCAGAAAAAGAAGGGAACCCCGTGATATCCGGTTTACAATCCTGGCGAAGTAAATCAAGTAACTGGCTGACACGCTTATCAATTATGAAACTATGCGGCAAGACAATTGAGGTAACAGAGGGTAAACCATTTTTCTGCGTGATACCAATAGGAATATCTCTTACCAAAATGCCATTTAATTCCCTGCTTGTCCGGTGGTGCTCCAGATATTGCTCTACCGGTATAATTTCTATGCCCTCGTTAACTGTGTTTATTCTTTTTTCAGCTAAAGCAGTCAAAGGAAGAGGATCAAGCCCAAGAGCAATAATAAAAAGTGGAACCTTCTGATATTTACGGTAACAATCCAGGGACAGGCGAGAGATCTCCTTTAATTCCAGCGAAATCTCCTCTAAAGAAGCTGTGCCCGCATCGCTGCCGAGGATAATGTTGATGCTTAGCGACAATCCTAAACCAAGGATTCTCTTAATAAGATCTTGTGTTACCTTGATATATTGATCTCCGGACTGTGTCTTACCCAAGTGTTCTGCCTGAGAAGGAACAAATGTTTCCACGCCCACTGTCACTATCTTTATTCCGGCTCCTGCCATTAGCTTCAGCAGCTCTTCATCCGCAGGAGAAACAACCCTAAATTGGCAAATAAACGATACTCTTTCATTTAGTGCCAGTCTTTTTATTTCATCACATAGTTTTTCTATCCATTCCCTATCCTGGATAAAGACATCATCGGCAAAATCTATCTTTCTTACCCCATGCTCAATAGCCTGCTGGCAGATTTGCGCTACCCTTTCAGGGCTAATCCTGCGTCCGCCGCTATATGGAATCTGTATTGCGCAAAAGCCGCATTTCCCCGGGCAACCACGCTGGGCATATAGAGAAACAGACTTAAATCCCGCTTTTTTAAAAATATCCCAAGGGTAATTTATAAGGCTGTCCAATTCTCCTGAAAGCGGCCGGCAATGAAAATATCGCTGAAGCCTTTCCCCGGCGTCCATGCCCCCTGCTCCCTGTTTTCTGATCAAAACCTCTCCACTTTCCTTCTTCAGGAAGATCCCTTCAATAGGAATGGCGATTTGCAGTTCTTCTTCGCCTTCAACTAATTTCCGCACAAAAATAGTGTTGATTATATTATCTGCCTGCGTTTCTGTAATAGGGCTTTTATAAAGATTCCCTCCTAACATTACTTTCAGGTAATCATATTGAGGATTAATAAGCTGATAAATGTTTTTAAAAGGAACAACCATTCCTTCCGGGGAATCCTTTCTGCGTAAATGTCTTAAAACCAAAGGCAAGGTTATCTCTGTTTCCCCTTCCAGGATTATGTCTACCGCAGGATGATTTATCAACTTCTCGGAATATGGCCGAAGCCCCTGCCCCCCCAACATGACCACGGCGCAAGGATCAGTGGATTTGACTTCTATAGCAACCTGTAAAATAAAAGGTAAGGTATAATAAAGAGTGGATAGGCCGATAACGTCATATTTTTCTTTCTGAACCGCCTTTAATAACTTATCCTTATGGACAATCAGCTCGACTTCAAATCCCGTTTCTTTTGCTAACTGCAAAAGCGGCAACAAACCAGGAGAATCCTGGCTGGGAGTAAAATCATACGGCAGGTAAAATAAGAATTTTCGTAGCAAAGGATCGGAATGATTGATGCAAGAGGAGCTCCCCTGACAATATCTTTTAGCCAGCTGAGCGCAAAGATTTTGATATACGCTACCCGTTATACGGCTGGCTAATGCTGCACGCACATGCCTTACCTGGGGATAATACATTAGTTCATTTAAATCAAATGAAGATAATGCCTTAAAAAAATTATCCATACGCTCATAATCCGTACTTGCCTGTATTTTTTGCAACAAAGCCTTAAAATATCTTTTACGCGGCTTACTCATCTTTTCAAGAATAAGCCAGCTTCTAAAATTATCGGCGATTATTTCAGGGTCGTATTGCTGAATCTCTTCAAGAATACCTCTGTAAACTTGGATCAATTCATCTATAGCCTGCCAGTATTTGCCTGCCAACTCTAAACCTCTGGCATCCAGGAACTTCTTAAGAACAGGCTTAATATCTTCTATTCGGTTGAGCTTGCTCTGTACGTAGAAATAAGACCGCGGAGAAAGCATGGCTGAGATCCAATCAGCAATGTTTAAAGCTAGAGTTTGTTCATATAAAACCGGATTACCGTAAAGCTGGAGGGGATTATGATGAGCTAAGATCATCTCAATTTCATCGTTACTTAAAGATATGCCCCATTCATCGCAAAGCACTATGCTGCCAAAAGGATGTTTTGCTTTTATCTTTTCGTAGTCATCTTCTGACAAATCAGAAGGATAATTAACCAGCGGCAACAGCATGAATTTACCTAAATCATGCAGCAGGCCGCACCTCCTCATAGATTCAACAACTTCATCATTAAACCCCAGCAGCCGGGAAAGGATTGCGGCAAGTTCCGAAACCTGGTAAACGTGGGCAATATTTTCTTGGGAGCCGAAAGGAGGAGCCCGGGCAATAATAATTTCTTTTATCCGGGCAAGGGCTAATGAACCGGAAACCCGATTATTGATAAAACTGGCGCTTGATTCAACTGAACCAAATATAATATTAGAAACCGTTTGTCTATCTATAAGCCTGGGCTTGCCGGATAACTTAAAGCTAATTGAATTCGAGGCGGCATTGCCTAACGGTACCAGCGGAGAAGCGCCTTTCTTTTTGGTAATTTTCGAGTCCATGAATTTCCGTATAGGCGGAACCTGCCTGTTTTCGGCTATTTCTTCAAACAAATCGAGAGCGCGCTGAAACATAATATCCGTCATTTTCTCTAAAACCAAAAATGCCCTGGATAATTCAAGTAGATAAATTTCCACTCTCTCCGCATAATTATTCCATTCCTCACGTATTTCTTCATAATCACCTGAAGAAAGCTCGATATAACCCAACAGCTTTTTATCTATTTCATGCGGGAAAAGCCATTCATCTTCCCATCGAAAAGCATTGGGATACATCCAATCCTTTCTAGTTGTATCTGTTTTAATAAATAAAATAACCGGCAAATATCCTAAATCTCTTTCACTGGCGTTAAAAGGGTCGTCCATTTGTTTTATCCCATAGCAAACCCTGGTCTTTATATCCTGCCTTAACACCTCCATAAATTTCTCTGCACTAATGTTCCTTACATCTTCATTTAATAACGCTACGTTTCCATAGAAATATCTTGATTCCATTACCGAAAGGAAAGTCTGGTAAGACAGACCATGCAGGCCTATGTCAGGCAGTAATCTGATTAACCGTTGCGCCCTATTCGGGTCTTTCCAAGCATCCAGCGCAGAGGAGGCGCGATTTCTGCCATCCTTGCTGTGAAGAGCTAGCGATGGCCTGATAAGCTCTTTAACTACTTTTAGGCACACAGCATCATCATCCAGTAATCCCGGTAACTCTTGTATATAAACAGTTAAAACCATCTCCTTTGAAGCGCCCAAAGCATTTAGTTCTCTAACCATAAACAAGCGAAGGGATTCTTTGTCAAAAAATTTTCTTAGGCCGTCCAAATAAAGGGCGATAATCCCTTCTTTCGACAGCAATCCTTTTAGGTTCTGTAAAGCCAGCGTTAAAATCCTGAAATCCCGGCTACGGGCCCTATACAACCACCAGCTTTTTGGGAATAATTTATACCAGATAATAAAATACAGGCAGGCGCAGAAACAACTAATTCCAGCCAGGTCAAAAATGGCTAAGAATACAGGTGATGAGCTTCCATGGGTTGAGCCGGTAACTACATAAAGATTTCGTCGAGCAAAAAGCGAGTTATTATTAAGCTTCTCCCACTCATAAAGGCTGCTCACCCGATCCTCAACTTCCTGGCTACAGTATTTTCTAAAACTTATTTTCTTTACATCAGAAAAAATCTCATTTTTTATCAAAAACTTCGTTACAGCGTCATCAAAAATAGAACTCTCCTCAAATATAGACAAAATCTTGCTTAGGATCTCCTTTACCTGTTCCAGGTATTCTTCGGATAATGGCAGTGAGTAAAGATAAAGCGGCGGTTCATTAATCAAATATTTATTGAATTTAATTGAAAGATAAAGCGTTAGCTGGTAAATAAAGTTCGGCGAGCTGTATTGCCTGTTTATTCGCTTCAAAATTTCGCATATATTCGAAAGATAGTAAGCTAACGGCTGGGCCTCTAAATCTCCCCATATGCTTAAGGGGATAAAATTAAAGAAAGAACATAAATTATTATGCAACAACCATATGAATTGGCTATCCTGCGTTAACCTTTCCTCCAAATCTGTGTCAGAGTAGTCCCTTAATTCTTTAATAAACTTGATAGTGGCATGCCTCTTTAAATTCAATCTTCTGTCTGTCCTGATATCTATTATTTGGGCATTATTTTGAACCTGAATCGGTGAAGAGCCTTTCTTCCGGATAACTGGATCCGCCACCAGCGGAGAGGCGATTATCTTATTATTGGTCTCGGATAACAACCCTGATAGCCATTTAAGATCCAGAACTTTCATCGGCCCGGTAAGGGGGAAACTAAATTCTTCGCTGGGTAGCTTTTTAAACTCAAGAACCATCATTATCAACCTGATTGTCTTTTGCAACCTTTCCAGGGCAGCTCCTATATCTTCGTCATTAAACTCAATCTTGCTTTTTGAATACAGAAGCAAATTCCCGAGTTGCGCCAATATATCTATCTCTTTGAAAATATCCCCTAAGGCTCCTGCGCGAGTAAAAGTAGTAAAAATAAGCTTTATCTTACTTATTTTGCTGTTTACGGCTGTTTCAACGCAAGCCTGGATCTCCATGGCTAACTGCAGTAACATGCCATTCAAATTATCAGGGATGCTGCCTTGGCCTATTCTATCTAATATTTCTCTACAAATGTTTATCCAGCCCTCCATAATATCTCTTCTCACAGGCACATCGGCAGGTCCCCTGATACCGTCGCATTCAAACGGTGAAGAGGCAGGCTGATCAATACGTTCAAGCTCTTGCAGCCTCTGTTCATACTTCCCGGATTGACTATAGATCCCTGTTTCAATGATAAATGTATTTACTGCAGCGGGCAGCAGTTCGCCGACAGATTGCCCATTCCCAATCATTTCTTTAATATCAGTGGATGATATTTCGGCTTCATAGCGCGGCAACCTGAATGGATAGGAACGCATTCTTCTGTTGAATTTGATATTTCTCTGATATTCAGGAGTTTTATCAATCATTTCCCCTCTCCTGTCCATTACTAAGAAACAGTTTTCCTTAAAAAGCTGGGTGAGTTCTTTGTTAGAATGCTCATTTAATGTTGCCTGCATAGAATCTTTTCCAACAATAAAATAGGTTTTTATTTTTTGCCCGTAAACTTCCCGATAATATCTTCTTACCCCTTCTCCAATCTGCGAATACAAACCCCTATTAGCAATGAAGATCTTATCCGGCACCAATAACCCATTATTCTGCGCGTTGTCAAAAGCAGTTTGAAGAGTCAAAATTCTATCCTCCGGAGACATCCCATTCATTTGTTTTCTTATGTGCTTTGTCCCTATTATGACAATAACCTCATCTAAATATTTATTTTTGGACAACTCAAGTATCCTGGCTTGTTTTATTAATTTAAAATGGGCCAGATGAAACGGATTTGCGGTGAAAGCGCATATTCCTATTCTAAGAGACCTATTTTGTTTTTCTTCGGTAGGTTTGTATTCTTTGACTGGGATTACTGCGGGTTCATTGAGAGCGTTAACCTGGCTGACCTTTTTACGTACATCTTGCCAGGCAAGCACACAATTCTCTGCCTCCCATTTATTCTCTGATAATATTATCTTAATAAACTCATCCCAATCCTGGTTATCCAAAGCTTTGGCTGACTTAATCATATCTTCAAAGAATTTAAACCCTGCAGCATCATCTTTAATCCTTTCCATCGTGTTCCAACGCAGGAGCCAAAGGAACTGATGCGTAAATCTTACGCGCAGCATTTCAGGAATTGCCCTGATTTCCTGTTCACTTAACGGATAGCCGAAATTCTCCGCGGCTTTTTGATAATCAAGCACCCATTCGATAAGCTCTTGCATATTAAATTCCTGGCCGTCTTTATTCAAATCAAAGAAAAGACTGCGCACTATATCGTAAATCCTCGCTTCTTCCCTGGCTATCTCCCAGTCAAAAACCCTCCTTACGCGCTCCTTTAAGAAGCTTACATTATCAGGCCTAAAATCACCGTGTATCACTGCCCTTGGCAGTCTTTCATATAGCCCGGCCATTACCTCTTTAATAATCCCGATCTGTTCTTTAAAATAAGGGTAATTATCCAAGAACAATTTTTCTGCCCCGTCCAATTCCTCACGGACTTTCCCGGATAATTCCTGAAACGCGGTATCTAACTTCTTTTCGCGGGCATCCACCCCTTCAAAAGTAACAATCGGGTCAGTAATCCTTTCACCCTGTATTGCTTTAAAGCGCTTATCTATGGTAAAACAGTGCAGTTTCGCCAGGAATGCTGCCGCGCTCCTCATCATTTCAGGCGTTAATTCATCATTAGAGTAAATTCTTCCCTGTTCGTCATATTTATGAACGGTGAAAATATTGTCTTCTTCCCGGTAAAGGACGGTTTCTTCTTTTGTATACATAATTTCCGGTATCTCAATAAGCTCATCCTTGCTGAATAAACAATCAAAGCATTCATTTTCCCAAATACTTCCTTTTAAATCCCATACTGATTTCTTGATCACAACTCTACCGGCATTCTTCGTTTTCGCGATTGCCACCACTGTTGCCAAACCGCGGTACTCGATTATTTCTTCGTCAATAAGCTCTAACCCGTAAGCTCGGGCAATGTCCCTTATCTCCGCGAGGGTAATTTTTAACTGCGAGTCACGGCTAATGGCGAGCTCCCTTATCTTCTTTAATTCCGTAAGGCTATCCGGCAATTGCCGGTAAATATCAGTAGCCCTTAACCCCTGGCCTTTTTGTTTTTCCGCTAAATCACCCGCATAACCATGTAAATACGCCCCTAAAACAGCAGCTTCAAAAGGAAGCAAGCCCTGGCCAAGCAAGCCCGCGATTATTCCTGTGAGCACGTCGCCTGTTCCGGCAGTAGCCATATAACGATTTCCTGTTGTATTGCGATACACTACACCTCGCGGATGAGCGATAACTGTCTGGTCCAGTTCATGCCCCTTCAAAACTACGATAACCCCATACGCGCTGGCAAATGTCCGGGCTACTTCAGCCCGATTTGCCATAATATATGCCTCATTCTTACCGGTTAACCGGCTCATTTCTCCTATATGAGGCGTAATAATTATCCTCCCCCCTGCTTTTCTTAATAGTGAAGGCTTATCCTTTAAAGCAGTAAGCGCCCCGGCGTCCAAAACAATAGGAATTTTCGTATCTCTTATTAAGGTATAGACCATTTCTTTTGTTCCTTCTGTTTCTGATTCAAGGCCCGGGCCGACAGCTAAAGCATTAATTTTAAATTTCCGTATAAAATCAAGGATCTGCGCGGGTTTTTGTCCCGACAAAGTAATTACTTCATCGAATTTATTTGCATTAAATTCCTGCCTTAAATGTTCGGGAATTGCCGCGCGCACTAAACCCGCTCCGCTTCTCACCGCGGCTTTGGTGGTAAGTTGCATTGCGCCGATATATTCATCAGAACCGCCTACCACTAACAACCTGCCTCTTGTGCCTTTATACGCATCAGGCCTTACTTCCGGCACAAGAAACGCCGCATCTTCTTTGTGTAACCTCTTTACGTCTTTATTCAGTACCGCCTCAACAAATAAGACTATGTTCGGAAATTCTACGTTTTCTGTGATGATTTTTATATCTTTGTCCCAACGGTTAATCTGCCGAGCCGGAGTAAAGTTATCAACTATAGCCGTAAATCCTAATTCAGAAAGCACATCCACATATTCTTCAATGCTGAAATACTGCCAGCCTTCTTCTCTTTCAATATCCCAACGCGGCCCGCCCACATATAAATATTCGCAGGCAAAAAGCGGAAAATCCTCTTTTTTTATTCTCACTCTATAGCCATTTTTTGAGAGTTTTTCATAATAAATTTCCTTGGGCAGGAATTCCCGCGCAAACCCGTAGAATCTGTCTCTTGTATCCTTATTCTTAAACTGAATCACTACATATTCATTTAATTCATCCCGCGAAACAGCTGCCCCGTCATAAAGATAAAGGTGGCCATACGGCTTCATCATCAGCTTTATATTACCCAACGCCCTGGCAACATATTTCTTGCCCAGTTCAGGCACAATCCTTTCATGTATATCTCCAGAAGGCCTGCCGTAATAAGAGTAAACTTCATGCAGCACATTGATGACCAGCACAAAATCAAATTCACCGGTTAAATCGCTTAAATCTCCATCAATAATATCCCTGGTTATATAGCAGATATCGCCGACTACCTGTTTTGCCTCATCAATAATATCCGGGTTAAGGTCAAGCGCTACATACTCAATGTTCGGCTCGTTGGGAAATATCTCTTTAAGCAAGGCTATTTCTATTGCCTGGCCGCAGCCGATTGATAAAATCCTCACCTTCTCACCCCGGCTTAACTTTATCCTGATAGCTTTTATGAGGCTTTCCATAATCTTTCCCTTGCCGTCTAAAACCATAAAAGATGACTTCATGCCATCCAAATAATCTTCCAGTGTCATGCCGCTGCAAACCGGCCTGCCTCCTTTAAATTCAGCAAACCTGCGGTAAATCTTGTTTTCTTTAATATAGGCGCCTATTTTGTCCGGCACATAATCGTCAAAAGGATTACCACCTTTAACACATACCCTAACCCTTGCTGAAGAAATATGCTGATAGTATTCATTAACAGGCAAACGATATAAGCTGCCTGTATATTCTCTCAGATCCGGTTTCACTGCTAATAGATTATCAAGATCCATCCCTTCCTGATCAGCCACTACAAAGGTATAATTATCAAATAATTCTTTTATAATATCTTTCCTGCCTTTATGCTCCCACTCAAGCATAGTGTTAAATGAGAGCATCCCGGTAATAAAATGTATATCCGCGCGAGGATATAATCTCTTGATTTTTCTGCCGATATCAAAGTATAAAGTATTTTCGCTAAGTATTATTTCATAATCCTGCCTGTCATTTGCCCATAGTTTCAGCATCTCTTCCCGTTCATATAAGCTTGTCCCAAGCACTCTTGTTCCCCTGGGGTTGCCGGTAACCGCTAAAATAATTTTATCCAAATCATGCTCTTGTTTTGCTTTTTCCATTACTTCAACCATGGATTTAGTCAAGGGGTTAAAAGTACTGGCAAAGACTCCTAATTTAAACCTGCTATTATTTGCCAGCGGCGAAGCGGCGATGGCGGAATGCCTGGAAATCATAAACATAGTATAGACATCTAACGCCTTAATTAGTTCTTGTATGGGGAAAGAGCTGTTAAAAGCCCCAAGGTCGGGATTCTTTTTGTCTTCCATCCATCCGTACGATCTATAACCCGGGAATGAAAACTCTACGGATGGATCAAAAATTCCCTGCGGCAGTTTCTTCTGGTTCAGCATGTGCACGTAATGTTTATCCATAAAAACAGCCATTTGTTTAGCCAACATGCCCCAATTCACTAATGCCGAGATATCCGCGTCATTTCTTAGAGTAAATACCTCATAGGCATGGCCGAATATTTTCTTTATCCTTATCGAGAGCTCCTTAATATAGCCGTTCCCTAGATTTAATTTATGCCGGCTCTTCATTCGCTTGCCTTCGTTTAACACCCAGGCCAACAGATAGTTCCCCATAAAGTGGGCAAGCAAGATTTTCCTGCGCTGCGGGACAGGAAACCTTCGCAGGTTATTACGCAGGTAAGCCGAATGCCTGTTCTCTAAATCAACCAATTCATCAAGGGTAAGCATTTCGGCAAAGTCTGCCGGCCCAGAAATCCTCATGTTGATAAAATTAACCCCTTTCTCCCAGGCATGCATTCTACCTGTACCCCTTCTTCTCTCTAGGGGCCGGATGATCTCCGTCATCCAAAGGAACACCCCTTCATCAAGCCTTGCCCCCTCCAAACAATGAAACAAATCAGCTATGTCAGGGTGAATATACCCATACCTGGCAAGCAAAAACAAATCGTGGATATTCCTTAATGACGCCTCGCCTATTGCTTCATCATCCGCTTCATGAAGATAGATGAAATAATCAGGAGTTTCAGTGGTATACAGCATTACGGTATAGAGGTTATCCTGAGTATCAACCGAAAATTCATTTCCAGGCTGTTCATATTCCATGATGGATTCCCTTATGTATTGCGGTAGGTCTTCCATGTCGATCCTGAATGCCCGTTTCCCGTCTAAAGGAAGCGCCCGCGGGTAATCTCTCTTTAAAGGAACACCCTTTCCTTTTAAAATGTTTAAATGGTCAAAAAATTCACTTTCAAAGATAAGGCTTCCCGGATCTTCTCTTATCTCCTGCCATTGGCGCTTTATCCTTTTAAGAAACTTTAGGGCAATAAATTTATTCTCCCTTGTCTTTACCGCTGTTGTCCTCCCCATATTCCTAAATAAAACACTGCCTTTTAATTTCTCCAGGAGCGCTGCGCTATTACCCAATAAAGGCGGCTCCTGGGATTTAAACCGTGGACCAGGTACGCTCAACGTGCCTAGTGTCACCGGAGGAGAATCCAAAATGCACCTTTCCGCGATCCGGCTGAATGTATTAGGACTGTCGCCGTTGATGGTAAAAGCGATGCGGAATAATATAAAGGCTTTTTTTACAAATGGATGTATCTTTAATCCTGTCCTGGATAAAACCGATAAAAATGATCCCAACCTGGCGGCCGGATAGGCATAATTGTCTTCTGATGAGCGCGCAATCTCTTGGGTAAGTTTCTCCTGTAATCTGTTATTTATATAATTCACCGTCTCATGCAATCCCGCCTTATTTTTTATCTTTTCAGCCAAGATCTCAAAGAAAAAGCTCCTATATTGCGTGTCTCTAAAGAAAATGAATAACTGTATTAAATCATTGGAAAGATAGGTAAGGAGGCAGGATGCCTTCAAATCTGCTTCGTCTTTTAATAGGAACATAAGATTTAAAAGATAAGAATAGATGTTGTCGGGCTTAAAGCCATATTTATCCGCGCAAAATTCTACTAGCAGCTCCGGAATATTCTTGATCCTTGCAATCAAACCTCTTCTCAACAGGGATTCTATCTTCTGAATATTAAGTTGCCGCACTGACCAATCGCAATTACAAGAATTTTTAATAAACTCTTCCGGAGAGAATGAGATTTCTCTTTCAGATGCGAATCTTTCTTCAGCCCTTTCTTCAGCCCGGTATTTTAAAATAAGCTTGCTCGCTATTTTTTCTTTCGGGATTATTCCTGATTGGAATAAATAATTTGCTACGGCTGATTTACGCGCCCAGGAATGCCCCCCTGCGCGCTGGGAATCTCCTGCATCGGGGATTAAACGGTTCAGGTTTATTTCCCTTTTTAATCTTTGCCTTTCTTCCTCTCTGATCAATCCGGCATCGTTGAGATATTTTATTGCTTCAGCGTTCCTGACCCAAATATAAGAATCTGCCTCGTTTAATCCGGTAATTAAATCAGATAAGGGAATTCTTGCATACATTTCTTCTCTTTTTATCAATCCGGCCTCAACAAGGTAATTTATTGCCTCGGCGTGCTTTGTACGCTCATCAGGATTCCCGGAGTTTAAACCTGCGCTTAATTCTTCCAGGGGGATCCTCCCTTCCAGCTCTTCTTCCCGGATCGTCCCTGCGGTAAGCAAAGAATTTACCGCCTTGGCGGTTAGGAAGCGGATATGAGGCTCTTTGTCGCTTAATCCGGAAATAAAAATATCCAAAGCTGTATAATAAAGATACGCCTGTTGCAGGGTGGCTTCGTTCAGGAATATGTCTTTAACCCAATCCCTGAGTGCTGCGGATTCTCCCAGCGCAGAGGCGGCACCGTAACTCTTGGTTCCTAACCCTTGGCTCGTAAGCAGCCTGTTCTGTGTCAAAAACTGGGCTTTTTCATTAGGATGTTTTCTTATCCCAACTGCCTGCCAAGGTTGGACAACGATACCTTTCCCGCAGCTGTACAGAACAAAAGAAATAAAAGGAGGCTCAACTTTATTTTTTATATACTTTCTATAAGATGGCATACCCGTACTGGGTCTACTGAAGGTCGCCCTGATGCAATGCCGGAATTCTCTTAATAAGCCGGCTTCCAATTCTGCGACTCTATATAAAATATACCGTTTAGCCGCCTTGACAATTTCTTCTTCTATTCGCGCAGGAGGAATACTGTCTAGAAATAGGTTTCTTCTTGCATGCTCAACCCATCTTTCAAAACCGGCAGTCTTCTCCAGGTGCGGATAGATTCTTTCTTCTACAATACACAACTGCTCTTCCAGCTCTTGCTCATACTGTTTATAATAAAATGAAATAGCGACTATGTTAAACAAATCACGATATCGTTTTTCCTGCACCATTGCCCTTAAGCTACGAGTATATTTTTGCGTTCTTACGCGCGGAGTTCCATTTACCCTTTCTGTTGTTGCGTCGGGGACTACCAGGTTTATTTTTATCCCCGGAGGGTATATATCCTTAATTTCTAAAGATAAGTTATGAAGATTGCCAAAAGTAGCCTCTTCTGCCAAATCTGCTTCTGAAACCGGTAAATTCGGGTTCTTTACCCCTCCCCACCCTAAAAGAAGTTCTATCGGTAAATTATCAGCGGCTATTGCCCTTATTCTTTCTATGATTTCTTCCCGGGACATCTCCGGATGTTTAGGACCCGTCCTATACCTTCTAGAAGTAAATATCGTATATATTTGTTCGCATGTTTTTTCTAATGCGGACACTATAGGTGATCCACCGGGAATCTGCGTAGAGGCACCAGAACCACAAACATAGGGCAGTTGAATTCCTCTGCAATATACTTTAAATATTGAGACAGGAAACTTCACTTGACTTGACCAATAAATTCCCCACGGGATAATCCCGAATATCTTTTTTGGCTGCCACTCTATAAACTGAAACCTAACCCACTGTTTGAGCTCCAGCTCTACTATCCCATTATCTATCTCTTCCACTGAAGAAAATTGTATTAAAAAGGTTCCACTATCATACCGAAAACCTTTGTGCCCATCTCCGACAACCTCCCGCGCTTCTTTTATTGGAATACCTTCATTTATCTTTAACACCGTAACGTTATCAGCCGGTATATTTCTTCTATTAAGCTCATTGCGTAATATTCCAGCCAATCGGGCTAAGTCTTCCTGCGTGTTGGAAATTCTTGGAATGTAGGAAGAAACATCCACTTCTGATTTCATAGGAGGCAAGATTCTACGATAAAGATTCGCCAATAACCCTAACGGCGAGGCGCAGGAAAATTGAGCAAAGTGCTGTTTTGTAGATTCCCATCGGCTCACGAATTCTTCAGGTAATATTGCCAATACTTTCCGCAAATATTTATTTTCCTGTAAAATATTTAAAAATGCGCTGGTTCCCGATAATACCGCTTCTTCAGTCAAACCCAACTCTCTGCCTAAATGACGTACTCTATTTTCCGATTCTTTTGGCTCTAATATAATATAAGTTGCCGCCTCGTCAACTGCCCTTAAGAAATATGCCTGCTCTTCGATTGCTTTGCGCAGCGTCAAATTATTAGTTAAATCCAAAAATGCCCTAATCTGCATTTCCTGTTCCGGTGTCATAGGATAATCAGTGCTACGAACCAGGAATATAATACGATTAATATCTATTTCCAGCTTCTCCAATAATCTACGGATTTCCCCACTCTTGGATAAATATTCTATGGTATTAGCGACTACCGGCTTAGAACCCTGCTTCCTCCCCGGATGAAGGTCATGTAATAATCCGGCTGCTCCCATTTCCAGGATACACTCAACAGGATACCCCTCATATTTAGAAATAAGAACAGACAGATAAGATGCTTCTAAGCTATGGCTAAAGGTATGATAACTGTGGATAAGCCAGGTGTCTTTATCATATTCAGCTTTCACAAATGAAAATAACTCATCCAGATAACTCTGGGCTTTGCCTGACAGATTAAGGATTTCTTTTATGTTTACCCACAAATCGCTTTGTAGCGGCGAAGCGACAGTTCGCTTACTTTCCCTTGCTTCTAAACGGTTAAGGTTAATCAACAGGTTTTCAATTTCTGCCTGCTGGCTGATATAAACTGCTCGGGCCTGCGGGTTAAGAATATTTACCTGCCCATAAGGCACCATATTCGGCAGATGCTTGCGGTAAACTGACTCGTGAATATACGGAATAAAAGGCATCCGTATTTCAGGCATTTCTTTAATCTGGCAAAACTGCTCCAAGAACCAAAACCAGTTAAAATAAAATTCGCGTATATCGTCCTCTAATTCATGCAGGCGGCGCGCTGCCCAATATGTAAAAATACCTTCTTTCCAGCTAACCATAATTAAAGGAACTAATAGGTCTTCCGGTAGGTGCATAACAGGTAAATTCTTGCAGCGCTTAATAACCTCATCCCGCAGCCCCTTGAATAACTCAATAAGATTCTTTATCCTTCCCTCATTTTCAAATTTTACCAATACAATACCGGTAAATGCGAGCATTTGAAATTTGGCATAGTTTCCCAAATCATATATCTGGGGAATAGCTTCCCTGACTAAATAGTTGCCTAATTTCTCATGATTAAATCTGGCAAAGAATTTTTTGATCAGCTTAGAATGGTCAACTAAAAATATCCCTGATAGTTGTGCTTTAACCTGTGGATAAGACGCCCAGGCACTCATTAAAGTTATATCCCCTTTACCCCCCATAATCGGCCCAAGATATATCCTGTCCGCATTTAAGATAACAAGAGAACCGGAATCAATGGCTGAAGCAAAAACTGCCTTGTAAGCATTAAGCAATTGCAATTCAAATGTTTTAAGCGGACGTTGCAGCTTTCCCGTGAGACCAAAGGGCAAATTCTGCAAAAGGGTATTTTCATCTTCATTGTCGGCTAACAAACCTATAATTCTTAAGTCTTTTACCATTTTCCCGTTGAAACTGCGGAATTCTTCCTGATCGCTCATAAAACTTACCTGCGAATCGCCGGATAGCCTTTCCATTAAAACTGTGGCAGGATCATCAAGGTTAACCTGTTCAAACAGTTTCAACATGCTCAAGCCGTTACCTTTACCATAGCCATGCATAAAAACAACAGGGACATCCTTACGCCATAGAACCTGTTTTGTCTCCTGTAATAAATCTTTCAACAGATTCACGCGCCCAAGGGGGTTGCCTGCCATTACAAGAATAATATCGGCGGCTGGCTCGCCATTGTTCATTTGAGCATCGCATGCTTCCTGCATCCTGTGATATTCCTCATTGCACATCTTTTGCCTGAAATCGATTCTTTTGTCAGACTGCGCCGAAGAAAACAATCTCAATCTCCTTTGCAGCATTCCCGCTTCTATTAATTTTGACTTATAGCGGAAACTGGTAAAATCCCATTCGAGGAATATCCAATGCATTACCATCGGAGAAATAGATAAAATAATCCTCCACCAGTCGCTTAACAACCTGATATTGCCTAATTTGGGGACAAAGAGTTCATACAATAACACCGCGGACAATATGCTAAAAATCCTGGAAATCGTACTGCGGTACGGCCATCCTTTTCTCCAGCCTAAACGTGATTTCTTGGTTCCAGAAAGATAAAAATCGATATATTTCTGAAGGGATAAACGGATATCTTCGGGATTCGGGTATAATCCCGGGATAAGCCGATTACCTAATTCCATAATAGAGCCCGTTAATTTCTTTAATTCTCTTTTATTTACAAACGCATTGAGGCTTATACCAAAAATCGATCTCATTACCGGCATTAATCCCAGAATTTCAAAAATGCTCCACGGCACAAGTATATAGCTAGGCACACCTTCAATATTGCCCATTCTATGCATAGCCCAGCTGTAGCTAAGGCTATACCCCCTTACAACTCGCAATACATCGATTTTTACCTGTAATCCCCTGCGGGTAGATTCGGGAACGGAGAAATTTTTTAAGTAAGCCTTTATTTTATATACAGCCTTTAAGGCAATTTCATCCAAACGCCTAAATGCCGCCTCCCTTTCCTCCTTTACCGCATCTGTCATTTGCGTAGAGAATACATTCGCAGCAATCAAACCATTTATCAGGGTAAGCATTTCCGAAATGCTTCTTTCATGGAGATTGGTGATATCGCTGATATGTTCTTCGTAATAATCATTTACGAGCTTAAACGCCATATTTTCCTCTATAATATGTTGTGTTTGCAGCCTGAACATTTCTCTAATCCTGCGGCCTGTCTGCCAACGCGTATAGACGCAGGTTGCATAAGCAATAAGGATAACAATACCGAGCTTTATCTTTAACGGGATAACCCCGAAGGATTCAGCCAATACCCCGATAGCGCTATAATCTTCTACTAAATCGCTGGCTGCCCAGCTAACTAAAGGTATAAACAATAGAGAGGAAATTCCCGCTATGAAAATAATACTCCAATTCCGCCATCTGCTTTCCAGTATCCTTTCGGCTAAACTAAGTGGCGAGGCGGCAGGGCTGTTAGGCGGGAATCTTTGCCACCTTTCCCAATACCGTAAAGGATAATAGATATTCTTCCTGATATAATCATATGGTGGCTTGCGGCGTAAGATATGCTTTTCAATGGATGACAAAAGATGCGGAGCCAATATCTGCTTAACCCTTGCTAAGTTATATTTATCGGCTCTAGCTACTTGTTCGAAAATAAAGGTATTCAAGCGGCCCATTGCGCCTTTATTTGTTCCTAATATCACTGACGTCTCAAAATCTATAACATACGCCTTTGGTGCCGAAGGATCACCGGCCATAATATTTCTCCATTTGTGAAGAGAACCATGCGCCACTCCTTCTTTATGCAATTGCCCTACAACCCGCTCCAGATTTTCCACAAATTCAGAAAAATAACCTGAATTGCCTGCCGGATCATCCCTCGTTTCCTGAAAAACATCGGCCAGCGTTCTGGCTTCAATAAATTCAATGTCAAATACCCTGTTATTAAGCACCCTGAGTAGGCCAGGAATCCCCTCTAAGCCGCTTAATCTATTTAAAACAGCCACTTCTTTTTTGGCTAATAAAACAAAAAATGCGTATTTTCTAATAAATTTCTCTCCATCCGCTTCATATAATTCTACCTTCGCCTTGAAATCTTCACAAATCAATCTAACTGACTGCGTATTCACCGGAGAGACGGGCTCAAGATAAGCAGGACTGGAGGCCTTACGCTCCATGCCAAAACCCGCCACATAAGCACCCAACGGCGAGGAGGATAGGTAATCTAACGAAGAAATAACTGCAATTAGAGGCTCATTGGTCAACGAAGTATATTTGACAATCTTGGCCATATCTTCATCCCCCGAATAAGTGGCTGTTTTTCTTACCGTGGGATAGCCGGCTTTTGCCGTTAGCTTAACAAATTGTCCCGGTGAACGCCTGGTGATTAAAACAATTTTCTTACCCGGAACTTCGCCGGAATCATAGGAATATACATTCATTTCCATCCCCTGACAACACAGTGAATCTGCAAGATTGCTGTAGAATTCCATAAGCCATATCTCGGAATAAGGAACAAACACGGTGTTTATGATAACTCCGCCATCCTGAAGCTGATTAACCAAATTACACCATGCTTTTAAAGGATCATTCAGGTATCTTAAAACAAAAAAAGCCGTTATCAAATCCATTTGTCCGGGAAGTTTTATGCTTGTGATATCTCCCGGTATGAAATTAAACGGCTTATACTCTGAAAGATAAAGTCGCACTTCCTCCATAGGATATACTTCTTTTATTTCCTTAATTTCTCTCTCGCTTAAGTTATTACCATTCCAATTTATAACGTCAGCTCCGTAACAAACCAAATTATCCCCGAAAGAACTCTTGGCTCCGATCAAAGCCCTGCCTATGCCGCATCCGGCATCCAGCCATCTGACAAAGCGCCTTGAAGTTTCCCTGTTTAAATATTCATTTAAACAAAAATCAGCGCCTGCCTCTTTTAATATTAAATCGTAAGTTTCTAAATCCCTGGATTTTCTTGTGCGCTGGTGGATTAGGCCCTGTTCAAATATGAGGGCTCCTTCCGGGGTCGATGCTGCAAAGAATTCCAGCAAAATTCTGATGGTAAGAAATAGTTGTAACGGGGAATAAAGGATGGATTGATCAAGATAGAGAGTTTTCTGGAACGCGCCAAAGAATAGATCAAACGGCCCTGCCCTAATTCCTCCGGCATCAGCTAAGAATTCATTTAATTTAAACACCAATTCATGTCTGCCTGTTTCATTTAATGATGATTTCAGCGGCAGATATATGTCACGTTTCAATATCACCTTTTCTGAGCCGGTTAAAGGCCGTAACAATGCCGCGTGCGTTTCTATTTCGTAGCTAATTTCTTTCTCTGTCAGGGGCCATCTTGTTTTTGAACGCGCCGGGGCAAAAGGAGAACAAGTCAAAGCTGAACTAGCGCTTCTTGGTTTCTTTTCTCTCAAATTCCCGGTACCATTGTTAGAAAAGTCTTTATCGGTAACTTTATACAGGAAAATGAATGACGGGATGCTGGCTAATGCGGCTACCAATACTATGCCTTGCAAAGAAAAATTCGCGCTCACCAGGATAAACGACAGGATGGTGCCAAAGATCCCCGCCGCTGCATCTATTGTCTTGCCTAAACCAAAAGCAGCTCCGGCTTCTCCTTCCGATAGCGAAGCCATATACGCCTTCTGCGTTGTAGAGCGCATGCCCAGACCGGTTTGGTTGATTATTTTTGAAATGACGATCATCAGGAAAATTCCCGGGAAAAAGGCAAAAATGAATGTCGCCACCGAATAAAAAAAGTATCCTGTACATATGAATGCTTTTTTGGAAGCGAAACGCCCTGAAACATATCCGAAGATTAACTGTGAACAGGAACCGATAAGGATAGTTATGGCGGTAAAAATACCCATCTTCATTGCCGCCGCGCTGAAATTATGCATAATAAAAGGTATGACTGGAGAGACGATCTCCTGTGAAAAACTCAAGAAAAATGAGGCCATCCCAAGCCGGCAGATATTATAAATTGAATCGGGGTTGAACCTGCCATTGGGACAAGCATTATTTTTCAGCCATAACCATGGCGCTCTCCAAAAATCAAAAGGGGAACGGTCTTTCCCGAGCCCCTCTTTCCTTATCGCGCTGGAGGATACATAAATACCCGGGGTCGCCGCAAACCTATCAATAATCTCCTGGTATGCCTCTATTGCCAGGAACCTTCCGTTGCTGCCGTTATCAAAAACCTCCCCCCTCTTGTTCTCTTCTTTAAGATATAGCTCGAGGTGCTTAGGCTTAATGCGCATTTCTTTATCAATGAGGCTTATTCCCCTGGCTGTAATCAGCAGTTGCCGTTTTAACAGGTAACTTGCCCGGTCGATTACATCGCGGAAACTCCCCTGGACATGCTCAAGTTCAAGATCAGTACGATCGCTAAGATGCGGCATAGCCGGTACAAATGTGTTTAAGGTAGAAAAGATGCCTTTACGCTGTGATTTCCTGTCCAGTTTGTATAAAGTGGAAAGGTTATGAATTCTATCGCAAAGCTTAATAAAAAGCGCGATCGCAGCTTCATAGTCCCCTGTACGCGCGGCCTTAACAATCCGCAGCAGATATTCTGCTTCGCTTTCGCCCGGTTTTTTAGATAAAAGCACAACTATCCTGTAAAGCTCGGGGAATTCTCTGCGAATCTTCCGCTTAACGGCAACGTAGTCTTCTCCGGCATCTTCAAGCGCGTCATGCAAAAAAGCCACTATTATCATGCTTATTAACCCGTCTGGGCTAACAATTACATTAAACCCGAAACGTGATAACACATTTCTGGCGTACAAAAGTATCTCGCTTGCTATCTCAGCCACCCCGACGGGATGCCAAATATAAGGAGTTGTTCTATCTCTGCGCGCCAAGCTCAAGTGTTTTTCCGCCACAATTTCCAGGGCTTTCTTAAGGCTATCCCTGTCCCCGGGCCGCAAGTTAATGCCTCTATCCCTAAGCAGCGATAAAAACCTGTTTAAAACCTTATCTACAAGGCTGCCGCGGAATAAATCAATAGTTCCGCAATCTTCCTGCCCGACCTTCTTCTTGAGTTTCTTCTCAAACCGTTCAAGATTAAGGCTATCGGGAATCTCTAATTCAAAGATAAAATTAACCTTATTCCTTGTCCCGGAGATGCGGGGAGTGAGAAATTGTGATATGTTAATCCTGTTATCTTTAAAAAATACGGCGATTTCGCGTAAATTTCCCGGCCGGTTCGGCAGAGTAAATTCCAGCACATATGTCTTGTATTTGCATTCCTTAAGTTCATCCTCATATTTTTTGTCGCGATAATCCTTTACTTTCCGTAGCTCAAACAGGATTTCATTCAAAAGTTGTTTTTTGGGAAATTCAAGGCCCAATGTTAATATACGTCCGGCACTGCTTTTCTTCATTGCCATAAAGGTACCATTAGCTTTATCTCCGATCTTGATTAAAATATCAGCAAGAAGGCCCGGGCGTTCATTATTAAACTTGATTTCAACATCCCGTCCCCATTTCTGCGCGGATTTTTTCCCAAACCGCCACTTTCCCTGAATATGCCTTGCCTGCACATATGGCACTTCAACAAAAGTCACGGGAGAAGCTGCCTTTATCCGTTCTTTCGGCGGCTTCGGATTGCTTATGCTGATAACAACGCCAAAATGCTCTAATACGTAATATAACTGCAAAGCCCCGAATACTTGTTCTAATTTACTCCTGATATCCGTATTCGGCTTCTGCGCCTCAATAAACAGCTTGAATTCAGCCAGCGTAAGCTCAATGGTAAAACCCTCTTCGCTATATTCATATCGCTGGCGGAGCTTTCGCCCTTCAATGGAAATAATATTACAATCCCGCCTATTGGCAAATGCAACCAGCTTTTTTATAAGGTTCGGCTTGCCATCCTTTGATTTATCATGTTCGCCGTGGATAGCCACATTGTTAACTACCCTCAGGAATTCATCATCCCGGTTTAAAATTCCCTTTTTTCTATGCGCCTCAATTAGCATTCCAAAAAGTTGCAATGCGATCTGGCCGACAAGATCCCTGAGCCGAAGGGTATATTTAAATTCATAAAGCACTCCGCATTTACCGTCATCGCTGCACCTCCAGCCGTCGCATTCTATTTTTTTCTTTGTTTTTGGAAAAGCGTAGATTGTATTTACCGCGTTTAAACCAAGTACCGGAAGGGATAAATCCAATGCCCTTACCGTATCCAGGAACTCAAAAGTGAACTTATAAACTCCGGAGACCTCCCCTAAAATGCCTTTTACCGCGCAGGCATATGTATCATAGTAATTCTTAAGTGCTTTGCTCGATCTGTTGGATTCGCCGGGCTTTGCATTTCCTATTTCAAACATCCGCAATAATGTTTTCTTTACGGCATCGAATAACGCGCAGCGCCTCCTGATATCTTTATGGTGTATTTCCCAGATGCCTTCTGAAAGCAATTGGTCCAGCTTTCTCAATAATACGCCCATATCCGCCCTATCTTTAGCAAGCGGCTTCTGCCACCGCGGGATAACCGCCAGGCCTCCGAGCAATCTCTTTAACGCGTCGTCATCCTTGGTGACGGCAATAAGGCCGAGAATCAGGCTGAAAATTCTTCCTTCTGAAATATTCAGGACGGTAAAACGAGGGATTAGGTCCTGCTCTATATAATCCTGCAATTCATTACTGATAACAGGATCTCCAAGCTCTATATTGTAAACAAGAGAAAACATCTTGGAGAGATCCGGTATCGCTTCCTCTAACTGCCGCATCCTGCCCGCAGCCGGATAATTGTATTTCTCTAAAGAAGATATGATACTGCTGCGTTCAGCCTGCGCCGACTTCAAAACAAAGATTACGTCACCCTGATGCGTCTGCAAAGATTGATTCATTGATTTATGTATAAAATGCCTTATGACAAAGGAGATAAAACCCGGATTGTTTATCTCCTCCAATGGGAGCACGATGCACATTCTCTCCCTGCTTAGTTTTTCTGTTAATACAAAGATATCTTTATCCGCAGTAAAGACGACCCCAAACTCAAATTGAGAGCCAGTCGGTAAAAGGTCACCCATCGCCTTCCTTTTTCTTAAAACATCCAAAGCCTTCTCTAATGTATCCTTGACCTGCGCCGCATCAAAACTACCTGGCTGCTCAATAATAATATCCCCGCCTTTAACATATCCGCTTACGGGAAAAATGCGGCTATCCAGGGTGCCTATTGCAGAAGAAGAAATCTTGATTAAATCCAAAAACCAATCATTCCTCACATAAATTTTAATTTTTCTTTCAAGCAAAAGTCCTGAATAATCAACCACAACGTCTGCCTTAGCAAGCTGAGCATTTATTAAAGGACCTTCTTCCATCTCCGACCTAGCAAATACCTTAAGATTTTGAGTAAAGTTATAACCTTTATTGACGCGATCACGACCATCCCTTTTGTCTAAACACAACAAAGGCAAATCATCCACTCCGATTTTGATTATCATTAATTCTTCTATTTCTTCCCAAAGCCATGCGTAAATACCTTCCAGAACAAATGCGTAATAATCTTCACCATAATATGGTCCATCATGATCCTTCTGCTGGGTCAGTTGAATAATACGCTGCAAATATACCGGAGTGCTCCCGTCCAATAAATCTAAGATTATGCTCCGCATCAATAGATGATCCATCATATCGGCACCCTTAAGGCCTTTTTTCCTCCTTTCCTCCCGCAGAAAGAAATAATTATCGGTCTGTAATCCTAAAAACGGAAAATGGATTGTTCTTCTCAACATTCTTATCAACATCCTGAATAATTCGCTCTTTCCCGATGCCCCAAAGCCGGATATGCCGATCAGTCTCCTTCTATCCCCGGATTCAATTCTATAGCCGTAGACCTTTAACAGGATTGCACAAATATCAAGGATAATATCGCGAAGTTCGCCATAGAATAACTCAAGACGTGTTATACCTTTCTTAAGCTGCTGCATCTTGCACTCAAGATCCAAAGGAACAGTAATCTCTCTCAGCAAAGTAAATTTTCCTGAATTCCAGTTACGCTCATAATGAGGTACCCAAATCGGCTTATTCGTTTCTTCGTCAATAATTAGACTGAAATATTTGTTTACCAAGCCATTCGGCAGGCCTCTCTTCAATGCTGCTGAGATCTTCTCAGTCATAATCCTAAAAATATCGGTCTCCTGCGCTTCTTTGGAAGTTAAAAGATAGTAGTAAGTTCTCCGAATACTATTTATATCAGTTTTAGCACCGAACCGCGATTTAAGCACCCTCTCTAAGCTTAGTTTATTGTCCTCAAGGCCGCGATACTCTTGTTCCACTTCGGAAATATGGGATACCAACTTCAGCGAAGAAGAGGCAGTTGGAGAAAACATACGGATATCTATGCCGAATTTATTTTTCATTTCATTAAATACGCTTTCCAGGATCTTATGGTTATAGCCCGTATACTTAAAGTATTTTTTCCCTTTAGGTGTAACTAATTCTTCTTTTCTCTGGGAAAAGTAGCCTAAACTCTTAAACGCCGAAGGCCAGTCTACATCGTAGGCGATAATGGTTGAAATACCATAATCCAAAACCTGCTTAATTCCGATATAGCGCAAAGTTTCTTCCAAGCCCTTGCGCTGATATGAATCTTGTATATCCAAACTCAAAATCTCCTCCTCCGCCATGACGGCAATCTTCTCATCGGGATAAATCCTGAAAATGCTTGTCCCAATCCTCCGCTCGCTAAAATCATCGTAGAGCACATCAAGAAAATGGGATACCGATACGCGTGGCTCAATATCTAAAATATACTGCCGGACTATAAATATTGCTTTGGGACTAATTACAACAGCAAGGGCAGGACACTGCCTCAACGAAACCCATTTCTTATTGCTTTTAGGATCTATAAGCGCAACGGCATCACCGGTAATTTTTACTTCCTGACTGATCCTCTCGAAGATTGTCTCAAAAGAAACATCTTTAAGAAGCGGCGCATAAATACTTGAAGATGCCATAAGCCCGTCAATAATCTCCTGGCGGACTTGCGCCATAGGAGAAGAGCCTTTAGATGTTGAGAGTAGTTTTCCGTTAATAAAGAAGTTACTGGCATTAGGCTCAGGCAGGACTATGAGAGGGAATTCGCTGCGCGCCCCTCCTCCTTCCCAGCCTCCATTCTCCGATTTCTGCGGCCAGAGAAAACTTAGAATATGCCTTCCCGGCTTTAGGCCAAAAAACGGGACAAAATATTTCTCCGCGGCCTTTCCCTGTAAGGCCGGGATAAAATGTTCGTACCCGCTTTCTTTATCTTGCAAATAAACGATAAAAGGATTGTCGTTTTCTATTAGAAGGAGCTGATCATCCAGCAGTAGTGTCTCTTTATACCTGCTTTCTTCCCAATTCCATTCCACCAGACGCTCTCCCAAACGCATAAAAATATTGCGCGGAGTTTTTCCCGGCTCTCGCAGGCTCTCAGCAATCAGCCCGCGTTCAGGTTCTTTGACGGAAGGAAGAATATGTTTACGCATCCACTCTTCAGGGCTCTGCTCAACCGATTCAAACCGGTAAATACCGATTTGTCCGGGAGCCAATTCCGTTTTGAATATCGGCGTATTCAGGACAAGCTGCTTTCCAGTGATGAGTTCTTTAAAAACGAATCTATTGCCTGGATGAAGCCCAAACTTCCAGAAAGGCAGCGGAAATTCAACTGTCTTAGGTATGTTGCTGAAATTAACTACGATTAAAAGATTATTTCCTTCGTGCGCCTTGGCAACGCATAGCAGGCGCTCGTCATTGGTAAAAATACGGGTTGCTTCGGAATAATTTACCGCGGAATTGTTCTCCCTCACCCACACACACATCTTTATTAAATCCGAAAAGTCAAATCGACCTGCCTCCTCCGTTCCCCAGATTATCGCCTGGTCGCTTTCTCTTTTCCACTTTGCCGGTTCTATCGTCCCCAGATCGTCAAGACTGAATATTTCGGTCTCTAAGAGGGGAATAAGGAGTGCTAAAGCCAAAAGCCCGGGCCCTCCTATACGTATCGCTTCCCTCTCGTTCTGTTCTCCGGTCAAGTACTGCAATAATCCGAGCATCTGCCTGAAGAACCGCTGGTGGTCGTGGTTGCCAACTACAGTTTCTATGGCTTTACGGGAATTCTCTATTAGGTCATCACAATATCTATCCAGAGTTTTGAAACTTTCCTCAATATGGATAAACGAATACTGGATAAATCCCAGCCAATCAAAATTTATATCGCCTCCCATCTGCTCTATAAGGGCTAAAAGGTTATTCTCGCGGAAATGTTCGGCAAGCGCCCCTGCCAACAGACAATGATTGTTATTTTCGGGTAACCTGCCATAATCAATATTCTTATCCCCGCAGCCGCACTTATGCAAAGCATCTATCCACCAGCCGCTGATACCGGGGCATAGTTTCGTCCAGTACTTATACGGTTCTATGCGAGGATCAGTCTTGCCTTCTGCTACGAGCCGGGCAATAAAATTCTCATCCCATAAAGCCAAATCTGCCCACTCCTGGTAATCGATCCTGTCGGGGCTACGCACTATGCTCCCCGGGCTCTGTATTTTTCCATCTATAACCACAAAGTAATCCGGGTTAAACTTCGCCTCCGTTCCCTCTTCTGAGGGATAAAAAGGCATAGTAGGTAAAATACGTATACCGTCTTTCTTAAGAGAATTCTCCATTTTATTTAAATTTTCTACTCCTACAAACTGTTCATAGAAAATAAACTCTTCCAATTCCGGATAACTCAAGGGCTCCCTGCCGAAATACCGTGTTTCTTTATAATTTATTTTATCTACACCGTAACCTTCCCATAGAGATATTCTTTCTTTAGTTAAGCAGGCGTATTGCCGTATTTTCTCAAATTCACAAAACCTCCTGAACGCCTCCTTCCTATCGCTTTCGGCAAATTGTTTAAAATGTTCAAACTTATCAACTGGGAATTCTCCTGCATCTTGAACCTTGTTCCAGTCTATTACTCCCGGGTGCAACGCATAGAAAGAAAGAGGCGCGAATGGGCTTGACCAAGGTGTCGGAAAAAATGGAGAGAGGATGAAGACATTTTTGCCGGTTTTCCTGTTGAGCTGACGGATAAAATCCTCTATCTCCGCGAAGGTAGGAACCAGCCTATTTTTTATAGTGTAACCGGACGAATATCCGGATGTAATGACATCCGGAAGGAAAACATAATACGGATGGTAAGTTTCCCGCTTGAGCCAATCAGGGACTGAATGAATGTGTATAGTAGCAATGGAATCCAGTTCTTTAGCCCAAGAACTCTGGTTCCTGAGCCAGGCATAAGCTTTGAAATTAAAAAACCCGCTCAAACGCTGGGGGGTGAGTTTTACTTGCGCGACAAAAACCTGTCTACCTTGCTTATCTCTTTCCTGATAAACATTATCTGCTGGTGCAGTAACATCATACCAGGAGTCTTTATAAGGATTATCCATGTTTGTGCGCAGCGCAATCGCCAGGTCCTGCGGCCTCAAGCCATATCCGCTGTTTACCTTAACAATGATTTTAACCTCAAGGCTTTCTCCCAGTAAGAGCGGAATATAGCTTCCGGCAGACGGTTCCATATCCAATTCCAATGCCTCCAGAGGCACATCTTTACGCAATTCCTCTAATTCTTGAGGAAGCACCGCTGAAGACGCTCTCCCTTGTTCGCAATTCTTCCTCCCAAATAAATTACTGCCTCCGGATCTTTCTTCGGTATAGCTAAGCGCCCGCATCACTGCTCCTAAAAGATCCGTTGCGATGGGACTGGAGGTAACCGGAGATTGCAGAGCCACGACGGTCAACGTTTTTAACGGTTGATCTTCCTGCAAAGGGGTCCGAGAAATTTCATACGGCAGCCCCTGGCTGTCTTTACTAATGCCTATTTTCACAAATCCTGGATAGTGCCGATATTCTTTCTGTCGTTTGGGATAAAGAGCCTCAAACAAGATACGGGGACGGGAGCCTTTTGGCAGGTCTATTACACGCATGCTCATTCCGTCTGCCTTGCTTTTCAAATACATAACGAATATGCGCCCTTTTAAAGAATTTCTTATGCGGTTAAAATTCTCTTGCAGATTTGCAGTGAGAGGAATTTCATCCGCATAGAAAACCTGTTTATCGCCTTTCGATCGCTCATAAGGAAACTTATATAACAGATACGCCCAGTACGGAATTACCCCCAGCTCTTCCTCTCTCGGCTGCCTGCCGCTGACATACTTTTCATATTCGGCCGGCTCAATAACCACTATTTCAAACGGCAAGGGCTTTTTACCTTCCCTAAATGCTATCGCAAAGCTTAAACGAGTCGCTTCATATCCTTTTTTGGATTTGACCTGCGGCTTAGTTCTATACCGTATACCTTCACTTTTAAGGTATTTGACAATTATTTCTTTTATTAAGTACCTATCTTTGGTGATAACACGCACCCCCATGATGTCAACAACCTTTCTTCGCCCTTCTTCGCGCAGCAGGCCCTTGCGTAAAATACTGACCGCGTCTTTTACTCTGCTTTCGATTTTTTCAACGGTAACCCCGGATTGCTCAAATTGAACCTGCAGTTGAAAAGAAAATCTCCGTAATTCATTCTTCATTTCTTTGCGGGAAAGCCCGTATTTTACTTCAAGATTTCTTTTAATCTTTCTATAGAGGGCCGTGTGTACGATCTTAAAAGAGATACTCCTCATTTTTTCAAATAATATGTATTCGTTAAGGCGTGCCGACAAAGGTACAAGAACTTCTTCAATTTTCCTATAAGTATAACTCTTTTTCCATTTGGTCGCTTTTGTCAATGCCTGAGTTTCATCCCCAAAATCAAGCACCAGATTATCCGCATCTCCGCAGGACTGGATAACGGCATTCTGGTAATTCTGTACGGTATTGCTTCCTTCAATTTCAGAAATAATGCCTCCCACAAATGGCCACCCCATTGAAACCTTTTCCAGGATTTCAACCGAGGCTTTTATCGCTTTCGCATCATATTCCCGCAGGTATTCAAGTTTTTCCCATTGCCTCTTAGCAAAGAATCCTTTGCGCTGCTCTTTTGTTAATTTATGACAGAGGGCTGCCAAAATTATTTTTACCGGCATCCTCCATATCGCTAAGGTCAAGGCTACCTTCAGGGCATGTTCAAAATATGTGTCCTTGGAAAGGAATGCTTTACCGCCGTACTCTTTTTTGACTGCCCAGGCCCCCGCCGTAACAGCCCTTGCCTGCGCAGGGCTATAGTTTACCCATACTTCTTTCTTCAGCCGTCTAAAAATACGCTCTTCCTTCGGAGTAAAAGAACCCGTGGAAAGGACAACTGGAGAACTACTTCTAATTCCCCTCTTTCGTTCCTGCTTAAACGAATCTATTATTTGCCGTAATTCCGAGGCGTCTGCCTCGCAAGCGCATTCAGGCAACACGAATTTACGCCACAGCTTACCCTCCGATTCAGCCAATAATTCTCTATAATGACTGACGGATAGAATACGCTGGCGCACCCATGAGGCCGCTATTTCTTTAACCCCTTCTTCGGAGACCCCTTCATAGACGCGCTCTACATGATAATAGTACCCTCTTCTCACAAATTCCGTTGAACAGCTGACAAATCTAGGACAAGAAAAATCAATTGATTTGACCTCTTCTAGGCCTAAATTTAAATATTCATAGATAACACACTTCCCAGCTTGCGCTATTGCAGATGCAATAATCTTTTCAATTTCATCAGGGTTATTAGTTCCTTCCGCTATCTTCATTAAGAATTCTTTCAATATATGCGTAGAATAGCCTGCTTCAATTGCAAATAATAGATAATTTATGTACCTTTCTTTTGCCGCTATTTCGCCTTCTTCAAAACCGCTCCTTAACTTATTTGACTGCGGAATACCAGATACACGCTCTATGGTAGCAGCAAGGCCAGGGAATAAGAAAACAATAACCCCCGCTATTACTGCCAGTAAAACGTATCCTGGCGTAATATTACAAATTTCAGAAATCGAACAAAGGTAATCAATAGACAGGATTCCGATACACCCCAAAACTAGATATCTGAGGGTATCAGAGGAAACCGGGCTGGCAGAATGCTGCCTTCGCGGAAGCTCGCTTCTTTCAAGCCCTTCCATGACCATATCCGATATTTCTTCTGCAAAGATATCTGGATTACCGGCAATATGCTGCTCAAAAGAACGGGTGGATAAGATACTCATCCCTGTCCTATGCGCAACAAATCTCTTTAAGTTAGGATTGCCGACAAGGCACTCCCCGTATGGAACCAGCCAGCTTATAACAGGAACGGGCCTCTGTTTCCCCGCTTGGCTATCTTCAACTGCCAAAGCCAGATCCGTGACAACAAATACGAAATTATTTTCCGATATTACCCCGGGCATGAGCCGGAAAATTACGGAGGGGAAATAATTGAACTTTATGTAACGTAATTGCGAAAGCACATTAAGGTATTCTTCCTCGGGGTCGAGAACTTCATCCGGATCCTGCGATGTTCTGCTTAACGGCTGATAAACTATTTCCGGAGTATAGGTTATATCAAACTTTGTTCTCGCCTTGCGATGTATGGCGCCGCATACTCTTTGCCTGTTTTCCCATAGAAGCGTTGTATCGTCTTTCGTGATAACCGCTATTGCCACCTTAAGGAATTCCTGACCTGATTCCATGGAATTGGGTAGAGCAGGACTGGATCCCCCCCTAGAGATCTCCTCCAACGCGTTGCGAATAATCTCAAACCCCCTGGCGACCTCCTTGGGGCCGATGTCTTTGCTTTCCAATAAATCATCAATTGCAGCGATACCGAACCGTTTAAGAAATAACAGCTTGGGAAACAACCGCTTCTTAAAAATATATCCGTCGTCATAGTCGATATTACCTGCCAGGATTATCGCTTCCTGCAGCGCATTCTTATCGGCATCAGTGCAAAAATCATCGCATTCAAGCGCAACTCCATCTACAATATCCTGCAAGAATAGCAATACCGTCTCAAGAGAAGTAAATGTGGTTATATCCGGATTATCTATGCCTGCGCCGACTATACCGATTATCTTTCCTTGGTATAATACCGGCCCGCCGCTTGTGCCGCATTCTGACCCGGTATCCAAACTCATACGCTGTTCAAAATGACCAAAGAGTATCTTTTCACCTGCCGATGCTATGCGCCCCTGATATAATCTCAATGAATTTTTTCCGATTGGATATCCAAGGATAACTGCATGTTTTCCGCAAATAGCCTCTTTAGATACCAATGCCGCGTCTGCCAAAGATATAGTCCGTGTATATTCTTTCGCTATCCCCTGCTTTTTAATTCTTAATAAGGCTAAATCAACTGAAGAAGAGCGAAAAGTATCTGCTACGACCTCCGCCTGTACCTGTATCCCGTTCCGAAGCCTTACTGTGACATCGGGGTTATATTCCCTGCGTGTGAATGAAAATGGATTGGTTACGTGGGAAGCGGAAAGTATATAATAATGCTCCTCGCTTGCATGAAAGACCACCCCTGTCCCTTCTCCGATATCTGATATATCCCGTATCCCCAACTGCCTAAGCAGGAACCCCTGATCATCTTCTTCAATGCCGCCCCAGCCTATTCGGATCCTTACAACTCCATTTTGCATCCCCTTGATAAAAAACTTGGGGCCTAAATAATAAGCAGCCGTTATATTTGCCGGGCTGCCAGCGCTCCGTTTAGGATTTCTGGATATATCCCCTATCACCTCAATACTCATAGTGCCGGCAAGGGCTTTGCCCGGATTCAAAATTACGGGTGTTGCTTCTAATATTCTTTTCTCCGTGTATAGGTTAAACGCATCGGTAGCTGATGTCTGCGGCTCAATACAGATAGTATCCTTATCTGCGGGAGCATAAAATACAATATGCTTAAATACGGAGCTTTGGGTTACTTTGATGAGGATACCTTCGGCAGGATTATAGAGCAAAGATGTATCGTGGGACAAATCGGTAAAGGCATCATCGTAATTCAGTCCATTTAAATAGCGAAGATGCCCGAAATAAAAATCCCCTTCTGAGTAAACCGGAGGGCCGGTGGGCATCTGGTTGACGGATGGCCAGAGCTTTCTGACCGGCAGCATAACCTGCCAATTTTGCCTTTGCGGCGTATTAAACCAGGGATGAAATGCCCAACTCATTAACAGAGGCTTGCTGTCAAAGCTTTTGACGTAAATAATAACGTCCAGTTTATTAGCTTTTAGCCGATAAGTTACTCTGGCTATGAATGCCCCAAAAAAATCCCTGATTGCCTTATGCGCCTGTTCTCTTGTGTCAAGAGAACAGCTGATAAACACTCCGCGGGCGTCTTTTCCCCATTGCCTGACTTCCCAGATGCGTTTACGAATAAGCCCATGGTAAATATGTTTGCCGCCGCGGATGTCATAAGTAGCTCCCTCATCTTCCAGACCGGACAAATCTACTATCCTGTCTTGTAAATCAATAAATTTGCTATCTCTAATCCTGTTCGCGAATGGTCCCAGTATAGGGTTTCCTCCTGGATAAAAAAGTATCTCTCTGCCATCAACCATATAAGATATAGCCATTGCTCCTAGTCCAGGGACAATATCAAATGAAGAGCCATAGGTTAAATCGGATGAACGGAAAATCCTCATGTTCATATGATTTTTGCGCTCCCACTCAATAAAAGTTTCCAAGCCCAAATTTGGCTCATCCAATGGAGAAGAAACAGGTTCCTTATCAGCCCAAACCTGAAGCAATGTTCTGATTTTATTTATTCCGCGCGTAAATCCGTTCTGTTTTAGACTGTTCATCTTTCTGACCGTCTTGCCTAATTCCAACAAAAGCAGCAGCAAATCCCTGGTTTTATCGCTATTACTATGCTTCAATACCATCTGACGTATAAAAGGGTTTTCTTCCATCTCCACTATCTTGCTTTTTTCACTAAGCATGCCATAAAGTTGATTTAATCCTTCCAGGTTAACTTTTTTTCCGTTAAAGATTACTGCCTCAAGAAGACTGGTTAATAAGTTCCGCATTAATCCTTCGATCGCTTGAATATCATTTTCAGAAGGCATTAGGCCGAGAAAATCTTGTTCGCCTATCCTGCTGCGGCTTAGTATCTTAAGCCTTGTTTCAACTATCCCCATTAAATCAACAATTCCCTCCCCGCGCTTAAGATAATCTTCCTTTAATAACCGGTATAAGTCAAATACTTCATCTCTTTTAGATCTTCCCAATTTTATAATTAAGGAACGAAGAATTCCTTCCAGATCATTAATCCGGGAGGATAATAATCCTTCATTAATCCTTTGTTTTAGATTTCTCCATTCTATACGAAGCATTCTCTTGCGCAAATTTTCAATACTAGTCAAACATTCTATTTTTTTTGCAAAAACCCTTAACTCATTCTCAAGATTAACAAGATTGTCGCCTCCGGCAGGATGCGCCTGGCCTTTCATGATAAGCAGGCATCCCAACGGTGAAGCGGATGAATTTAAAGAGAAAAGGGTATTAACGAGAATAAAATCCGCGGGGAGGTAAATATAAATAGGAAGCTTGCCTCCTTTTAGGCCTGAGGCGTACTCTTTTAATTCTGAGAGTCTGGAGACTATATTTTGCACTAAATCCTGCGGCCCGTTTACCAATATTCCTGGTGTCAAGCCTATAAAATCAATTTCCGGCCTGTCTCCTATCGAAATTGCCTGATGAGCCCTTAGCTTAAAATATCCAAATGCATAGTTATGCATTAGCGGTGAGGGTTTGCCTATTTTTATATCCTGCTGGGTCAAAACCAGGCTAAATAGCTTATGAATATCCAACGCCCGTAATACATTCAGAGTAATCATCCTGCTATTGTTGCTTTCCATAATAAGGATAAATTCCCTTGATAGCTCTGCAAGTAAAGTTTTCAGCTCTTTATCAGGGCTAAAGTATTCTTTTGGGCGCAATTTCTTGCCCAACTCTTCAAAATAAGCATTTACATCCAAGCCAAAGAAACGCAACATCCCGGACATGCTGTTTTTCTCAGTTTTTACTCTTTTTAAATCCTGCAATGTTACATCTCTTCTCCCTTGCCTGCGCAACTGCTCCAAGGCGAACTGGTAACATATATTCTTATTTGCATCGCTAAATTCCTTGTTCTTTATTAATGTGCCGCCCAGGTCGATGATCAACAGCCTGAAATCTACCGGAACAATATTAGCGCCGGCGGGCAATATTAGCGCGGAAGAACAAATTTTTCTTTTACCTATCGTGCCCTCCAAAACAATATGCCATCCTGAACCTTCTTTCTGCTCTGCGCTGAAATATTTTTTGAACCAGTTTTGGACTTTTACATTTGTCGTAAGGCTGAATATTTTCCACCCAAAATATCTTCCCTCAAGAAAAACCACGGTATTCTCGGTAATCTTAGACATAAACCCCTGATTCCGTAAGGCTATCTCTGCAATTGAACCGCTGCGCCCCAGCGTTCTTTTGCAGGAATTAACCCTCTCCTTATATAAATCTGTATTTATATGGATAATAAACTCAAACTCTTCATTCTCTGCGTCACCCCGCAGAATCTTACGCAGATGCCATCTTATGCGCCAGGCCGCGTCAATAAGCATTATATAGTCAACTTGATTACAACTCTGACTATGCACTTCCAGGGCAACAGCTAACAAAGTCTTCGGCGAAAATATCGATTTCCATCTTAAGGTTCTTTTCAACTCTTTGCGCACATAGCGCAAGTCTCCGGAGATATCGGTAACAGGGACCGCTTTATCGTTATTCAGTTCTTTGAATGCCTCAAGTATTTCCTTGCTCCAAATCCCGGACAGTTTTTCCACTGAAGTTCTAGTTATAGAAGATACCTGGCGACTTGCCAGCGCAGAAGAGCTGAATTTTATCAAAGAAAGGGCCTCCTGGAAAGAAACCAGGTAGATGTTGCCGCTTGAAGGAGATTGGGAAGGCAAATATCCATCTATAACGAAGATATCTCCTTCTACCCCCTCCCTTATAACCTCTCCCCGTAAAGACCATTGTTTCTGCGTAGAATCATATACAAGAGTCTGCAAGGCTCCTATGTACGCTTTATTTTCCCTTAAGGCAGTAATTACCGCATGATTTGATGTGACCGCTGCCGATAATACCCCGCTTACTTCAGGTAACGAAATCTTCAGCGCTTCTTCCGGAGTAACATAATCAAAAATAATTATTATCCCCAAGCGCTTTTCTCCCCTTTCATTCATCTCCCGGCGCAACTTTACGGCTTGCGAGATAAAATCATCTAAATTAACCCTGCTTGCGTTTAATAACCGTCCTGCATTAATCCCGCCACAGGCTGCTACACCGGCGGCAAAAGACTCTTTTTTCTCTATCAAGGCGATTAAATCAGGGGATATTCTTTGCTTCTTAACAAGCGGGGCAGCCCTTGACTGAAGCAAATAAACAGTCGTCTTGCCATCTCTGGTTTCAGAAGTCAACTCTACCTCCTGAGGCTCCCCTTCTTTTTCCTCAAGCTCTTCACAAATTTGGGAGAATCTTAAGAATAAATCAGGGTTAGTTTCTTCAAGCGCCGGACCGCTATCTTTGCCTTTCTGTATTCTGCTGACTAATTGTGAATGCCTCGTAGTGCCGGATACCAATCCAAAGCCCTGCGCGCATGATTTATAATCTCCGTGTATAATGCTTTCACTGCTGGCAAAATCACGCGAGAAAACAACTGCTGTCCCTGAATCTCTGTTTAAATTTCCAAATACCATCTCCTGCAAAAGGCAGGCTGTGCCCCAGGCGGACGAAATTTTAAACCTCTGACGGTATCGTAATACATTCTCTTTATCCCAGGAAAGAAATATCTCGCTGATACAATCTAAGAGGATCTGAAAAGGATCACATAATCCCTCTTCAAAATCGGGCTTGGCCTTTTTAATCTCATCTTTAAATAAGTTAATAAGAATGGTTAAATCCTCTGCGCTGAATTCGCGGATGGTCAGATCTTCTGCTTTTACGGATAGCCCACTTCGATTTATTATATTGGCCTTCAACTCATCTATCATATATGAGAACCTGACAAATTCTATGCCTGCAAATGCCGAAGCATATGTTCCCAGGAATGTCCTGTAAACGCCATGGACAAATGAAGACTCTTCTCCTTCAGAAACCATACTTTGCGCAATTGCATCGCTCATAGGAACATTTAGAATCGTATCAAGCTGCCCAGGAAGGCTGATAAATGAGCCGCCGCGCACAGAAAGCAACAATGTTCCTTTATCAGGCTGTATTTCCTGCCTTGCTTGTATAACTTTTTTTCTTAATCTATCGCTAAGAAGATTTAAATCAAACGGGAACACCTTCCTAGTTACTGCTTCAAGCTTCAATATTGCATCAACAACCATTCCCTTAAATTCTTCATGGCGGCTGCCGCCGGACTTCCATAGTTGGGAATCTCTCCAAGTATCAGTAGTGAAACAAACCCAGGCCGGAACAGTAATACCTAAATGCGCCCGGCTCCTTAAGTTATTCGCTTTTCCTCCCAAAAGAGCCATAGATATCTCTTTATCCACTTGCGAATAATCCGCAACATAAACTGGTTTTTGCTTCCTTCCCACGGCTATCGCATCTGCTTTGTCCAAACATGCTTCCACGGTTTTAAGCGCCGTAATAACATATTTCTCAAGAAGCCCGATACAGGCTTCCTGCGCGACTAAATCGCCGATAAACTTCTCCTGCACATATGCAAAATGCTGTTCATCGTTAAGTTGAATTCCTTGCGGAGGATTGCGGTATTCCGCGCGTAAATTATTTTTGCCAATAGTAGAAGCCATATATTTTGGAATATCACCAAAAGCATGATTAAAGAAATCCAGGAAGCGCATTCTTTCCTCATCCAGCAGGCAAAGGATATCCCTGAGCTGGCCGATAGTAAGCGTTTGTGTTTTAAGCACTTTATTAATTTCAACCAGTCGTTTCGTTGCTAAACCCTGAAACTCAATTTTGTCCAAAACAAGCGTAAGGGCCTCAATAACAAGTGGGAAATCTACTCCGGGCCCTTGAGCAATGGAGTCTTTAAATTGTTGATTAAACAATTCTTCTAAAATGATATCTTCATATACTTCGTATTGCCTATCCTTGTTAAAATCGAAGAATTTCCTTTCTTCATAACGGCCATAATACCCAAAGAGCTCAAATCCCCACTCAACTCTGGCCATGTGTCTTCTGGAATACATTTCTTTGCTGATTAATAATTCTTCGAGAGGGGTTAAAATGTAGCTTTTACTGGTCCGGCGTATCTCTGCTATCTTCTTTAAAGCTGAAAAGTAATCCCCCCCGTCAATAAATAACGCTACGTCTTTATCAAGCCCTTCTTTTCTGAAATTGCCCTTTATGCTCTCGGCATCGGGATACCGTTTAGTGAGCCATTTATGCAATTCCAGGAGAGATTTGATTACCTTTCTTTCCATTTCATTGGCGACACTGATTCTCTCAAAAATCGCATCCAGCATCTCAAGGGGGATTAATACAGGATTGTCTATATCCTCACCCGTAGTTTCACTATATAGCTGCATAGCGCTTTCCAATATACGATGCGAAGAGTCCATAAAAGAGCAACTGAATGAACTAAAGACCTCGGCTTGGGCCTGTGGTTTTATGAATTCCTTCACAAGGAGCGGGTTTTGGTTTTGCAAGGCAGAAATTACCGCAAAAATAAAGTCTTTATCGTCTGAGCTCGGATTTCGATGTAACTTCAGCCTGATATATCTAAATAAATTATTCTTCCTTACATAAAATTCATCAAGCCACTCAGAGAGCTTGCGAATCCTATCTACGCAATCTGCAGATATATCAATGCCATAGGGTACTGAACGGCAAAGTAGATTAGTTAGATAATAAACACCGCCGATATTACTATTTAAAAGCTCGCTTATGACCTCTTGTATGAAATCATCTTCAGAAAAAGAAATAAGTTTTAACCTTAGGGCACAAATAAGAAAAACGATTGTCTGGCGGCCTGCCACAGGATCATGGCAGACGATTTTAATTATCTCTCTGATTAGGCGGGCATCAATCTGCGCTTGTGAATTTAATATTAAAATCAGCACTGTTCGGATCAACTTTTGATCTGTGTGTTTCATCGCCTCCCCCAAAGCTTTTTGTATACCAACTCTTCCGTTTGCAGTATCTGATGGTAAATCAGCTAAGAACATATAAATATTTCTATCAAGCTTTAGCGGTAGAGATGTCCAATGCCCTACTGCACATAGCCCCCATTTCTTCAATAATTCCTTAAATGGTTTTGTCCCAAGCATATCTTGCAGCTCATAGACTTTCCCGATAACATCCTTCAAAGCCGCCATTTCATTACTATCTACGTTAACCGTAAAGAAAGACGAATGCAGAAATTCGGAAAGGGTAAGAAATCCACTTAGTTCTTCCCCTGCCAGCACCCCGGCTAATGACACCCCTTCTTTCCCATAAAGATACTCAAGGTGGGATTGGTTAAATTGAGCGATCTGGTCAAAAATATTGGCAATAAAAATACGGGCGGCCCATTCTTCAGTATTGATCATCTGGCTTAACAGGATTTCTTCCGCAGCTTTACGTACCTTCTCTTTTCTTAACCAGATAATTGCCCTGTCCCTGATTTCCCTGTCTTCATAAGGCATTACTAATCCCAATAAACTCTTGGCTCCATACTCACCCGTAAGAGCCAGGGCTTCCGTAGCGTAATATTTTGTTCCATGTGAACAATCCGCGGTTAAAATCTCGTTAATGCGGCTATAAGCAAGCTCTCTAATCTTTGCCGGAATATCCCCGGCAGAAAGCAAAGCCGAGATAAGCTGAAGGCTAAAACTGCTTAATGAGCCTCCTGCCGAGATAAATAAATCACTTCTAAGAAAAGCTGACCTTAAATCTTCTGCGTTGCTAAGATTTCCTCTCACAATATTTTCTATCTTACCCTGGCGTTCGGAAGTATATGTACGCCAAAAACCCATGCCCCACATCTTGTCCAAAAAATCCTTAAACTCTATTAACGTCCTGCTCTCTTTATCGGAAAGACCACTTAAGCCGTAGTTCAAAGCTATTTTGCCTATTTCTTCATCCAGCGGGCTTGATGAGTAGTTGTCCCGGATGAGCTTGAGTGTTTCAAACGCCTGCGACATTTTAAACAAAGTATTTTCTGCGCCGACAGCCTTCTCGACCTCTCCAAAGGCGATGCCGGCAAAAACAGCCCAGAAGAAGCTTTCTGTAATTACGGTAGTGCCGTATATCTTCAAACCGGAAAACAAAGTACGCATAAGTTCGTGTTTTGAAAATTTCTTGTAGATAAACCTGGAGTCCAAGGACCTGGCTAAACGGAAATAACCAAGGGAGTTGACTCCCCTATAACTCAAATCACTCATGATTGCTAATCTGTTTCTACAGGCAAGGCCCAGCATAAACACCGCTTCAAACATAACGCCGGCTAACTTGTTATTAATCAATTTTCTGTCAACCAGATACCGATACGCTTCTCTGAGATAAAAGGCTTCTATTATATACTGATCACCTGTATTGGGGATAAGCATGAATTCCGGCCGGTCTAAGATGCGGTCATAGATTATTGCCGAAGGATAAAACGCTTCGCCTGGAGTAGAAAAATTAACAGCTCCGGACTCTAAAGAAAATAATGCATTTATTGAACTAATTAACGAGAAGGGGCCTGTCATCTCCATTAACTGTTTGGAGATTTCATGCTGCTCCGCTTGAGAATAGTTTTTACAGAATATACCAACGATAAAGTCCGAAGCGTCCCGCAAGATGTCTTTTTGTACCGGGGAGAATTCAATTTCGCAGAAAGCAGAAATCATGTCTAATCTTCTTAAGGCATAATCGGAAAGCAAATCTCTTAATGTTCCTTCATAATACCTGAATAATGCGGCGGTGAAATTAATAAATGCCTGCGCTCTCTCGGAACACAAAATAACCGTTTTCATAGATGACCCGTCGTCGTTAAACCTGAAGGTATCCAATCTTTTTTTTACACTATTTATTGCCTTGGCCGCCTCATCTAAGCTACCAATTAACATATTAATTAATACCTGCGGCGCAAGATCCGGTGAAAAATAGTAATCTTTACCCTGAAAAAGATCTTTGCTGTTTAGTGCCGAGGAAGACCGGATAAGGGGCACTCCTGGAAGCTTTAGAATCCGGATAGTTCCCACCTCACCCATCCTCCCATAATCTATTTTCCTTACGCTCAATGTTGCACTATTTTCCAGAATCGTTTCCACTTTTTTGTTCATTTTCCTAACAATGTTGCTTAATTGGGCAACTAAAACATGTTCACTGTTCCGGAACTCTTCAATCAAAACTAACTCTTCAGGAGCTTCTTCAAATAAATCCCTATCAAAAAGTCTTCCCAACCATGGAGAATTTATTATAACACCACGCATATACCCATTAATATTGGTGACAAATTCTTCAAATGTCTCAAGTAACCTTAAATGGAATTCGCTGCGTATATAGCAAGGATTAAGCGTAGCGGCTAATGCAACGCATGCTAAACTATGAACATATTGGACGAATCTCATGGATTCAAAATGTATATCACCCGGCACAACTACAGTTGCTCCCCGATATTCAACACGGCTGATATTCTTACAGTCCTCAAATAATGAATTATGTAAGGAATGGGCTGGAACCCCCTTGCAGGTGTTGTCATAAAAATAAGATACCTCTCTTGAAAAACCCTTGCGCAAGAGACTCCATTTAGCTTCAACCAAATATTCAAGACGGCTGCTTGGCGTGTAAAGAATTGCCTGTAGCGCCGCTATATAATTAACCAATTTATTTAATGCCTCTGCATTCTCAAATATAAGGGGCAAGCTGCAAGATATATGTAAACTAAACCACCCCGGAGGAATTAATCCTATCGCAACCATAGAGTTGATAATTGTTGCTTGCGTAAACCAAGATGAAGCAGGAGGAGAAACAAACTCTATTAATTCATCCGGTCCAGGCACACCTAAATCTAAACCTAAATCTTCTTGCCAAATCTTTTTTGCTAATTGAAGCGCATAAAACTTGGAATAGGAATTCCATATTTCAACTTCCGTCCCTAAGGGCATAAACAAATTATCCCGACCTTCATTCAAGTTAAGACTGAAAAGAAAGTTATTCATAATGTAATTCACAACGTTTTCTTCTTTGCCGGCCTTAGAGAATAATTCAAACATTTTAACCGTTATCGCCGTTTTCGCTCCCATACTCATAGTCTCATCAGACAAAAAATATCTTATTTCTGGAAGCTTAACCGAGTTCTTATATTTATGCAAAGCTACTTCATACGGCTTACGGTATTCATCTAAAAACTGCAGCATAACACCATAATTGAAGAGATTCCCTGCTTCTTCCGAAGAAACAGGCAATCGGGCAGTTGCGGGAAAAAGCGGCGATCCTGCGATATGATATGCCTCTTCCCTACGGACCGAGCCTAAATAATACCTTTGACCTCCATAATAACCACCAATTTTTTCCTTACCGAATGGAACTTTTGGATAATTCTTGAGGCAATATTCTTTGCCTTTTGCATCTTGCTGAGAAAAATATTTATGGCAACAGACTAAATCTATAAGGGGCATTTTTGAACTGATATACCGCGAGAATTGATTTGAATATTCTATTATTTCTTCCCCTATCTGGTATCTAACTTGCTTATTTATGCCATATCTACTATTTATTTCGATATTATGGATAACCATGTTCCCCTTTATATCAATATACAGCCATGCGCACGCTATGGGATCTTTAATCTTCTCATCAATGATCTCTAAAGAGTTTATGCCTATGTCAATAAGTCTATATAATATGGCATCGGGGAACTGATCGCTGTCCATCGCAAGGCAATAACCTACAAAATCACCTTGAAAAAGGTCATATCCAGGGTTCCTGCGTATAGGCCTGATTACAAATACCCCTCCGGGAAGGCTTTTGTCAATGCAGGAGAAACGTTTCTCCCTGAATCGTTTATCCTCTGATTTCCCCAGCCATCTTTCTATATCTAAACCATAATCTTCCATCCCTTCTCTTACCAGCCTATTATGTTCAGCTATTTTCCTACCCATAGCATCTTCCTGTTTTTCATTCCCGATAAAATCCCACACCCTATCTTCAAATAATGCTTTCAAAATGCCTTTAAATAGAGGTACTGAACCCGGGGCAATTCTTAATAAATTCTCTTTAGCCGTATTCAACCTGGGTAAAAAAGGCATATACAGTTTATTGTGTATATCAGGATTTATGTTTCCCGCTTGCACACCTAATGAATCAGCAAAATAAGGCAAGAACACTCTTGCTAATTCATTATATAAATTATTGACCCCTCTAATAAAATTACGGTTATCCAATAATATGAGGTTATTTAATTTCTCGGTAAAAAGTTGAACACAGCCTGCTTCTACAAAAGAAGAGGATATATCTAATACCTTAAATAATTCTGTCATTGGCACACGGTATTTTGAGCGGGAAGACCTGGTTTCTATTTCCTTTTTAATCAAAAACAGGGAATTTATGATCTCTTCGTTTTGCAAGCCTTTTTCTTTTGATTCTAAGAAACGGGCAACTACCCGGGAGTGGGAGCTTTGGCTAAACAAACTCAACATATGTTTAATGGCACCGGGCAATATTGATTCCAATTTACCGGCTAAAGGGAGATGCCTTTGCTTAAATATCATTTCATTGATTTTCCGTTCAGGATTTATTCTCCTGTTCTGCTTAATAAAAGCACCTAAAAGACTATCCAACAGCGTTTGGATGGGGGAACTGGATTCCTTTAAATCGCTTAATAGCGCGGAAACATCTTCCTGTGTAATTTTGTCTGTCAGCTTAAATACCACCTTTGAAAAATATGTTTTTCCCCTGGAATAAGCGAGATTATTTACGAGATACTTATGAAAGCTGACGTCACCTTCCAGCGCATTTATAAAAGAGCCAAGAAATAGAACGGATGGACCTTTGGTTTCTAAAGATGCCAAGGCTTCATAAAGTGACTGATTTTTAGGGAAGGATTCATTTTTAAGAGGCCACTTATTTGAAAACTTGTATTTCAATAACCTCCATAATTGCGTGGCGGCGAACAGATTATTGTATTCTCTGGCAAATTTTGCCAATATGTTCCAGGCGCGCGACCTCCAGTAGGGAGTGAACCTTATAATATGGTAAAGGTACCGGGTTATTTCCTCAATTGCCGCCGGCTCAACAGCAACTTTGAGAAAAGCGCTTATCTCTTTTAACAAGCCTTCATATTTCTTATCCGTAATATCCCACTCGGAAGCCAATTCCCATCTTAGGCACAAGGTTTTTGCCTTGCCCAATTCGCTATCTTTAAAAGGAGCCGGAGGCGCCCGGGTAAAACGTGAAAGAAAACGCAAGTTCTTATCCCAAGGCGTAAATATAAGCGTGTACTTTTTACCGGAACCAATATTAACCTCATAAAAATCATCCTTGTCTACTACCATATCTACCGATTCCAACGCTTTCCTAAGAATACCCGGAACACAGGCAGATTCCTTTTTTTGCTCCTTTGCCGCTACAAATAAAGTAACGATATTGTTCCCCTGTTCATTATTTACCTCTATCCTATAAGCGCTAAAGGCTTCATTAAGATATATAGCCCAATGCTGACGGGGTTTCATCATGCTGAATCTTTTGTCTTTGGGCCAACGGTTAACTAACCAGGTAAAAGGTGTCTCCTTTGCGGGGTTCCTGAAATCAGAGTATATAAGAGTTACCCTTATTGCCGCTATGTCATTAACCAGGGCTTTATCCTTAATAAAGTCCTGCAATCTTGACCTATCCAATAGCCCCTCAAACATCTTCTGCCATTGATTATCAACAAAAACAAAGTTAAAACTCCACTCCAGGGCCGAACTGGAGGAAATTACCGGCAAGGCAACAGTGAATTCCGTATATTCCCCTGGTAAACTCTCCACACTTACATTCCCGCCAAGTCCGTCAGCAATCTTTTGTAAACGGTAAAGCGGCATATCTCCATTATAGGGGTAATGCGAAAGACCAGGGTCTGATTCCTTTAAGGAGTAAAGCGGCAAGAACAGGTAATCGAAATCCTCTTCCTTGATCCCTGCGCCTCCTTCATCACGTATCCGTATAATAAACCACTTGTTTTCATGGACAGCAAAGGACACGGAAAAAGTATGGGCGCCGGCCTGTTGAGCGTTCTTGAGCATATAAGAGATTATTTTCAATAAAGCAAGCTGGACCGCTACTTTTATTGGCTTATTAAAAACCCTGTCTTCTATGAAAACTTTTATTTTAAAAGATTTCTCTCTCGCCTTTAATTCATTCCGGATACTTGCTACGATTTCACGTGCATCCATAGGTTGCGGTTGCGCTTTACCGGATAACATATTATTTCTAATACTAATAAGTAAAAATAATAATTTTGTGGTGTTTTTCCTTATAGTATTAACTTCTTCGAATTCCGGAGCGATAAACTCAATTTCGGCTAATATCGCGTGGATCTTTTTACATATTCCGATAATGTTTTCCACAGCATTATTTAAATTTGCTTCTAATTTACCTAAAGGCCTTGCGTCATTTTGCTCTTCCCTTCCAACAATCCTTAGGGCACTGATTATTAAATCCTGGATAGCCCGGGTTTTCTCGTTTGCGCTACCTTTAGTCTTCCTCGCCAGCCGATCAGTAGATTGCCCCATTGCATTAAGAGGGTTCTTTATAATATGGCTCATTCTTTCGGAAACGATGCAACGGCAATTCTTACCGAATAATTCTTCCGCTTCCCTTCTTACATCTTCGTCAGTATCGCGCCTTAGTCTTGAAATAAGAAAAGAAGCAACCACTATACTGATCCGGCGCAAATCCTGCACCAATAACATCCTGATCTGCCTACTGCCATTTTCCACAATGCCTTCCAATGCCTGCTTTGCTAATTCATCATTTATTTCAGCGTGAAACGCAAGGAATTGAAGGACCGAGAACCTTTCATTGTCGTCAGGAATGAAGCTAAGATAACGTTGTTTATGCAAAGTAAATATCGTTTCTTTCTCCTTACCCTTTATCGCCTGGGGAGCAAGTATACTGATCTTCGGGTCATTTCCGCGCGCGTTAGTCCCATATGTCTTGCCATCTTTTGGATCGCCTTTTTCGTCAGCTATATAAAAATACATGGTAAAAGGACACTTCTCTTTCCCTGCGGTTGGCTTACGAGGATAACAGCGGACTTCAATTCTAAAAGCATTACCGGATTTCTCAGCGCTGTCATTATTATTTTGATAAGGGCTTACTCTTGTCCAAACATGCTCCAAAATCTTTATTTCATGCTCTCCCGAACGCTCTGCCTGATATACATCTACAATATGCATATCGCTGTAGTCTCCGCGCGCTTTTCCATTCTCAAACCAGGCAATTACTTTAATATATTTATTTAACAAGGCTTCGCACTCAGCCTTTGTAATTACTTTATCCAGCATGATCGTTCCATACAGATAAAACGGCTCCAGAAAATATACGCGTTCTGGAGGCATCATCGAATGATCCCTGGTAAGACTCCACCTTAATGCATCCCCGGTTATTATGCCGGGCCAATTTTTCTGATCCTCCAGCAAAGGAGAAGCTCCTACTTTAGAATATTCGCTGGCGCCGGCCTGGGCAAACAGATGAACAATCATTTCCCGAGGGACAAGAGAGGAGAATCTCTGCTGCATCCTGCGCAATAATGTGTATGTGTCATTTACCCCCTTGTCACTAAGTATATCGTTGATACTAACCTCAAAATCAAATTCCAGCCTCAGGAATTCCTGCTCCAGTCCGGTCAATGGGTTCTCATTATTAAGCAACCTGTACGCCAACCAATCTCTCGGCCCGAATAATAAAGGATGGATGGAGCCTTTGAGGTAATGCGCAACTTTCATCCCTTCCCTGACTTCAAGCAGTTCATGCATGCGGTGATGAAGCGTTCCCCGCAAAATAATTATTTGTGTAGAAGGCTGGTTGGCTGTTATTTTCTGGATAAACCCGTTTAAACTATGATCCCTAAGAAGATAGTTCTTCGCCCATGCTTCCACGGAATCTTTCAACAGAGATAGGTAGCGTACGGGGTCTTGCTTGCGAACATCACCAGCCAGATACTCCAAAGACTCCCCCTTTATCCGCGATACCCAAGCGTTAAATGGCAAACAGTTATATTCGGAAACAATTTTTATTTCCGGGAAACGGTTTAAGAAATCGTCAAGCCCTTTGCGGTAAGCCAGGGAAACAGGATCAAGCAACATTCCGGGAACAACTAATCTGCGTTGCCTGGTAAAAGAAAGAGCGCGTTCCTTACCATCTTCAAATCTACGCCTTAATTCAGCCGGATGTTTGTAAATATGCCTTTTCACCAATTCTTCCGGCCTTATATACGTCCCGTGCTCCTCCAAAATGAATACGATAGGCAAACCTGAAGCCTCTGCGACAATTTTTTCCAGGATTATTCTGACCTCTTCAAAATGAGCAGCATACCCATGTGGACCGTAGATATAGGCGATCTTGGCTACGCTCTCCTCACCAAAAATCACTTGCAATCTATCTACTAAAACAGCCAGTGCCTTGCCTTTCTTGGGGCCTAAATCATATCTGGAAAGGATCTTTTCTAAAGCTTTTGCCTTTTTTGTCTTGGAAGAATTCTTCTCGGAAATAATCTCCCTAACTCTATTTAGAATAACGGTATCATTATTTATATCATTAACAAGATTAGACAGCAAATCTTCCATTGCAAGCGGGCTGGAGGAATCATTGATACTGTAATTTCTTACTAAGTAATTAAAATTTACGGGAATGTGGGTACTTAAATGGGGAATTTCTGATTTTTCAGGGAGGCGCCCTGCGTTATAAGCTTTTGTTAAAATACGGCAATCTTCATCCGTAAGGCCTATCAGAGAGCCTAAAGCGCGGATTAAAATATTCTCTAAATTCATCCCCTTCTGGAAGTAAACAACTATCCTGGATATGCTGAATTTTACTGCAAGATTAATTATTGTTTTACGGCTAACCTCAAGGAATGCATAAGCTTCAATTGCAGTAACGGCAATCTCCACATCTACGTGTCCGCCAAAGGTGAGATTTTCGCCGCTTACACAATACAAACCAATATTGCCGGGAGGCCCTCTCAAAGGATTATTCTTATAGCCTGCCCGTGCGAATAATCCATCAAAAAATCCTAAAACCTTTTCCCTGGAAAGGCGGAACTTTTCCAGATTCGTTACCGGCATCACTAAGCTTTTTCCTATCTGCCTGTGGACTTCTTCATGGGTCAAGCTTGAACTTGCGGTTGAAACTGGCGAACCACTGCTCCCATCGTTAGCGGCGGAGGCGCTGTGAGTGCCTAAGCGGGAAATTAATGCTTCCTGGTAATACTCCATTCTTATTTCAAAGCTACGTAACAGATAAGAAAGGTTGCTTCTTAATTTTTCAGCCCGCTCAAGAATGGTAAAGCTCAGCTTATTCCTTAGGCTGTCAAAAGATACCTTAAGAATTGGCTGAGCAAAAGACGAACCTTCTTCATAAGTTAAAACACTTGGTAGATCATGCTTGATCCTGCCGGCATATGGAGCTGCACTCCCATAAACATATTCTCCCGATACAGTTATATCAAAACGGGGCTTCCATTTCTCCTGGCCTAAATCTTTGACCAATTCATAGACTCTTAAATAAGCTACTTTATCAATACTCAATAACTGCTCCGGCACATCAATCTCAGCAATGACTTTACCCCAGAGCGATTCTTGCAGCCTTACCGGCCAAGGTGTAGTCTCACCTTGCGTCCGCGCTAGCGCTCCGTTAGTTACCGGGCTTCCGGAGGCGGGGCTTCCTGCGAGCTTATTTAAAAATGAAGGGATGAAAGTTTCGACTACCCACTCCTCTAAATGGCCATCGCACAACTGCCGTTTATTAAAATATCCGGCTGCCCCTGTACGAACCACGTATTGGATAATAGTATCCGAAGAACAAGTACTAATCATTACTACCGGTATATTTTTAGTTCTATTATCTCTTTTAAGAACATCCAATAGGGCAATCCCATCCATTTCAGGCATGCTGATATCAGACGTAACAAGTAAGATGCTCGTGTTATCTTTTAATATTTCTAATGCCTCTATCCCATTTTTAGCTTCCATAAAGCGCACTGGAATCTTGTGAAAATTAAATATTTCTGACAATAAGTTTTTGATTCCTTTCCGCAAGTCCGGTTCGTCATCGACCACTAAAATAGTTACTTCCGGGCTAATGGGGCTTCCGGCTGCGTGACCGGCATAAAGCCGAGCAATACCTCCAATCATATGCAATATTTCCGAAGCGACAGATTCATTCAAATCCCTATAACCTGTTCCGAAGGAGTGGAATGACAAACCGCGTTGTTCCAAATGCTTTTTAACAATGTCTATATTTTCGGAAATGATCTCAAAAGCTGTTTCCTTTGATATGGAGAGGCTTGCGTAAGCCAGGATCCTGTTTGTCACCACGGGCATAACGCCCCTGAAATCCCAGCTGACCGTCGTATTAGGCAGCGTAGAAATTGTTGAGTCGATTGTGATCTTTTCCTTGCGCATAACAGCCCTGGTCTGTCCTAAGGGGCCGGTGTATAATATTAAAACCGCTTGCTCTGCGGGATCATCTGCTATGGAATAATCATTGCCTACGCCATTTATAACTTCAGGCTCGTCGTTTTCTCCGGAAATCGAAATTTTGACTCTGTAAATTTCGTCACCTATGTAGGCAACCCTGATCTGTTTCGGTAAAATGCCGAAACGTCTTTTTATTTGTTCAAGCCCTATTCTTACTCCGGTGGACTTCGGGGTAGGCGAGATATCTAATGTTGTCTTTCCTCCGGGCTGAGACGCGATGATCAACGGTTTTATATTGCTGAACTCAGGGTCAAGTTCTCTTATCTCCTGATAAACTCTTTTTATCTCCCCATACTGGTCGGGGCGGATAAATATTTCCTTATCTTGCCCGTTAGAATCTTTAACGCTGATCTGCCACCGACTGCCTGCCTTACAATTAACCAGGCTATCCAGTTGATGAAGCACGAAAATAGGGTCGCGTAAGATCAAATCCATAAGTATTCCCTGCTTTCTGCGCTTGATGGATTCGGGCGGCTCATCGCAGGTTCGTTTCATATCGAATCTACCCGAAAGTATACCAGCTATAGCGGCATATCCTAAGATTTCGTGAGTTTTTTCATCAAGTAAAGGTTCACGCGGCTCTATAACATGGCCGCTTACTTCATATCCTACTTCCGGCATACTCAAGCGGCAGGCCAATTCGATCAATTTTGCCTCCGATATACTCATAGAGTTTTGGAATACCTTGACGTAGTTACCGGTTGTCCCGTCATAAATAAAAACCGCGTTCCCGGAAGCAGCGCCTATTAATTCCCTTCTAAATATATCGCCTTCATCTTCCGAGAGGCGCCCTACGCCGGTGCGTGTTGATGCCCAGCTTAGCATACGTTCTACCTGTTGATAGGGCTCAACCATCTGCTTGTATGGGCCCTCAAAAGCCTGGCCAGTAATAACTTCTCTTAAGATCTTGGAACAATGAAAGATCCAGGCAATATAAGCCATCCATTGGTTTTTCGGCGTTCCAGCGGCTGTTAAAGTGCCGTCCATATCCTTCATAATTACCGGCTCTTTATTGAACACGATTGTCTGGCGCAAGTATCTCATCAGAGGAACGGCTGCGGATAATTCTCCCAGTATGCCCAGAAATTCTTCCTGTCCTGGATCCCGGTTAATTTCTGACAACAGCTGTTTATGAATCTCGAATTCATTCTGGAAATTATCTTCCGCTAAACGTTCCGCTTTCGCGAGTTGAAATCTTAATACGGCTTCCAGGTGTTTCATTCTCTCTCCAGGCGTAAGGCCGGCAGAAATGATCTCATGAGGCATTAAGATGTCGATCACGCCGGCGCCTTGCCTGATAATACCTAAACGCTGGGCATACTCTCTTTCTAATCTATCGGCCGGCTTATCATCCTGGAACGCTCCCGTCTTTCTGTTGGCGATAAATTCTTCATCCGTATCCGTAGGCGATAAAATACGCATTCTTACAGGGATAGATTTTATGCGGTAACCTATGCCTAAAGCATCTCCCGCGGAAATACCAAACGTATCGATATCCCTGCCGGTGACATTCCTGATCGCCGTCCGAAGAACATACTGAAACCATGTTTCCCCCGGCTGTTTGTCATCTGCCCACGCCGGGACCTTGTCCTCATTAAGCCAGGCGTCTAATTCAAGCATTAGATCATCGCGAAAGATCAGTTCAAGCGGCCCCCTCATTCCAAAACCCGCCCAGGATAAACCCGCTTTGCTCAAAATGCGCTCCAGCTCTTTATGCCTGGCGATCATCCGGAAAACAAGCGGCGTCTCTAAGGCCTGCCGCGTCCGTTCATCCAATAGCTCCCAAATAGCGCTTGCCAATAACTCCGGAACCGCGTTGATCACAGAATTATAGAGATCGGGATTTTGTCTTTGGGGAGTCAGGCTAACGCGCATCATCTGCCTGCCGGCGTCTACTTTTATACCGCGCTGCTCCAGGTTTCTTATATCTTCTTCGCTTGGCGTATTTTCACCGGTATAACCCCCGAACTCGCCGCGATAAGCCTGGGACTCTGTCCCGAAATCCGGCCTGGCGGGGAAAAGCAGCCTCTCTTCTATCCCGGCATTACTATTAGCCAAAACCCTGTTCCACATAAGCTCCAAAGGATATCCTGACATTGCCTCTATAAATTCAACGGCAGATTCCCACCACGACAATCCGCGCGTCTCATCATCTTTAACGGCGTTGGTGAGAAGGTTTTTCACGGCCTTGATATTTCTCACCATAGCTCTTACTAAGCCACGGTTCTTAAGCAGGATGCCCAGGCTTGTCGCCCAACTGCACAGGCCTGACATTATAAGCTTTGCCTGTTCTATAACGCCGTTAACGCGGCTATGCAGAGGAACAGCAGGATAATAGATATCGATATCGCGCATCCGGTAAGCCTTGCGTTCGCCCGCATTCTGCGGCCCGTGCGGCGTATGCGAATAAAACGATTGGCCGATAAGCTCCTGGCCGTCGCGCAGTTTAATGATCATTTCGTTTCCAAAAGGATGGTCCAGCACCGCCAGGCCTTTTGCGCCTACGAGATTGCTGAATTCAATAAGACCGGCATAAATTCCGTCCGGATTCATGAATTCTTCGCCATGACCACGGGTATACAGCATGATTCCATCGGCAATCAGGTTCTTTATACCGTTCCAATCGCAGGATAATTTCGCGTTATCCGCTTTCTCGGCATAAATTAAGACTTTCTTAAAGAATTCTTCGAATGCCTCTTCCGTACCTTCCTGGACTGCATTCTTACGGGAATTCTTATAAAGAGAATGCAATTCCTCGGTCAGCGGCCTGGCTCCTTTCCCGAAACGATGATTAAGCAATGACTTGATGATCTGCGCAGAGGGGGCCCCTTCTATGATTGCCGCCTCAATCATAAAACGCTGGTGATCTCCGGTTGCCCCCGACTGAATATGCAATGTCGAAGCGTCAAACCCCCGGGTTATCAACGTTGAGCCGCCGTTATCCGTGCCGCTGATAACAGCCAAAGGCCTGTCTGTCGTCATTCTGGCAATGACTCCTGCCATGGCAATAGAAGCGCCTCCTCCGGATTCAAGAATGATCTTCCTGGACAGATCCAAATAGGCTTCTCCTTCCTCAAAAGCATCCAGCTGTTTTAAACGGTGGAGATTGCCTAAGACAATATGTACTTTTCCTGCCAACTCCACGAAGGCATTTATATCGCGGGAATTGCGTTTTAAGTTTTCCAGTTCCTTATCGAATGTGGCAGTCAAGACAATATTTCCTGATTTGGCTAATTCATTTCCGACGCTTTGGGCGATCTTCAGGAACATCTCAAAAGCTTCGCGCCGAACACCATCGGTGATGAGCGAAGCTTTGACCTCACTGTCAAAGATTTCTCTTTGGCCGCTTCCAATAATCTCCTCCAGCGTATCCAAAAGCACATTCGCTGCCAAAATGAACTCCGGATCTTCTGCCTTCTTTACGGCACGCAGCACGGCTATTCTGCCTGCCTCGTCCACCTCAGGGCTCACTATAGCATCTAATATTCCCAGAATTCGCGCAAAACGGAACTCTTTTTCAGTGAAACTTTGTTCGGCGACAAACTGCGCCGGATTGTCTTTTATTCTTTTGAAGGCGCGAATGCGATGAATATGTATAAGGCTCATAGCCGCCTGCAGGCTGATGCTGATGGCATCCTTATTTGCGGCTTCAAGATTAAGCGTAATATAAATGCTGTCTGGAGTGATCCTGCTCTCTGGCCTATCCTTATCGCATACCGCCGTCAATGCCTTTATTGTTTCCTCCGTATCAAAATCCTTTAGGCGATAGGCTGCCTGCTGCCTGAGCCAATAATAGCCTTCACCTGTAGCCTGATAATTTAAGAGAACATCGATAAGCAGCCTGTTATTTCCCATAGCGGCAATGACTTTTAGGAGCATAGCCTCCATAGCCGTCCATCTTCTTACGGCTTCATAACAAGAGTTAACCCGGAGGTCTAATTTCTCAGCATAAGCCGCGTTTACCTTACGCTCCCTCTCAACTTCATCAATCATTTTCTGAAGGTTAACAGTGTGCTGATGCGCCCGCAGGCCGGATACGGCAAGCCCGACCAATTCATTCAAAGATTGCGCCCCTCCCAACATCTGGAGGGCAGCAATAGCTTGCATACTGGCGAAGAAAACATCTTCATGCGTATTTTCTCTTTTCCGCAGTGATTCCTTATCATCTCTCTCAATATCAACTTCAATGCTCCCGAATCCACCAACAACACTAAAATAATGCCTGGCCTGATTTAATAACAAACCTTTTAATCTCTGCGTAACATTATCCGTCCCATATGCTTCATTTAACAAACGAGGGATCAATTCTTCTTTTATCCGCAACACTGCTTCATCGGCCCTATCCCCATCAAATTCGGTTCCTAAGATCCGGCGCGCAGCCTCCCGGATAGTTACAAATACATGCTGCTCATTAGTCTCACCTGCCTGAAATTCAGATAATACCTCTCTAAACTTCTTTGACATTAATCGATATTCTTCAGTATTTCCGTCCGCCACCGGTGAGCTTCCGCCGGGGCTGGAGGAATATATTTTCTTATCTAAGCCAATTAACCTATCTAACTCCTCATCGGGAATAATTTCCGGCAAAGCACAGGCTCCTGCCGGCCTCAACCAATCGCAAGGCTTTAACTTGATTTTTGAATAATTTATAGCAACAACGGGGCTTCTCTTGTAGAAATGCACCGGCTTCCCGGACAAAGTAAGTACCGCAGAATAATCATACATATAATACTGCTTCCCTCCGCATTCAATCCATACACCTTCCGTGTAAGGGGCCCCTCGTGGTAAATCTTCATCCGGGGGAAAACGCTCTTCTTCTCCTAAAATATAATACTTATACAGCAAATTCGCTCCGGGATTCCCGATTATGGGCCGGATTATCCTGATAATTTCTTCAGGGTCACTGGTATTTGCTATTATCCCTTCCAGATATCCTTCCAATAAATCAGTGGAGTATCCGTGTCTCTTTATATCAACTAAATAAAACTTTACCAGCTCCACTTTTGCTGCAAGGTCGCCTGCCCTGAAATCTCTCTTTACTCTCATCAAATATACCCAGTCAATAAAAGTAAACCCGCAAATTGCGTAAAAAGATTCCTTAAGTAAAACAAATGCCAATATTGCCGCGATTGCAGAGTGTAAATTAAACGGGTCAAATAATGGCGGAATTAAGGAATATAGATTGAATGGACCAAAAAATGCCGCGATCAAAAACACTAAAATCACTTTCTTTACAATAGAGCTGGAAGATGAAAACGCTTTCCCGGAGCTTAAAAAATTATTCAAAAGGGGTGCGGCAGAATCAGACCCCACCAGCCACGGAGAGGAATTCTGATTTATAAACTGCCGCGACCCCCAAAATCGCCTATTAATCTTATCCAACAGCGGACTATTACTTTTAGGTTGGTTTGACAGAAGCTTGGTGCACATCAGGCATCCGAAAAAAGTATACGCTAAAGGCGAAGCGCTTATGCGCTCAATTTCTTCCAATGTTATAGTTGCCTGACGGCTAACGATATCCACAGGATCTTTAATATATGCTTTAACAACCGGGATGAATTCTAGCGGAGCAAGTTGCCCGCTAAAACGTATGCCGGCCGCCCGCAAATAAGGGTTCCGGTCAAATAACATAGAATCTACCCCTTTTGACCCTAAAGGAAATATATGATTTATCGTTACTTCGGACCAGGGGATAAACATAGTCTTAACTTGCCATATTTTATAAATATCTATTATTGCTTTTTCAATCAATCTCCCTTCTGTTTCAACCTCTTTTCTATAATCCCTCATAAGCTCATCATATAAATCTGATGCGCTGAAGAATAATCTACCATTAAAATTCTTTACATTAGTCCAATCATATTGCATAACCCCTTCTTTGACCAATATAAAGTTAAATAAATGGCCTCTTGAGAATATGCTGCGGACATCGTCTATAGAAGGGTAGCGGTTCCCGCTTGGATGATTATGAGAGAATGCATCGCTTTGCCCGATTTTCAAAAGCGACTTAATCTTTTCCTCTTCAATTAATATTGAGTTATTATCCCCTTTTATAATAACCAGTCGACGAGCCCGCCTTAAGCGATAAATACCTACCTCAAAAGCCAAGTTTGTTAACTCCCTTATCTCCTCAACTGAAGGAATAGAAGTCATTAGAAAAATGGTCCCGAATGCAGTTTCCGGATTTTTAAATATCTCAATACATTCCCCGAGTTCTCCTTTATTAATAGAAGGAAGTGACTTCAACAACCTTGTTTCTTCTGTTTCTATTGTCATAACAAACCTTTTCCAATCCTGAGAATTAATTGCAGGGGTAAATTCCTGTTCCAAAGAAATAGCGCTGGCGGCAAAACCTACAGCCTCCCCCTGGACAAGAAGCGGGCTGCCGGAATTGCCCTTCAATGAAGAAGCAAGTTCCCTTGTTTCCGAAAATAATTCTATCCAGCGCGCTACCTCCTTTTTCTTATCGGTATTAGCGATATTAAGGGGCTCCTGTCTAAGCGTATCTTCTATCTTTGCCCTAAGCTGTTTATAGCCAACAGGGGCTTCCCCGGGATCAAGAAGGGCAAGCGCGAACATTCCCATCCCATCGCCGCGCTTAACCATAGGCAGCATCTTTTCCGGTTCCGCCTTAATTTTTTCAATAAAAAGCTCAAGAAAACGCGCCCATCCATTTTCCTTGTGTTGCGTCAACCAATATTGCAATAAGGCGCACCAGATCTCTAATGCTTTCGGCTCATTTAGCTTATGTTCATCGCACAGGCGCCGATAAAGGAAATGCAACAAATACGGTTCGCCGTTACTGATCAACGTGTTTATATGTTCTATCTCGGCATCAATGATCTGTTCTGAAAAAGGATCGCTGGTTCTGGCCCACTTAAAATTTTCCTTCTTGAAAAGTTCAGGATTATCCAGACAACGTTCATATATTGCCTTTAACTGCGGGCACTGCGACAACTCCAGCCACTGCACGTTGGGTGAAACTTTATCCCACGCGTAATTCTTCCTGGGGTCTTTTTCTATGTCCTCAGGTATACCCCCAAAGGAATATTTACCTTTATCGTCTATTTCATTAAGTATGAGGCGACGCCTGCCTTTTTCATCGATACGCAGTGCGTAGGCATGTTTACGAAATGCGGGCGCCAGATGCACCACACCGCCTTCCTCCCAATCCGCATTGTGCAAGGCCAAAAACTCATTAAATGCTTCCTCGCATTCTCTAAGCCTTCCTTCCCTGAATAACCTCTTCAGGCGCGTTGGCAGGGATTCCTTTACGCTATTCTTTATCAATAATTTTCCAAACTCCAATACCGCACGTCCCGGATGGCACTGCCCCATGGGGATAGCGATATGGGCCTTGGAGGCATCTATCACAGTGCACCGGACCAGGCGCAGGCCCATGCGGTTCTTAAGCTCCTCAATTACCGGCTCAATATTCTGCGTAAAAAACTTTTCATCGAAGGGAACAACCACGACCAGCCCAAAATCTTCACGCTCCTGGCGCGTATAGAGCTTAAAGAAAACCTGCTCTATGCCGATTGCTTTCTCGTCAGCAAGCAAATCGAAATTATCTTCAGGGAATCCTTTCTTGGCTGTCGCCTTAAGAATATCAATAATCTGCCTTTCGGCAATAACATCCAGTTCTTTCGGAAGCATATCAATATTTATATTCAGCTTCTCCTTTAAAAGCTTAACGTTTACTTCCCGCCATTTGGGATTATCTATTTTATTAAGCTTATACGCCACCCACAGCGCCTCCTTAAGACTATGGTTCCAGCATATAATCCCATTCTCAATGGCGCGGATATAAGGAATAATGAATTTTGACTCTTCGGTATCTTCCATTATGATCCGGTCACGGATAAAATTTAGGAGAGACTTTCCTTTATCTATCGCGCGATGGATCATGCGGATGTTGCGTATGTCGGTATCAGCATGAATAACCATCGGGATGCCGATTTTATTAAGATCTCTATCAGAAGCACTGCCTATGCCTTCTATACAGAAGGTTTTGCTGCCCGGCAAAATCCTCTGCAAGAGCTCGAGTTTTTTCGGCCTTGAAAATTTTATCTTGCCGATATCTGAAACAAGGTATTTTTTCTTTTCAACAATGAGGACTTTATTCCCCCATTCTGATATAGGAATGACGTAGGAAGCGATTTTATCAATAACAATAACTTTTTCCCTGTTTTTTGCATCCTTTACCGGATTACCTTGAAGATCTTTTTCTATCTGCGCTTCCTTGCTGTGTATATGCAGGATAAATCTTCCTGCTTTTTCTTCCGCGCTAAATCTTAACGTCCTGGCAGAAACTTCCTTTACAGGCTCTCCGTTATGTTCCAGTAAATTCCCTTTTCCGTCATTTATCAGATAAACGACCTCAACATCGGGATTTCTGCCTCTTTTTTGATACCAGGATAAATAACCGGCGAAATCTTCGCGCGAGAAAACTATAGGACGTTCCAACTCAAGGACAAGACGCTCTTTTTCTGTTCCGTCTTCCATCACGTGATACTTTTTTATTAAGTATTCCGTGTCTCGCAATCCTATCGTGTAATCGCGCGTTCCCAGGTCCCGCGTAAATAGCAGGGTCTTATTGACTTTAAGCGCCGGCTCTGCTTCACCGTCACTTATTCCAAGATGTAACAATTGGGGTACCCACTCTCCCTCTACCCAGCGTATTCTTTCCTTACCTAAATATATAGTTATATTCCCGTCAGGCGAATATTCGATCTTAACCCTTCCTCCTTCACCCGTGCCGTCATATACAGGCATCTCCGTAGGAATATGCCTTCCGTTCAACAAATTCACAAACATTTTCTTCCAGGCCTGGGCGAAACGTTTAACCTGGAATTTCTTGTCAAATATCTGGGTTTTCTGCTGCGTTTTAGGGTCTGTCTGCTGCATCTTGGGGTCTAGAGGCCGGTCATCCTTTTCCAATAAAACCATGTCAAACTCGTGCGGGTCATATTCCATCCCGACTTCATCGCAAAGCTGCTGAAAATATCCAAGTGCCGTAGTTTTACCTGAACCGCCTAACCCGGTCAACAAGTCCAGCGCGAATCCATGCCGATGCATCATCCCTATACCTCTGCCCATAAGCTCATACATCCCTTGTTCAACAGTGGGTCCTCCAATGGCAAAAGTTCTGATGTGATGCATCCAGGACTCAAAAAGCGCAATTATATATTCCGCGGCATCCAATTCAACCTCATAGATACCGCCTTTACTGTCCCGGTATTTTTCCTTGATGGCAATCGGAGAATTCGCCGTATCTGTCTTTGCCAGGGAGCAAACGAGGGAACCCAGAGATGAAGAAGACCTGGCTCCGGAAACAATCTCATTCTTTAAGATGATAATATTTATTAGGCGGGAGATTATTTTTTGTTTCTCTTCATCGGGCAGGCTAAAGAAATAAGGATGGAAGTAAATAGTATCGCGATCGTTAAATTCTTCGGTGTAATACTTTCTCTGTAAAATACCTCCCTCTGCTACCGCGTGTTCCTTCAAAACCTTTGTCTTGGCGACATTGCAGGCGGCAACATACGGGCGGTTTGTTTCGGATTCAAATCCTAATGTATGGAGATCAGTACTAACCTCAAAATTTACATTGAATAATGCTACTGCCTGCTCGGAAACAATATTGATTCTTTCCAGCGCTTGCGATGTTAAAGCGATAAAATCATGAAATTCGCGGGTGTATTCACTGCAAACCATACCGACATGTAATTCACCTTCTCCGCTTTCAATCCTAACTGCGCTCGGTATCCGCTCTCCAAAATCTCCAAATTCAGCTCTGAAAAGTTCTTCCTCGGGAACAGTTGTTTCGTATGGGAATGTTGCTAACTGTTGTATAAGGACCTCTAATATCTCAAGAAGGGCGGTATTCTTTCTATAGTTTGTCAAATGAGGCCTGTTTAATTGGTGGATCAATTTAAGCAGCGCATTGCTTTTTGGCCTGCCTACAAGAATGGGCTGAAGATACTCAACGTAATCCGTAAAATTCCAGTGTTTTTCGTTACGGAAAACCAGGCCGTATAAGGCGATAAAGAACGGTTCGAGCCCGGCGGTTTCGGCACGCACCCTGAAATCTCCGTCAGACACAGCAAACCAGAAAGGCGCCATGCCTGCGGGGCCTACCTTAAGTATATCCTTGATCCGTTTAACGATATAGGCACCTCCATTTTCGTCGCGAAGGGAAACAACAAAGTCCTGAATAACGCGCTGTATAGTTTCCTGCCAATCATCCCGTTGGCGTACAGCCCTGGCGAGAAGACAAAGTAAACCGCGAGCCTGGTTAACAATGTCACCTTGCGTCAGGCCCATACGCAGCGCATTATAAGCGAGGATACCATAATCATCAGAATAATGATTAACATAGGCATCGGATAATTCAACTATGCCTTTGACAAAATCCTCCATATCCGGCAGAATCTTTCCGGAAGCATCTTGGGGCAGGTACTTGACAATATAGCCGTTTCCGGAAACAATACGTCCGGCAGCATCTCTTTTTAAGTGTTTCACGCGTTCCGGAATAACTCCATCTGGGGTGGCAATAGACGGAGCCTGCTGATTACCATAGCTTGTGGGGCCGGCCTCTTTATTATCTTCGGATAACATCCCCCCAAAATCCCTGCCTTGCTGCAGCCAGGGAGATGTATAGACGTTATGGTCTGAAATAAAAATAAGATGATATCGCATTTCAGGGTATTTTTCAAAGAGGTCGTCAATACGCTTCTTTTCGTTTACAAAGAACGTGCTGAATGGCCTTCCGCCGATCAGAAGCACTGCGTTAGAATCAATGACCTCTTTTCTCTTATGATCGCTGAATAAAGAATCAATGATCAAATTAGGGCATTTGTATTCCACAAACCTGCGCACAAGACTGAAAAACGGCATAGCCATCAGATCTATCCCTTTTTCCTTCAATTCCTCCTGGGTAATGCCCAATGGCCCAAAGTGATTCTTTAAAAGCAAATCGATAAGCTTTTTCTTCTGCCTTTTTTTGGCAGCGAGGTACTTTTCAATAAATGCCAGCTTTTTCTCTGTGTCTTTGTCCAGAACCATGAATAAACCTTCGTAGTCTTTATCCGGGATCTCCATTTCTGCCATCGCCTGCGTGATCACGGCTTTTACATCCAGTCCATTCCACCTTTCATCATCAGACCCTTCACTATTGCCAAAAAGCGGGTCTTCCCAAACTTTATCCATGTTAGAAGAATAAATTTCTTTACATACTCCGGTATGTTTTGTAGAACATCCGCTGACACAATCGCATACCGCGCCTGCAATATCCGCAGGATCAACAACTTTCCCATGGCTGGCAAACCCAAATTCCGTAGAAATGTTCAACGGATCATACATATAATCATGGTACAGGGGCATAGTATCCGTAACTATGCTATGATTATATTTGTGCCCGAATACCTTACGCATAAACGCATCGTATTTAAATCTATCGTTCACGACTTGAGGCATCATAAGGATAGTGTTGCCTTCGCTCATGGAAAATACCGGCTTATCACCTATTAAGCCTCTGCGGCGCAACCCAAGAATAAACCGCGAGTTTGCCTTACGATAAACATATGATTGCACCGCACGGAAATCATCAATATGTCCTTTTCCGGATTCCGCTTCCGGATATGCCTCCGGGAAAATCATAGGGCAGTAGAGCCAATATTCCCTTACCCCCGACTTCTTCTTATCACTGACGAATTGAATGGTTACGGTTTCTTTCTGTCTCAACTTTGCTTTTTCCCTTGCGAATTCTTCCCTGGCCATGCTGATTATATTCTCATCCTTTATGGCATTATTGTATGCCCAGGTAAGAATCTCTTTTGTAGTTGTCTCCGTAATCTTTTTATGCGCAAGATGCTTTAAGGCATCGGGCAAAGCTTCACGCCTGGTAATATTTCTACATATTTTAAAGTATACCCGGGAGGCGGTTACTGAAGCATACTTCGCAATAAGTTCCGGCAGGAGATAAAAATCTAATCTTTGCATCACTATTTCCCGCAGTGCAGGCGGAAGCCATATTTGATATTCCTCTTCAAACTCCAGCGCCCTAGTAAGAAATAGTTTTACAATATCTTCGTGAATCTGTATCGGCTTTGTAGTCTGCTTGGCCCCTTGGCGCTTGAATATTATTTCTTCCGGCAACGCGAATTCCCCACCCTTGATCTTACTTGAATAAAAAATGCCGAATAGGTGGATCTTATTATTGGCCTCAAGTTCACCCCACTCATCTACGAATATGCGATAAATGCCCCGGACTAAATCGGGCTTGAAACTCCCCAGGCCCCCGGACATCAATATTTTTGCCAATCTGCCTGTTATTTTGAATGCTTCGAATTCGCTGTATCCCTCAACAGCCTGAAGATAAATACGAAACGCCTCAAGCAGTGTCCAGGTCGGCATATATTCCATCTGGAATATAAATAAATCACAGTTACGTAATGTTTTCAACGCTCTTTTCATTACCTCCCGTTTAAACTTGCGGGAAAAACCATAATCAACATTATATGTACCAAACTCCCAATGATAACGTTCCCTGCCTATCCGGTATTCAAAATCATCCAGTCTATCTTGTGCTCTAATAAGTAAACTTACGGCTTCCATCAGATATCCTGGTTTTTTAGCATCTAAAATGTGTTTAATTACGGAGTTGGAGTTTTTCTTTTGGTGCAGCTCATTAAGCCACAATAACTTTTTCCCCAAGATGGTATCGTATTGGTCTTCAGGGAGTGTAAATATCCTTTCGCTAGATTTTTGAGAGTTATTCTGGGTGGCTGGGGAACTGGTTGTTATTTTTCTTGATTTTGCCTCCGGTCTTTCCACAGATTGGACTAACGTAGAATCTGCTGAAGGCCCATCTAATATTATCTTTAACCTTTCTATTCTTGCCGCGTCGCAAGGACGCACGTCTATTCCATGCAGCCTCTTTAAAGAATTGCTCAACGGATTTAATCCTGGAGAAAGATATCCTTTCAGGTAACTCTTATCCAAATCACTTCTCCATTTAAGAAGTTGGACCGCGGTTTCCTGGGCGTAACCTAAATCCCTTAATGCAAATACGCTAAAGGCGTCGGCATCAAATTCTAACTCATGTAGCTGTGTTTCTATTTCTTCAGCATCTGCCGGAGATAAATTGCTTAAGCTGGCCACCATAGTCTCAAGGTAGGTTTTTCTGCTTAAATGGCCGCTAAGAATATGCTTTAATTCGTGGGCAAAAAGCATGACGAGTCCGGCTTTTCCAAAGCGGGCATAGACTGTCTGCAAAAATCCTTCGAGGTAAGAAATATGCTCCTCCAGCGTATATTGATTCAAAACAACAGCGACTAAATATCCTGCTCTGGGCGCTAATTCAAGCCTCACAGATTCGAGCAATTTTAAATCGGCTGGATGAACTTTGCCCCACCTTTTCTGATTATCTAATATATAACTTCTTACCTCTCCAAAAGCCTCCTTAAATATCGCTGTATCTATAGCGCTAGCTGCCTTAAGTTCTCCCCTTGCTATTACAAGTGCGCCAAAATTTGTAAGCTTTAAGTACGGACCGATCGGCGATTGCGCCGAATAATTTGATTTCCTCGTTGCATTGGAAACCGGGCTACCTGAAATGGGAACGAGTGGCTCTACGGCTATCTTTTTCTCCTTAACGGCTGTGGGAAAAGGCAAACACAATATATCCTTAGGAAGGTGTATATAAACGATCCCGTTTTCGATACCAATACTTTTGATATATTTTTGGCTTCTTATAGCATGAGCATTGTTGGTAACATTTTCAAAAATCACCTGGGCATTGTTTTCCTTCAGGGAGTTTAACAAACCGCCTCCTACTTCCTGTGGCAATACACCATGGATGCCTATAAAGGATAATATAAGCAATGCTTCGGTTTGCTGTTCTTCTTTACCCATTTTCATCGCCTGCATTAATGGAGGAATTATCTTAGGAATGTTTTGTGAGTTCTTAATAATCAACTCCGTTGTAATATGGGATAAACCGTGAAGTCCGGTGATATTATCACGAAGTATCAAACTTACACAACCTGTAAATTCCAAGCTCATCAGTTTATTTTCCGCCCTGGTAAGCCGAAACTCATTTTCACCTACAAGTGAAAAGTTATGCCTTGCTTTTCTAGATTCAGAAATATATGCACCGGGAAATAGAAAATCCTCTATATCATAGATAAGATATCCATTGTTAAGGCTTACTGGGCTTCCAGAGACAACTTCGCCCAAAACGCTAATACGATACATAAGATGAGTCCGTAATGTTCTGATCCAGTATTCTTCCAAAGGTTGTACTCCATAATTTTCCGAAAGTATTACATAATGGGACTTTAAAACGGATAAAGGCATGTCAAACAAGAATCCCATATCATCGCGGTATCTCAATACGCCATACTGAAATTCCAAAGGCAGTTTATCTCTAAATAAAGCGTAAACGAGGTTGATTTTATTTTCTGCTCTCTCGGATAGGTAGAAAAGAAGGGGGAAACCGGTGATAGGGATGAAAGGTTGAATAATAATCTTAAAGATAGTTGGTGAATGTTCCCAGAAAGACAGCCAACTTAACAATGCCTTCTTGCAATTATCTATTCTTTTCCCGAGAACTTCTTTTAATTGCGGCGATAAATGGGAGGTTTTTCCTAAAACCGATATGCCCAATTCGGGGCTTAGTCTATTTTCCTTCCCTGAAAACGTTATGTTAATTTCTGTAACCGGCAACTGTTTTTCCTGCCTTGTTGTTTTGACAACCGCAGGATATACCGCCCTAAACTCTATAGAAAGTGGGCTTGAGGACTCCTGAGGTACAGGTATTTTGGGACAATATAATTCCGCAAGCTGACGCGCTATTTGCGCTGCTGCCTTACGAATATGCCCTTCTTCCCTATTATCATCCTCTTCCCGGGCATAGAGCTCATCGATATCTATCACAATGACACCCCGATTCCGAAGCTCCCCTAAATCAACCGGTTCCCAGCCGCTGATCCTGTCCGTTTCTTTTATTGCTATTTCCGGAACACCCTGTATTTTTGCCTGGGTATGAGGCGAAATTTTTAGATACACTTCTATAACCATTAATCCTTTATTCTGCAGCCTCTCTAATTCCTCGCTTGTTAGCGGATAGGTCGCTATAGCCGGCCCTCCATTAAACTCCTCGCTTTCATAAGCTTCTTTTGCCGCTTCGGCATCCAGGTCATTAATGATCTGTTGGATGCCTTGATACTTGGTAAGCCTGTAAAGAGCTATCTGCATAAAGGTATCTTTTTTCACGGATACTTTTATATGGTCTCTCCAGGTGATTGCCTGCCCTTCCTCAACAGGAGCCGTTGTGCTTACCCATTTTTCGTCTATCTTTAGCTCCATGGGGTCTGCCTTCCGGTTGATACGCTCTTTCAGGAAATTCTTCAAATGCTTAATGGCTTCTTTTGAAGATATTAATGGCTCGGCGACTAAACGATTGAGGTCATAACCGCTATTACGCAAGTCTTCAACAAAGAAATAAGCCCATGCCCTTAAGATGAATGGAGAATTAAAATAGTGGAGAATAAGTTCACCATTACAAATCTCATTCCCCTTTTCATCTTCTAAGAAGAGGCCGAAATGACGCGCCAACGGGACTTTTCCGCTTGCGCTGCGTCCGACAATACGCAATAAAATTGGCTGTCGGGAGCGCGAGGTGTCCCGCTGCATAGCTTTCTCAAAATCTTTTCTGGTAGCGTTAAAGGGCATCTCATATTTGATGGTTGCTCCCAATCCCGGGCCGTCGCTATAAACCTGCATATAGCCGCCTATGCTATTGAGCCGTTTTATCATCGTATAAATACCTATCCCTTGCCCGTCTATGCCTGTGCCTTCGTGGAAACGCGCTACCTTTCTTCCAAAAACCTGCAATGCATCGGCAGTCATACCTCGTCCATTATCAACAAGCTTAACTTCCGTCATGCCTTTATGCCAGTCAAGGGAAACATGGATGTTTACCTTAAGAGGGAGTTCCGGATTACTGTATTTAATAGAATTGATCCCCGCATTTATTAAGATCTCGCTGTTTAAAACATGGTAAGTGGAGATCTCTTTATCCGGTACGCTCTTGTCAAATATCACTTCAAAGCAACCTTCGGCTAACCCCTTTGGAAGCCATGTCCTGACAACATCTGATTGCGCATAACCAAGTAAAGTTTGTGTGATATTTGTCATTACCTGGCGTAAATTCTTTCGCTCGGCAGAAATATCCACAGGTTCAAACAAAACAAGAAGCCCTCTTGTAATCCTGCCGTAGCCGTATTTTACATTGCCATACAATTTTGCAAGCTCTTCGTCATTGCTTAATTCCGTAGATCTAATAAAATTATCGAGCTTTGGATTGAAACGCTTCGCTGCCTCCTGAAACTCATCAGCTAAGTTTTTAAATTCGACGTACGTAGCAACTACATTATTAATCAACGCTATGTCTTCGTATCCAGTGCCATTTTTCATATTAAAATCGTTCAGAGATATATCTCTGTCCAACTCATTTTTTGCGGATTCTAACTGCATAACCAACGTTGCTATCGATTTAATCCCCGGTTCAGGGCTATCAATACCTATATCGAAGATTCCCGGGAGATTTTGGCCTTTCAATAATTTCAACCTCTTGCTTACTCTCCTTAAGTATGCCCCATAAACCATAAGGCCGTTCTTGATCTCATGCAGCGCATCCGGCCCTTTTATCGATAGGTTATTGGCAATACTAAAAGCCTCCGGGTCTATATTATTACTCTGCCGCTTCCCTTCGTCCTTAACAGGGCTTGCTGCTTCCTTCATAAATTCTGCTTCGGTAGAAAGTGCCTTAATGGGTGAAGACGACTTCTTTGCTAAAACATTTAGCCACCTGCCAATAATCTCAGCTACTTCATTATCCGGGAGTCTGAATTTAGATAGCTCGCCGCTTATATGTTCTTCGGTCACTTTTCTAAAAGAATCGTCATCTAGAGTATACATATTGCCGCTAAGCTCAAGGAAACCGATCCCCGTCTCGCAGAATCCATCCATAGCTAACCTAAAAGGCGGAACCATCATAATATACGCAATATCATCGTTACCTATGAGCATAGGATGGGGGATATTCATATCCTGCAGTATTTGTATTAATGAATATATCACCTTTGTCTGGGATAAAATATATTCTCCTTTAAAGCCTATCACGGGGACAGGATAATCAGTAGCTTCGAATACATCTAATCCGCCTAATCGGGTTATAATTCTCTTAGGCGCATTTTCGACAGCTAGTGTATGGTGCCTGACACTATAAAGGATTTGGAAGTGCAGGTGGTTTACAGAGGCACCGAACTGCCAGGGGTTAAAGCCTATTTTAAAACCGCTGCTTCTGGCTAATTTGGACATAAACAACGCTGCTTCTATAGCTTTCTGCGATAAAAACTGCGGCTCCCCTTTCTCAGGCCAGGGAAGTAATAAGGAATGATATTGCTGCATAGGGTTTTGATTAATATCTACGACTAATAATCCCATATCCAAATCAAGATCAACGATCCTTCTTTCAAGGCATTCCTCATACCATTTGTTGAAATTTCCCTTTTCAGGGTCAAATGGTTCGTAAATATTTATCGGTACAGGCACAGAACTTAAGCGCTTGGCTGCTCCGTGTTCCGCATCATATTGCCTTCTGCCCTCCGGGAAAGTTTGTATAGTATAATTTCCTACCTGCCTTGTTTTGATTTTAGTGTTTGAATAAGAAAATATGCCTCCTTTTGCCATTTTCCCATCCCAAAGCATTCTAAAGAGATCAATAAAACTTGCGCCACCCGATAAAACTAAATTACCAAGCCCCATACGTTCGCCATCCAGCCTGCGTTTGTTATCGAATAGGAAAACCCCTTCCTCAAGCGCTGAAGAAGTTGTTCTGCCTTCAATACTGCTGCGATAAAGTTCCAGATATTTGGAAGCTGATACCTCCCAGCTAAAATTACAATTTATGGCATTTTGAATTAAAGCCCTCCTTAATCTTTCGTTTCTATACGTCCTGACAGCTCTCTGAATAGCTAAAAATGACTCTGAAGGGTCTGCTTGCTCAAATACAAACCCATTACCCTGGAATGTCTCTTCATTAAACTGTGTTATTGTATCTGCCAAGCCACCGGTCCTGCGTACAACCGGAAAGCCTCCATACCTAAGGGCATAATCCTGAGTCAATCCACAGGGTTCTTTACGGGAAGGCATTACAAATAAATCTTCTCCGGCTAACAGTAATTTATCCAATGTTTTTATTAACCCATCATTGTGATCTTTTAACTCCATTTTGCTGCCTGTACCAAAATTAATACTTACCTTTCCTCTATAACTTATATCTTGGCTGATCGCATTAAATGCCTCTGCTATAGCGCCGTGGCCGCTGCCGATAAGCACAAATTGAACTCCTAAATCAATAATCTCCTTAAAACGCTCCAAAACCAAATCTAACCCTTTATCCGGGACTAATCTGCTGATATTGCCGATAATTGGTAGACCAGGCTCTTGCATAAGACCAAGCTCCCGCTGAAGCATAGCCTTGTAACGCGATTTGGCTGCCAAAACATTATCTAACGTGTAAGGAGCCGCTTTCTCCAGTATGCTCCATAATTCATAATCTACGCCGTTAAGCACCCCGTGTAGGTTATCCCTTCTTTTTCTTAATATCCCATCAAGCCCTTCACCATTTTCAGCGGTCTGGATTTGTTGGGCATAAGTGGGGCTTACTGTCATTATTTCGTCACTGTAAGTAATGCCTGCCTTCATAAGGTTAATCTTGTCGTAAAATTCTAACCCATCTATTGTAAATACTTCCCATCCTAATCCGGCAATACCCAGCAGAAACTTATTAAATATACCCTGATAACTTAGGTTATGGATGGAATAAAAAATAGAAGCCCCCTTAAAAGAAGTATCGGCCTTATATTCCGGATGAGTTTTAACTAAAGGAGCCACCATAGCTGCCTGCCAATCATGCGCGTGAATTACATCAGGGCTTAAGTTAAATTCCCTGGCTATTTCCAGCGCGCCCTTTGAAAGAAATACCGCCTGTTCAAACCTCAAGCGTTCCAATAAACATTCCAGCTCATTTGAAAATATATCTCTGCCTAATCGCGCGTTTATAATCGGCCTTACCAAGAAATAATCCCCATCTTCACCCCCTAAATATAATTTCTTTGAATATACAGGGTGCTCTAAGAAAAAGAAATTTACGCCTCGAAACTCTGTCATCCAAACCGGAGCAGTTTCTATCCTGCTTGCTATTGCAACCATGACTTTCTTGCCTGTGTCTTTTATACCAAATTTTTGCTTGTCTATTGAATCGTAAAGAATAGTTGTAACATAAACCTTCTGCCCTAATTTTGCCAGGGCGATAACCAAGCCCTCAAAGGCATCAGCCAGTCCGCCCTCTTTTGAGAATGGGTCTGCTTCGGGGCTGATATGGAGTATTGTCATAGGAGAAGAGCCCCCCACTATTGCAACATCAGCTCCGTATGAAAGTATGCCAAGCCCGGCCAGTTTATCCTTAACCCTGCCTTCACCGGTAAAAACCCCGCCTTTGTATATTTTTAGTTCAAGTTCGTTATAACCACGCCGCTGTGTCCAACTCAAAAGGAAATGTACAAAATCTTCCTGATCCGCCATAAGCCTTTCGTCAATATCGCTAAAATTGGCGGTGAACTGATGTGTATGGCCAAGAGCAGGATGCAAGCCTTTGAATAAAGGCGCGAAATGCTGGTTATTTACTTCACCATAGATACCGAGCTCTTCTAATGCATAAGGCTCTAACTCTGACCAATGGAAGCCTTTTGATATAATCATAAGGCTCCTGTCACCCATTTTTAAAAATTCATAACCTGTCTCAACCCCGCCTATAAATAAGAACCTAAAATCACCGCTGGGTATAGGGGCATATACGGGCGTGCCATTGTGGCGGATATCCTTGCTTTCCAAATCCCGCAAATGCCTGCACCTTTTATAGAGCGCTTCAAACACTAATTCTTGCACGAGCTTGATGTTTTCTTCCGGAAGGCCTGCAAGGCTTTTTTCAATTAAGTAGCTTGGTTCATTACCCCTGGTATCCTCTTCTTCCATCCACCTCTCTATTAACCGGTCAAAAACTCCGGGTAATCCTATCATTTGTTTTATAATAACGCCTCTTGTTTCTGCATCTTCATCTTTGGTGGACTGTATCAACTTCTCGATAAGCTCATCTTCGGGTGACAATTCTTTTACGGGCAACATAGAAACATCATTATCCTTAAAGAATACCTTGGCCTTCTCTGGTCCGGGATATGGCCCCTGACCGACCTCAAGCATCTTATTTCGATCACTTAAGAATTCGATATTATGACCAGCCATGCACAGGATCTTATCACCCGTCTCCAATATAACTTCTGCTACCTGCTCTTTATTTTTAGAATATACAAAGAATCTAGCTTTCCCCCTCTGTATGATAATTACTTCTAATGGCTGGTTATCAATAGGTGTATGAATGTGCGGCCTTCCTATATCGCCTTTTGGCGGCGCCTTAGTGCCTACTGCAAGCGGGAATGAATTAGTACAAATCACGGTGAATTTTTCAGGAGCAATATGCGCTTTTAATATCAAGGCAACAGGTTCATTGTTTTCGTCATAGACAACTTCAGAGACGCGCTCTCCGTTTATTTCATGCATTGTTAAAGGTTCTTCCGGATTCCTGCTTATAGTCAAAACAGGGGTCTGCCTGACGATCGTTACCGTAGAATCCTCAAGCATAGTAGCCTTGTATTCAATCAGCGTCGTAGCCGTATCCTGTCTCTCTAATACTATAACCTTGCCTCCAATCTCTATCTGCACCCTGCCCCTCTCAACATAGAAAACCTCCTGATGTAAAGCCACTCCCCTTGTGTAAATAGCTTCCCCTTTCTTATAATCGAATACTTCCAGCTGAATGGGTAGTTGTCCTGAAGTTTTACCTCTTTCATTCTTCCCCATAAGGACTGCGCAAGAGTCGCCTTGATTGTCTTTTATTATTACAGAGGATGAAGCTTCATTAATATTGGCATATACTTTTATATATAGCCGGGTTCCAAATAGAGTTTCCGATGTGCCCTTATTTAGCGTTAACTGGTTATTATCGCTTTCCTTTGTAAATATCCATTGGAATCTTCTTCCGTTAGTATCAATTATAAGTTCAGCCTTATTAAATCCGGTAAGCAAATTGTATAAGTTATAGAATCCCATACCATTACCTTTTACTCTGTTAGGGCCAACTAAATCCCCGGGCTTTTCAAAGATCCCCGGGATTCCATCCCCATTATCTATTGCTAGTAATTCGAATACTGCAGCCTCTTCTTCTCTTTTTACCCTGGAGAGCATAATCATATTTCTATTTTGGGGTATGTGCTGGGCATTTAGAGCTAATTCTCCGGCAACCGCGCCAGCCAAGCGCCTTATATATGAATACCTGCCCAAAAATACACCAAGCTGCCTATCAACCATATCTTCTGCCGCTTCAGAAAATTCGCTCGCCAGAACTAATCCTTCATCAACAGGCTTGTTGCGAACAACCTTTCCTTTTTCAAATGTAGAAATGATATTGTATCCTGCCTCTCGTAATCCCGCTTTCAGTTCTTCCATCCTTACTGTTTCCATAACTTGTTCTATTGAACCAAAGGAGTCAGTTAGGGCCATTTTGAAACCTTTGAATGCGCTGCTTGATCCCATCTGCGTTAACCAACCCAGCAAATCATTGGTAGAAGGCTCTTCACCCAACCTCAAGCGTAACTCGTCTAATCTGGAATCTTTTATTATTCTTCTATTGGTAGAACAAAGCAGTTTTATTTCAAGAAACGGAATATTTAATTTTATGGCCTTCCTTCTGGCCTCAAGATGAGCTTCAAGGGTTTTTATAAAATCAGGATTGTTAAGCTGCGGACTGGGTTTTAAATAGCCTATTACAGAATAAAACTCATCATCTTCGCGGCCATATATGTGTTTAATGTTGGCATTATCCTCTAATTCACCTCTAATCTTAGCGAGAAGAGTTCTATCTTCCGCCCTTCCTTTTATTAAGATTAGCCCGTTTGGAGTCACTCTAATTACCTGGTCTTTTCTGCCTTCTCTTAATGCCCCATAAAAAACCTTAATCTCGAAAGGCCTCTGCTGCTTAATCCATTTCAATATATAGCTTAAATCAATATTTGATTTTCTTATTGAGGATAAGAGGTTATTAATATTCAAAGCGTCTTTTCCGTGATTATTTTCTGTCAAACATACTATTTCTGCAAGCGTAGCATGAACGTTATACAAATCATATAATTCCAAAGAAGCGCCCACTCCAAATTTATCAAATATTTCTTTTAACCCCTGCTGTTCTTTTTTTATCTTTTCCTGTGTATTTACATCAAACGGGCCACCGATAATTAAACTAAGGTCCAGTATATTTTCATTCATCAGCTGGTTCATCTTACGCATGGCTTCCAAATTAAATTGCATCGGAGATGAAACAGCAGCCAAATATTCCATCAAATTCGTAACCGCATGCTTCTGGCCTAATTTTAATTCCAGTTCTGCCAGGCGGGATTCCCATGTTAGCCTCCTATCAACCGAACAAATCAATCTCATCGAGGTAACGGGGATATTTAATTTTATAGTTTTCCTCCGGGCCTCAAGGTAATTTTCAAGGGCGTTTATAAAATCAGATGAATTGATTCTATCATCGGAAGGCTTCAAATAGGCCAAAGCAAAATAGAACTCGTCGTCTTCCCTGCCGTATGCATGTCTGATACCGGCATGATCTTCCAATTCACCCCTGAGTTTAGCCAAAAGACCACTGTCTCCTATAGGTCTGCCCTTCAGCACTATCAATCCGCCTGGAGTTACTTTTATCACTTCATCCTTCCTATCTTCTTTCAAGGCGTCCCGGCTTATTTCTACAACAAAAGGCTTCTGTTGCGTAATCCATCCTAACAAGTAGTTTATATTGATTTTCGACCGGCGGATTATATCAATTAAGCTGGCTATACCCTGATCTCTTGCCGAAGTTACCGCTATTCCCGTAAGCGTAGCATGGACATTATATAAATTATAGGATTCTATTAAATCTTCTAAACCGTGGGAATTGAATATGTTTTTTATTCTATCCTGCTCTTCTTTTATCAACCTTTGCGTATCTGCATCAAACGGGCCGCCCATAATCAAAGTTATATTGCATTCGCCATCGCTAATTATCTGATTAAACTTTTGTATCTTATTTAAATCAAATTTTATCGCCGAAGATGCACCTTGTTTGCCATTATGGTTGTTCACTGCCGTTATGCCGATATGGCAGACATCAGATCCGCAGCAGGCATTCCTAATACCTTGCAGATACGGCACTATACAGCCGTTAGATATGATATGTTCGTTGGATCTCTGGATGGCGGCACACAAAAGCTGATTAAATCCTTTGACCTCCATCGTCGCACCTTTGGACGGCATATGCGACTTCATAAACTCAGTTATGCCCATAGGGTAGTAAAGCCCCTTAAGGCCCGCCTGGATCCTGTCTATTGCCTCTTCGCATTCCTGAATCCCCTGCTTTAAGGCCTCCCTCTCCCTGATGAATTCGTAAGCTAAAACCTGGATCTGCTCCTTCATCAATAGTTTTCTTTCGTTTTCCTCTTGAGAATACGCCAAGGCCCTTTTTAACAAAACACCTAAGACAAATTGGAATACAGGCAAGAGCCGGAACAACACTACCTCTTCATGCCTGCACTTGCTGTAATGATAGTTCAAGATAAAACTTTTCACGATCTTGGGCCAAAGCTGCACTGTCTCCAACCAGGCATCCTCAATCCTCTGATCCAGATCCCTGTTGTTCAACTCTGCCAGGCTTTTCAATTTAGCGAAAATATCCTCTGCCAGCATCTCCCGGTAACAGACCTGGAAGAGTTCGCTGAAAAAGTCCTTCCGGAAAGACTCAATCCACTCTTGGGGATCAATCTCAATATCTTCCGGGGCTTCAGTAGCAGTATTGACCTCCGGGTCAAATACCGTTACCTCAGCCACCCCTCTGGCTGATACCCGGTAGTCATCCTGGCTGATGGCTTTTTCTCCCCATAAACGGAAGCTATTGCGGATCTCATTAAACAATACGCCGACCACATCATTGAAGATAACCTCCAATATCCTGTAAGACCTGCCGTTAACCCTTATTGAACTATTCAGCGTCTCTACCGGTATCTGCTTCTTCTGCTTTAAATCTATCTGCAGGATCCTAAAACCCCTTGAGGCAGAGTTTACCGCAACCCAGAAATCCATGCCCTCCCCTACAATATCCCTGGCGTATAGCAGACGCGGGTCGTCAAGCAAAGCCTCCAGCAAATCCCTGCCCATGGCGAATTCGCCTGCTCTTGGCTGAGAGAGAGATACTCCGTATATAGCCCTTATTAATTGATAGATAAGTGTCTTGGTGATCCCTACGCCGGATATAGAGCGTTCATACCAAGAACAGGTCAAATCATATTGGTCAATAAGTTCATAAGGCTTCGCTAATCCTAATGCCAGTAGCCCATTCTTCATTAAAGGGGCAAGAAGCCCCCTTATGCTGGTCTTATCTAAACCTTGCGTATCCCCTTTAAGGCTCACAAAATAGCCGGCGTTAAGAAGCTGCGCGATCCTTAAGCCGTAAAGGATGCCGAAACCTCTGCCGAAATTGTTCATCGGCTTTATGATATTCAATTGATGGATATTGTCTGGTGCTTCAACATCCGCAGAGAAATCCTGCTCCTGCATTTTATATCCTGCTTCAAATATAGGAAGGATAACGTATCTGCCGCCTATGCCCAGCTCCTCCCTAAGCTGCGCTTCCCCTAAATACTCCTTTAAAGCGGCCTGTATAATACTGATGTTCTCCTCTACGGCCGCGGGGTCTGCATCAAGAGGGCAGGTCAATGCAAAAACTATATCTGCCTCCTCTCTGCCGAGAGTAGCCTTTAACCGCAAGGCTGATCTTTGCAATTCTTCTTCAAAAGCAAGGACCTCTCTTACTTTAAGCTTTAATGCCTCTATCAGAGCTAATATGTCCTGGCTGTGGTCAAAGACCCTGGTGTCTAATTTTACATTGAAGAGAATGGCTATGTCTTTTATGTCAAAAAGGTCCCTTTCGTTAATTTCTTCCAGGTTGAGCCCTTCCAAATAGCCGTATATCATCAGGGACAGAGCCGCAAAGGCCTCTGCTCTCTCCCGGCTATTATCCAAGCGCAGGATAGATTCATAACGTTTTACGAAGTTCTTCCGCAGACTGTAACCATACTGGTCGAAATAATCCTTAAGGTGACGGCTCACAAGATAATTCTCGATTACGTCAACCCTGCCGTTCTCTCCTATAACCTGACTTACCTTTTTATTCTCCAGTAGAATCCGCATCGCCTGTGCCGCCTGGCTGATGGAGAGTTCTCTAAACTTGCCCCTATCCGGCTCGGACTCTGGCCTGCCCTGCCTATCAAGCCGTACGCCTACCAATATCCCCCGCATTTTCATCCATTTCTCCCGGGTCTCCTCGTTAAAAACCAAATCATTAAACGCATCAAGGCAGGGATAATCCGCCTGCTCTATAAGGCCGCCGGTGGCTCCCAGAATTACCGGCTTACCGCTGCCTGCGAACTTACCTCCAGCAGCGGCCAAGCCAAATCCTTCCTCTAAAGACTTAAGTAGAATAATAGTAGCGGCATGTTTGCAGGCATTCAGGTAGAGATCATGGCGGTCATCGGCATTTATTAAGTCAGGGGCGAACCCTGTTTCTTTTAGGGCTCGTTTCTGCTCATCGTTGAATTCGGGATAAAGGTATTTCTTATTCAACCCGGCTGCCTCCAGGCCACTCTCAAGGTCTTTATTCACCTCATCCTTCTCCTGGGCGAATAAGGGACGTATATATACATATTCCTCCTTATCGGACTTACCTGTCTTGTCTTTGACCGCCTTCCTGATCTCCTTTCTAATGTTTCCTGCCAGATCAACATATTTCTTGATCACACCTACGACCTGAAGGTCATCAGAGGGAAGCGGGGCAGTCAGCAGCAGAACCGGCAAGTCTTTAGGATTGACACCTTCCTGAATCAAATCAAGCGCCAGCATCCTATAGGCTATCATTACCCCCTCGGGGTCTTTCAATTCATCAAAACGCCCATTCTGCAGAATTATAGTCCTCTCCTGCGGAATGCCTAACTGCTTCAGGCATTCTTTAATAAAGGCCTCTGATTCCAGGTCAACGCTTATATACCCGCCGATATCAATAGAGTTGACATTCTCGTAGCAGGGAATAGTTAGGCCTCTGGGGGCGATGCCGCGGTGGAAGATGCTTAAGTGATAGAACTCATTTATCCCTTTTCTAAGGTAATTCCAGACAAAATTGCTGGCGGTGTTGGGGTCCTGGGATATGTGGAACTGGATGTGCCCCTGCCAGAGGAAGCGCGTGTCCTTGAATAGTGCGTTAAATTCATCAAATTCCTTTTTATATTCCTTTCTGAACTTGAGCAGGTAGAACATAAAGGCGGGCTGGGGATCATGAACGAGGAAGATATCCGGTGGAACCAGGCCTTCTTCTTTTATCTTATTCAGGAAGCCGAGGGCGTTTTTTATGTTGAGGTCTTCATATATCTCAATGATCTTCTTTTCTATGTCTGCTATGGATAAACCCTTACATACCTTGGAGAGCTGCGGGTAATCTTTTTCAAGGTCGCCGGATCTAAGCCTCTCCAGTAAGTCGTCTTTTCCGTGGAGTGCGTTATGGAAGAACTTGGTCACTTCAAAATGAAGAGGTTCCCCTTCGATGACCCACCAGCCCCTCTTCAGGCTCATATTGCCGGAATTAAAGATATTGGTTAGCGGGACAAATCCTTTTAGCAGGTCGGCTACCCCCCCTCCGCTGCCTGAAGAATTTATATCCCAGATCACAACCTCTTTTTTGCGTATCGTTTTAATCAGGGCTTCACCGGCCTCCCTCAAACTGTTCATGATCTGGGCTTTCCTGGCACCCAAAGCCTTAACCAAAGTATTTAAAGCGTACTCCTTAAGTTCTCTTATGTATGGGGTGAGGGGGGAGGAGGTTTGCTGGATTGAGAATGTAACTACGTCTGCGCCTGGTTTTAAGAAAATCGCCGAAGAGGCCAAGACGAATCTGGTAGTAAAAGGAATGGCCTGGTTGAATGCACATTCATCTCCTTCGGGTAATTTTGCCGTGTGATTTACCAAAATTGATTCCTGCGTTTCCGTTGGCAGCTGCGCTAAAGAATACGGGCTGGTATGATTAGTATTATTATTATCTGATGCAGCTTGGGTACCCCCCTCATGGATTACAATAACAGGGCATCTCCCCGAATCGTCAGCCGCGAATAAAGAATAGGCAATCTCTTGTGCTCGTGAAGCAGCGAAGAAATCCGTGTACTTGCGATAACTGGTCAGCTCCAATAGATCATCCATTATGTACGCGGGAAATACTCCTTCTAAAATCCGGGTAAGCCTGAACCGATCATAAGCATGATCGCTGGAATGACTTATTGTTTCTCCGCCATAAGTATACCTGGCCATCATCGTAGGCGTACCGTGAAAGGCGGGGATGGGTTCTATAGTAAAACTGTTTCTTCCTCCTCCCAGGATCGTCTTTTCATAGAATTTCAAAGGAGTAAACTCAATATCATATACCTCGCTCAAACCTTGCTTTAAAATAACTTCCAGCTGATTTCTAAATAATTCAAATATACCCGGCTCAGCCAAAATACGGATAGGATGGCCTATCTGTTTGCAGCGCTCAAAATACGCTAATGCCCCTGCGACATGGTCTTCATGCATATGAGTGATTGCAAGATGGCTGATATATGCCGGGTTGATGGACAATGCTTTAAGCGCAGGTAAAGTAGCACTCCCTACATCTATCAATATGCCGTATTCTCCTGCCCAGATAATATGGTTGGATGGCAGCCCGTTCGGGTCTAAGCCGCCACTCGTGCCCAAGAAAGTAACTCCAAATTCGGGAATACGCTTTAGCGGCCTGACCCCTTTAAAATCCACTTCAACTTCAGAAGCATCTTTGCCATCCAGTACCACTTCAAACCCTTTGTCAACGTCATTAATACGGAAGGTCCCGTCCTGCTGGGAGCGAACATATACATTTCCCAATGCCGCCTTGCCATGAGAATCAAACTCTATTAATTCCGCCATATCCGGATAAGGGTCTACCATGCTTATTCTGCCATCTATTTCTGCCCTATCAGCCAGGTAAATAGCTTCACGGCGGAACCTGTCAATTAAACCCTTGCTTAGATACCCCGCTGGATTGGGTAAATAATAAGGATTGCCTAACCGTAGATATTCAATAATGCGCCCGGCCTGCTCTGGTTGGCATATAATTTTTGTTTTTCTATTATGAAGGAAATAATTACACGTTATGCTGAAATAAATCTGCATAATATTCGCACCGTCTTTACCGATCCAGCTGTCTTGAGCAGGCGCGATGATAATAGATGGATAATCATCCTCGTAAGGATAGAGGTGCCTCAACAACATTGACATGCCCACAGAAATCGCGCCTTCGGATGTCCTTATATAATTGTTATTGGGGTTAGTTACCCGCACCTGGATATTCCCGGCCGGGTAAGTATATATACGGCTTGTTATGATCGGCGAACCGGAAACCCTTAAACCCTGCAATGCGCCGGAGTTTAACCTTGATATTATCAGCCTGGTTGTCATAAGCGAGCCGACGTCTTTCGGTGTCGTCATAGCTGAAGAAGCCTTTTCCTTAGTGCCATTCTTTTTTTTCTGCTCGCGGCCTAAATTTACATTGCGGAAAAACTCTTCTACCCCATGGATGCCGTAACGGCCCTTATAAATAAGTACGTTCTCCACGATATCGCCGGCTAATTCCTCCCTGAAATAAACACCATGGGCATCCGGAAGCGCCTTCAGGATAACTTCATTGCCTTTTCCGATAACATACACATCACCTTCACTGAACAACAACTCTTTATTCTTTAACCGTTTATTGTTCAAAAACTTCAGTATCCTGCGGATTACCTCGCCACGGTTTACGCCTGCTAAACGCGTGTTAATCGCGCCGCTGCCGGGAGCCTTCTCTGCTATAAGAGGAAGCTTGGCTTTATCAAATTCTCTCTCCAAATATTCCTTTACCGCGTTCCTTAAGTCATTTAACACGCCTTCTCTCTTTATCTTCGGTAAGTCAACGCTTTTCCTTTCCAATCTCTGATTAAATTCAGCAACACACTGATCAGGCAGGTCTCTGCGGCCATCCATCTCAAGATTTATCAGTAAGCCGTCCCTGTCATTCACCACTACCTCGCGGTCAACAAGCCCATCAGGGCTATATAAACAACGGTCGAGTTCATAACATGCTACCGTGTCCTGAATAATCTCTTTCCATGCCGCTCTTTCTTCTTTAGTAATTAAATCGCTGTAATCAATGAGCACCTTTTTAGTTATTCTGCTACCCTTAGCGCAACTTTGCTCTTTGAAAACAAAAACCTTTGCCCCGGCATAAGGAGCCAAGACAACCTGTTTAAGCAGAACTTGTTCATCACCCAAAATTTCCTTTAGCGGCTTTATAAATGCTTCTTCCAGTTCCTTATATCTGAGCGCGGTAACCAATACCAAAACGCCGCCTGTCTTTAAATAACCTCTTATCCTTTCTCTTATCTTTGGCGTCATATTAAATAGCGGTCTTTGCCTTTCCGAAGACGCGTGGCGGTACCTTAAAATCGTATGCGCGCCATTGGCTATGATGATTTCCGGAGGATTTTTCTTGATCTTCTCCGGATCAAGATACAACCAGGGGACCTCTTCTCTTCTTTGCTCTATTTCGGTCAATACCTCCAGCGGCGTCCTGATCAATATGTTCGGGTTAAATATCCACCCTCCCTCTCCTTGTCGTAACCTGCGCCTATCATAATCAAGCGCTTTTTCATCATATCGCATCTCGCCTGCATCATTAGTATAATGGTAATACTTTTCTTTTGTTCTCTGGTATTGCGGGGTGGCCTTGATCTTACCTTCTTGCTCATTCGTAACTATATATTCAATGATCTGGCCCAATAATTTCCCATCGTAACCCACGCCTCTTTTCTTCTTCGCCTTGCCTGCTGTGCGTTCTTCCTGTTCTATTATCCTGGCCAGGTTTTCTACAAAGATCTTTACTCCGCTGTATTTTATTTTTTCTTCTTCCCTAATCCCCAACATTCCCCGCGGTTTTTTAGCAGCTGATGAGAAGTCCGAAGCCTCTCTTGTCTGTGACATAAGCTCTGCTAATTCGTGATCGGTCGGTCCTTTCATTTCGTCTATTACTTCCTGCTTGTTCTGCGAGGGATCATTCACTATTATGTGAGTGAATAACTCATTTAACTGGCAACCAGTTGTTTTCTTAAATAATCCGGCGATGCGTTCAACTGTTATACCTACGGATTCATTATCCTTGTTAGGGTTCATGATAAATATGACGGGTATGCCCTCCGGGCTCTTTTCTTTGAAGGCTTTCACCCGCCTCTTTATCGCTTCAACAATCTCAGGTATCATTAATACCGGCAGCACGCTTGTTACCAGGCTTCCCGGCCCAAGGACTATTGCTACCTGCGCATTATTGATAAGCTCCAGCACCTTCCTCATTGCAGTCGGCTTCTTACCGTCTATAAATCCTGCTTCTATGATCCCGGAGGTATGGATGCTTTCGGTGATATTTGTCTGTTCAATAACCAGCCTTCCCCTGAACTTAACCGGCGTTTCATTAAAATAAATGATCGTCCCCTGCCCCCTTCTATCCAGAAATACCTTAACTTCTTTATCATTGGCATATTCTGCTAAGCTCACTTTCGCGGTAAGAATGTCCCCTTCCTTGCCAACGTACATGTATGTTTTCTTGTGAGGCATGCTCTCATCAATTTCAACGATAGGATCCCTATTTTTCGTAATCTTTTCTACCTGAATAACTGCCTTGCCTTTACCCGAATCATCCGTTGCAATTTCAATCTTCACTACAGGACATTTTTCCCCATTCTGCAAGATGTAACTTCCCTCTGTATAAAGAGTATATTTAGCTTCACCCTTATTCTGGCCTTTTTTATCTTTTTCTATTCCTGTTACCCGGCCTGCTTCTTTATTATCTAAGATCAGCGTTTCTCCTACCCCGGGAATGCTGAAATCCTGCACAGCGCATTCCTCTTTAATTATTTCTGTCAGTTTAAATGCCGGCTGCGCATTATCCAAAGTCACATACAGAATAAAATTGCCCTGTTTTACCTTAAAGCCCCCTCCTCCCAAAACGCTCCACGGCAGGGAAATTAAGGTCCTGCTTTCTTTTGAAGTAACCTGCTTGCCAAAATGCTCTTCTATAATACCATCCACTCCCTCTATGCTTAATTTGATCCTGTCGATATTACTGCGGGAGCTGCCTAATTTAATCTCGCTTCTGCCTACCCTGACCTTGATACTTCCGCCCGCCTCTAATTCTCCTGTAAACCGTGATGTCAAGATGCTTTTTCTATCCCTTTTCTCTTTCACATCTTCGACCTTTACCCTGATGCTTTCTCCTCCTGTCAACAACTCCAATGCCTCCAGCTTGATATAGAGAGTGGCCTGATCCAGGGTGGAATGTAACACAAAGCTGTTACTGAGCCCTAATTTTTCTCCCAGCTCCTTCATAGATTCCACAAACATGTTCTCATTTACCCTGCCCTCTTCTCCCAGCGCCTTGTTCTTTATATGCTGTCCGACGAAGATGAAATTAGGCAGACTTCCTCCTTCAAGGGTTATCACCCCGCTTAGCACCAGGCGATTATCAACCTCTCCCGCCACGTCCAGGAGATAATGGATAAAGTAAAGCCAATCCAAGGGAGCTTTATCTGACCCCCGGTTGATCAATTCCTTTGTTTCTGCCTGCAATACTTTTACTACTTCCTGCTTTAGAGTTGCTCCTTTCTCAAGGCCCTTAAACCTATACCTCAATGCCGTCCTCTTAGCCTGGATTCTGTCGTTCTCCCTGATAGTCAAAGTTGCCTCAAGGTTCATCGGGTCTCCGGGAGAAGGGATATACCCCCATCCTGCTTTCTTAAGCATTTCCTGTAATTTACGGGAGCTTCCGCCATCATCATGGGGAGAACAAATAATCGCTATGCTTAAATTTTCGCGGCCGAAGACATCTCCAAGCAGGTTTTCCATGAGGATCGTCGGCACCCCTCCTGAACCACCCATTATTCCCACTATATTAGGCTTATTGTAAACACTCCTGTCTTCCGGCATCTTATTTAAAACAGGATTATCCCCTTCAGCCATCAATATTACGTCCTTGAACTTTATTTTCCCTTCTTTATCGCTATTAATAATCCTGCTGATAAACCTGTTTAATTCATTGCGCCTGCCACCGAACACTTTTAATAAATCATTGTAATAGGGATTAAATAGGATTATTTCCAGGACCTCTTCTAATTCTTTGTCCGCCTGTCCTTGTCTTTTCTTAAGGGCGTGCCTCTCCCCGCTTTCCAGAAATTTCTTCAGCCTATTTAGCTCTCCTACCCCGATCAAAACGCTCAATAGTTCATCAAATTCGCCAATCCAGATATCTTTGTCATTTACTTTCTCCGTAATACGCCATTTTGCCTTGATATCCTTTACCAAAGTGTCTTTTTCCCTGCCATCTTTTTTACCGAACCCTTTAGTATATAAAGAGCATACTGTATTGCTTTTTAAGTCGTGACGATCCAATAATTCCACCAAAACTGCCAGCTTCTGTCTTGCGCTAAGTTCGCTGCCCAGGACGGTATCAAAAAATTCTTCTGTCTTTTGGTGGTGCTTGGCCCATGCGTCAGCGGTCATCCTGGAATATAACGGTGCAACTAAATTAAAATCGAGCAGTCCTTCATCCAAACCATCTACTATAATCGTATAAGTAAGCTCGCCTATCCGGCTATCCGTTTTGCTGCGCATTGCCATCATCAATTCGAAAAACTCTTTTTCCAGGCCAAAAATAGGAGCAACCATAAACATCTTGCGCAATACCATGCCATAAGCATTTATATCTTTAATGCACAAGCCTAAAAGAAGCTCTTCCACCTTAGGCGCCTTACCCCGCTCCAGCAATTTTATCAATGCCGCGGCAAAGCTTGTATCATTGCCATCAGATCCATTTCCAACAAGTTTTACCCCCTCATTAACAGATAACTTAAACAACTTTTTTGCAAGATTAAGTTCCTGTTGCATAAGGCCATATATACCATATTTTATTAACCCTCGTCCCGAAGGGATAACTGTATTAGCAAGCTTAACGCCTTTTTTGACCCGGACACCACGTTCTACCAACGCGTTGCTTACATCTGCCCCTCCTCCTATTATTACCCTTCCCAAAAGCCTGACATTACTTAAAGTTACATCCCTACCCAACCTAACTCCCTCTCTCTTGGCCCCTCCCAGATCTAAATGCACGCGGCCAATGATGCGTAACCCCCTACCTATTCTTTTGGAAATATTACTGGTAGCAAACCTGCTGTCCGCTCTTCTACCTACGCCTAAGGTCAATTCGGATTCTACAGTTCTTTTGCCATCTTTAAAATCCTCAAATTCTACTCCTTCAGCCTCTTCTTCATCTTCCGGCGCTTTTTTATGCCTCAGGGCTTTTCCAAAAATCTCTTTCAATTGCCTTTTATATTGGCTGCTGAAACTGTGCTGCTTCGGGATATCTTTTAAACTCGCGGGAGCTTCCCCTACATCCACAAATCCTATCGGCCAGGCGCCATCATATTCTTTCTTCTTTAATTCATTACTTAGCAACCTGATTAAATTCCAGGCCAAGGCAAGCGGCAGTTTTGTCTTATCATCCGTCTGCCAATAAGCCTCCCTGCCTCTTCGCCCATGATAAGCGTCAAAATAATTCTCTATATCATTACGGAAGATCACTGTATTGGAATTGATCAGAATATTTCCATCTCTGTCTATGGCGTATTCCCCTGTCAATTTTTGTTTCTCTGCCTGAGGCAATAAATGCCAATACTTCAATTCATTACCCAGTTTCTGCAATTTATTTTTATCCTCATCTGCCAGCCCGCCCCAGTCAATCAGGGCTACCAACTTTCCCTCCTCGCGCCAGAAATTACCCTTTTTCTCCACCTCAAAGGTCCCATCGTCCTTACGGGAGGCCTTTTTGCCTCCGGCAGTAATGATATAATCTCCTATTACCGCCTCCATATAGGTTATCAAGCTGGCATTGGTCTTTTTCCTGTCCTGCGCGCTGGCCATCTCTCCAAAGACTATCTGTTTATAAGCCGTATTATAAAATTCTATTCCCAATGCGTTCTTGGCCAGGCTTGACAAATAATATCCCGGTCCGTAGGGCTTACATAAACAAATTATCGCATCTTCGGTAAAATATTTCCTGCGCTTATACAAATCTATTTTATCTTCTGCCAACAGGCCTTCCTTCCATCCTTCCGGCAATAACATCCCCGCCTGCTTTTCCTTTATAACGGCGAGCTTTTCTTTTGTAACACGGACATCCTCGCCGCGTTTCTCTTTCTCAAGGAGCTCCTTCTCCAACGCAACAAATTGCCTCAGGTTATCAGCGCGCTTCTTTTCCATATCATCGATCTTCTCCAGCAATTCAGGTATATATTCATCTTTAACTATCCAGCGCAACTGGTGCATGGAGATAAATATCACCGGCCTGCTGCCGGGAGTCTTATATGAGCCGTTGATCGCCAGCCTTAAATTGGTTTCCCCTTGTGCGCCGATAAATAACCCCTTGTGCACCTGGTCGGAGAACCTGCTGCCTTTGCCGGCCAGCGCCACTAATTGCGCGGCGCCGAAGAATTTATTGAAATCTTCCCGGGTTACATCCTTCCACAATTTCTTTATTGATTTTGCCGTTTTTACTGCCACCGCTTCCAGGTATGCGCGCGCCCTTCTCACCGCTTCCTGCTCATCTTTAACCCGCTGAGAATTTACCAGGTTCTCTATACCGGCATATTCCTCGACCTTCTGCCTGAAAGCGCTTCTATGGAAAACATCCTTGCCGTCATCTTTTGTATGGCTTATGCCGCAGATAACCGCGTTTATCAACCCTTTACGCACTGCCTGCTTAATACCGGATTTCCTTTCTATTAATCCCAGCTCTATCAGCGAATCATACAACTCCATATTGTAATCAAAAACCACCTCTGTAAATGTTGTGCCTTTTTCATTTGCCTGCTCCATAATTTCTTCGTTGGCCACGCGTTCATTACCGCCGTGCTTTGCCACAATAGCCTTGTATTCATCGGAAGCTATTGCCTGCTTGAATTCTAATAGGGTCTGCCTGGCTACATACTGATTTCTGTCCTCCTTACCTTCAGCCTTAATAACTTCTCCTGTTTTCTTGAAATAGCTGTCCCCCGTACCAACCGCTATACCGGCGGGTATATACGTAAAGACATACGCCTGTTGTCTTACGGGAAAACCGGTAGCCATAGATAACCCTTCACCTTTGGCTATTAATTTGTAATACCGTTCGATATTCCATCCCTGCGTACACTCAAAATTTGCCTGGCCGGAAAATAACCCTATAACCTTATCCGCCCCTTCTCCTCCCAGAAGTTTCGCTAACTCCTCGGTTATCCTCGTTGCGTCTATACCCTGGATTGCCGGCCCTTTAAGTATATGCACCCTCCTGCCTGTGTCTTTATACGCCCTCAAGTTCTTAAAGATATCTTCGTGCCTCTCAGACTTGTTTTTCAGTATCTCTTCAACCTGCTCAGATGAAATGTCATTACCCAGCACCTTCTCTTTGCACACCACAAACACCTCAAGGTTCTGGTTAAACTCCATTAATTTCTGGATAAACGCCAGATCAAATATTGCTTCGCCGTTATTATCAAAGAAATATACCAAACGCACTTTTTTCTGGGAATTTACAACTTCTTCATAAAATCTGCTGAAATCGCGTTCAAAATCTTTATTTGATAATTCTACGGACTCTGAAAATTTACCCTGTATAAAACCAGTAGGATCATTATCAAACTCCTGGCGTATGATAGGGTTATTGATATCTATAACCCCTCCTACAAGCGCCAATTTTAACCAGCGGTCAATCTCTTCTTTGCGGTCAAAAAGCCTGCCGCTACCTGCCTCGTATACCGCGTCTATTGCCAAATCATTAGCCATACTATTCACTGCTTTATACGGCTCAAATTCCCCTTGCAGGCTGCCTTCCAATTTTACCTGCATAATCCTACGCACAATATCCAAAGCGTAACTATTAGTTATGAATTTGCGTAACTGCCTTCCACCCAATTTCTGCGGGCACCACGATAACACCATGCTTACTGCCAATTGCATGTCAGACAAATACTCTTTTTCTGTACATTTTCCCGGATTTTGCTCTAAGTAAGCCTGCAACTCCTTTGGTATAATGCCCATTAAATATTTATGATAGTTCTCCCAAAACGGCTTAGATTCCATCTCACCATGCGTATACAACCCTGCCTTATAATCCCAATGCCTCGGTAGAAGGTCTATTACCTTTATATAATCCGGCACATCGGTATCCAATATAGGCAACCCTAAAACTTCGCGAATTATATACTCCTCCATATCCTTTTGAGTAATAGATTCTGCTGTAATCTTTTTTGCTTCAGGCTGCTGATTTCTCCATTCAGCAACAAGTTCCTTATTAACCCAGTTGAATATTCCATTTATCTGCTCAAAGCTTGGAGTCTCCTCCCCCAGCGCCGATGAGGCCCCCGAGATCTGGCTGTACAGCCAGTTTGCCGCATTGATGGTGTTCTGGATATATGTTCCCCTTTCCTGCGGGTCATATCCTTTAAAGTCGTTGTTTCTGTAATTATCGCGCTCTCTTAAGGCCTTGATCTTTTCAAGCATCCAGGCGGATATCTTGGGATCCTCCTCCTGCTGATAAAGCTTTAGATAATCCGCCGCGTCATCTCCAATACCTAAGCGGTATAACATCGCCGGCCTAAAGAAGCTGTCTAAGTAGGCTGTATCCTGGCGCTGGTCTAATACATCCCAGAGCCCCTGTATATAAAGTGGATCTGCTTTCTGGATATCAGAGGACAAAACATAGTAAGCGCCGAGTATCCCTTTGGCTGGATCTTTGTTATCAATAGCATGGTCTAAGGGATATTCAACCATCTGCAGGATATTGTTTCGTAAGACAATTGTCTTGGTAGAACCGGCACTTACATTGATTACCTGCTTGAGATTGCCTCTTAACATCCAGGCAAGGGAGCCTGGACCGGCAATAAGCGTACCGCAGCGGCTGTTGACCACAACGCTGTCTACAAGGCTGCCTGCATTGATTATAGAGTTGATCACCACTACCTTTCCTTTGATATGCAGGTCCCCTCTCTTGTAAGAGGCTTCTGCCTCAGGGCTGTTGATAAAGAGAGGATATTTGCTTGATTGGGGGATCTTCAGCAGCGCACAGAGCACCTCTTTATTGCCTGTCTCTTCGGATAACAAATCATTGTAACTCTTAAACAGCGTAGGCGCTTCGCCGATATCGATGAAGCGGGATTCTTTTCCGGCGTCAAGGTAAACTAAACCGTCAACGCTTTCGCGTTCGCAGAGGACTTCTTTTAAACGCTGGGCAAGGTCATATATATAACCATAACGTTCAGTATCGGCAGCAGTAAGCTCATTGGTATGGGATTTCTTGGTCTTAAGAAGCAGGTATTTCTGCAGGGTCGGCTGGGTCACTGCCTGCAGGATATCAATAGAGAAGTCCAGGTTGAGCATCTTTAATTGCTGTTTAAGCTCTTCCTGCCTGTCCTTAGTCTCGGTAACAGCCAACTGCTTATGCAAGGCAAGTTTCTGCTGGAAGATGGTTTCATAATAGAGATCCACTACTACCCTGGCTGCCTCCAGGCTGTATCTGTGGTTCCACCAGTTAAAATTAGTATGGCCGCGTTCAAGGATATCCTTTAATTCCATCCAGGTCATCGGCTTTTCGATCATCCTGCTGATCAACAGCGGGCTGTCTTCATCAGGCCAGATCTGGCCTAACTGGCTGATCTTGTAAAGCACCGGAGTATGGATCTTGCCGAGCCTGCCTTTATCCTTACCTAAGTACTCTTTTAATTTATCGTTAAGTTCGGATTCGGATAGCTTAAGGATAAGACGGTTACCTTCCCTGTATATCCAACCCATGGCAATACACTCCTCTACTGCCTGCCGGGCATCCGCATAGTTGCCGAATACCTCAATGCCTTTGCCTAAGCCTCTTACCGGCTGGGATATCGCCCAGAACTGGTCATTGGAGATGCAGGTAATAGAGCCTTTTGGAGTATCATCCAGTAATTGCAGAGCCTGCAGGTAAACCTGCTCATTCAATTCCAGGGTAACACCTTTGTATACTGCCGGCACGATATTGCAGCCTTTATAGCCAAAACGGCTGGCAGTAAGAGGATAACCGCGGCTGCCTGTGCCTGCGGTATGTATCATCAGGACTTGCGGGTTAACAGGAAGCCTGCCTTCTTTGATAAGGCCAAGGATATAATGCTGGACAAAGACAGCGCCGTCAAAGTTATACATCTCTACCTCTATACCTTCCATGGTACGGGAGATAACTTCTACCTTGGTGTCTTTGAAGAGTTCGCTTATAGGATGGCTGTTAAAACGCTGTCTTAAGAAGATTGCGTCTTTTTCGGAAGCAGTGGTATAAAACACCAGGTCAAAATTCCTGCCGCTTGCCAAATGCTCCTGCGCGCGCTGGATATAGTAGAGTGAAGCTTGGGGAGTCTGGTTCTTTACCGCGCGCAGGCCGATAATGAACTCTTCATGTTCCTTAATTAAGGTGATGAGCTCTTCCGGAGTATTCTTCTCAAGGAAGTTAAGCACTTCAGTACGGTAAATCTTATGTTCAAGCCAATGCCCGATTACGGCCTCAACCAGCTCAAGCTTATTTCTTAATGGCGCCAGGTTATCAAAGTGATTTTTCATCTCTCGGCTGATAAGCTCTTGCTCAAGAAGGTTATTAGTAAACAGGCGGCGTTCAAAATTCGGCAGCGCGCGTATAAATAGTTCATGGAAGGAATTGACATCAGTATTATTTAGAAGCGGGGCAAAGAATGATGCTGCGATATGCTGGATCCTTAGTGAATTTGAGCGGGTTTTCTTGACAAAAGAATTTATTAACGATACGATGGCAGCGAGTTCTTCCAGGGCTGTCTCTGCCGGGTTTGGCGCCCGCGCCTGCACGTGCTTAAGCAGAAGATGTAAAAGTATATGGCGGAACTCTTCATAGAGCAGCTGATGGTATAAAAGGCTTGGCTCCTCCAGGAGAAGGTTATCAATAATTAAGGTAAGTTTATCTTCATTGTAGTAAACAGCAGAGAGTTTTTTATAACCGGTGCGTACCTCAAGATTCAGCCCGGCCTCAATAAGCTCAGGATACATTTTACATCCTGTTTCATATATACCTGCCAGGTTCTTGGAAGCCGCTATCCTGCCTGCGCGGCGCAGGCTTGCGATAACATCAGGGAAGCTTCCGCTTAAGAGGACCTGCGAGATCTGTCCTTCAGAGAGACGGTTAGCAAAAGAAGAGGTAAAGAGCGTGGTAACAAAAGCACCTAATCCTTCCTCCCCCAGCGCCGATGAGGCCCCCGAGATCTGGCTGTACAGCCAGTTTGCCGCATTGATGGTGTTCTGGATATATGTTCCCCTTTCCTGCGGGTCATATCCTTTAAAGTCGTTGTTTCTGTAATTATCGCGCTCTCTTAAGGCCTTGATCTTTTCAAGCATCCAGGCGGATATCTTGGGATCCTCCTCCTGCTGATAAAGCTTTAGATAATCCGCCGCGTCATCTCCAATACCTAAGCGGTATAACATCGCCGGCCTAAAGAAGCTGTCTAAGTAGGCTGTATCCTGGCGCTGGTCTAATACATCCCAGAGCCCCTGTATATAAAGTGGATCTGCTTTCTGGATATCAGAGGACAAAACATAGTAAGCGCCGAGTATCCCTTTGGCTGGATCTTTGTTATCAATAGCATGGTCTAAGGGATATTCAACCATCTGCAGGATATTGTTTCGTAAGACAATTGTCTTGGTAGAACCGGCACTTACATTGATTACCTGCTTGAGATTGCCTCTTAACATCCAGGCAAGGGAGCCTGGACCGGCAATAAGCGTACCGCAGCGGCTGTTGACCACAACGCTGTCTACAAGGCTGCCTGCATTGATTATAGAGTTGATCACCACTACCTTTCCTTTGATATGCAGGTCCCCTCTCTTGTAAGAGGCTTCTGCCTCAGGGCTGTTGATAAAGAGAGGATATTTGCTTGATTGGGGGATCTTCAGCAGCGCACAGAGCACCTCTTTATTGCCTGTCTCTTCGGATAACAAATCATTGTAACTCTTAAACAGCGTAGGCGCTTCGCCGATATCGATGAAGCGGGATTCTTTTCCGGCGTCAAGGTAAACTAAACCGTCAACGCTTTCGCGTTCGCAGAGGACTTCTTTTAAACGCTGGGCAAGGTCATATATATAACCATAACGTTCAGTATCGGCAGCAGTAAGCTCATTGGTATGGGATTTCTTGGTCTTAAGAAGCAGGTATTTCTGCAGGGTCGGCTGGGTCACTGCCTGCAGGATATCAATAGAGAAGTCCAGGTTGAGCATCTTTAATTGCTGTTTAAGCTCTTCCTGCCTGTCCTTAGTCTCGGTAACAGCCAACTGCTTATGCAAGGCAAGTTTCTGCTGGAAGATGGTTTCATAATAGAGATCCACTACTACCCTGGCTGCCTCCAGGCTGTATCTGTGGTTCCACCAGTTAAAATTAGTATGGCCGCGTTCAAGGATATCCTTTAATTCCATCCAGGTCATCGGCTTTTCGATCATCCTGCTGATCAACAGCGGGCTGTCTTCATCAGGCCAGATCTGGCCTAACTGGCTGATCTTGTAAAGCACCGGAGTATGGATCTTGCCGAGCCTGCCTTTATCCTTACCTAAGTACTCTTTTAATTTATCGTTAAGTTCGGATTCGGATAGCTTAAGGATAAGACGGTTACCTTCCCTGTATATCCAACCCATGGCAATACACTCCTCTACTGCCTGCCGGGCATCCGCATAGTTGCCGAATACCTCAATGCCTTTGCCTAAGCCTCTTACCGGCTGGGATATCGCCCAGAACTGGTCATTGGAGATGCAGGTAATAGAGCCTTTTGGAGTATCATCCAGTAATTGCAGAGCCTGCAGGTAAACCTGCTCATTCAATTCCAGGGTAACACCTTTGTATACTGCCGGCACGATATTGCAGCCTTTATAGCCAAAACGGCTGGCAGTAAGAGGATAACCGCGGCTGCCTGTGCCTGCGGTATGTATCATCAGGACTTGCGGGTTAACAGGAAGCCTGCCTTCTTTGATAAGGCCAAGGATATAATGCTGGACAAAGACAGCGCCGTCAAAGTTATACATCTCTACCTCTATACCTTCCATGGTACGGGAGATAACTTCTACCTTGGTGTCTTTGAAGAGTTCGCTTATAGGATGGCTGTTAAAACGCTGTCTTAAGAAGATTGCGTCTTTTTCGGAAGCAGTGGTATAAAACACCAGGTCAAAATTCCTGCCGCTTGCCAAATGCTCCTGCGCGCGCTGGATATAGTAGAGTGAAGCTTGGGGAGTCTGGTTATAAACATCCCTTAAAGAAGAGACCAGCCAGGAGTAGCGCTCTAGATCAGCGAATATATCCTCTAAAACAGTAACCCTAAGATAATCTAAAATCTCTTCGCGGTAGAGGTTATGCTGAAGGTAGTGTTGGATGAGTTCAGGGATTATTGCTTTAGTTGAGTAAAGCGGGGGTAGAGAGTCTATCTCCTGTTTGATACCTTCGGAAATAATCTTGTGATTTAGTAATAGATACAGCCTTTCTTTTTTGTTTGGAGACAGGGAGCGTAATAATATTTTATAGAAACCATTTTTATCGGTAGAGTTGATTAGGGGCAAGATAATGTTCTTTTGTTTCTTTGGGGGGAGCTTACCGAACATTTCCAGAAGCCGCATATCCGTGAGCAATTCTTCTAAAGCAATCTCTTCAAAGTTAGGCGCGCGGGCGCGGACATTGCTCATAAGTATCTGTATTAGCAAATGATGGAATTCTTCATGCATAAGCAGAAGTTGAAGCAGGCGGGAGTGCTCTAAAAGAAAATCTTCTATTAAAAGAGTAAGCCTGCCGGTGCGGTAATATACAGCAGAGAGTTTATTGTAGCCAGAGGTAATCTCTATCTGGAAGCCGGATTCGTCTAATTCGGGGTACTCTTTCTTGGCGCGGTTAAATACTTCAGAAAGGTTGCGTGCCTGATTTAACCTGCCTGCTGAACGCAGCGCGGTTAAAACTTCCTCTTTACTGCCGCGGTAAAGCACATTGAGCACCTGGCCTTCAGCGAGGCGCGTGGCGATTGAAGAGGTTAATAAGGATTCGGACGCGAGAACTGGAGAGGCCGCTCCGTTTTCAATGCTGCTCCGATACAATTCCAGATATTTGGCAGCCGATATTTCCCAGCCGAAATTGCCATTTATGGCATTATTAATTAAAGCCAGCCTGTCTTCATCCTTCTGCCAAGCCATTATCGCCCGTTTAATAGCCGCTACCATTGCATCGGTGTTACACGGTTCAAAGAGAAAACCGTTTCCCTGCTTTGTCTTGGGATTAAATTCTACTACGGTATCTGCCAGGCCGCCTGTTTCGGAAACAACCGGGATTGTTCCGTTAACAAGGGAATAGATCTGGGTTAATCCGCAAGGTTCATACCTGGAAGGCATCAAGAATATATCCACTCCTGCCACAAGCAGCTTACCCAACGTTTTTATAACAGGATCATGCTGCTTGATTTTCATTCTAGTGCCTATACCATAATGCAGGCTGACCCTGCGCCTTAGCTGTTCAGGGAGAAGCCGAGTACGGTCTGTAAATTCCCTAAACAAGCTGTCATCATCAGAACCAATCAATACAAACTGCACCCCCAGTTGCATAATTTCCTCAAATTTGTTCAGGATAAAATCAGCTCCTTTTTGCCTTGCAAAGCGGGTAAACACTCCGATGATTGGCATATCAGAAAGCTCTAAATTCAATTCCCTTTGCAGCATAGCTTTATACCTGCCTTTGCCTGCTAAAACATTAGGCAGGTTATATTCCTCTTCATTTCCTAATGATTTCCATTCATCATAATCTACGCCATTAAGTATTCCATGAAGATGCGCTTTCCTCTCTGATAGAACGCCTTCTAAGCCGGCGCCGAATTCTTCTCCGGGCTTTAAGATTTCCTTGGCGTACCTGTCGCTTACCGTCGTAATCTCATCCGCATAAATAATCCCGCCTTTCATAAGGTTAATCTGGCCGTAAAATTCCAAGCCGTCAATGTTAAGCATCTCTTCCCTGTTTAACCCGGTAAGCTCAAAAAGATGATCATCAAACTTTCCCTGATAGTCAGGGCCTAAATTATGAATAGTGTATATTACCCTGCTATTTTCTAAAGATGGCTCATTCTTATAGTCGCTATGCTTTTTAAGTAACGGGGCAATCAAAGCAGCCTGCCAGTCATGAGGATGGATAATATTCGGGTTTAACTGGAATTCCTTAACCAGCTCTAAAGCGCCCTTAGAAAGAAACACTGCCTGTTCAAACATTAATTCTTTCAATAAGCCGGCGCGCTCATGCATATAGATCTCCCTACCCAATCTTTGGGTAAGATAATCCTGCGCAAGCTCAAAGTCAGAGTTTTGCGCTCCTAAATAGAGTTTCTTGGAATATAGTGGGTGCTGCAGGAAGAATACAGTTACACCGTTAGATTTTGCAATCCATACCGGAGCGAATTCTTTTTTGTTGCCTATTTTTATTATTAAATCCCTGCCGGTATATTCAATGCCAAGCTTATTTCTTTTATCCTCATTAATGTCATCATAAAGCAGGGTACAGACAGATACTATCTCGCCGAGCTCGGATTGCGCTTTGGGTAAGATGCCTAAAACATCAGCTAAGCCGCCTGCTTTCGCGTAGGGGACAATCTCCGGGCTGACATGGAGTATCTTTAACATCTCAAGCGCGCTTGAAGCCAAGAGAGGCGGCGCGCGGGGCTGGGATTGTTTCAAGAGTAAAGGCGAAGAATTCGAGCCATTTAAATTATCCATAGGACACCTATATCCAGGCCGTGGCGTCCAACCGTATGGACAAACCCAGCCTTGGTCGCCACAATATACTGTAAAATCAGGACAATCTTTAATTTCAGATGTCGTAGCTGGCTCAGAAGGGATTTGTCGCTCAACAAGAAGCTGTTCCTCTGCTGAACTGATATCTTCAGCAACTTTTGCTGCAACTATATTAATTGCAAGGTTAGCTCTTTCTGGCGTCAATGTAAGTTTGCCGTAAGATACCAAGAAAATATTGTTATATTTCATATGAATATTATTAATCTGATCCTGAATTTTCTTTTTCTTTTCAAGACCATTGATTTTCTCTGAAGGATAAACTTCATTGCCCCAATCATCCACTTCTTGTATAAAACCAGTAATAATGTTGCGATATATGCTGTGAGTTCTAACCGCGTCTGCCTGAAAATAGCCGTGATAATCCCTTCCGACGAATTCCCATAATTCCATTATGCCATTTACATCCATATGTTTAATTACTTGATTTAAAGAATATGTTAATTTCTCGAGTCTGGTTAAATCAGCTAATAAATATCTGGCTATTCGCGATGCGTCTATTCCTTCTTTAATAATCTTTTCGGTTACAATACATAGCCTTTTGAATAATTCCTGCTTATCATATTTTGAGACATCGCTATAATAATATTCTACTTTATTTATACAGTTGTTTGCTATCGATTCTTCAATATTTAGGTTTTTGATTAAATGTGTTTCAAATATACACATTCTTAACTTATGTAAAAATGATGGTTTTACTGATATTATATCGCCTTGCGACTGCCAACAAAGCCAACTTAATGAAAATACTATCTTGTTGATAATAAGAAACAGACCTCTCGCCAATCCTAAACCTGCGATGAAAATTAAACTGATCATCCAAGGCGATAATGAGGTTATATAAGAGACTGCTGTGCAGCTGGGGACCAACAGCATTAAGCTGCTAATAGATAATACTGATAATATTTTAGCTAAGCGGGAGTTATCTTTTGGTTGTATCGGAGAGCTTACACCTTGTTTCCGGCTCTTAGATAATTCTTTTTCTATCTCCACTAATACCTGTTTGAGGCGAGCGATCTCTTTCGTGGTCTGGGATACCATGCGCTTGTCATTATGGTTGATATCCAGCGAGGCTATGGCTTGGGTTAAATCCATAACTATAGCAGTACCTTGCTCACGCACTTCTTCGGGTAGGGTGTTGACAAAACTAAGGGAATCCTTTATCTCCACTAATACCTGTTTGAGGCGAGCGATCTCTTTCGTGGTCTGGGATACCATGCGCTTGTCATTATGGTTGATATCCAGCGAGGCTATGGCTTGGGTTAAATCCATAACTATAGCAGTACCTTGCTCACGCACTTCTTCGGGTAGGGTGTTGACAAAACTAAGGGAATCCTTTATCTCCACTAATACCTGTTTGAGGCGAGCGATCTCTTTCGTGGTCTGGGATACCATGCGCTTGTCATTATGGTTGATATCCAGCGAGGCTATGGCTTGGTTCATGGTCGCGCTAATACGAGCCGCATGTTGCAATTTCAACTCTACATCCAGGCTATCCATAAAAGATTCGCTTTTTTGGACCAATGATATTACTCTTTCCAGCGAAGTAATATACGCTAATGTTGCCGCCAGCCCACTTATTGATTTACTGCTGCTTAAGATGGTTTTTAATTTAGCTCTTTGCTCGTCTAAGCTCTTCAGGGTCTGCTGACATAAACTGTACACACTACCAGGTAAAGAGGTCATGTAACCGACTATTGCATTTAATTTCTTCATTACATTAATGATCAAATTCAACTCCTGCCTGGCCCACTCACGTTCAGTATTTTCATATAACGAACTTATTTTCTTTTTCGTATGCTCTATCTCCTCAGTAATTGCGGCCAATTCACCGGCCTTCCGGGAACGGATGTCTTCAGCTATGCCCTCCGCGGCAATTTCTCCTTTTAGTTCGGCAATCTTATCATTATCTCTTAACAACTCTTCTCTCAATGGGGCAACCTTACTATGAAGGGTGTTGACGGCTTTCGCCAACTCATCAGCCGGAGTACCTTCGGGCGTAAGCCCAAATTCTTCAACCATAGCGGCCGCATATTCTGTTTTCCCAGGGAAAACCAACTTTCTCATCTCAGTTAAAGCCCCCTCAATATAATTGTACGCTTCCTGATGGAAGAATATCCTAGTCTGCTGTAAGCGGGCTTCGACTGTGCTGCGGGTTTCAAAATCAAGATTATCCCGGACAGCTTCAAAATCAGCGACTATACCAAGATAAGACTCCTGCAGTTTATTCAGTTTATAGCACCCGATTATCTTGGATAAGACAATGTGGGTAAGGAGGATACCACCTATCCAACCCACATACACGAATAACTCGCCGAAAGTAACCTTTAACATAGCCTTGCCTAAAGCCAGGTAGAAATAATCCGGAAGAGGGACAAGGCCGAATAAGAAGAATGCGGTTGTGCCGATAACGTAAAAGCGGCTCAATTCCCACAATGCTCTATGCCATTTTGGCCAAGTGGATTTATTCTTTAGTATCTTATCAATGCCTAGTAATAAGGTTTTAACAATTAAATCACGCATATGACCTAATAGTACGGGCTTGCCTGCTTTAGGCATATAGGCCGAAAGAACATATAAAAGCATGAATGCGCTTAATATTAATGGCACAGCAAATATCCCCATATAGGCTAATCCAATGATGAAAGACCCAGAAGATTTTAAAGCGCCGTGCAGGAAATAAATCGTAATTATACCTAAGCCCAAGCCCAAAGTATCTATTGCTCTATCCCCCCACTCTCTGAAGCAGCCCTTGAAAAACGGCCATCTTTGGATACCTTTACCTAAGCTTACTCCCGGCTTATTCTCGCTTACAAAAGGACCGATTACCATAGAGATACCGAAGAATGTGGAGATAAACAGGAATATGGCATTGGTTAAATCCAGCCCGACCATGAAGGCTATGACATTGAAAGTGGTCAAGACAATGCCGACTCCTATCTCTAATCTATAAAGTTTCCTGTTCTTTGATAAATTCATCTTAGAGAGAATATTATACTCCCCAAAGTTTCCGGCTCCGGAAGTAGCAAAGATGTATCCTACTCCTTTATAGCTCATTACCTGTGCTAAAGCTTCAAACATTACGCGATGGGCAAAAAGTATGATGTCTCTGGGTCGCTGGGATAACCAGCGTCCGACTCCCAGGAACGAAGCGCTGGAGAAAAATCCGTAAACGCCGATAATCGCGGAGATAACAATCCCACCGAATAAGTAATAATATAAATAAGCCAATAATAAGCCTCCGATAATTCCACGGGCGAATTGCTTCGGTGAGGCAAATAACGAAGGCACGCCGGAAACTGCGCGTAAGTGCGCGCCGAATCCGTTAAAAGTGCTTATCTGATTGAATGCCGTACCGATAATTACAAAGGCTGCTCCTATCCCGACAAAAGGTAGCGTATCCAAAATAATGCCTAACGGTATAAGGAACAAACCAAGCATAGCCACCGGCATAGTTACGTAGAACCTGGCAGTGTCTCTTCTGCCATCGCGCTCAAAAATAGCTTCCGGCCCAAAATCATTTATGGCCTGAATGATATAGCTACCCAGCGTCTGCGTTAACCCCCAGGACCAGCGCGGTACGGCATTCTCCAATTCTGCAGTGCTGTAACTTTCTCTCATCTTAAAGGCTAAAGCAAAGGAAAGCGCAAAATTCGGCCTTACCCCTAAAGCAATCAGGTTATGCGTCTGATACATAACATCCACAAAATCTTCGCTCTGATGCGGGGCGCTCGGGCCTAAACCTATTAAACCGTAACGATACCAATCGTTATATTGAGAATAAGGATACATCTCTTGCATTTCACTAGTAATGGGCATGACCGGCTGATCAGAATTTCTTAAGGCCGCTAGATATCCATCCTCACCTTGATCAAGCAATTTCATGATGTTCATCCAACCCGTGCCTATTTTATCGTTCCATCCCAACATTGAATATCCGTGTCCACCTTCTACTAACCAGGACATATTACCGAGAGGCATACGTATGTTAGTAGTATTCCTTAAAGCCGGCATGATTACAATCTCCGGATTACTGATCATTCTCTTTAAATCATAAGCAAATGTATTTACATCAAGAGAGTTAGAGTTCCTATCCATAACTACGAGATACTTTAAGCGACTCATAATATCATGCGGAAGCATAAATACCCCAAGCATCGCCCCTGATTTCAAAGTGGAAGGATTGGCGTTATGAGTATTGTAGAATCTCCCCCCTCCGGAGATATATTCAAAGAGTGTGCCGAGTACTTCATAATTCGCGATATCATCTTCTTGCCACCACTTTCCGAACTGATTATGTGTAGGCACCAAGACAAGATTCTTACCTAAACCTTCTTCTCTGAGTTTGGCCGCAATATCCATAATATTTATCGGGGCATCAAAGGGCCAAAGGGCAGTGTTAGTCATTATGAGATGCCTTCTAACCGCGTGACCTATTCTGATTCTTGTTAACTCATCTTCGCTTACAGCTCTAATTCTGCAGATATCGGTGACATTAGGATCCTCAACCTGAACTAAGCTGAAAAGCGGAATGCCGTTAGCCACACTTTCCCATGTATGTTTCATAAGCTTCTTTTCCGCATCATCTAAATTTGACGACTTAATAAATGCCTTCATCTTATCCTGATAGTCTCTGTCTCTATAATATTTAAATACAAGCGTATCTTCATCGGGATTCTCAAAGAATTGCTGCCACTTGTTACTTCCTCCAAACATTTCCAGTATAATTCTTCTTGGAATTCGCGGCTCTTTCTCTTTGTTTCCAAGAACATTGAGTGCTTGCTCGATTTCTCTCATCACCTCTTCATCGCTTAAATTCATATTCTGAAGCATGACCCTTACTTCATCAAAAATGACATTGACCTCGGGAGAGTAATTATCTATCAGGTGTTGCAAACACGACATCATGGCTGCTGGATTCCTTACACTGTTCGAATGGAGCGGATGCCCCACATAGTTAATAAATATTAGATTGTTGCTTTCGATAAACTCGCTTATCTTAGTCTCGTCTACCTTGGTGGGACCGTGCTCTTCTTTATAAATAATGGTGGAGAGCCAAGTAACAAACGGCCATATACCATATTCCAAAAGATATACGAATAATGCCAGCCCTGAATAAATGCCTAAGGTAGCCCGGGCATACAATCCCGCATCAAAATGACTATAAATCCAAGGTAATGAGAACCAGCTAATTACTAATCCCAAACTCATAAATAAGGAGTATTTAGCTAAGCGTAATAACACTGTCCTCGGCCTGCCTACACCAATAGAAGGCCTAAAATTCCGGTAGCATGATAAACCCACCAAAGAGCGTCCGAAAACCAGGTTTATTAACCCTTCCAAATATAAGGTAGTCACCAAGAAAACCTTTAAAACAAAGGTGCTTACTGAAACCACCGGCATAATACTGTGGAGTATGCCGGTTAAAGCAAGAATCAGCATACCATTAATGCTGAATAAATTACGTTGCGCACCAAATCTTAAGCGGGCCATTCTTCCGTACTGATAAAATGTGTTGAATAAAACAAGTAATGATACTACTGCCAACGCTTGCGGCACCAAGGCAGCGGCAAATATCGCCGAAAGCTTCCCGCTTATAGCCCAAGCATAAAGCGCAGCCGTATTAAAGCCCAAAATAAGCGCGTAAGGCAGGTAATAAGCCATCTCAATCAGATAGGGAGGTATGGACTTTGCCCCCCAGCCCAATCTTCTTTGCCATCTTTCTTTCCAGAAGCTCTTGAGTTCTTTTTTGATTATCTTGAACTCTTCAGGTAAAACATAAGGTGTAGCCGGATCAGTATTCTTTATGCTTATGCCGAGTTTTTGCAAATCCTGCTGTAGGCTTTTAAAATCTTCCTTCTCCTCTCCCTCGGCCTTAACAGAGATTACCTCCTCAAGAGTTCTTTGGTTACCGACTTCTTTTTTGGCTTCAAATATTGTCTCGCTTCTCTTTCTAATTCTCTCGATCAATGCTGCCAAATCCTGACTAATCTCCCGATCAAACAATGTAATTCCTTCGGCTTTAAGAAAACTCCGGAAATGCTCTAGGTCAAAATCGCCATCCACAAGCCTTATCTCTTTAAGAATACTGTCGAAACTATTCCTATCGCCAGTAACCAAGGCTTTCCTTAATTTATGCTCTATATTAAGGAAATACAGCTCCAGCTTATCCAGGATTTCTTCATCCGGATGCCCGATCTGATTATATGGGCTGTCTAAATTCAGAACGTCATTTCTGCCGGGCAGCAAGGATAATAATCCTTTTGAATAATGACTGCCTAAGTAAAGGGACACGGTTATACTGTATTTATCCATACTGTTCAATAAGGGATGCTCCCCCCTCAAATCTACGGTATTCTCCCATTTCCTCACTCCTGCCATGACTAAAATACGCACGCGCAATAAACTCTTCACAAATAAAAGGCTGGAATCTATCACTGACCGACGAGCTCTCCCGATGTCCTGGGTCCCCAGAACTCTCTCCCTTATACGTTCATGCGCCATCTTCTCTATCTTCTGGTCATAAAGCTGCTTTACCGCGGAGCTAGCCTTATCATCGCTTTCTGCGGGCGGTTCTTGTTTTTTCTCGGTTAGCGTTCTCCATCTTCCTCCAGATAAGGCAGAGCGGATCAACAAAGCCGCCGGCCAAAGCAATATCACAACTAACCCCAGCAATATTCCTAGATTTTGCCAGGGGTAAGAAGCCGGCTTAATGGGCAAAATTTCAGGTTCCCCTCTGGGGTTATAAAATCTTCTTTCTAATTCCCATTTTTTAAATAACCCCTTAAGGTATCCTTTCCATCCGGAATTAACCAGCCACTTCTGCTCTTCTATGTCGTCATAATATTCCACCCCCAGGTTTCTTTCTAGCACTACCCCGTCTTTACCCAGAACCTGGTAAGGCTTTCGGAATGGATAATTGCGGTCATAATACAGATATCTATCCTTATCAGCAAAATGCTTAATCAACGAAGAAATCGCCTTATAAAAATCTTCCCTGTAAAGCTGTCCGTTAATGGTGTAAACCTCACCTGTTTTGTATCCGCCGTTAATTATCTTATATGCGTATCCTTCTGCCGCCTGCCTAATAACGACATCTTCATGCATCTTTTTATCAAACAACTTAACTTCTTCTGCCATTGCCACGATTTTATTCAAAATTCCTTCCCCCTTGATAAAGCGCAGCGAAATCCCCCCCGGTAATATACCAAAAGGAGCCGTGGTAGCTTCTTGCCAATTCCACATATTGATAATTAAAATGTAGCCAAAGACGGTCGGTCTTTTTTCTATGAGAATTCTCCCTTCAGGATCTCCAGGGATAAGATATAATTCCGCGGTCTTTTCAACTTTATGGCTATAACTTAACGCTTTCTGCTCTGCCGATTCTATTGTTCCTACTCTGCTGTAGGAAGTCACAACAACCTTAACTAAAGGAGTTTCTTCACTAACGCCGAGAGCCGATAAATACTCGCTTAAGCCTATCTTAGGTATCTTTGCGTTATAATAATTACTAACTTTATTTTGCGCTTCGACAAATAATTTCTCGGCTCTTTTTAATGCCCCTCTGTCATTCTCTAGTAACTGCAATAGGTTGGCCTTATCCGAATCGGATGTTGACATAATGTTCAAGCGCACTCCGGGGTTATGTACTTCCTGTCTCCAAACCATGATTGATTTTGTAGGCTGGCCTTGGCTATCCCATTCCAGATTCAGATGCCATGTCGCATTGGGATTAACCTGCGCAATGACCCTAGCAAAAGGATCGCCTTTGATTCTATATACTGTATAGCTACCGTTATATTTCTTGCTAAGCATTCCGGCATATATACGAGATTGCCAACTGTCTCCGAATACATTGGTTAAAGCTTCCCCATATGTTTTCATAGGCTTGCTGAGTTTTAACGAATATTGTTCGATATTGAGGGCCAGAAAGATATTAAACTCTTCTAATTTCGCTTTCTGCTTCTCTACTGGAAAAACGGTCAGCCTGGAGATTTCGTCAGCCACAGATCGCACATATTCATTCCGTTCATTCTTAATAGCTTTGAAAACAGTGCGTGCAATTTCATTTCCATTCTCATAATTAATAAGCTCTAGCAAATAGGCGCCTTCAGGAAGTTTAGAGATAACTGCCCGCTCGACTCCTTCTGTATCTACGCCGCGCGCAATAAGAATTTTACCATTAGTATCCTGTTCTTCAAAAATCTGCAAATCTAATCCCTGGATTTTATCAGAGGTAGCTATTGACCATCTTAGGACATTTGTGCATCCTTTAATATCCGCCGGATTATCATCCTTGCCGATCAAGGAAACTGCTCCTTTTTCCAACTTATAATAGAACATTGGCCTTCTCTGCTGGAAGGTGTCACCAACTATGGCTAATCCTGTATATCCTTTTTCCGGCCTGGGGTACAAAGATAACACCATACCTTCGTTATGATTATCCTTCTCCAAAATCACTTTATAGATGAACCTATCTGGCGCAATCTGTATGGTCATTAATTTTGCTTTTCTTCCCCCAAAGGCTACATCTTCAAATTTTGCCCTTCTACCGGTATCGGTTCCTTCTGAAAGTTTCCCGTCTCTTAGGGCCTTAAATAAAGCATCCACATCTTCAAAACTTCTTATTACCTTCATTCCTTTATCATCGGAGGCCTCGTCCACAACAGAAGGCATGCCTTTAAAGTAAGAGAAGCTGACTTCCGCCCTTACTTTTCCCTTCAAAGCATTGCCTTCTTCTGTCTCTGTGAAGGAGACTATTTCTATTTTTCCTTCAGACCCTCTCTGTAAGACAACCGCTTTTACTGTTTCTCCTTTGTAAGTATCAAAGAAACTCCTCAAGACAATACCTGTATCTATGCCTTTTGACAACTCTCCTTTTTCTAATGCTTCTAATAAAGCCTGTTCAGAATTAAATTCTCTCACTACGCCTGCTTCATCTACGATGGCAGGCTTTTCCTTGCCTACCCTAAATAAAGCGCTGGTTAATATCAGCCCTTTAAATTTGAGCTGCGGCTCTATTTCAGTAGTAGAGGTAACCTCTATTTTCCTTACTTCGCCGTTTTCAAGTATTATTATTCTTGCAGGTTGCTTATTGAAGAAACCGTAAGAAACTCTCATCTTAATACCGGTATCCCTGCCTTCTGATATCTTGTTCTGTTGCACCGCGCCAATCAAATCATCCAGTTTAGCAAACCCTCTGACAACACCCTGCTGGTCGGCAATGGTGAATTCTTTAGCAGTGTTCGTAAATAAAGACGTAGCCAATGATTTTCCTTTAAATAAAGTTCCCGGTTCGCGTTCGGTGGTAGAAATGATCGCTACCTTACCCTCAAGCATCTTTCCTTTATCTTCCCGGATTAATACTAATACCTTAACCGGTTCTTCGTTCTTTCCATATTTTACGCCTTCCAATATTTTTGCCTTTATGTCTATATTTCTGGCTTCGGAAAGTTTCCCGGCCTCAAGGGCTTTGATCAACTCGTTAACATTCGGAAATCCTTTAATCAGATAAAAACCTTCTTTGTCTTTCGAAGAATCATCTATGATGGTGATCTCCTTATTCGGGTTATCAAATAAAGAGGTCGCGATTACCTTGCCCTTGAATAATTTGCCGGGCTCTCTTTCCCTTCTGGATATTATCTCCAACTTACCTTCACCGGTGACTTTGTTAACCAATACTATAACTTTTACCGGTTCATTTTTGTAAGCACCATCGTGCAATTGCATCATTACCTTGGTCTCTTTACCCGAAGAATAATTATTGGTTTCAATTGCCTTGAGCAGGGCCTCTAGATCATTAAACTCTATAATCATGCCATCTTCTCTTACCACGGTAGGCTTCTCATCACCTTCGGTAAAGGTTGAGGTGTAGATAACTTTACCTTTGAAGAGCTTTCCTGGTTCGCGTTCGGTGGTAGAAATGAATTCTACTTTGACCTGCTTACCATAACGTAAAACTACCGCCTTAACAGCCTCGCCTTTATATTTGCTATCAACTATCTGCATCGTTACGCCGGTTTCATGGCCGCTTGAATAATCGCCTGAAGCAATTGCCTTGAGCAGGGCCTCTAGATCATTAAACTCTATAATCATGCCATCTTCTCTTACCACGGTAGGCTTCTCATCACCTTCGGTAAAGGTTGAGGTGTAGATAACTTTACCTTTGAAGAGCTT
>JAQUOV010000003.1:137347-222180 GCA_028716965.1 Candidatus Omnitrophota bacterium
GTTCGCGTTCGGTGGTAGAAATGAATTCTACTTTGACCTGCTTACCATAACGTAAAACTACCGCCTTAACAGCCTCGCCTTTATATTTGCTATCAACTATCTGCATCGTTACGCCGGTTTCATGGCCCTTGGATATATCCCCTGTCTGCAGGGCATTCAGGAATTCATCAACTGAATTGAAGGCAATGATCCTGCCGTCATCTGTAACTAAAGTAGGCCTGTCTTCTTCTTTTACTACCTGTTCCTGCTCCCCGGGTTTCTTCTGTGTACCAAACACCGAGGTATATACTATCTTGCCTTTGAAGAACCAACCCGGCTCTACCTCGGTCGGAGAGATAACCTCTGCTTTATATTCTATCCGCTCTATACCGTCTTTACCCATCACCGGCCTGCGTAACAATACTGCCTTGATCCGCTCTTCCTGTTCGCCACGCTTGCGCACTATGTCATAAGCCTTTAAGCTTACCCCCGTCTCATGGCCCTTGGATATATCCCCTGTCTGCAGGGCATTCAGGAATTCATCAACTGAATTGAAGGCAATGATCCTGCCGTCATCTTTTACCAAAACAGGCCTATCCTCAAGGCGAACTATCTGTGCCTGTTGTTCTTGCGGCTTTCTTTCCGTCCTGAACCTTGAGGCATAAAGCGCCTTACCTCTCAAAGATATCTCCTTATCTTTTTCATCCGCCGCACGGCTGATTAACTCTACCTGATATTCAGTAATCTCCTTACCTGTTTTATCTTGAGAAATATGTTTTAATACAACCGCGGCCACTTGTTCTCCTCTATAAACACCTGTAAACCGCTGTAAAGTCATGGGAGTAATTTTACCCGTAGTCAAATCTCCTTTTTTAAGGGCCGCTATAAGGGTATCAAGAGATTCAAACTCTCTTATCTGCCCCTTCTCATCTGCAATGGTAACTTTCCCGCCGTCAATGTTAAAATAAGACATAGTTAAAACCTTGCCAGTAAATTCCTTGCCTTCCTGGAGGTCTTTCGGGGCTCTAGAAACAACCTCAATCTTGCCTTCCTTACCTTTGACAAGGACAACCGCTACGGCTTTCTTGCCTGCATAGGTTGCCTCAAATGTAACTACCTGGATACCCGTGTCTTTTGCTTTAGAGTAATCCTGCAGCTTCACACCCTCAACAAGGTCGTGAATAGTAGGAAATGCCAGTATTTTCCCATTATGAATTACCTGCGGCTTACCATTTTTTACAGAAAGTACGGATTCGTCTAATATTTTCCCTTTAAATACATTGTCCTCTTGAACTTCTCTTGTAGACACAATCTCTATTTTTGCCTCATCTCCCTTGCTTAAAACTATTATCTTGGCGTCTCCGGTAGCGGTAAGGGTGGTCTCTATTTTAATACCGCTATCCTCGGCTTTAGAGAAATCTTCTGTCCTTATTGCCGCAAGAAGCTCCTGGGCATTCTCAAACTTAAGCACCTTCCCTTTGTATGCTATTGCCGCTTTATCAGCCTTAAGGGAGAAGGTAGCTTCGCTAAGTATTTTTCCTTTAAACTGGTTGCCCTTTTCGGTTTCAGTGGTGGATACGATCTCTACCTTCCCGTTGTCTCCTTTTATTAAAATAATTGCCTTAGCAGGCCTATTATCATAGGTAACATCAATAACCTCTATTGAAATTCCCGTGTCTTTTCCCTTCTGGGGCACGCTGTTGCTTCTCATTGCTTTCAAGAGAGAATCATATGAATCGAATTCATAAGTTTTCCCGTTAAGAATTTCCCTGCCGTCTTTAATCTGTAAGGAGGTAAAATATGGCAACCGATAGGAGATGGCTCCGGTTTTTGAATCTTTTACCAGATCCGCACCCCAGGCATCCTTACCTGTATCCGTGCGGACGGCAAATATCCTGGTTATCTCATTTGTGCCGCTATCTATCAAAGCAATAAGGCTCTCTTCAATCTGAGTGCCATCCAAAACAGCATCTTTTAATATTGTCACCGCATAATCCGTCAATACGTAAGGCCTGACAAAATCAAGCTCTGCCGGGTTCCATTGATAGATTTTATTGGTTGGCTCATTACCTGATAATTGCAGGCGGCTGCGCAGATCATCTGTTAATATAGATGACTTTTCCTCGGAAGATACCTCTGCTTTAATACCATAGACTCTTAATACCTCTTCGCCAAACTCATTAATCCCAAAGGTACGTATCAATTCTCCGGGTGTTTTAACAAAATCCTGCCCTTTCCAGTCATAGATTTGTATCAGGCGCACTGCCGTGCACTCGGGAGTAATTACCGTCTTCCTTGGCAAGGCATAGTTTAATGGTTTAAGCCAATCAGTATTGTTCATCGCCTGGGCCAATGCATGGCTATCGGCAGAATCCTTAAACAATTCATTCAATGCCTCTACTATGTCAGGAGGCGTATTCAATTTATAAGTCAAGGTATATAAAACCTGCCCCGCATCACCCCTTACATTCAGATGCACCTCTCCTTTTTCGATGTAAAATGCCTCATGGTGATGGATGTCAAAGAAGTTAATACGCACCTTATTCTTCAGAGAATCAAATAACCTGCCTAAATAGTCAATGGTATCCTGGCTACAGCATTGCTCATTCTTCAGTCCTATTACCCAAGCCTTCTGCTCATCCGTTAAGTATTTAGCATCCAGCTTCCAGATAATCCAGGGCCGGTTTTTATCAGGGTTAAAGCTTAAATCCAGCAGTTTTCCGTCTTTGACTGTGAAACCAAGCCTGTATTCGTAACTTTCATTCATCCTGTAGAAAGTCTGGCGCGTGGAAGTGCTATAATCCTCTCTTGTTGTATCTCCGAATGAATTGACTGTCATAATCTTATGCGGATGATCATTGATAACTTTAGTTAACTTATCCAGTTTGAGGCCTTTTGCAGACATATGGTTGCTTTTCTTTATAAGGGCTGCCAATCCTGAGAGCTCCTTACGGATAGCTTCACCGGTAGCGTAATCAAGTGTATTCAAATCCAGATAGTGAATCTGCTTTTTCTCATCTACGAAACTTAATGCGGTAATTTTATTTGACCTGTTATTGAAATTAACCCCGGCCTTTACATTACCCGCATTGTCATATACAAAATACTGGGTGGACTCGCCTAATATTTTCTCTAATTCCCATCCCAAGCTATTACGCAAGATGATCTCCGCAATTAAAGGCAAGTTAACTTTTGCTCCGCTCTTTAGCTGCGCGTATATTTTCTCTATTTCTTCCTTATTTAAACCCTGCCTTAACAGGAACTCAGGCATAAATGCTGTTTCCCTGCCGCCTTCTATCACTGAGGCATGCCGCGTTATATTAAACTCATCCCCATTTATCTTTTCTTCTGTGAAGACCCTGGAAGGTAACTTGCTTGCGCCATCATACATAAAATGTAATTCTCTTATTTTTTCAGCTTTAATAATCCTCTTAATTACCCTTCCTTCATTTGCCGCATCATAACTCTCATGGACTGAACTCTTTGCGTTCTTATATTCTAAACTCTCAAAAACTTTCTCCGCGGCCTTATAATTCAAGTTTTTCATATGTTTCAATGCTTCCGGAACTGATACTAAATCCTTGTTTTCTACAACTTCAAACCTGGTATCGCCATTCTTATCCTGGCTTTCAAAACGGGAAATCTTAAGGAATGCGCCGTTATTATAGGCTATTACAAAACGTATTACATTATGGCTGTCCCTAATGAATATTTCCGTAACAGTGTTGCCGTCCTTAAGCGCTGTGACCTTGCGCGTAGCCAAATCATCCGACCTGTAAGATGTTGTAACCGACCTTTCATTGTTCTTTATAACCTTATTAATACGCTGTATCCGGTAGGAATCTTTATTGCCGCTGGCCTTAAACGTGGCAACCTCTCTTTTTCCGGAATAAGCTGCTACCGGAACCTCCTTGCCTAATGTTTTATCAAACCTGTAAATAGTAGTTTCTTTTGTCTTAGGAGAGAAGGTTTTAACCATATAGCCTTCTACGTCAAAGAATGCCTCAAAACGTTCTCCTGTTATAGCATTGGCAAAAATCAATACTTTGTAGACTGCTTTACCGGCTCCTTCATTCCCGGTAAGGTTCATAACCGCGTATTTCTCGCTGATTATGGCATTCATGAAATCAATATAAGGATAAGGCGAGCCGTTGCGTAAGTTACTAATACCCCTGGTTAAATTCTTTAAGGCGCGCTGCAGGTTTTCTTCCTGATGGGCAAGGCGCTCGATCTCCGACTGCTCTTCAGGATTAAATACGAACTTATAAGTATTGTTCTCGGCTTGAGAATAAACTACCCAATCAAATTTATAAGGCGCCTGATAAATAAGCCACAGCAGTTTGGCGTTAAGCTCTGAAGTGTCGGGGTTCTGCAACATGTACTGCCTAAGTTCCTTGACATTCCTGTCTTCATCATACCTTCCTAATATTCTTATTGCCTGCTCCCAGGTAACTTTTTCACCGGGTTTTGTAAACCTGTAGAATTTCAAATAACCGTTTATTGCATCCAGGCTGTCTTTTGCGTCTAACAATTGGTTCCTAAGCTGCTTAAATTTGGCCAATTGGTTAACGTTAGCGGCAATCTCAAAACCCTTGGCTGTTTCGCCTAACGAATAGAATTTACCTTCTTCATAGGGTATCTTCAGGAACCCGCCGCGTTTAATTACATCTTTCATAAGCTTAGCATTATTAAATGCCTGGATTAAATTCCTTGCTACCTCAAAAGCCTCATCCACGCCGGTCTCAATCACTACATAATGCACATTCCCTTCTTTATCGGTAAATTTAAACTGCCCCTGCTCAATTGCGGCCTTTGCCTTTACCGCAAGCTTCCAGGCATTATCGCGTTCCTGCCTGCCAAAACCTATCTCTATATGCAGCTTGCCGGTTTTCTTATCAATCCACCAGGCCCTTACTATAGTCTTATCAATATTCTGGTAACTCCTGATGCTATGTTCATAATTGATCGCCGAAGCCTCAAGCCCTCTTACGGCAAGATATATACCCGGGATAAACATTCTGTTGCCGTTTGCGTCTTTATAATAGAATTTCTCTGTGCGGGTAGGATTGCCTGTCCCCAAGAATCCCGTGAAGAACTTAAGCGGGTTCACCACTATTTCATTCCATAGCCAGTTCAACCCTCCCCAAGGGTCTTTAGCAAGCTTTAAATGTTTCGGCAGGCTCAATCCTTCTGGCATAGCCTCCACATTATAACCTCTGTCCGTGGATACTATTTTACCTTTGGCGTCTTGAGGCACCTTTGGCCCGGCAACCGTTGCCTTTGCCCAGTCAGCTATGTCAAATTTCCCTCTGCCATTGCCTTTTCCGGCTGCCTTAGCGGTAAGCCAATGAGGGAATAGATAACCAAACAGGTCATGAACGGGTTTAGGTATAAAGCTCAAATCAACGTCTGTACCGCCCCAGCCGCTTAATATTGAATAATACTTAATGGAGTTAAGCAAAATCTGGATATTAATCGGATTAATGCCTTCAGTAAGGAAAGTCCTGATCGCCAGATCCATTACTGCGCCGCGGGTGGCAGTCTTCTGGTTCTCAAGATTTGCCTCTACATTCTTTTTGGACTTCCTATACAGATATTCGGCGGTTGAAAGTGTATGGGGCCAGACCAGATTACCCCTTGTATCCCTGATTTCCAAGACTGGAGCTGCTGGGTCAATAGAGAATCTGTTGTAATTCAACCACTCCGCCTTCTTTTCTATAAGGTTTAATACCCTGAATTTAAAGTTCTTGCTGTCTGCATAAAATTCATCTTCATCTTTATATACGCGTGAGACCTTCCACCTGCTGGTCCTGGTATCAAAAGCCAGGGCGTAAAATTTATTGGCAATGAAATTACTGTTTATGGCCTCTTCTGATCCGAACCTTACAGCCAAGTTCTCCTCTACAGAGGAGATATTAAGCATAATCTTTTGTTTGTTAAATTTAACTGCCCTGGCCCTGGCGTAATCAAGTTTCATTACCGTATCATCATCGCCTTTGGTTTCTACTCTTACAGGTACCAGGTATGCGCTTTCGCCGGCAGTAAGAGGAGCAAGGATCATATATCCTTCCGGAAGCAAAGAGGTCTTCTTGCCTGCGCCCTTAAGAACCTGCCCAATGAAGTGCAGGATATTCTTATATTTAACCCAGAAGCTCTCTTTTAATTCTAAGAATCCTGCGCCATAAACAACAAAGGTATCCTGTTTCTCCAGCAGCCTGGAGAGCTTGCCGTTTATATAATCATTGTAAACTTCCTGGTAATTGGTGTAGACCTTAAGCGCCTCAAATACTCCTCTTTCATTCAGGCGGATAATGCTGGCAATACTGCCTACAATTTTCAATTCCATGACAAAAGCCCTGTTCTGGGCAATCTCCATCCCCCAGTCTTTCTGTACTTGTGCGCTCTTTTCTAAAGCAAAAACCTTTAAACAATCTTTTTCCACCTGCTTAACATTGCTGTAGTAAAGCGCCCTTTTCCCTTCAGGAATTATATACTGATCAAAGGTACCAAAGGCCCTGCCTGTAATCTGGAATTTATTGAGCAACTGCGCAGGTTTTACACTAACATCCACATATACTACCCTGTCTAATGCCTGCAAATGCCTGATATCTATGATTACTTTTCCTTTTCCATCAACAAAGACTGGCTGCCAATCAATATCACCCTGGAGATGCGGGCCGAATAAATCCTTTAACCTGCCGTTATAATATCCATCGCTGAATAAACCATCATATTGCCTCCAGGGCAGCGTCTTTGAAACTACCATTCCGCCGGAGCGCATCGCTTTGTTATAATCGTTAGGATTACGCCTTAATATGCTGAAAAATCCTTCTCTCTTGCTTTCAGGCACAATTACCGTAAGCTCTTTGCCTTTTACATTAAACCTATGCAACTCAAACCCGCGTGCCTTCAGGAAATCCTCATTAAGCTGCTCTATCCTGGACAAATATACTTTTGCTGAAGCAGGGTCATATACGAATACGCGGCCTTCAGGAGCAGACAGGTTCCATTTACCGGAAGTAACTAACTGCTCCAATACTTCATTGGAAACCACTCCTACGTCCGGATACTTGCCTAATCTTAGGTAAACACGCTGGTTATCCTTATCCAATAAAACCCCTAATTCTGGAAGGCCAACCATCTTGCTTAATCTCTTCCCTTTCTTAACATCACGTTCTATATTCTCTTTATGTTCATGGATTAGAGGTAATTGCTCTCGGGCCTTTTGGTAGGTTCTACTTAACTGGCCGGCCGATGGCCTTGTTTTCTTAACTGACGATTGGATTTGTTTGATAGGTTTAGCGGCTTTAGTTTTAGGAGGAGCACGGCTCTGTACAGGTTGGATCTCTTTCTTTGGCGTAACTATCTTTTCAGGCTGCACAGGAGCAGGTTCTGCTTTGCTGGCAACCACCGTTTTCTTTTTTGAAGGCCCTGCTTTTGGCTCCGGCTGAACAGGATTCTTTCCCTTCTGTTCCACAGGCTCCGCTTTAGCCGGGGCTGGATTATCAGCTTCTTCTTGTGGCTGTGCTATCACGCCTAAAGCACCCCATGTTTCTTTACCCACAATACCATCAACCTTCTTAAGCTCTTTTGCTTTCTGGAACAACATTACAACTGCCTTTGTTCTCCATCCGAACATTTTGTCAATAAACTTTCCTGTCTTCAGCCTGGTTACGATATCTTCTAAGCGGGCCCCTATTGCCTTATCAGACTCGCCTGGAAACATCTTCTTAAGAATCTTACTGAGATCCTGTTTCTGTGTATCGGTAAACTCTCCGGAATTAAAGAAAACTCTCAATTCCCCCTGTACATATACAATTTCTTTATTAGCCATGCCTATTTTTAACAACATATGCGCTGCTGATTCTTTATACCCTATGACTTTAACAGGAAGTGCTGGTTTTGCCTGAGATAGAGGCTTTGTTTTTACGGCTTCCGTCGGCTTTACTGCGGGAGCTTCTGGCTTAGTTGTTTCTCCGGGTTTTACCACAGGCGCTTCGGGGGCCGGCTGTACTGCAGGGGCTTTTACCGCAGGCGCTTCGGGTTGAGTTGGAGCGGCTGGTTTCTGCAATGCCTTTTCTGCAGCGGCAATTTCTTCCCTGAGCGGCTTGGTTATCTCTGTAATTTGCTCTAAGCTAAATCCCTTTTGCTGGCCCAATGCTATCAGCTTAGTTAACTTCGTTTTTATCTGGGGTAATGTGTTTGAATCCTTCTTAAGTTCTGCGATATACATACCGGCCTGCTTTAGCAATTCCTGCTTTTCCATTTCTAAAGTAACTGCCGGTTCTCTTGGTTGTACCGCAGACTCAGGCTTTGACGCTTCCGGCTTTACTGCCTTAGCTTCCTGCCCCAAAGTAACTTCTCCAGTAATAATATTCAACATATTACCACCTGTCTTCTGCAAAGAACCCTCGAACACAGGATAAAATGCAAGCATATTTTCTGTATCGACGGCTATCACCAGCCCGATTCCGTTATAATAAGCATCAACGGTACCTGCGGTTGCCCTGAACAATTTAGCTTTTTCTTTATTTTTAAGAGTTTTCACATAATATGTCTGTTCATCGCCGAATCCCCAATACGATGTGACACAGTCATAATTTTTATCTTTCGCATACGCTAGTAAGAGGCGGTTTATGGTGGACTGATTAATGGGATGAGCGCCATTTGCTATGATATAACCTTTTGTTTGTTGCAGGTTTTTCTGCCTTGATACCCATGTTTTTTGCTCAAGGCGCTCTGCCTGCTCCGCGGTAAGGAAAATAGCATCGCCATTTCCTGCGGTATATAATTTATTGCCATTGTCGTAAACAAAAACTAAATTATTATAGAAATTATCTAAGCGAATTTTCCCACCGTATTGAATTGTATACGACGTAATTTGCTTTGCATTATATTTAACATCAACGTAAACGTAGCCCTTCCTGCCTTTCTTAGTATTTTCGGGCATCCCCGTAAAGACTACATTATAAAGTCCATCTTTTACTTCTTTAAACGACTTAACTTCTGAACCTTGCTTTATAATTTGACTGATGTTTACTGTGTTGGTATCAAGGTCTATGGTCTTTTCCTGCGCAACGCCAGCTTCTACCTTAGGCGCGACAGGCGCTTCCGGGGCCGGCTGTACTGCAGGAGCTTTTACCGCAGGCGCTTCGGGTTGAGTTGGAGCGGCTGGTTTCTGCAATGCCTTTTCTGCAGCGGCAATTTCTTCCCTGAGCGGCTTGGTTATCTCTGTAATTTGCTCTAAGCTAAATCCCTTTTGCTGGCCCAATCTTATTAATTCGGATAAACGAGTTTTCTTCTCAGTTAATTCGCCTGGATTATTTTTAAGTTCCTTAGTGTATGCTTCGACTGTTTTTATAAATTCTTGTTTTGTTGTTTCTGCAGTTACTGCCGGTTGCGGCTGAGCTACTTTAGCCGGCTCTTCACTTAATAATCTTTCTATATCCGCTTTGTTATCCGGATAAACAGCCAAACCATGCTTAGCCATTATGTACTGCTTTACCTGTTTTAATAGTTCCGGGTTGATGGTTTCATTCTTAGCCTTAAACTGAGCAGTAAGTTTATTAACGGCATCGTTTAATTCCTGCTTGACAATCAGGAGATTGCCTGGTTCGGCAGCATGGGCAACCGATGGGCTGAATATCGCTGTTTTTATGGCGGCGTGATTATGTTCGTAGAATGTTGCGGGTTTAACTAAATAGGGCTCAAATAACGAACTGACTTGAAGGAACAAACCGAAGAATACACTGGCTATCTTAGGAGGAGATTTGTTAAAATGGTTGGTGCTGTGTCCGGGTTTCTCTATTAATTCCATTGAAGATATTTTTAACATCGCGTTAAGCGAACCGCCTAATTTCACATGCCAAGCCTTAGGCCCGATCTGGAAGGCTATGCGCCTGAATTTACCGGAAGTTGGCACTGTAACTACAATATTATCCTTACCCATAACATCGGGTACCACTACTAAATTGGCCCCGGGGAAACTATTCTCATTTGCATTTTCACCGAGGAATTGCACCCCTATCTTCATATTCTCAGGCCCGGAAAGGTTATATTTAATGCGCAGCTTTTGTCCTTGTACCAAATTAATCGCCGGCTCAAAATCATACCAAACTGCTCTTGCTTGCCATTGCGGGCCGGTATATTCCCCATATTGGCCTTTTGTAAGGATATTTTCTCCCGTTACGACGCTCTCTTGTTTTGTTATTGGCTGTTTAGGCGTATGGACAACAGGAGGCATTACTTCTTGAGGCGCTGGTACCTGAGGCTGAACCTTTGCTGGCTCTGCGTTGATTCCCTTTGTAACAGCTTTGTATAAGTCAGGATACTCTGCCCGCATAGAGTTCTTCATCTGCCACATCCAGCCTTTTGGATCCCAGCACTGCGCCCAGGAATAATTATTAACTATCTCCTTGGCATGCTCTAATGCTTTCGCTTTATTACCTATATGGTAATAAGCAACCATCAACTGCCAGTGTGCCGTGCCTAAATGATATAATGCCCAATATTTCCCGAATATAGGAGTAAGCTCTGCTTCAGTGCTTGCCTGCGGGTACCTGCCTTCTTTAGCCGCTTCTTTCTGCTGTTTTTTGGCAATCTCTACCCAATCAGGATGCTGCTTAAACATACCCTCAAGGATTTGTATTACCTCATTCCACTGCCCACCCTGATATCTATACCAGGCCTTGATCACATAATCCTCTGCCTCGGTCATAATCTTCTTGGGATCTAATGCCTTTTCTATCTTATCTTTTTCCGTAAGCGGCTTGGCAAGTTGTCCAGCTTCAACTTTAAGCCTATAGGATAGAGGCCCAAAGCCGGCAATCATCGGGTCTGCTGACAACTGTGTCATTATCCTATATGATGTGCCGATGCTGCTTAGATTAAATTCGCCATTCTCTGCTTTCCATGGGGTATTCCAGCCATATCCGACTGGCCGGTCATGCCCGTCTCCGCTTCTTGCTTTTATCTGCTTCTTTTCCGCAACAGGTAGACTCTTAAGCACCCCTTCTGATAATGCCTCTTGCAAACCTTTAACTCTATTTTGGCCTATGGCATAAGGATAAGCAAGGCCGCCTTGAGTCTTAATTTGCGCTTTATCAATCTCTTTCAATATATTGCCATGCTCGTTCTTATAATAAAGCGACTTTTCCAGGTCCATCTCCTGGAAGCTATCTACAAACAAGCGTAAAGCGGCATTGGCAACCTCATTAGACCATTCAGGGCTTCCTAACGGCTCCCGGCCTTTCCCTATAGTTGCTTTCTTATCCGGTTTAGTATGTACATAGTTTGTTAACTGCTTGCGGTCAGAATGAGTAACATAATCAAATAATGTCACACTTACGTTTCCGCCTTCCGGATGGCTGAATTCAATATCCACCTTGTAATTATCAACAATAAACTGGTAAGTTTTATCTGCAGCTCCCGGCTCAAAAGCATCCATCTTTTTCTTGCCGAATACCGAAATTCCCCAGGCATTTGCATCTAACGGATACCACGGGACTATTCCGGCTTCAACCGAGACCCCTCTGTCACCGTCAACAAAAGCAACCTCTGTCGTGCCCCATCTTAAAGCATGCGCTGATTTATCGTATACCTTTCCAAGCCATCCGAACACGAGCTCGGCAGCTAACCTGTACTTTTCTTCTTTAGTTACCTGGTAAAGCATATTGAATAAAGCGTAACTGTCTACGTTATGCTCGGCGCAATACAGTTCATAAAAACTTGGGGCTTTGGGATCAAAGCCTGCTCTTTGCTCAACAGGATTTCTCCCCTTTGGCCCCATACGCACGCCGCCATAATTAAAATCGCCCTTGTTCTTGTTCTGTAAAGAAATAATCCAATCTGCCCTTCCTTTAGCAAACTCCAGGAAATGCTCTTTACCGGTGTTTAAATATGCCTGAATTCCGGTTATGCCCCAGAAAGCGTTAGGGCCGACATGCACTACCCACTCAATGCCTTTGCCTGCCCCCCTTGCATCAGAGGCATCCACAATATTAATGATTCCACCGTATTTCCAGATACCTGTATGGCTGGTAAAATATTTAAAAGACCTGTTAACCAGCTCAAACTTCTTCAGCAGAATATTTGCCATGGTCTTCATCGCATCGTCATATACGACATCCCAACCTTTGAGCCGCGGGTCTCCGACATGGCTGTCAACCAGGCTTGTTTCCGTACGGGTATGCGCGTCTAACCACTGGCTGAGTTCCTTTATCGTCTTTTCATCGGGTGCCGGCAATTCTTTCCTCAGAAAATCTCTCTGGTTATCAAGCAGGTCTTTTGCGTCAGCAGTAGAGATAGAAAAAAGATTGCTTATGCCGCGGGCGATACTATCTACAAAATTTGGCGTCTGTTTTAAAGAAATATCCTTAACGGTTGGATTATTCCTGTTTTTCATTAGGCGAAAAACAGAAATTACCTTTTTCACATAGTTGTCGGATTTTCTATTAGAGTAACTTATTGCTGCTTCTCTCCCCAGGCGCTTAGCGCGGTTAGGCCCGATATTATAGGCAGCAACCGCATATTCAACATCATTGTCAAATCTTTTTAACATCTCTTTTAAATATTTCACTCCGCCTCTAATATTCTGAGCCGGATCCATACTATTTTTAACACCCATATCATTGGCAGTGCCGGGCATAAGCTGTGTAAGACCTTCGGCGCCTTTTGGTGAAACTGCTTTCGGCTCGAAGTTTGACTCGCAGCGTATAACCGCCTGCACCAATGGCAAAGGCACATTATGACACTTAGCCTCCCTTGCCATAATCTTATAGAATTTTCCTTTATGGAAATACTTAGGTTTACTGGGTATAATTTCATTTGTATTATTTAATCCGATGGAAGGCGAAATCTTCTTTGTAGCTATAACTTTTTGGGTAGGACTTATTTTATCTAAAGCCTTTTGCGTCTCCTTCATCCAATGCCCCTTTATCATAAAACGTGCGCCTTCGGGCAAATTAGTATCTTTTAAAGCCTCATTAAATTTACCAAGGGCTTCCTGGAACATGTTTTTCCTAAAAGAAACTACCCCGGCATTATAATGATCCTTACCTATAAAGCCTTTTGTTTGTGCTTTTGTCTCTGCGCCAGAGGCATGTTTTACAAAAGAAAGGCTATTACTGATAAAATCAGCAACTTTTCCGGCTATATTGTTAATCTGTTTTACAAATGAAGGCGGGCCCTTGTTATGTTCAGGCGCTAATGCCAGTTGTTTGGCCATAGTAGATTGCTGGATTCCAATACCGCCTGTTAACCCGGGGTCAGAATAAGCATATTGCTGAGGAAAATCCCCTATAACTATCTGGTTACCGCCAAATCCATAGATGCCGGCGCTATCTGCCGAGAAAGGAATTCCTGCGCCATGTGCCGGTGTAATAAACATTAAAACTCCTGCTATCGCAACCAACCCTAAGGCCGCAAACCCTAAATTAAGCATTCTCACATTAGGTAAGGGCAATGGCGGAACCATCTGGTCAAGTTTTCTTGACGCCCCCTGGTATGCTTGCATAGCCTCAACATACATAGCGTGTTCCTGTACATAGCTATCATAAATAGCCTCTCCGCGGTTATAGCGTTCTTTAATATCAAGCACTTTCTTGCCTGATATAATGAGTTTTATATAGGCCAAGGCCTTATCTTGAACTTCATTTGAATCCTTACCCAATGCTTCGATATCCAAAGTTAAGTTCTCAAGCAGTTCTTCTGCATCTACTTGTTTACCTTGTAATTCATTGTTCGCAATCCGGGCATAATAATCAACAACTATGTCTGCCAACATCCTCTGTTTTTCTTGTTCAACTGGGGATTTCTTGTTATTGGCTAAATACGCCTTTAACCACTTGTAGTAAGTTTCAAATATATTATAGCCCATCCATTCCTCTGAAGAGATAGGCTCTAACTCTTCAATCTTATTTTCTAATTGACTAACCCTTTGCCTTAAATAGGATATTTTGCGTTTTAATAAAGATAGCTCTTTAGTTAAAACTTGCATGAGCTCCTCTTTACTCTGGCAACCGTCTACCTCCATGCTTAACTCTCCTGCCTTTACTTCTCCGCAAACCCAATCTCGTAGATATCCAAACTTCTCCTCCTCTAAAGACTTGTTCACAATATCTAAAATACTCTTTAAAGACCTTGCTTCTTTATACAGAGAAACAATCCTCTCTTTTATTCTGGCAATCCTTGCCCTTAAAACAGACTCTTGGGCTAAATAGTTCTCTATCTTCTCCACTAACCCCTTAAAATTACGCTTAAAAGCCGACAACTCTCTCCTACCTTCTTTATTTATAACTAATTTTACAGGTTTTTGTATCCTGGCTTCCTTGAATTCTTTATTTGACTTAATCAAAAGGCGATTCAAGGTTATATGAGCGACGATATATAATCCGATAACTGCAGGTATAAGGCCAAACAGAATAATACTGCCTGTGATCGTTGCAATAATCGCTATTCTCTTTACCGTATCCATGGTTGAAGAATAAGTATTCACCATCGCTCCGGTATCAAGCGGGCTGGAGCAGCCTGCCAAATGATTTTTATCCTGCAACCTTGGCTCTGAAGATTCACCCTGCTGCACAGAATTCTCTATACGGTTATCAGCATGCGGATTGATTTTGTGCGCTCGCCCCATCACAATCAAGCCTGCCATCATATTAATAAACATTGTTACAAATGGTATGCCTAATACGGCTCCTGCCAACCCCACACAAAATACAATCATTGAGAATATCACCTTGGCTTCCTTGGATCCGGCATCAGCTACTTTACTTGCCATAGCGCCTAGAACAAAAGCCACCAATCCTACGAATACATGCGAAAGAGGCACGCCCAGAATTATTGTCACAGCAATCGCTAATACGAAAGTATTCACCACCGCGCCGGTATCAATGGCGCTGGAAACAGAAGAGCCACGATTATTTATTGCTGGATTGCTTTTAGACAATAACAAATTGATGATCGGGGCCATATTTACGGCAAGCTTCATCGCCATCGGGTCCTGCCCACATACTACAGATAATAAATACACTATCGGTATTAAACTCTTGCCTCCCTGGGTAAACCAACCAAGCCCGGTAGGCACTCTCTCTGCAGGGCTGCCATCAGGATAATAGGCATAAGCCATGCTATTGTCATACTGGTTCCTATAGCTAAGCAGCTTCTCCAATAGATTATCGGCCTGCGTTTTATATAAAGGATTCTTCCTTGCTAAAGCATATTTTGCTGCTACCATATGCGTAAAGAATTCCGTAGAGATAAACTCCTTACGGTCGGCTAAGAAGTCATACCCGATGATCTCATCGCTCGCATTCCTTAAAGCAATCCTTGCATCGGCCATTTGTATAATCTCTTCAGCGGCATTCTCCTCAAACCTGTCCATTCCTTTAACTCCAAATGCCGAGATTGCCCATGCCTGCACATCAGTGGGTATACTTGTATCTATACCGTAACCTTCAACATAACCGGAGTAGAAAGCGTGTTGGTTATTATCATAAAGCTTCTTTAAGAATGCTTCGATTTTGTTCGCGGATTCAAGATATTTAGCATCCCTGGTCAGAGCATGCAGCCAGCTAAATAATAGGTAAGCGTCAATATTGTGTTCAGCGCAATAAATCTGCCAATATCCTAATGCATTTTCATCCCAATTGATCCTCTGATCTTTGGGATTGCCTGGTTCTCCATGCGGCCCCATTGGGACTGCGCCATAGGCAAAATGGTTTGTATCATTATTCTGTAAAGAAATGGCCCAATCAGCTTTTTGGCGAGCTAAGGCTAAATTCTGCTGATCTCTTCTCTTGCTATAAAGCCGTAAAGCCGCAATACCCAAATGCAGATTCGGGCCTGTATGCACAAACCATTCTACGCCGCTGGCATCCAAAGCTCTTGCTGCATTAATCTGTCCCCCTAGCCTGGATGGGATTTTTGCTGATGAGTCAAGGAGGTTTTGAGCGCCTATTGCATCCCCTGCTGCCAACAAGCCCTGCACGGCAATCCCCTGGTCATAAGTTATTGCCCACCCGTCAACAACCGGATCCCCCAGGCTGCTGGCTATCAAACCTGTGGGGTATATCTGGCTTTTTGCCCAATTAAACAGCTTTTGTTTTGCATCCTCTTTGTTCAAGCTGGCAAATACCTTGGCTACTTTTGAATTGCTCAAAGCTAAAGCCATGCCGCCAAAGAATACCCTTCTTAAAAATTCCCTTCTATCTATAGGCGAAGAGGTGCGTGTATTGGAGATACCGGAGGAGCCACGATGAGAAACCTCTAAATATAAACGGTAAAGTTTAGGAGTGGCTAAAATAATTCCTGCCACCTTAAATTCCACTATACGATAAACACGTTCTTTCTCTATACGCTCAGCATATCCTTTTGTTCCAAAGTGGCCCACTAAACCCTGGATCTTATTTTCAGCAGCCGCAGTTATACGTTCCTCGCTGACTCCAGGCTTAATCCCCAACAATTCAAACAAGTCTGTCTTAAGAAATTTCTTGAAATCTTTAAGTTTGATCTTTTGGAAAGCAGGAAGCTTACTGTTTATTCCGCGCCAAAGTAAATCAATTTTCTCGCCAGAGGTAAGAGTCTTTTGTTTAGCCTCTACACAAATAGTATTTATAAGTTCTTGGACCTTCTGGTTATCAATACGTTCTGCCCCACGCCCAACATAAGCCGGCCCTAAGTTTAAATCCTCAATAAAGTCTATTACTTCTAACTTATCAATATCAGTAATTCTTTGTAATTCCTTGGTCAAATCAGTAACAAAATCATCATAATTCTTATATTCTCTAGCGATCACCTCAAAATATTCCGCTATAATGGAATATATATTCATGACTTCCCATTTGGACCTTGAGCTAATGGGGCTGCTGGAGGAAACCACCGGCTCCTGCCATAATTCAAAGTCAAAACCGTAAAAAGCTTCTATGAGCAGCTTATTGTCTTCGCGCATCACGGTAAGGATATCTTTTTGCTTGCCGCTGATATACTTTCTTACCTGCCAGACATCTTCTCCTCCCTGATAAACACCCTCTCCGCTAACCTCAAAAGGATTACCCGAAATTAACATTACTTCATTGTTTTCTTTATCTCCCTTTATCACGAACCTGAACTGTCCATCAGGCAATTCCACATCTACGATGTTCCCGCCTTGAATATATTTAATAAATTCTAAACCTGCATCAGGAACAGATAGGCCATAATCGCCTAAACGAATTTCATTTCTACGGACCGCCCAGTCACCAACCTGCTTGTTTTTCCAGTCCTGAAGATGCGTTTTACGCTCTTCGCTGCGCGCGCCGCTCCAGGCCAAAAGTACCTTCGTGCCGTTTACATCCTTATAAAATCTGTATATTATTATACGGTTACCCGGAATAACAACCTGCCTAAACGTGGACAGCTTCTTATCGCTATAATCTGAACCGGCTGTTTCAGGAGCGTCAACAATATTCTGAACGGCTCTCTTTAAATTATTATCTCTTCTTAAATCATTAACCGGGAATTGAGGAAGGGCATATACAGTCAAGTTGTTCACAGGGCTTGAGCTTGTCTCTAATACCACAACCGCTCCAATTGGAGAACCTGCCCTTCTAACATCCAAACTATTTTTCTCTAAGATTAATAAAGAATTGCCGTTAACAGTATTCGTTTCTATATTGAAGCCGAGTTTCGCGATTGATTTTGGCTCCCTTTGACTTAAGCAATTCTCCGGCCAGAATATTTTGCTGACTAAGACTCCACCATCCTTAAGAGCCCCATTGCTCATCTGTCTTAGCGCCCCCAGCAAAGTCGCCTTTTCATCTATTTCAGTAAATACACTCTTTCCTGTAGCAGTAATGTGCCCTAATTCAAATGCGCCGATAGAAATAATGGCGTCAAACCTTACGGGGTAAACCTTGAGGAAATCAAGCATATCGGCTTTAAATATAGGATAACCGTCTTCGGCTAAGCGGGAATCTACGCCATAAACTATTGCCCCCAGTTTACGCAATGCATCCATCGAATCTGTTTTTACCCCAGGGCCTATTTCAAGTATCCAGGCGCCTTCAAACTTCTTGCCTTGTTTTTCAAATATCCTTTTTAGCGCCTCTACTATAGGGTTGGCACAAGCAGCTTCCACTGTACCGCTATCAAGAGGACTACCGGAAGATGGTTTTTCTAACAGTTTTAGTAAAGCCCTACATTCATCCTTGAGTTTCTTGGAAGTATCCTCATTGCTAATTAACGCCTGAAGGTCAGGCACTATTTCTTCTAATGTTGTTTTGAATCTTAGGTATTTAGGTGAATTTTTACGTTGATGATCCTCAAGCTTTTTTCTGAGTTTCTGTAAAAGGTTAGATTTGTTTCCCACAAGAAAAGAGCTAAATAGTATATCGTGAAGCATTTTATCTTGAAACGTATACCCCATCTCGATAAATTCAACTATCGTTTTAATGATTTGAGCTATAAACTCTTGCCTGCGCTTTTCCGCATCCTTCTCTTGGGCCTTCATCTTTCTGTCAGGGTTTATCCGTGCCTTTTTATCTTGAACAGGACTGGAGACCTTACCTGCTTTCCTGCCTTCAGCGCTGATCTCTACTATATCAACCGGATTCTCAATAACCGCAGCTACGCCCCTGCCTCTTCCTGCTTGAGATTTCTCAGAATACCAGTTAAACCTCCGATTATTTTGCCACGCTACTCCAGATACAGGCTTTATCCGCTGGATGGGGCTGGAAGGCCTATGGCCATGATAATTTATTGCCCTGTCAGTATTGTCAAAACTCCCTTTTGTCCCACTATTCTTATTTTGACTGTAAATACCAAGCTTATACGCCAATATGCCTCCAACAGCATAGGCTAAAATATCGTATATATCAGTATTCACGCCATATATCTCAATGATTGTCAATATGGTAAACCCGGCAAGAGTCGCCCAGCGAGTAGCTTTTTTGTTCATAAATATTAAGTCAGCGGTGCCGTTAAAATCACACGGAAGGGCTCTTAAAATATCAGACACCCTTCCTGTGCCGGAAATCGTATTTGCAAATCCCTTCAATAATCTCAAGAAGAACAGGGTCATAAAAACAAGCAAGGGGACAGATAAGAAATCATTAATATGGTTGGTCAATACCCAGCCCCATGAGGAATGCTTTAAAGGTACGTAGAAAATCTTTGCGATCAGGAATGTTACGGCGGTAAATATCGAAGTGAAAGCTGCCGGTTTAAGATACCTGGAAACATTGCTAATGGATTTATTCTTCAATCCTTCGTGAAGTTTAACCAGATAAAAAACAGACATTGAGAAGATTGCCGCAAACTCCAGTCCAAGCAAACCGGTCTTTGCTCCAAATATGCCGCCTATAAGGGTCGTCCAGCCGGCGAAGTTGGCCAGGTCTAATCTCTTCCTCTCGGGGAAACCATGGCTTTGGTCAAATTTATCCAATAAGAAGTACATCAACGGGTATAATACCCACGCCCACATAGCAATACTCAATGGCATAATGAATAACATCAATGTACGCATTATGCCATTAACCACCAAGCTTTGTGCCAAAGGCTCAACGTTGGCCGCCCAATAGGTAAATCCAAAACCTAATAATACTCCGGACAATAGGAAGAGGCGGATAGAGGTTTTCTGTAGCAGCTTTGCTCCTCCCAAAACCATAGCAATTGTAAACCTGCTTAAGAAAGACCTCTCTTTTGTTAAAGCCGAGGAGGCCTCAGATGAAACATTATTGAGGCCTCTGGCTTGTTCCGTTAATCCTGTAGACGGGAATGTTATTGCTGCGTGCAGCAGCAATGCAGCCAATGACAGCGCTGGTATTAGCGCCAGAGAGCTCTTCCCAGGAATCAGCGCGGCCATTGCGAGTATAGACATGGCCGTTAGCTTCATTAATAAGGAAGAGCCTGATATGCCCATCGCCATATTTTGCGGCTGCAAAAACCGTGTTGTCCTTCTTAAACTCGACGATGTGGTCAAACACCAATTCGTTAAATCTGATAGGGGACATGATGCACCTCCTTTTTCTTGTTGTATCGGGGGCAACAGGGGGATCATCGCCTGGAGGGGGCGCCCTGCGTCCCCCGATGACAACAAAACCACTATCTCACACCTGCCACGGTAGATGAGATTAGTGGTTGGTTTAAAATTTAAAATGTTTTCCGGAATGATTACGATATTTCTTGCCTGGGATTGTTTCTCTAAGGAAGGGACAAGAATACTTACGCCATCTTCATTAGGCGCATTAGCCTGCATAATGTTGCGCAGGATCAATAAGCTAAAGCTTATGATGAAACCTAAGGATATTAACCTTATCAGCTCATTACCATAAACATTGGCAACTAAACCCGTGGCAATAGATAAGAAGCCAGTGTTAATAAACTGATTTATTATGAACCCATAATCATTGCTTGTATGCCGCTCTGTCTGATCTCCTCTAGTCTTCTTAAAAGGTACTGAGTCTCTAAAGCCTTTAATTCCTCTATGAATTCCAGTATCTTCAATGTTTTGCTCTCTGTTAGGTTTACCATTTTCTCCTCCATTTTTAATTACTTCTTCGTTCAAGGTTGATCCGAACCCGTTGTTGAAACTAATAGGAGGAGCCTGTGAATTAACTTCGCCGATAATTCTTTCTTCCGGATGGACTTTAATTTGCTCACGCGCCCTGGAATAAATATGATATTTGTCAAGGAATCTTATTAACGCGTTTAAGAATGAAGCGGCCGGCTTGTTAACAGGAGAACTGGTGGCTATTACAATTCCTACCGGCATGCTGCTTGCTGATGCAGGCACTTCACTAATTGGAGAGGAAGGAGCTGTTTGGGGATTTACTTGGTCCCTGATGTCTTCCGGAACCTGGTTAATGTATTCCGGAATCGCATGGAGAACATCTTTGAATATATTAATCGCTCCTTCTTTATCACCTTTATTATATTTAATCATGCCAATCCCAAACTTATCTTCATTAAACTGAGTAAGCTTGCTATTCCTCTCTTCGAACATTAAGCTTTCATATACTTCCCATACCTTAATGGCCTTATTATCTTTCCCCTGTTTAACATAAACTTTATAAAGGATAAGGTATGCCTCAGCGTAATCAGAACTTAGATTAGTGGCTTCTCTTACGGCCTTGACTGCCTCATCATATTCCCCTGATTCTAAGTGTTTTTTGGCTATCACAACATAATCCTCTGCCGTAAGTTGTTTCTCCGCCCCTGCTTCAGCCTCAACTGGCGCCTGCGGCACAACAGGCTGCTCTTCTAATTTTACAATAAAGTCATTCTGTCCTGCAATGGCAGATAAAGGATAAAAAACTTCATTGCCATTCACATTCAGAACTACTGAAAGGACAACCTCGCTATCATTGTACACGCAATCTTCCACATCCAACACCACGCCTGTTACTGTTTCCTTACCAAGTATAAATCTTACTTCCTTCCCTCTAAGCTGCGTAAACTCTAAGTAGAATACCCTTTCCTTAATTGCCCCTCTTGCTGCCTTGGGAGCGCATTCCATAGCATCCTCAAAATTAACGCTAGCCTCTTCGTATTCACCAAGAGCCCACAAAGCTTCTCCGTTTTCACGGAATATATGATAGGTATCCTTCTTAAAAAAGTTCAATTTCCTTATATACCTACTAAGCCTTATCGCTGCATAGAATGCTCCGGTTGCTTCCTTATAATTGCCATTACGCAGATATGCTGTTCCTAAGCGATATAAAGCTAACCTGCTATTGGGGTTCAATACAGTTATCTTGCTATAAAGGGCTATGGCCTGCTCAACTTTTGTCTTCCTCTCCTCGTCGTTATCCGCCTTCTGCTCTTCTTCTTCGGTTTTACCCGCTATCCTCCAAGCTGCACCTTCCAAAGCCTTCCTTACTTTATCGAAAGCTCTTCTATCTAAATAACCGCCTAAGGAGAACGCGTTCAAAAATGTATATGGCCTGAGTTCTTTCCTTAGCGCTTCTATATCTGCTTCCGCTGCTCTCAACTCATCTAATGTCTTCGCCTCTTTTAAGCTGTTGATAACCCCATAGGCTTTTTGCCTGAAAGTTAGCGGTTTAGGCACCTCTGGAGATTTTTCCTCTGCCGCTTCTTCTGCAGGAGCCTTCAAATCGCCTTTATCCTCCTCTGTTTCTGCCTTTGTTTTCCTTGCTTTAATAATCCTGATTACTCCAAGAATACCTAACCCAATAACCGCCCCTGTAATTACAATAAGGCTGATTGTGACGGCTGTCTCGGAGAATCCGGTTAACTGGCTTATATAACGAATATTCTTAGTGGCCCAGGATACCTTCTGACCATCAGGAGATTTTACCTGTTCAGATTGCTTGATTTCCTTTTTGCTATCGGTTGGTTTCTTGGGTTGCTCTGCTTCTTTCTTCTCTATTTTAGGTACGGGTTTTTGCTCAACCGGCTTAGTTTTTTCTTCTGGCGCAGTCAGTTTTTGCTTACCTGCATAAATCTTCTGTTGAGGATATATGAGGTCGGGATCCTTTATATTATTATCACTGGCCAGCTTTCCTACGCCTTCGGGATATAGGGCTTTGTAGTCGTATATGCCTAATGCCTTGGCATCAACTGCAATGCCGCTAAGCGTATTCTCGGCAGGCCTATCCGACCTCCAGTTCTTCGTGGCCACTACATAGTGCCCCTCTTCATTATGGAATTTATGCCCATATTTCGGCCCGACAAGGGAATCTTTATTTAACGGCCCTTGCTTTGCTGCTTCTTTGGCTGAATCTTTAGCAGGAAACTTTGCTTTTATTTCTTTAGGTGCGGGTAACTCTTTGGGTTGCTGCTTAAAGGCTGATTTATTGCTATCTGCATTCTTATCAGTTGCCGGATTTGGTTTAGTCTTATTACCGGCAGGCATGCCGACAGCTTTATATTTCTTGCCATCTGCTTTAAAATCCCAATGCAGCGCTTCAGGAGAAGGACGGCTATCACGAGCTTCTTTGCTTATCTTATCTAATTTACCTGTGGTATCTTGTTTAAAACTGGATTCTCCTACGTTCATCCCCCCATCTACCGCTGCTATTGCGGGGTTTACGCCATAAGCAATAGCCGCTACTGAAACCCCTATTAATGCCGTAAGCACGGGATGGCGCCTAAACCAGCCAAATATACCTGAACCTTCACTTATTTCAATCTCTGAATTTACTCTATCTAAATATAACTCAGGGAATGCTTTTTCGTGGGCGTCTTCAAAACCTGTGGCTTCAACCGCTATTTCTTTTCCAGAAGGATCCTCAAGAATCCAAGTTTCGGTAGCTTTTGAATACTCTATGCTGCTTTCAGGCGGACCACGGCGATAATGTGCTTCCGTGTTTTGAATACCAAAATTAATCTCTCTACCCGCATCAATGGATACTGCTCTATCGGAATTCAATCCTGTGTTATTATATATAACTCCCAGAGGGCTTGACCCTCCGCAATTGCCGCCGTCTCCGGCGCCTGTTGCCCCGGTTGCGCCGCCGCCCTGTGAACCGCCGCCGGTTGAACCTGCGCCTGCTCCACCTTGCGCGCCACCGGTTGATCCGCCGCCTTGGGCCCCACCGCCAAGCTGACCAACCTCCATTCCCTCCATCTCTTCTTCACTTAGCTCAACTTCTGTATCAAAATACTTGTCCTTAATCACTTTTTCTGTAACTATAGTTACTCTCCCCGATGCGTCAGTTATCTCTGAAATATGAACCTTAAGTAATCTCCTTTCACCATTATCGTTATCAGAATAGCCATACACATAATCTCCCTCAATTCTTTCAAATCTAAAGAGATGCCAAATCCCTCCTTTAGTTTTATATACGATAAATACCTTGTTAGAGATCAACTCGGCACGGTCCCTTAATGTGTCCGCGCTAATCCTGAATGCAGTCAAAATGACCCCTGTTACCTCTTTGACCACTTTTATAAAGTCGCTTAACCTCACCAGATAAGAACCGCTAAACTTTTTAAGCCATATTCTGAAATGATCGTTTACTTTTTCTTTTTGACCCTCATCTTCTAAAATAGTACCCACTGCACAGTTACCTATAGCCTTAAATTCACGAACCAATTGCTTCATTGCTTCAATGCGATACGCCTCTCTCTCGGTATAGCTAATTGAATCCCAGTCCTCTCCGGCATCCCGGGACAACTGCCTACCTCTTTCTTCAATCATCTCCTTTGTAATATAATCGCCGCCTCTGGTAACAAACCATTGTAAGTGTTCAACTTTCCTGGCTTCTTGTCCTAACCTTGTCTTTAGTTCTCCTACTTCTCCTTTTAGTTCTCCTACTTCTCCTTTTAGTTCTCCTACTTCTCCTTTTAGTTCTCCTACTTCTCCTTTTAGTTCTCCTACTTCTCCTTTTAGTTCTCCTAATGTTTCACCTTGTTCTTCTATGGCTTCACCTTGCTCTTTTATGGCTTCTTTTATTTCTCCTATTGCCTGGCGTTGCGCCTCTACCTCTTCAACCAATTTTGTCATTGCTTCCTTTACGCCTTCTAACTCACCCCTTCTAATACTATCTATTAAGCTTTCTACTAATTTTCTCCTTTCACTCTCTTCTTCCTTTATTTCTTTAAAGGCGCTCTTCAGCTCCGACTGCACTTTTAAAAACAAGGTCAAAGCATCCAGCCCTCTCTTAATCTTATCTTCTATAATATCGTCACTCATTGCCTCTAAGAATCCGTTAATCATATTATCTGCGGCAAATTCTTTCAGGAAATTCTCACTAAGAGCAATATTGTCTCTGCTTGTATCTAATTCTCTAAGGCCTCTCGTTGTTATCCCCAAAAGTACAAAAGCCCTCGCGGCAAAACCATCGGCATGTATCCAGGCATCATCTTCCAAGAATTCGCTTTCTTTCAATAATCTATATGCTCCTTTATGATATTCCTTCAGCTCAAAGTCAGACTTTTCCCTCTTACGGTATAATTGCTGAGCTACTAAGCGCCACAAATTATTCCATATTCTTGGTAAATCATCTGCAGAAATTGGTGAGGATGAATTGACGGGGATCCCAGACACAAAACGTCCGCCATCTGTTTTTTCAAGCGGTTTTAAGGCAACACTCATAGAACCACTGGTTTCTGTAGTTTCTTGACCAACAGCAGTCTCAATAGCCCTTATGGTCGCTACTACATCACCTAAATCTCTTCCGGCTTCTTCAAGCCTTGTACCTATATTACTGGACGCACCTGCTGCACCCTGCCCTTCTTCTCCATTTCTGGAGGTTGCACTCTGGGCACCTGCATTTAATACATTTCTTGATTCTATTACTACTAATGAACCTAATTTGCCTCTCGTATTTAGAGCATCAAACTCTGAGAGAGAGCTCGATGTGTAAGCAGTAGGCGGGCCGTGGGCAGAAATTGGACCAGCCACTATAGGAATTTGTGACGTTATATCACCTAATTTGATCTCTCTTGAACCAAGTACTGGCATAATTGCCAAATTTCCATGTATAACTGCCTGTTGTATTCCTAAATTGCCAACTATAGAGCCAACAATAATCGGGTTAACCCCGCTTATAGGCGTTACAGGCGGAGCCATAGGCCCAGGCACGGGCAGGCTTTCGGTATCATTAACCGGTGAGCTAGACTGGACAGGCCCTATATTCTTCTCCCATAGGCCTTTCAGGAATTTACCAAATTCACTCTTCTCAATTTGTCTTAGGGAAACATTATCACTCCAAATGATCTTTGCCGTTGCCGGCCAATCATTTCCCTGCGACTTCAAGTATCTAAGCTGATCAGTATACGCTTCCTTTTCCAAAGGATCCGCAAAATAGCCTTGTAGATTATCCGGAGAAAGGGTTGAAACAATGAACCTGCCCTCTTTCCATTGTTTATAATGCCTTAAAACATGCACAATAAACGAGCGATTAGAAGCATTATCCATGCGAAGCATATCTTCAGTGAACAATATGGCATAGCCTGTGCCTCCGAAGATCTTTTTCAGTATCTTCGCGGTCCAATCAGTAAGATATGCGCTGTCTAATCCGTTCTTCGCCGCCTCTTTCCCTATTATATTGGTATTATGGCTTTGTTTAGGAGGGACAGCGAATGACTCAACAAGCTCAAAATCGCCCTCTCCCTTTCCAAGTAAATAAGCCCCTAAACCTTGCATCAACTCCAGCGGGAGCACTGCGATATTTACTTTATTTAATTCTGAAACGGTAATACCCAGGTTGGTTTCAATGAATTTAACGAGAGCGGGATCATTACGCAGCTTTTCCTGTAAATTTACTTCTTTTATTTGAGTAAGCAGTTCATTAAGCGCCTTTTTCAAAGCAGCGCTTTCCGAAGAAGAAACTCCTGCTAAAATAGTATTCGGGAATAAAGCAATCCCCAGTGCAAAGAGGCCTATTGTCTTAAGGAACTCTCTGCGAGGTAATTTGCGTTTGAGCGCGTCTATTATCTTATTCAGCGCCAGAACGCTTTGCGGAGGGCTTCTTTCGGCCTGCTCTCTGAGCATAGGCGAACTTACCGGCTTTGCCTCCTGCGGCTTAATCTTTTCCGGCTGCCTCATAGATTTAGGCAATTCAGTTTTTCCACCAACCCCATTACCATACCCTGCGTCCTTACCTATATAAGCGCCACCCTGACCTTGGCCAATGCCTCCTTTGCCACTAATTAAATTAGGATTCAAATACAGCCTCTGGAGGTCCCTAATCTCACCCATAGTTGAAACTACCACATCGGTTCGGCCGGAATCTTTAATAATCTTGGCCACAGTATCCAAATATCCCTCTGTCGTTGCGACAATCATCGGAGATATCTTTTCAACACCTACTTCACCGCGTATATCGCCCTTAATATATCTTTCTTGCTTAGGAATACTGCCTTCTCCTAAAATGACAATAGGTATTTGTGCACGCTTCTCAATCTTAGCAAGCTCAACCCTGCCTTCTTCGGTTAACTGCAATTGATTAAATCTCTCTTTTAACTGCGTAAGATTCTTCAGGCGGCCCTCAATTGCTCTTATCGTTTGAGCCAATATTGATGTTTCTGTATAATCTTCTGCTTTAAGCCTCTTCAAAGCATCTTGCATTTTATGCATTGTTCCATCTATATTAGAAGGAGTTATAGCATTCCCAACAGATTTATCCGCATAGTTGATGGCATTGCCGACGTATCCTTCATTCTCGCCTGTCAGGTAATTTAACCCAAAGCGGTTTAATCCTATTGAAGAAATAAGATCTTGGTTAAGCCCTGTTTCGCCTCCATTTTCGCCACTCAAAGGAATAATGCCTAATTCCGCAAGTGCCTTTCCAGGTAATACTCCAACATTTAAGATACTCTCCAGGCCTGCTCCATTAGTCCCATGGGCAACATAAGTTACGTTTTTATCTTCAGCCATAGAAGCTGCTGTTCTTTGAAGATCCAACTTCTGAATATTAGACGAGCTTACCTTTTTTATTTCTGTGCCCGGGATTAATGCCTTAATCGCATTCGCCACCACTTCAAGCTGTTTCTGTTCGTTAAATTGTGCCATCGCCGAACTGGCGGACGCTGGGCTACTACCTGTAAGCTTTTTGGCTAATTCACCAATCAACTCATTTGCTGCTACATTTTGACCTTTACCTATATATTCAGCTACCCTATTAATAACTCTGGGATTAATCGCTAAGTCGCCATTATTTCTTGCTATATCTTCAACAGCTTTAGTTAAAATTATCTGGCCTACGTCTTTAAAAGCTTCCTGAGGCAATCTTTCTAATAAACCTTGCAATTGATCAAGCTCTTCTTGACTGTTAGCTTGTTGCACTGCGATCTTAAACCCATTTACTCGCACCATTGTAGGTGGCAACGGATATTCTTGTTCTTGAGGCTGAAGGCGTTCGTGTACTATATTTATTGCTGACTGTATCTCTGGCTTCTTTTCATCCGGCGCATATTCAAGCGACTTCTCAAGGGCGGCTAAAGCAGAAATGTGGTCTCCTGCATCATAATAACCACAACCAAGATTGTAATATGTAATATATGTAGACCTCCCTATACGATTGGCTTCTTCTATTACCCCTATCGCCTTTCTATATGCTTGTATACTTCCTTCTTCATCCCCATCCTGCAGTCTTGCAAAACCGAGTTGGTGCCAAGCTAACTCGTTCTCTGGCTGCAGATTTACGACATTCAAATAAATATTCCTGGCAGCTTTATAATCTTTCTTGGTTATTGCAGCCTTACCTTTGGAAATAAGCTTCTCAACTTGCCTTTGCTGCAGGCTCATTGTTACTTTATCGCGAAGACGCCCTAAAAAGCCTTTATTGGCTTTTTCTTTTAACATTCCTTGAGCTATTTCGACTACCGCTTCCTCTTCAGAGCTAGCTTGCGGCCTCTCCACTCCTATTGCCACTTCTGCTTCAGGACCGGCTTGAGGCTTATCCGCTTCTATTACCACTTCAGCTTCAGGGCCGGCTTGCAGCTGGATATCTTCGTTCACGGTTGGCTGACCTGCCGCTGCTAAATACACATTCTGTAACTGCTCGGGATCGATATCTTCTGCTAGCGTTCTAAAATCAAGAAAGCTCTTGCGCGCGAACGGAGTCATAGAACCAAGATTGTCTTTTGCCACAACTGAATCTATTACGTCTTCGTTATCGGCATTACCGATTTTTAAACGCTCTATGCCTGCGAGATAACCAAAATAATCGCAGAAGGTATGTGTAATTTCGTGGAAAAGCGTAGTCCCCTTTACGTCTTCTCTCCACTGATGCGGTTCCAGCAGCACACCGTTAGTAGCCGGGTCAAAGAACAGCTTCAGATTCATCCTTATCAACCAGTTAGGTTTAACATCGCCTCTTCCAAAATCATCGCTCCTGCCGTTAATTTCCACTTTTTCCTGGTCTTCATAAGGAAGCACTTCTATCTTTACCCTATCTGCCATCTTCGGGTCCAAGGTGCTATAGAAATCTCTCAAGGTAACGGAGTCTTTATCCTTTAAAACTTCCAATCTCGCGACAGCTTCCCAGCTTCTCGCCAACTGTTCTTGCTTTGCCTTGCGGTCATCGGCTTTCCTCATTCCCTTGGCTATCTGCTCTTCTTCCTTTAAGATTTCTTTAAGTCTTATTATCAAAACAGGAACAATCTTTTTGACATAATTACCGCCTATCGAGCCGAAATATATCTCTTTTTCCAGTTTATTTTTTAACTCTCCTGACGCATTAAAAAGCTCTTGCGGATAATCAATCAATCCCTGCATATACCTCTGCATCATCTCCGCCCTAAAATGCGGCGCATACCAATCATCCATTTTACCCTGGAGGCCGACATGATAATTTAACCATTCATATGTCTTTAGCGTCCTTATAGCCACCTGATGCTTTTCTCTTAAAGACGGGTCGGCTTCTAAAATATTCCTTAATGCCTGCATCGACAGGCCAAAATCGAAGTTCTCTTCATTGTAATCCACTCCTAAGATGTCAAACAGCCCTGTCAAATTGCCCTTAGATTTGTTGACCAGCCCGGCCATTACCTTGTAGCTTCTGAAATACCTATCTCTTAGCGTATTTGCCAGGATGTACCTTTCTACCCCTTTGTAACCGCTGATATCGGCAACGTTATTCAGGAAAACCCCATACCTTTCCTGGTTTTTCTCCAATTCCTTATCGCTTTCCAAAGCTGCCTGCGCATCCGCCAGATATTTTTTGATGGACTTCGCCTTTTCCTTATCCAAACCCGCCAAGAAACGGTATCTAAGCTTTAATTGATCAGCTTCTTCTTCAACATTGGTCTGGAGGTATTTCGTCAAAATAATCTCCAGTTCTGTTGAGGATAACGCCTTCAGGCTGGACTGGCTAAACGATGAATAATATATAGGTAAGATTACCTCTTTTTCAAAGTTTGTCTGGTCGCGGCTATCTTTAAGCGTGACCTCTTCAAAATAATCTCTGATCTTGCGGTCTTCGCGCAGGACTTTCGAAAATAATAATCCGTAAGCGGCGGAATAATAAGGTAAAGCGAAATGCGCTTCCTCTTCGGCAATGTTAAATTTACCGAAAGCTTCCAATGACTGCGACAGGAGGCTGCGTATATTACGGCTGGTGGAAAGCTTGTATTTATCGAGTTCCAGGGAATTCTTATTGTTAATCAAATCCGTAATCATGGCGGAGAAATTATTCACAGCATGGGTGATCTGCGCTGCCCGGCTTTCCGGCAATAGATTTTCTTTGGTAATGACCGATTTAAAGGTATCAATGGCATACACATATTTTTCGGGGCTGCTTAGGTAATCCAGGACATATTCCGGTTGAGATAAGAATATGCTGACTACACCCTGGCCTCCTCTAGGGTCATTCATAGCCTGGTTCAAGGCGCTTTGCGCTTCTGGAGAAAGCGTATTATAGACGCCTACGGCATTTTCTATTGTAGAAAAATTATAATTGGGGTTGATTAATGAAACCAGGGCGTCCGCAACAGTATATCTGCTGACTGGAGCGCCATCAAGGAAAGGAATGCTGAGGAATGCTTCTGCGTCTTCTTGAGGATTTATTATTTCATTTATAGTAGTGAGCAAACCGTGGTAATCGTAGACGATTGTTTCAAAATCAATGTTGCCGGTAAATTGCTCTATAATGTTTCTTAAGCCGAGCGAATGGTGTTCTGCGGTGGTTACTGAATTAGGTAGGTATTTCAATACAGCATTAACAAGATGCTGCCTTGCCTCAGGCGCGCCCCTTGAGCCATTAGGAATGTTTCTTAAATATTCTATTTTACCTAATATTTCCTGTCTGGTTTTCAAAGGCAATCTTGCAGCTTGTCCCCCCTGCGCATTGCCGGCTGTATTGGCTATGGCGTGCTCTATCAATTGAAGTAAGGGCATATGGACATTAGCGCTAGAGTTCTTAATTTCTTCGGTATAGATATTACGCAGAAAATCCAGCCTCTTGGCTACCTGCGCTACTCCCATCAGACTAACTGCATGTTGTAATGACCAGCCATAATTGGCGTCTATGGCATCATAGCTGGCATCAGCCTTTACCTTAGCTGCTTCTCCCAGAATATGCTGAGCATATCCTTTAAGAAAAGAGGACATCTGTGGGTCATCGATTATCTCTCTCATTGTGGTTTCTATCTTGGAGGCTGACTGCCTTAAAGCTTCTTTTACCCTTACCTCGGGTGACTGTCCGATATCAGCCAACTCCAGATGATAATTTTCTTTATATTCTATGGCTTTCTTAAGCAAGTCCTCTATCTTTGCGACTTGCTCTGAGGTCTTGGCCTGTTGAAGCATATTTTTTAACTGCTCTATCAGCCCGCGGGAAATAGCCGCTTCCCCAATCTGGAACACTAAGGCATCGGAGATATCCAAGCCGTCTTTCATGAGCGCACTGCGCTCCAATTCTCGGGCGTTGGCATTAGTCAGCTTAAATGCTTCCATACGCTGATTCAATTCAGTCTTTGTAAGGCCAAAGACATTCTGTTCCGTCAACTTGCTCTTATCATACAATACTATTCTTTCACCTTCAGTCACGCCGCTTCTTCTGTTCCTGTTTATCGCCTGCACCAGGTCGGAATGTCCCCAATTATGCGCATCATATACGATAACGTCAAATTCGCCTTTATAATCAATGCCGGTTGCCGCCCTTTCGTTAGAGATAACTATCCAGTCTTTATTCTGGCCGATGCAATTTTGAATCTTATCATTAATTTCGCCGGCTGAGGTGCTTTCATTAATAGGGATAATTTCTTTGCCTTTGAGTCGAGGCTCATCCGTTATCCTAGCTTTTAAAGCATTCATGGCTTCGCGGTCTTTTATGAAAATCAGCGTTGCCCGGTCCTTTATTAAGGTAGGCATGATCTCAGCATAAGCTGTTTCGCCGGACTTAGGCTCAACTCTCGCCGTCTCTAATCCTTTTGTATCTCCGGCATTAACAAAGCCTTTGCCTAAGTTAAAAAGAAGCATTGTCTCAACCGCATTCAAGGTACCTGAAGCGCCTAAGACATCCGCACCCTCTTTAAATCTTAAGACTTCCGATAAAGTAGCCTGGGAAGAAGAAGCAGAAGTCTTCAAATTACTCCTAATTGCCTCCATATCCAGGCCTGAATAGCCTAATTTCTTTTGTACTTCAGGATCCGATAGCCTGGTAAAAGCCGCAGCCAGGAAATACCTGTCGCTGAATATCTTGCTTACTTCGGCATTGCCTTTTTCCCGCGGGACAATTTGATCTTTTATATCTTTTTCGCCTGCAACTGTCCACCTGTTTGTGTTCCTTGCCTCAAAGAACCCGCCGATTTCATGCGTACTTAATCCTTCCTGCTTTAAAAGATCTATTGCTGCGCGCGTCAACCCCCATTTCCCATCACTATCCTGATAAAATAAAGATTTTGTTTCGTGATTGTCTCTGGCATATTCTAATGCATCTTTTGCGCTTGTTTTATCATCCTTTTCCCACGCCTCAGATGCTGGTTCTAATTCACCCTTATTCATAAGCTCCGTAATCTTTTTGTAAGCCTTTTCAGCGCCTATGATAAACTCGGTCTGCAATTTAATTGGATTTCCTGCGGAAAGTATATAGGTTATTTTATCAGAGAAGGGAATATGGAACTCGTCAAACCTGACGAAGTCCTGGTTGATAATCCTGTCTATCAATGTCGACTCCTGGTTCCTGTTGCGCAGATGCCCAAACTGCTCCATGCTGAATACCGTAATCGTATTGCCTTCACCTAACTTGTTCTCTAACCCACCATTGTTTGCGTTAGATAGGGATAGGTCATCACCGTTTGCCAGTTCCACCCCGAACATTTTTAAGAATTCCACCATATTAGCGCTGCCTTTATTGCCATTTACAGTAGACTCCAATTCTACTCCATCTTTTACAACTAAAGTCTGATTAGGTATGTTACCCATCTTCCTTCCATACAAATAATTAACCAACATTTCCACCAGGTAGGCATCGCTCTTGCCGCCTCCGGCAGTAAGATGAACGTTAAATCCTTCCTTTAAACCGAGGATCATCTTTAGCTGACCGGTTACTGTTTCTTCTTTATACGCTTTAGATGGATCTTTCGCCGCCTTTTCTATATTGTATTTAGCAAAAGCAATATAAGTAGCAAATACCAAAGGCATGATTTCTTCTTTTGTTATCTTTACGCTATTTTTATCTTCGCCTTTAGCAATGAACCGGCCGATGAATTCTTCCAACCTGGAAACATCGGCATTCTTTCCTAATAAATTCTCCTGTTTTAACTGCTTAAGATAAGCATTCAAGTTATCAACGAAATCATTAATTTCCTTTTGCTTCTCCTTAGCTATCGGTTTAGTTAATTTGCTTTCATTGAATTCTGCCATTACATCCCCGCTATCTTTGCCAACTTTCATACTTAATACACCTGATTCAAAGTAACCCCTATATCCCTCACCCTCACCTTTGATCATACGCTCAGCATAGCGGCTTCCAATCTGAGGAGAGAGACGCGCCAGTACAGGGATCAAAAGATCAACCTTCTCCCCCTTAATGTTTAATGTGATCACCCTGTTTTCTTTCTTTCCCCCTATAACTTTCTCAATTTCTGCTCTTCTATCATTTACAAATGTGGCGAGGTCATCGAATTTCTCCCCTGATTGCCTAAGCTCATTCTTAAAGTCTTGCAACTTTCCTTCCATTGCTTCAATTTGTTCCTTAATCAGCTTTTTCCTGCTGCTGTCAATTTCTTTAGATAGATTTTCATTTAACAATTTTATATCCTTAAATAAACCATTAATCCTGTTTAATTTGGCGGATTCACCAGCTACTTTCAGAAGAGAATGTTCCTCTAAAGCCGCCTCTAATTTTTTTACGGATAATTTCTCCAATTTCTCCAGGTGGCTTGCCGACAGCATATCCAGAATGTCCTCTACACGCTCTATAGGCTTGGAGGCGCCGTTTCTTTCTACGTAATCTAACAGATGCCGATCTTTAAATGATTCTAACGCATCTTTCTCTCCCTCAGAAAGCTCCACGCCAAACCGCCGGTTATAAGCTTCAATAAGCTCATCGGTTTTCCCTTCTCTTATCCCTTGTAAAGCGGCTTTCTTCAGGAAATCTTTTTCTTCTTTTCTTAACTCACCAAGTTTTTCATAAGGCTTCCCTTCAAGATAGGCCTTTTGCCAAGCCTCGTTTGCCTTCCAATAATCCTTGTTATAATCTTTTACGCCTTCACGGCTGGCATTCTCCCTGGCTGTCTTTATTCCCTCAACCAACAGCATCAAGTGCTCGACTCTTTGATCGCGTAATTTTTCATTGGGTATTACGCCTTTTAAATTATCTTGGAACTGCCCTTTGATTGTCTTCAGGTGCTCTTGTTTCTGTTCAGTAGTAGCGGTAACCGAAACATCAAGATTTACTCCATTCAGCAGCCTTCCCTCTGAACGCTCTTTATCAGCAACTATTCTTGATGCTTCAGTAAGAAACCTGCTGTTAACAGGCAGTTCTAATTTTACCGTTTCCTTGCCAAAGGCAAATTCGATCTGACGACTCTTCCCCATAACATCCTCTAATGACTTATCGCTGTCTTTCATTAATCCTTCGGCTGAGCTACCGGACATAAGCAGTCTCTGAAGCTCAATACCTCTTTCTACGCCCTCCCTTACCCTGCTTAAGTCATTATATGTTTCTTTAGACAAGACTTGAAAATCACCTAAGGTATCCTTACCAAGGATTTCCCGCGCATTGTCTGTAGCAGGATTAAAATCCGGCTTGAGTTCCTGGGCCGCTATTCCTAATGCCTGATCAATGACTTTCCCTACTTCCGCGATGTTAGCCTGGCTGTTTTCTGATTTACCATAAATTCCTTCTGCTTCGGAAATTTTATCCAAGAACTTCTGCGCGGCATCGAATCTTTCCAGATAAGTCTGCTTTAACATGGAAGTAGTGCTTTCAGGGCGAACACCTTCCGAGGCGATTTTCGCGTGCTCTGCGCTAAAACCAAAAACATTCTGCAATACATTTTCTGTCAGGCCCCTATTGGTCTGTTCAAAAGAGGTATAAATATAGCCCTGTTTTACCGCTTCCGCAAAACTGCCGGCTTCCCTAGTTGCGTTCATCCAACTATGGAAATTGTCTTTTTCCTTGCACAACTGCGCTCCCAGCCGCTCACCTAAGGAAGCCTCGTAAGTCGGCACCATAAAGAAAGGAAGCCAGTTGGCGTAAGATTTGACGCCTTCTGATATATAACCTGCGCGCTGATAATTGACAATTTCTCCGTGATCATTATAAACCGGATTAGTCTTTGATTCAAAACCAACCCAATCACCGACTTTTTTATCTACAATATCAACCACAGCGCTAACGCCGGTCACAAACCCGGGCATCCAGAGTACCGAAGAATCCACCCAGCGCCCGGCCGCCATCAGGGTATTCGACAGGTTTATCTGTCCCAGCCTGATACCGTCGGCAAATTCAACTCTATCTTTCGCAAAAACTGACCTTACGATATTAACAGCCCTTTCCACTAAGCCTCCGGAGGTATAAATAGGGCTGGTAGCCCAGGACTCAAGCGAAGGCTTGGCCTGGAACAGCTCGATCATCGGCTTCATCCACATACCTGACTTCGGGCCTTCTATTGCCGAAAACGCAAGATCACCGGCTATCATGGTCTTAAAATTAATGTTCCCATTCTCAGCATACCCTGTTTTCATCAGCCAGGTACCAGGATTAAAAACTGAGAAATTATTGATCATGCCCTGCATTGCAGGAGAAACCTCTCCATTATAAAGACCAAAATACTTTGCTTTTACGCCTTCCCAAAAAGCTCCGCCAAACGTAAATGCCGGCGATACTACTGTCCACTCAGCCGCTCCTGCCAAGGCGCGGTAAAATAACAGGTTAGGGCCGCTGAAAGTCCCCAATTCCAATCCGAATAAGGTTCTCACGGGTTGCGCCGCTGTTGCTTCTGTGGCTACCCCTGAGTATCCTTTTAAAACATTGCCTATCTGGCTACCCTGCATACCTAAATATATTCCAGTTGCTCCACCCATAAGACCATAACCTAAGGTGTCAGAGAAAACTCTCTTACCCCAATTATCGCTCATCGCATAATTAAATGCCTTTGGATCTCTAATTCCAGCCAAATAATAATTAACGCCATCCTGCGCAATATTTACGCCTGTTCCTGCAAAGACGCCAGTAATTCCGCCATATACAAATCTGCCAAGCATTGCTGAATCGCCATAACGCGTCAATATTCCCCTACCTACTCCTTGAGCAAAATTAGGTATGAGAGCACCTTTTGGCGTAAGATTGCCGACAGGCGTGCTAAAACCCCATCCCAAAGCAGCACCAATGATTCCACCTCGCACATAATTCCAGGGATTAGAATATGCGTCAGCAACGCTTTTCCCGCCCAGAAGCACTGCTGCCAGCGGAAAAGCCGACATCCCTGCGCCTGTATAGGTGGCCATAGAACGGCCTAGTCCCTGCATTCCAAATCCTGTTAGCCCGCCGCCTAAAATTGATAATCCATATGAAGACAGTTTTGCCGCATCCAAAGAACCATCTTGTCTGAATAAAAGATTCTGTCCGGAGATGATATTTGAGCCAACGTTCATACCTAAATTAAATCCTGACACAATGCCTGCTCTTACCAAGGAAGATTGTGTCAAAAGGCCTGCGCTGCCAAAAAGCGCGCCTGCCGCTGCACCGGCACCAAAACCTTGGCCATATAGTTTGGCCACGCTCAAATAGCTCATATCAGAGCCTTGTCCTTGGAACGCCGCCGCAGTAGTTCCGCTCAAAGCGTATATCTGACCACCGGCAAGCGCTTGAGAAGTAATACTCGTCAAGAGCCCACTCCCAAGTAGGGTTTCTCCGGCTGCCACTTTGCTGGCAATGGGAATACTTGCTCCCGCGACAACCAAAGCGGCATTCACATCCCAAGGCAACACCCCTGCCCAAATTGATTCCAAGCTTAAACCGTTATTATAAACAGATGCCCCAATACTGACTGCGTTGGGGATACCCACCGTGGCTATCTCATTAAATACAAATGAACCGGCTGCTCTTTTGGCAGCTTCGCCTACTGTCCCCCGGGTAATACCTCCCGCGACTCCGAGCGTACCAACCGTAATAACAAGCTGAGCGCCGGCAAGCCCCAACTCTAAATTTGCATTTTGAATCTTATTTTCCAGCTTTTCTTGGTCCGGGAGCGTAATCCCGCGTATCTCTGCATCATATAGCTTAAGCTGATCGTCCACAATCGTTCTGGCAAGATTAGAATGCGGGTCATCTTGAATAGACATTGTAATAGGATTAAAATATTTATTGTTACCTAAATCAACAGGGTCCCTGCCAGATATTTGCGCGAAACTATCAACGAAATACCTAAAACTCTCCACTCCCCATTCCTTATTGTCAGCAGTAATAGCCACAATAGATTCACCGCCGTTATAAACTGCTCTAGCAAAACCAACCACCGTGTTAACTAAAGACGCCGGTATACCAAAAGATATAGGCCTATCTTCTGCAAGTTTCTGAGTTAAAAGCACTCGTGTAAAGTTTAAAGCTGGATCGCCGCCTATATCATCTTCTGACGAAAGTCTAAAGTCGTAAAAAACATCTTTCATCTCTGCGATAACATCCTGATTATAACCCATTGCTGTCAATCCATTCTCCAATAAAGGAGCCCAATCATGTTTAATTTTTGAACCTTCAAAATACAAATTATTTTGTAACATTTCACCCGTACCATAAAGATTAGAAATCTCTGTACCTTTTTCAGTTAATAACTTTATCTCCGGAGACTGTAAATATCTGTTATCAAGGCGGCCATATTCATCTATTGGTACACCAGCAAAATTTATGCCGGTAATATTAGCGCCCGAGAGCCGCGCAAAAGTCATCCCCTTATCTACAATTGTCTTATCTGTTGAATCTCTCTCTCCAACCTCCACTGGGTCAGTCCAAATCTTTCCTCTTAATACAACCCTAGCCTCAGCCGTATCTGCTCCTGGCATCAAAGTAAATCTAAACTTCAAGGCGCCTTCTGTGCCTTTAGAATCTGCGGGAAGTTGCGAATTTATCAACCACATGCCTGTTTCAGTATCCTGTCCGATTGCTTTGTAATAACTTTGAGGCCCATCCATCCCGGCATTCTGCGCCACCTGATCAGGATTAAGCCTTAGACCGCTATCAGATGGTTTTGCAAATCGCACAGGCAAAGGAGTAGAATCATTTTTCATGACATAAGGATCCTTTAAATCGTGCCATTTGCCATCTGAAGTAACTGAATATTCTCCTTTTTCTAAGGTATCCATGATTTTCATATTAAAACCATCCACAGGATGCTTGTAATATGCTGTAATGTCTTTGGTTGCGATGAAATCGCTGTTTTCTTTGGTAGCGCGTATCTGTAAACCCTGATTATTTTCCTGGTTGATGAGCTCTGTACCCCCGCTTATCAAAATACGATCATGCAAAGGAGTAGAAGTATAAGAGCCGTCTTCAGAGATATACCTAGTATAAGCACTGGTAGTATTGAGTTGCAGAGGCTGCTCTTTACCTCCGGCGATAATGGAACCAAACATAAGCTGGCCGTTTGCCTGAGGAGTCATTCTCCAAGTATTGAGGCCTCCGGTAACTGCGGCTGCGGTTGCTAAATCCTGGCCTACACGATTACCAAAAATATCATAACAGGCGGGCTTACCTTCTTTAGGGGTAGTATAAATTACACTCTGTGCATTCTCGGGGGTATTGGTTACTTTATCTACCCTTGCGAACGCTACGTTTGGATCTTCCCAATTTCCAGTTTTTGCAAACGTTACCGGAGTTATTCCTAATTCCGCTGTTAAGTTGGTCCCTTCATAATTTATCGGACCACTTAAGCCAAGCGAATGAAAATGTTTCTGTTCGAAATTGAACGTAGATAATCCTTCGGGATCAGAAAATACTACGCCTTCGAGTTTATTGGACTCATAGTATTCTGCAACTTCTACTTCCCTGCCAAGGACTGTTTTATCAGAAAAATCAATATTAATCTTACCGGAGTCTGATTGCGCTCCGGCTATTCCCCCATCTACGCCAGGAACCGCATTAAACGAGTCCAGATAACGCGGGCTAAAAACTTTTACTTCATCCTTTTCGTTAAGAAAAACTGAATGGCCAGCTATTTGGGATACGACGCTGTTACCATCTATAGTTTCTATGGAATAAGACTGCTTTAAGGAAGGATAGAGATTTAACCCTAATTTGATATCTTTTGTGCCCTCATCACCTTTCTCTAAAGAACTTACATGCGCGATAACCTCAGAGCCTGGCTCAATAGACATATCAGTAAGCAAATTCCCATACCAGCTTGTTCCATTAACTAAATTGTCAACCACTAAGTCTTTTCCCAGCGCCTGCTCTAACTTCCCCCTTGCCCATGTAGAGACATACTCTAAAGTGGAAACATCTCGAAGAGACCCTAGGCTTGACCATAATGAACCTTCTCTATCAGTCTGCCAAGTTACATAATTATTGTCTCCGATATCTACTGTTTTAGTATCGCTTCCACCTTCAACCTTACCACTCGGATTATTAATAGCAACAAAACTTGTATCGTTTATTTTACCGGTCTTAGGGGCCCTATTATCGCCTTTATACGTATTGTTTGCATCCGGAGTAAAAATTAAAGAAGACTTGTTGGAACCTGCGCTATCAGAGTTACCAGGTAATACCCCGATAGCCTCTCCTAATAATGCTGCCTGCGGCCAGTCAACTTCTTGAGTATTTATTTTTCCGATTTGTGAGGAAACTTGCGCCAACAAATTAGACGCTCCTCGATAATCTCCATTACCCATGCGATCATACATCTCATTTAAGGAACCTTGTATTTCTGGGTTTTGCTGATAAATAGGATTGTTGGCGACTTTATCTGTCAAGATACCTGCCTGAGTCTCAAGCGACTTTTGTGAAGAGAGGAGAACCTTGTTGGCCTGAATCTGAGTATCGATTTGGCCCAATGTTACTTGAGCATCCTTTAACTTGCCATTATTTAATTGGTCTTTGGCAATATTAATTAATTGCTCATACTTAGCATAATTTTCAGAGTCTTTCTGCTTTAAATCCTGCGCATAATTATTAAGATTAATCAGAGCGTCCTTTTTAATCTTATTATTATTAGCAGCAATCTCGGCATTGCGGGCCTTGATCTCAGAATTACGGACATTAATCGCTCTCCTTAATTCGCTAAATCCGTTTTCCGCATCGCTTAAAGCATCGTAATTATTTAGTTTCATCTTTCTGGCTGTCTCTTGATTACGACTCAATACAGAAGTAAGCACGAATGTGTCTCCTACGCTTGTATAATGCCTGCCAGTAGGATTACCTATAAACTTGACCCCTGTGGGCCTGCTTATCTCACCGTCTTCAACTGTAGCCGTGTAATCCTCAAGCGGCTTAAGTTTTCTACCATCGTTCAGGTATACATTTGAACCTTGATATTCATAGCTTAAGCCTTTTGCACGATTGATTATATTGAAGCTGGCGATGTTTCCGGATTGATCAGTATTGATAATGGCGGGCATTAAACCTTGCGCGGTCAGAATTCCTTTGTCATTCTCAAAAGCCTTGGCTTGGCCTCTATGGTCCAAGGTATAACCCAAAGCATAAGAAGCTACTGAAGGTGCCCCACCTATTTCTTTCCCGGGTTCCACCAAAAATGGATTTTGGACCAGGTAATGTAGAATCGGAGTGGATTCTCCCTGGGTAAGCCTGGTATCCTGGGCAACTATCCGTTTTACCTGTTCACCTTCCCCATTTTTATTCTGACGAATATTAAAGTCCATGCTTTCGGCAAAATTAATTCTTCCCTGGGGCGCCTGCCAGCCTGTTTTATCATTGTATTCCTTGTATACTACCAGCCTATCCACAGATGTTTTAAGAACACCGTCTTCTTTTGTTAACACTGAAAATACGCGTGCCTGACTAAGCTGGGTATCAGTAAGCATGCCTGCGCTTTGCTTGGAAGAACCCAGGACGCTTTCAATCTTGCCGTTATTACCGAAAACCAGTTCAGCTCCGTGAATAGTATTACCCACAAAATTTGCGGTGCTCACCTGATTACTTGCGGTGATCTGAGTTACCAGCAGATTTGTAGTCCCGATATTGCCCTGCCAGGTTACATTATTATCAACTGTGTCGCCTTTTCTTATATCGCCTACCCCGCTCCATCTTGCGCCGGGACCAAAGGCAAGAGCGGAAGAAACAGCCACATCTACCGCATAATTACCGGCTTTATCCCTGCTAAGAAGGATTGGGAAGGTACCCTGCCCTAAAGCGACAGCCTCTTTGTAAAGCTTGCCTTCCCTTACAATTGTAGTCCCTGTCAAGTTCATATTTGTGGGATTGAATTTTATTCCTCCAGCAATAGCTTCCCTTTTTCCCGCCATCATCTTGCCATCGCTGACTACGGCGGGAACAAATGCTTCGCCTTTTCCCACAAAACCAAAATCGCTGCCTCTTCCCAATACTGACTCGGTATTCAATGCCCCGGTGCGGGAAGTCATGCCTGTAATAACACCTTCCTTAATTATTCCAGTCCCAAGATTCTGCGAAGAATAAGTACCGGTGGCTGTACTGCTGCTGTATCCAATAATTCCTCCGTTAGCTCCGGAGAAATTTATCTGTCCCGAGGCGTCTTTAATGGAATCCTTGACGCCATTAGCGCTCCCTACAGCATTAATATGCTCCAATCCGATATTAACATTGGTGACGCCTGTGTTTAATGAATAAAGGCTGAGTGATGTTCCGTGGGTTTCAAATCCTGCGTTCTGCCCGGAAATCTTTGCTATACCACCATAAGCAATTGAGCTGGTAGGGGTTGCGGTAGGAAAAGTCATCCTGCCCTGGTTAAGCAACATCTCTCCGCCGCGGCTTAAGACTACTTTATAAGCATCATTAAAACTTCCGGTATCTACATGCCGCGATTGAAACTCCGGCGTAGCCCCGATTCCATAAAGCTGTTGTCCCCCATATCCGTACACAGTATCACCAGGCATCATCTTGGCGCCGGTAGATAAATCCCAGGCAATATTATCATTACCGCTCAAGCTTACGCGTATAATATTATCCGTAACATTAAAAGCGTTATATTGGCCATGTGGGCCTTCAGAAGCCCCTCCTGATTTATTACCCTCAACACTAAAGGATTTGTTGTTCTGCGCCGCATTAACATAGCTATCGCCTGTAACATTAGCCCCCAATGCCTGTTTTGCAGCAACCGGAGAAAGGCTTATCATCATATTAGCATTTTCCGTAGTAAATGCCCTGCCGGCATTAGCTTTACCACCCATAAAGCTTACCAGGACGCTTTTCTCTGACAGCCCATCTTCTTTGGCATAGCCTATAGCTACAGGGTTAACAATCTGCCGGGTACCCAAATCAACCAGGTTTCCATTTGCCGTAAGGCCAAAATCTTGAGAAGCAACTATTGATCTCGAGGATACATCGCCAGTGGGACTAAAACGAGTCCCGGCAGGTATGGTTCGCACGACTTGGCTGTTATCGGTGCCAAAATCATTCCTGAAAATCTCGGAATCTATAGACCCTTGCCTAAAAATATTACCGCTCAAAGTTTTGTCGTAAACCATATTGGTTCCAACATCAATGGTACGAATCATCTGCATCTGCGGAACTTCCCACCCAATACTTATCGGCCTTGAGAAATCCTGGGTATCATATACTTTAATCGTAGTATCCCCGTTATCATAATACCTGTAAACCTCCGGAGTAATTGTGCCTGTATCTTTGTTATTATAAACTGTTATGGTTGGCGCAAAAAATTCGCCTGGTAAGGGTTTCCAATTCGCGGGGCTGAAGCTAATGGGACCATGACCACCTTTAACTTCATCAGTTATAGATTTCATTGCAGAGCTATTAGGATCTACACCGGCCATCGTACCAAAGGAAAGATTCGTAAGTGGACCTTGAAAGTTTGTTGCGGCAACTGCATTTCCCCCTGCCGAGGGCGTGCTTATCGGGGTATAAGCCCCCAAAATATTGTTGAAGGTATTTAAATTTATTGAGGATTCATAGTAATTCGGATTGAAATCGTAAGAGTAGGAGCTGCCGCCAAATTCGTTGAAATTAACCATCCCGTTGACATTAAAACCCTGGCCTAAAGACTGGTAGCTTCCCGTATTCTTATCAACTACATATGTCGTGAAATTATTGCCGTACCAGGCATCAACATAGATGCCGTCCGGTTTATCAAACGCATTAATCGCGGTCGCATTGCCCAAAAAACTTTGGATATTCTGTACGGCTTGATTAACATTTACATTGTAATTGGAAGAATTAGGAATTGAAGGCGACGCGTAATTAGTAGGCATATATACCGGCATATCGTTAACCGACATATCCGAGTAATCATAATCATAATAATAATTTCCCCCATCATAATCGCCGTAAGTCTCAATCTGGTCATAAAAATCCGCTATATCTTCTGCTGCCGCTCCCTTTATATCCTGCGCTTCTTTATCAGTAAGCAGATGAAACGAATCTAAAAGCGAAGGAACCAGCGCATAGCCGCTGAATTTATCCAGGAATTTAGCTTTAGGCAGGAATTCCTCTTTGTGCTCATCCGCAAAATAGACTTTTTCATCGGTTATGCGAGTTACTAAAACGTAGTGATCTTTTTTTAGATGAGCAATAAAAGGCAAAACAGAAGCAGCCCCCTTTTGGGACAACACCTGTTTCAAATCCAATTTTACGGGATAAAGTTTGGCGCCGAAGAATTCGGAGGCGCGGGATAAAGCATAAAGAGAATTCTTGATAACCTTTGGATTGCCTTCCGGCTTTAGTACGCCGCTTAAGATATCTGTAGTCAGGGCCATTACCGCTATATCCTGCTCTTGCGCGGCGACCCCCTTATAAGCTAAGAAATCATAAAGCGCCTTTGAACCGCAGGGTTTTCCCACAAGCCAATTATAAATTTCTTCTATTCTTTGCTTGGAGATGTTTAATGGTTTTTCTAAATTAATGGTTAAGGTGGGTGAGATTTTTATGGCGTTTATGGGCTTGCCAGAGATGTCCTTGAGGATGTTCCTTATCGCGATTGGGATGTCAAGCTGGCGCAGGTCTTTTGTTAGGTTCGGAGAATATGGAGTCAATGAACCGGGTTTCTGCCAGAGGACCCTCCAGTCATATTCTACGGCCTGCGCTACCTGCTCGGGAAGAAATACCGCGATAACTATGAAAGCTACAACCCTAATCCAAGACTTAAAGCTGGATTTAAAGGTTGTTTTTTCCTGAAAGGTTGCTATTGATTCTGCCTGGTTTTTTTGTTCAGGGTTTTTATGCATTGTCATTACCTAATGGTATAGAAAACAAAAAAAGTCTTCCCCTTACCCCAGCAGATACTTTCATAATCTTGGCTTTATTTAAGGACATTGTTTTTATTTATTAAAAAGTTTCTAAAACTTCTTAATAAGATATTAAATAAAAATCCGAGTTGTCAAATATCCTTATTTCCCTTCGACATTCGGCAGCCCGGCTATCCTTTACTTCTGCTTTTTTAATTTTGGATCCGTGGCTTTGCGCCCCCCGATTACTCGGAGTTTACCTTTTCGTTACTTAACTCTTTACGTTCAAAGTATATATATATTTATTATACTTGTCAAGTAAAAATTGCCCTAAAAAAGGTAGCGCTTTCTTATGATAAGATTCTATAACCCATATACAATTGAAGTACTTTCTAGCCTACAAGAAATAGAACTTGTTTGCTAGGTAATAAACAAAAAATTAGAGTCTAGGATAAAAGCTTTAAGTTGATATCAAACCAAAAATGTCAATTTTATTAATTATTTGATGAGGATTAAATAAGCGGGGACAGTTCTCCGATTGGCTCAAGAAACGTCCTTGCTTTAGGGTCAGAAACGTCCCTTTTTTAGGCTAGATTGGACATTAATTTGTAGGTTATCTGATAAATTTAACAGATTGGACATTAATTCTATGATTATTGCTTCAAATTATTCTTGTAGCTATCTTTGAAAGTCTGGTCATAATTCTTAGCCGCAGGATAGGATGGTAAACTCCGGAACTGTGATTGCAAATTACTGATATCTTGATTATTTGTCTGTTGATTAGCAAACATTGAAGACATAGCCTTATCTACCGCGTAATTCGTAGGAGTATTTACAACATAGTAGAGCCCCGAAAAAGCATTCTTTATAATATAAGCGTCCTGCTTATCCACCATATTCTTCGTGATACTTAGCACCCCATAATTAATCAAAGCTGAAGGGACACTTCTTAAAGTAGTTATCGCGGCTCCTTGCAGCCCTTGGGTCACCCTACTAAGGTCAAAGCTGCCAATATTGGAAAAACTAAATCCGTCTGAAGAGCTACTAAGCCCTCCTACCAAACCACCTGTAACAAGACTTCCTGTTAAATTTGCTAAGCTTCTCGTTAAGGGGTCGACATTTCCTTCTTTATCCGCGCCGCTCATAAGTATAGCACCTTCAACGCTCCCTTCAAGAAGCCCTATGCCCATACCTTCAAAAGCGCTTATTGTGCCGGCAATTGATCCGTTAAGAGTTTGAGCTACCCCTAAACCACTGCCAAAAGAACTACCATAATGTCCTGGGCTCAACCCACCACCGACAACTCCGCCTGCTATCGAGCTTATAAGAAGAGTTGACCTCGGGTCCCAACCATAATAGCTGCCTGCGACCCCTATAGCATTCTGCACCTGTCCCACAGCCGTGCTATTTATAAAGTTAGTTCCCCAGCTATTAATGGTACTTAGGCTAGAAATCGAGTTCATAAAACCAGTTCCAAAGGTGGAATTTGGAGAAAGCGCGCCTCCAATACCTTGAGCGATAGCTCCACCGATTGCGGAAGAAACCAGCCCTATTGCTGTGCCTGCTGCCCATTTCCCAAAGTCAAACTCTACAAGATCCCCTCCGCCATCCCTGCTCCTGTAAGCCAGTGAATCTCTTGGGAAAACAAATGACAAGGCAAAGGAAAATATAACGCAAACTGCGAAGACCTTAAATGCCTTTCCTTTTTTATTGCCTGAATTATACATTTATTTCTCTCCTATACGCATAACCCTAAGAACTTTTAGGGAAAACATTTAGGGTAATCTATTTTAAACTGGTCTATCTGCTCCTGCTTCTTTTCAGCCGCGCTTCTGGCTTCAGCCGCTTTTTCTTGAAAATCTTTAGCCTGATCCTCCAAGCTTGGGATCTGTGTTTCTTCTAAATCATCAGCTGATTGGTCTGCCTTATCCGCGGATGCATATAAAGAAGCTGCCTTATCGTGTAATTCCTGCGCTTCATCCTCCAATAACGCCGCCGCCGCATTAGCTAAAGCTGCCTTACTGCGTAGGTCCGCTATATCAAACTCCAGTTGCGCTGCTTCTTCAAGCACACAACAACAACTGCCTTCCCCATCCTCTTCACAACTAATCATACAACCACTGCCGCTATAACAGCCCGGGATAGTTGCTTTCTTGATATTGGCTTCATTGCCTTTGTTAGCCGCTTGTGTGTTTAATTCAGCCCCGTCACTGCGCAGAAGGCCTATCTCTCCTTCCAGTTTAGCTACAATCTCCATCATATAAGGGCAAGACTGGGCCCCTGAGAAACAACCCGGGAAGTTGGTTTTGTAGAAATCAATATCCGCTTGCTTAGCATTCGCTTGCGCTTCTTTTTCCGCTGCCTGACTGTACAAAGAATCCCTTTCTTTCTCTAATACCGCTATTTCATTCATTGTCTGGCAAGCTGGCTCGCTTCCTGATACACAACCACAACCGCTATAACAACTTGGGTTGGCTCTTTTTAAAGCATCCAACTCATTCTTTTTAATATCTGCTTGGTCATTAAAACTCTTTGCCTCATTCCTTTTAGCCAGGGCTTGGCTGTCTTTTTGATTAGCCTTGCTTTCATAATCAGCTGCCCGAGTCCTCAACTGTTCGGCCTGTTCTCTTAATATGGCAATCTGTTTATCTAAATCCGTTGCCGCAGTATTTAAATCAAGCGCAGATTGCTCAAATGATTCCGCGCGCTCATTTAACTCCTTTATTTCGCCTTCTAATACCTCTATCTTACTTAACAGCCCGGGGCATATATCTTTAGGAGGGATAATCGGTATCGGAGGAGTACCCGGGGTATCATTATAACTAACCTCCGTAACACCTTTTGCATATTGCTCTCCTTCTCCAAATACATCCGCGCTTTCCCGAAACTTTTGCTGCATTGCCCTTACAATATATATCCTCATCCCTATCAGCACTGCCGCTACTATGGCAATCAGGATAACGTACTCTGTAAAAACCTGCGATTTATTTACCTGCTTTTTCATATTGCACCATCACGGTAGTCGTATTCTTTAATATGCCTACGGATGCCTCTTTCGGTCCGGAATCTGCCAGGACTACAATACAAAGGTCGCCATGTTGATTGGAAAAATTAAGCTCTGACACAACCAAGCTCGCAGGCTTAATTGCCTGCTGCACCTTATCATTCTTCGGGTAATCATGTAACATCCCGGTTAGGTCAATCTCTCCTGAAGCCAGCTCCTTAAGAGGTTTTTCCTCTGCAAGAGACCAGCCATAATCAAGCATTTTATCCTTATAGAACTCCTTTACTTTATCAATATTATCTTTGACAAAATAGGTTGCCTGCATAAACCCCGGATTCTCCGATAGCGCGATTAAAGCAGCATCCGGATAAACCGGGGCAACATCAATTTTAGGTTTCCCCGATAGTTTAGGAATAAAATCATCTTCAGACCGGGGCTTTTTCGTTATCCCCTTCTTTCCTCGCGCGATAGTAAATCTTGTCTTGCCATCCTGAATTGCCCCTTGCGGAAGAAAATCTATCATAAGGATCTCCCCATCTTTTTCAAAAATAGAATTCAATGTCATTATATCCTTTAAGGATTCCGGTATCTTTAAATTAGGTATTTTTTCCATCTCTTTTAATAATTCTTTTTCCTCCCAGTCCAAAGCAGGAAGCTTTAAACGGAAAAAATCGCTTATGGCTTTGGCATCCTGGCTGCTGGCATAATGTTTTAATACAAACTCTGTGCCGGCAATATTCCTTGTTTCCTGAAAAACTTCCTCGGCCCCCCAAGGAAGAGGGATAGAATTCCTATCCCACCATGCAGAATACAAAGGATGCGTTGATAAAAACATTATTAAAAGAAAAAAGCCGGTTAACCACGCAACTTTAAGCCTAAAAAACATTTAACCTCCTTAGTACTTATCAACATCTACTATATCGGAACCATACCTTGGATTAGGCGGATCTATGCTTCCTCTTCCTGAAAAATCAGCAACAGCATAACTGGCAGTATCGGGATAACGGGTCTTCCATAACCCGAGGTCTGCTCCCTCATGGCTCTGTTTTGTATCAACCCGCGCGAAATGGTCATGGTCAATATCATTTATCCAGCAATCAAAAAGAAGCAAGGTATCCGCTTCACTACTGCTGCTGAATGTAAGGCCGGGCAATAATCCTGCCAAAGCTAAAACTAACAAAGCAAATGCTGCTGTTCCTGAAACAATCGCCGCAGAGTTGCCAGCTATACCGGCAGGCAGCTCAAGCTGTGCCATCGCAGCCAAATCTATACAAGCAGCGCAACAAACAGCCGTTGGGGGCGTAGGAGGACAGCATGGAGTCTGAGGACAAGCACCAGCTAACTGATCACTAGCGAAACTGTATACTCCTGAAGCTTCAGCTAATTCTAAAGCCGCAGAATCAATCAATAACCTGCTCGGAAGAAGTAAAAGAGTTGATATTGCCAAGGGTGGCAAGACCGTAATAGTTAACTCAAACGTATTGACATTTTTAGTAAACACATTGGAATCCACTGAATGGGACCTTCCCGGAACATCTTTCTGTCCGTCTTTCCAGGAATAATTATAGTGCCCGTTATCTCCTATGCCATCCATAAAATCAACGTAGGAATCCCTATAGCCGTTCTTTTTTAAGGTATCTGTGACATCTTCGGGAGAGCTTCCTGCCTTTAATTTAGAGCTAATACCGCTGTTAGAGAAAACAAACCCATGCCCATTCTTGATAGCCGAACTCCTGCCTTTTATTGCCATGCGCCTGATACGAAGATAAAGATAATACTGGGCAATGCTGGCAGCGGTAATCGCAAGCCCAATAGCAATAATAGCAGTGCTGGCATCTTCTAATATTCCTGCTGCCGTCAGAGAAAGTCCGGTTGCAACATAAGCGTCGGACGCTGCAGCGCAAGAAGTAGTGCAAAAGGATGTTGCTTCAGCTGTTATTCCAAGAGATAATGCAGTTGATGCGTACGAATAAGCCATTACCAAGTTATAGAAAACAAACATGAAGGAAAGGGCTATGGACATATAAGCTGACCAATATGTAGTTATCATAAGGCTGTTTTGCACAGCCACGCTGTTAAACACATTTGCCATTATCGCCCCTGTTGCCAGGGCTCCGGCATCAGCAGCGTTGGAAGTATCTGTCTTGGTCATCGCCACCTTAGATAAGTTAACAGTAACCAGAGCCATAATTATCACGATCACCAGGACCAGTATGTATACAGGGGCAAGCTGGCCTTTGTTGTATTTATTTTTGTGATCATGGAAATACGTAAACATAACTACTCTCCTCTTAAAACCTTATCTTCCGTCAGCTCCTCCGGTTTATGAACCGGCCACTGCAGGGTATAAGTATCAGAGGATGTCCCCGCGATTACCCTGCCGGCATTATAACTCTGCTGGCGCTGCACAATCTGCTTATTTGCCCAGAACCATATCTGCATTATCGCAGCAAACAAGAGCACTATCCCGGCAAAAACAAATGCTATTTCAATCATGCTTTGCGCAATTTCATCGCGCTTTAACTTTTTTAACCCTAAAACGGAGTAACCCATGTCTTCTCCCTGACTACCTCATTACCTGAATTACTCTGGCTATATTTATACTGCCCGTCTGGATCAAGGTACACACCCTGCTTCACCTCATACAATATTCCCTCTTCTATTGGGGGGCTTTCATAATCGTTATCACCGGACTTCTTCTCTACTATCTTGTACGGCACGGCAGTAACAATATCATCTTTAAGCCTAGAGGTCCTTTTATTGGTAATAGCATAGGTATCCTCGCTCTTCACATTCGTCTCGTTAAAAAGAGTATCGGACTCGGTATTCATATTTTCAGTTTGCAATACCCAATACGTCGCTCTTTCCTCGCCTGTTTCCGGATCTATCCTTTCGTGCCCTTTAATATAATCATTATACTTAAATACTCCTTCGTCTTCATTGACCCTGAATACAAGCAAGCTGTCCGCAGATGAGCCTTTTGCCGATTTAGGTATAGCCCAATATACACTGGCAGAACCTGTTTGCGTAACATTACTGCCCTGCCTATAACCACCTGCCAGGTTTATCTGGTGCCTGTTCTGTAGAAGGGTATACTGCACAGATGCCCCTGCGCCGTCTTCAGCGTATCCAGTATAGGAGTTAGCCTTCTCTAACGCCCTGCGAAAAGCCTCCATCTGCACATATTGCCTGTCATTAAGTTGCTGTATAAAAGAAAGCAGCGCCCCAAATACAAGCAATATCAAGGTGCCGAATATTGCCATCTCCGCTACTGCCTGGCCTTTCTTATTCGCGCATATCACTTTAATCACCGCCATCCTCTTCAATCTCTTCGCCTGTTTCAGGGTCGTATTCAATCTCCGGGCCAGGAGCAACATATCCTTCTGAAGCAGGGACAAGATTTCCCGGCGTATCAGGAACATCTGTATCAACTATTCTACTTGTTACCTTATAGCTCACTTCCTCCAAACCTGAAACGCGCAAACCTCCACCCGTGAATAATTGGGTATCGGTAGTTAAATCATATTTACTTTCAGCATTACTTTCAGTTCTAGCAGTAGGGGAGATATCCGTCTCCTGTCCCTTTCCTATAAATACATCTGTTAAATCTTTGACCTTCCCCTGTATGCCGCGCTTAACATAAATATTCATTCCCCACAGCACCGCGGAGATTATTCCTAAAACTATCATATACTCCGCAAAAGAAGCAGAGGCCCTGCTTAGAATAACCTTCCCCTTTTTCATCTTACCACCTCGCCGGCTCCGCGCTAAAAGGCAAAACCTCTTCTTCGCGGCTGGTTGCGCGGCCACTTTCTATCTTGGTATCCATAATACTTTTCTTGTAATCAGTGCTATCCTCCAAATCAGTAACATAAGAATTACTTTGTATACTGACTGTGGTATCAATCGTAGTAGTAGAATCCTGCATTGCCCCGGGAGAATAAAAATAACCTCCTCCTACCTCATCAGCTGAACTCCGCATCCTGCCTGCAAGGCCACGTTTAAGATAGACCTGCATAGCGAAAAGCGCGGCCACGATTAAACTGACCATAACCACATATTCTATCGTAGATTGGGCAATATTCTTCATTTTCGCCCCTTTATCTCTTGGATTCATTTAATTCCACCTGAATCTGTTTTAAGCGCGCGTTTATGGAGCGTTGTATATACTGGCGCATCGCCAATAAGGCCGTGACAATAACCATAATCAGCATAGTATATTCCAGAAAATTCTGTGCGCGCCTGTTGTAAAAGGTATTTAACATTCCCTTACTCCCCTTCTTTATTTTAGATACGCCACACCCTTGTTGAAGTAATTATAAAAGGCGTCGCGTACGGTATCTATAAAGCCAGTAGATACTGCCAATGCCATCAGCAATGCAAGGACCACGAAATATTCAATTACACTTTGCCCCTTAATCTTTCTTTTCATCTTTAAAACCCAAAGTTAATCCCGCCGCGGGCAAACTGCAGGATGATCGGGCCTCCCACAATAATCATTACTACCGGCAAAATAAAGGCAAACAAAGGAAAGAGCAGTTTAATCGGCGCTTTTAATGCCATTGATTCGCCGTGCTGGAACCTCCTTACCCTCATCTCCTCTGCCTGTACATTTAAAGCCTCGGACATAGGCGTACCCATGCGGTCAGCCTGTATAAGCGTACGCACAAAAGAATGCACTTCAGGGATATCCACGCGCCAACCGAAATTCTTTAAGGCCTCCCGCCTGCTTTTGCCGACCTGCGTCTCGCGGTAAACCTCCCCTAATTCCCTGGTCAGGTCGCATGGTTTCAAATCTTTAACCACGCGGTTTACCGCCAACATGAAATCCATACCACCGCTGACACAAAGGGTCAATAGGTCAATGATATTGGGCAGGTCACGCCGTATATTGTGCACTCTTTTGGATATCTTTTGATTAAGCCACATCTCCGGGATAAAGAAACCTATGGCCAAAGAAATAATCAAAATCATATTCGTCGGCATGTTGCTGCTAAAGAAGGTAAACGCAATAACCGGAACAAAGATTATCGCCAACACCTTAAATGCCAAGAACTCCAGCACCCCCATCGGCAACCCGGCTTTAATCAGCCTCCTCCTTATCGCCTCTATTGAAAAAGGGATACGCCTTTCAAAATCCTTAAACCTGGCGGTAAGAGGCAGCCAAGCATTCTCCGGCTTTACCGTGTATTTGTCCTGGCTTAACTCCATCTCTACCTTATCATTATCAAATATCTGAGCAGGCAGGCGCATCTTTTCCAGGCCGAATATCTTAGAACCGAACTGCAACAGCACAAGATAGATGCTGGCAGTTAAAAGTAAAACCACTAAAGCTAATGTCATCCAGATTCTCCTTTATATATCCACCCTGCTTAATTTACGTATAAAAATAATACCAAGTATTTCAGAAACAATCGCGTAACCCATAAGGCCTCTTCCGAAGTTATCTTTAATGAACACGTCAAAAAAACCTGGATTCACCTTATACACAAATATCCCGAATAAGATAGGCAATATCGACATAATTATCCCCTGCATGTTTGCCTGCACGCAGAGGGCCTGGACCCTTCCAATAAGCTTATTCCTCTCCTGGATAGTATAGATTACCCTGGAAAATGTCTGGGTAAGGTCTCCTCCGGTCTCCCTGGCTACCAGCATCGCGGTTACAACCATATCCAGTTCATCCAGGCGCATACGCTTCTTAAGCTTAGTCATCGCCTCCTCAAGAGAAACACCCATCTGCATCTGGCGTATGACAAGGCCAAACTCCTGGCTGATGGGGTTAGGCATCTCCTGCGCCAACTCCTCAAATGACTGCAAGAGGCTTAACCCCGCCTTAAGAGAGCTGGATAGAATCATTAACCCGTCAACAAGCTGCGAGGCGAATTTTTGCCTGCGTAAAGCTTCAAGCCGCTTGACGACAAAAATAGGAATAGCCAACCCCGCTGCTGCCGCCGCCGCGGCAACCCATATATTATAGGTAATGAAAAAACCCAATAACCCACTTATTATAGGTGAAAGCACATCGATCAGCAGCAGCTTGTTTAACGTGATATCCAGAAACATGCTGTTTAACTTCGGGGTTATTTTATCCAACCTTTTCCTTTGCCAGCGATCCATTAAGGTTTCAAGAAAAGGATAAGACAGATTAATAAGATAAAAAACCCCAAAGAAGACCACTGCGAACAACAGTATCTTTGTCAGCATTTGCACAACTCCATATTTGTACTTATCGCATTACTTCCACCAGAACTCCTGGTCAGAAGTAGCAACTGATTCGCTTGTAGTTTTATCACTCGTTTGGCCATCAGTCGGGATCGTAGATACAGTTTGCTTATCTTTAAGTACCTCGCTAGATTCGGTACTGCTGGTAGTTGTATAATGCCCCGTGGTGTAACCCGGTGAAAACTGTTGGCCCATACTATCGGCACTTTCTCTTAATTTACCCTGGTATCCTCTCTTAAGATAAACCTGCATTGCGATAAGTCCGGCGACGATCACCCCGATCAAAATAGCATACTCCAATGTTGTCTGCGCCTTATTCCGCTTAAATTTGTTAAACATAAAACTCACCTCCTTAATCATTATATTTTTATTCTTCCTTAGGTACCAATATCGTCTGAGAACCACCTCTCCTGCTAGCATCGGTAGAACTCCTGGTGACCGCACCTCCAGTTAGCAAATCTTCATCTTCACTTGAGTTGCGCTTGCTGCTAAAATCTGATTCTAAATAATAGGGCTCATATTGCTTAGTTGTAAAGGTCACCGAATCTCCTGATGCGCCTCCGTAGTCAACATAATTCACCGCGTCCTTGATCCTGCCCTGGAAACCCCTCTTAACATAAGTCTGCATACCTATTACTGCAGCAACTATTAACCCCAGCACGATAACATACTCTGCCGTGCTCTGCGCTCTTATATTCCTTAACATTTTCAATCACCTCCTTAAGAATTGCCTTATTCGAAATTAACATGGTTGACCGCGGTCTCCGCCTGCGTCGCCACATGATCAAGCATATTATTCATTTTCGGCTTGATAATCGAGTTTGCGGCCAAGATTACTGCCCCTATAATCGCCGTGAAGATAATAATGTATTCAAGAGTACTCTGCGCCTTTTTCTGCTTTAACATTTTTCTCACCCCCTCTCTAAGATTTTCTGAAACTTTACCAGTATAAAAAATAAAAAAACCGAAGTTTCAATCTCCGTTACAAGAATCTTCGGTTCTCGCTAAGCCGGCTAATATTCTGGCCTGACCTAATATAAGATAATCAAAGAAAACAAATTTTGGCGTATATAGTCCCGTGGCCTTGCGCATCCACTTTCCTCCGATAGCGGAATTGCTTTTTTCTTATTACTTTTAAAATGCACCTAAAATATAACACCTATTAGTAAGCATGTCAATAATACTTAACCTCCTTTAAGAAAGCGTTTTCTAAAGCAGGCACCAAAGGCGGCTGCTGTCCGCGAAGATGATTTCCCTCTCGTTTATCCTATGACAGGCATATTCCAGTTCTTTTAGGAAAGGATACCCCGCAGGAGGGTAGAATTTCACTATGGAGCAGCCATCCCCTCTCTTTAGAATTGTATTAAGGCTATAAAAATGTTGTTTTGCCTCCGGAAAACACTTGTCTTTAAAGACCTCGGGCAGAAAATACCAACGCACATACAAATCCAGGATCTGCAGATAATTCTCAAAAATTGCCTTTGTTTGAGGGGGGTTTTGAAGCTGCTCTGCACATTCCGCTGATAAAAAACGTTGGGAGTTGCCTGTATAAGTAAAGAACTCTATCTTCCTGCTGTAATCCTTGAATGTTTCCCCTAAATTCGGCCAACGGCTAAGATATATATTTGCCAGCTTTTCAGGCTGGCTACTATCAAAAACAAGGTTACTTAAAATAACCATCCTGGTTTTTTCTGAAAGTGTGTTTCTTATTGCGCAGCCCTTTAATGTAACTGACTGTCCTGCATCTGGTTGAGATATTTCAATCTCTATTTCAGAGAGGAAAAATTTTAGCCCCACCGGCTCGAAAACGAATGGTTTGAATTCTCCTATATTTAAGATCTTACGATAATCTACAAATTGCCAGGGCCACATTGCAAAGACAAAAAAACGCTTTTTGCCGGAATTTAACTGGATTGAGTTTAACTCTTCAAGCTTGTTCCCATAAATCTTTAAACCGGCAACATCTCTACCTTTTAACTCCAGCCCTAAGATAAAATTAAAAAATTCCTTAGTAGGGACATTGTGCCCTGGGGCGGTAAATAAAACTAAAGGGGCATTATCTTTGAAGTGCCTATTTATGTAACGACTTGTATTGCATATAGTTGTAGAAAAAGAATATGGCGTATGGGGGGTGGACCAAACAGTATACATATTGCCATCTACATATGAACTTTCATTGTTTGAAAAATCAATTCTCATACAACGGGCCTCTTTAAACACATTCCTGGTTGCCTGGGATATAACCTTATCTAATGACGTAACTGATTGTAAATCATTATGATACGACATTATATCTTCAAAAGAGAGATTCTTGCCAATTAGCGCCTGTAAACCACTGATCTGGTTTTCTTGAGATTTCTCAAATAAAGGGAGATAAATTAAGCCTTCTGTCTTTGCCATAATATCGTCTATGCCAATCTTCAGGCTATTCTTAACCGATTCTATGATACTTAGGCTGCCACCGATTAAGCTATCTGCAGCTTTCAGAAGGATTGCTCCTGTACACTGTATTTCCGGCTGTGGCTGAGCCTGAAGGCTGACTTTTGGCAGTTCTTCAGCCAGCTTTTCGGGCTCAGGCACTAATCTCAAAACCTCCTGTATGGACTCTTTTATCGAATCCTTTTTCCTAAGCCTGGACCTTCCTACAGGCATGCTCAAGCCAGCCTCCTTAAACACTGAATTAATGCTGGATTTGGATACCTCTATCTGAAATTTCTGTAAAATTAGATGAGATAGGCTCCTACAGCTTAGCGCGGGATTGGCTCTTTTCTGATCAAGGATAAATTGCCTTGTTTCTGGCTTTAGTTTATGAATTACACCCATATTTTCTCCAGATTGGACATTATTAGCCAATATTAATGTACAATAAAATAGTCAATATGTCAACAATAATTCAGTTTGGACATTATTAGGGACGCTTTTGCACCTAAAGCAGGGACGTTTCTTAGCCTAATCGGAAAACTGTCCCCCCCCCTCCAGGAATATTTTGTTAGATTTTATTATATTGCAGCGTCTATTATAGCGGAGGTGATAAATATGCCAAGAAGTGCAAGATTAATTCTAGATAACGCATGCTATCATTTGATGGCACGAGGGAATCAAAGACAATATACTTTTATTGAAGATGAAGATTTCAATAAATACCTTGAGCTATTAAAACATTATAAAAACAAGTATTATTTTAAACTGTATGGTTATTGCTTAATGCCAAACCATGTGCATTTAATAGTAGAGCTTAATAAATCATCTATACTGGGAAAGATTATGCAAGGACTGAACTTAGCATATACAATCTGGTTCAACAAAAAATATAATAAAGTGGGCCATCTCTGGCAGGGAAGATATAAGAGTAAGCTGATTCAAAAGAATAAATACTTGTTAGATTGCATAGAATATGTGGAGTTTAATCCAATAAGATCAAATATGTGGAAATCTCCTTTTGACCATCCTTGGAGCAGCTGGAAAGAACGCATGGGATATAAAGAAAACAGCCTCGTAGATACTCCTAACTTAAGCTAAGGGGACACTTCTCCGATTGGGTAGGGAAGCGTCCCTGCTTTGGGTTCAGAAACGTCCCTAATCTATTAAGGTGATGTGGTCGCCTGTTTGGGTAGAGGTTCTTTCCAGGGTTCCTGCGGGAAGTTCAATACTAAATAGCGCGTTTAAATAAATACCGCTTATCCTAAACGGCCGCATACTGCGGATCTCCCTTGTAATTCTGTTATTGGAATCAACAAAGATTACGTCTATGGCAAATTGCATAAAGAAAGTGTGGATTGAATTACAGGGTTTGATTATTAAAGCTTGTCCTTGTTTAAGCTCCCTGCGGTTTAACAAGCCAACCATCCTTCTTAACGGAGTTTTGGCAATAGCCGCATCCTCTGCTAAGCTTGTACCGCGGTCTTTGTTGATTATTTTCATAAAGAAGGGTTAAAAATATCGTCGGAGATCGAGATGCCCTGCACCCTGAGCTGTTCCACAAAAGAGGGGATGTAACCTGTAGGTTTGAATTCACCAAGGACTTTGCCGTCCTTGTCCACTCCTGTCTGTTTGAATATAAAAATATCCTTTAAACCAACATGCACCTCATCAATCATGCCGATCATCTCTGAAACCTGCGTTACCTTTCTTGAACCATCGGATAACCTGGCAGTATGGATAATAATATTGATTGCCGAGGCGATCATCTCCCTGATTGCACGCACAGGAAGTTCTGCCCCCGACATAAGGATCATAGAATCCATCCTGGAGATAACGTCCCGGGTTGAATTCGCATGTATCGTAGTCATAGATCCGTCGTGGCCTGTATTCATTGCCTGAAGCATATCCAGAGTCTCCGCCCCACGGCACTCGCCGATTATAATCCTATCGGGGCGCATACGCAGAGAATTGCGGAAAAGGTCCCTGGAGGTAATCGCGCCTTTCCCTTCAACGTTAGGAGGCCGTGATTCAAGGCGCACCCAATGTTCCTGTTTTAATTTCAATTCCGCAGCATCTTCAATAGTGATAATACGCTCAGTAGGCGGGATAAATACTGACAGCACATTCAATACGGTTGTTTTACCCGAGCCCGTCCCACCGGAAACAATTGTATTCTTTCTGGATAAGATACATGCCTGCATAAAATCAGCCATGGGTTTGGTTAAAGTATTTAAACGTAATAAGTCGTCCGTAACCAGCCGCTCGCGTCCAAATTTTCTTATAGTCAGCGTAGGGCCGGTTAAAGAAAGCGGAGGGATGATCGCGTTAACGCGTGAGCCGTCGGAAAGCCGGGCGTCCACCATGGGGGCGCTTTCATCAATGCGCCTGCCTAAAGGAGCGATTATACGTTCAATAACCTGGCGTACCTGTTCATTGGAAAGGAACCTCTTGGGGGATAACTCTATTCTGCCGTGGCGCTCAATGTATATCTGGTTTTTATTATTGACCATGATATCGGAAATATCCGAATCATTGACTAAATCCTCCAGTGGCCCAAGCCCCAATGCCTCATCAATTATCTCTTTGACCAGCCTTTTCCTTACATCGGAAGGAGAAAGGAACACCCCGGTTTCTTCCGCCAGGGCATTGGTAATTACCTTCTCGGTTTTTTCTTTTACGGCCTGAGCCTTGGCCGGGTCACTCATATCAATCTCTAAATGCTTAAGGTCAAGTTTTTCAATCAACCTTTGATGTATGCGCTTCTTTAATTCAATGATCTCATCCGGCTCCCTATCTTCACCTTCCGGGGTAAAAGCCTCATGGCCTAATTTAAATTTCTTCCAGAAATCCCCCTCTTTTGCAAAAAAACCCTCGCCTGCTGCAGAAGGCAAGGCAATCTCCTGTCGCTTAAGAAATAAACTCTCATCCTCGCTAAGCAGTGTGGCTAATTTCTTAATACTTTGGCTGGCTCTACAATTAAGGTTGTCTATGACAAGTGGTATCCGCCTGTTTAATGCTAAACCCGCAGCCTTGCCTTCTGAAGATATACGGCTGATTATCTCGCATGGCACAGCAGCACGCACCTCCTGCCAGATAACCCCGCCTAAGCTCTGGGCGCGGTTTAAAATGATCTTAATCATGCCCAAGGGGATATAGAGCGACTGCAAAATATCCAAAGACCACTTTGTTTGATAGACGGATAATATATCCGGTGTTACTACCAAAAGTACAAGGTTGGCGTGGTTGAAGACGGAAAACAGGCTTTCGGTAAAAGCGCGTCCGGCGTCTATGATTATATAGTCATACTCCTTTTCCAACGCATCCAGAACAAGCTTGATCTTTTCGCTGTCTACACGAAATATCTGGTTGGGTTTTAATACTGCGGGAAGGAAATCAATACTGTATTTCTCAATATAAATCAGGTCTCCTTTTACGGAGGCCTTTGTGGGGTCCTTTTTCAATGCCTCTGCCAAATCAAGCAGCGATTTGTCAGCCGTAATATCAAGCCAGCGGGGCATGTCTCCTGCGCCCTGTAAATCTAAATCAATAAGCGCTACTTTTTTACGCAGGTAATAACCCAGGCTGACAGCCAAATTCGTCGCAAGCAAGGTTTTGCCTACCCCGCCCTTTGTGCTGAATATGACTATTGTTTTTGACATGGCAAACGATTAATTATTTCTAAAGTCTATCGGTACATCAACCCAAAGTTCCTGAGATTCTATCTGGGGAGGGAAAGGAGGATAAGGCGCCTGTTTTTTGGCTATATCATAAGCAGCGTCATCTAAAACCTTATAGCCCGAAGATTGCACTAATTTGATGCCTTTTAAAGCCCCGCTTGCGGTAATATTAAGGTTCAGCCGTACATTACCTTCCCAACCCGCGTTCTTGGCTTGTTGGGGATAATAAGCTGATTTAACTATCTTTGATTTAACTATCCGTACATAATTTCCGAGACTTCCCGGTAACTCCGGCTCGTTAAAAGATTCTTGTTTTTTCTCCGCGACAGAATCGGAAGAAGGTTTCTTCCCTTTAGGCTCATCCCGAGCGACTATAGTAGGTACGAGTGTAACGAATAATTCCGTATCATCTCTTGCCCCTTGCCCTTTCCCTATTTTAGTTACTCTTTGCCTGAAGAATAAGCCTAAAACCGGGATATCCGCAAGCCAAGGGAATTTACGCAGGTCTTCTTCTGTCTTTTGCTTAATCAAGCCGCCTATTGCCATGATCTGGCCGTTATTAAGGTAAAGTTCGCTGGAGACGGAACGCTTGCTCAAAGGATATGCCTTAGCAGTAGGCGCGTCTTCTGATCCCAGGATCTCAGCTTCCCCTACGTCACTGACCTCTACATACAAATTTAATTTTATTCGGTCATCTTCGGTTACAGAAGGCTTTATCTTTAACTTAATGCCGTATTCTTTATATTCCACGTTTGTGGAGGAGCTGCCTCCTGTTGACACGGCTGTAGTGAAAACAGGTTTTTCACCTCCCACAAGCAATTGTGCTTCTTTATTAGTTTGACAAGATAGCCGAGGACGAGAGAGAATACGCGCCTTGCCTTCCTGTATTAAAGCATCCAGCTTTAAAGTAAATGCGGCGCGGGTTATATTGGCAACATGAAATAACTTTCCCCAGGTTGTCCCTGCCGCTTGAATACCTGAAGAACCCACTTCAGTTAAGGTCATTGAACCCGGCCATGAAAACCCAAGGGTCTTGGTAGCATCTTTATTAAGCTCCAGTATCTGCACATCAATTTCTATTACTGTTTCCTCTTCTTTGACCTCGACAAGATCAGATATCTTATCTTTAAGGTCGTTTAAGGCCAAGGCGATCCTTTCTTTATCCTTGGAAGTCTTTACCCTGCCCAAAATAATGACTTTTCCTTCGTCCTCTTCTGCCTTGGTATAAACCTCCGGCAAATCCAATTGGCCTAATAAATTATCCACCCGCTGCTTGATCAAGGTCATATCTTCCCTTATTACTTTTATATTTTCGGACTGCTCGCCAAAAGTATCCCAGTATACCAATGAAGTCTGTCCTGGTGATTTTGCGGAAAGAGCGATCTCTGTTTCAGTGACATTAGAAATATCCGCTACCAGGGGATTACCGATAATGACCCTGGTGGGCATTTGCGTAGGGATTATTTTGGTCTCCCCCACAAGTAATTTTAATGTTTCCTGCGGGGCGTCGCCGGCTAATATGGGACCCACCAATACCAGCATCAAGACCGGAATCAAGCTTACCATGATAAAAGCGTTTATTTTCTTACACATATTCATCCTTAATTTTATTCCAGAACCTTGATTTCCTTGTTTAAGCCACGGTAAATCTCAACGGTTTTCTTGGGTTTAGGAGGCACAACTACAGGTTTTTCCTGCTGCTGAAAAGCCTGCGGCATCACGGTTCTGAACAAAGTATCCCAGCTTGCCGGAGTTACCTGTTGCAACTGCGTATCCCCGGGAGAACGCAGGATCAGCCGGATTTTACCCTGCTCTTGCACAAAAACAATAAGGTTCGCCTCCTGAGGCGATAAAGCAAAGGTTATGGCCGGAGCTATTGCTGCCGCTTTTTCTTCTTTTTTCCCACCCTGCATAAACTCCTGGCCGACAGCTAAAACTAAGACATCCTGGAATAAAGGCATAGTAGCCAATTGATTTACTTGTTTTCCTTCAGCATTCATTGCCGGAATAGGCACCATACCTACGATATCAACATGATCCCCAGGCCTGATCATACCTCCGACTGAAGAGATGTTATCTACGGGAACAGTTACCGCTCTTTTGCCTGCAGGTACCTTCATGGATAAAGACCCTATCTCGCCGGAGATTGTAACCTTGTTCAAAAGCACCTGTTCACCTTTGTCTATAGGAGCAATGGTAATCTTATCCACAACCCTGTCTATGGATGCCGCCGAGCGGGGCTGAACCATATTCCTATTAACCGTTATCTCTGCAAGCATGGATTCTTTTATTGCGGTGCCGGCCGGTATACTCTGCTTAGCCACTACTACGGTAGTGAGATTCTTCTGGCTTTGCGCTACCATCCTTTTTGCTTCTTCGGTCTGATGCTGGATATAATTATTGATCAGCACTACCGCAATTAAACCGCAAACTCCGCTAATCAGCAACGGCAGGTATTTCTTAAAGGCTTGAATTTGCATATTCTATCGTACCTTTTCTTCGTAAATTTCTATTTTCGTCTCGCCGGATAGTTTATTGGCAAGCTCGACTATTGCCTTCTGCTGCTTTTCAAATAACAACCATGATTTTATGTTATCCCGTAACTCAGCCAGGGATTTAGGCTCAGATTTCTTTATACTATCAAGTTTTATTATGTAAAATCCGTCCGGCCCCTTGAATATACTGCTAACTCCGCCAACCTCCAGCGAGGGAGAAAAAGCTACTTCATAAAATTTTTCAGGCCTTATCCGTTTTTCGGGACTTACCTCGTAAGTCATCAAGCCTACATCGCCGCCGCGGGATGCGGTATTAGCTTTCGAATATTGCCTGGCTAAAGAAGAAAAATCCATGCCTTTAAGCAATTCAATATAAACCTGCTTGGCCTCCTCTTCGGTAGGAGTCATAATCTCCAGAATCTTCCTCTGCTCAGGATCTCTAAGCATGTCTTTATTTTGTTCATAAAAATCTTCTATCTCTTTACTGCTTACATCAATTTTCTCAATTTCCCTGCGTAATAATTCCGCGATCAAAAGGTTCATCTTGGCAGCCTCAAGCTCTTTTGCGATCTCGGGCTTTTTATCCAAACCTCTATCCAAGGCTTCCTGATATAGGATATATTTACGCACAAGCTCATCTCTCAAATATTTCACTTTCTTTTCGCTGGTATCAATCTTGTTCTTGTCCATCTTTTGCGCGGAGGCCAAAGAATTAAAATTATCAACTTCCTTGTTCAAGTCTGAAGCCGTGATATAAAAATCCCCTACCTTGGCAACTATAGTCTCGCCTACAGGAGGGAGATTTTGCTTGATTTGCTTCACAGGTTTAGCTGTGTCCATAAAAGGTATCTTGTCGCAACCCGAGAATAAAAATACGGTAAACAGGATTACTAATAAATTTTCTAGCTTGCGCATTTATCCTCCTTGTCCGTTCCATTATTTTTTATATTGTGGACCTCGGTGATTATCTTGGTCAAAAGGTCGGCGATTTTAGCGATGAGGTATAAAAAGAAAAACAGGAATGCGTATATTGCCAAAACTACAAATCCCATCCAGCGAGGATTGGATGGGACCAAACCCATTAATAAGGAAGCTCCTCCGGTAATGCCTAAACATAAAAAAATCCAAGCAGCAACTTTTACCGCTGTGCTGGATATACGCAAGAACCCTAAATGTTCGCGCATCAACCCTCCTTATTGTTTTACTTGTATCATAAAGTAATTAAAAAAGCAAGAAAAATAATTACGGGTATCTTTATTATCATCAGTACCTTCATACTGAAGGATTAATTACGAATCTTATTGCCCCCTCCAACCGGCCCTCCTGCGGAGGACTCGGTTGAAAACTTTAATAGCCCCAACCGGCCCTCCTGCGGAGGACTCGGTTGAAAACTTTAATAGCCCCAACCGGCCCTCCTGCGGAGGACTCGGTTGAAAACTTTAATAGCCCCAACCGGCCCTCCTGCGGAGGACTCGGTTGAAAACTTTAATAGCCCCAACCGGATTTGAACCGGTGTTTACAGGCTGAGAACCTGACGTCCTGGACCAGGCTAGACGATGGGGCCGTGAAATTAAACAAAGTTATACATTCGCTGCCAATGGCGCTCTCCGGTTTTTAAGCCGGGGAACCGTAGTTGATTTTACTATATCCGCGCCTTTAGTCAACAATTTTATTGACCACCCCATATTTACATTATATACTGTCTGCCATGAATGTAAGTTTTGGTTTTAGCCAGACCAAAGACCATATCCGGGCAACCAATGAAGCGGTCGGGCAGGCGATAATCGGCCTTAGGGGTATGCACGCGGACCTGGCAATTATCTTCACTACAATAGAATTTACACATCCTCTTGTATTAAAAACCGTCAACAACCTGCTTGGCGAAATTCCCATATTAGGCTGCAGCAGCCTGGGAATTATAACTAACAAAGGGATATTTAAGCATGGGTTTGCCATACTGCTTATCGGATTAAGCCAGCAGATGTTCTTTAATGTCGCCTCGGTCAGGGATATCAATAAGAAAACCGCTCTCCTGGCCGGAAGAGAACTGGGAGAGAAACTGCTTTATGGATATAAAACTGTGCGCAGGAATTTAAGCATAATCTTTTCGGATGGTCTGATCTCCGAAGGAACCAGCCTGATCAACGGACTACAGGAAAATTTGGGCAGGAGCTTTCCTCTTATCGGAGCACTTGCCTCGGATAACTTTACCTTCCAGAAAACATTTCAATATTTCAATAAAGAACTGCTTAGCGAATCCTGCTGCGGGGTACTTTTCGGCGGCGGGATAAATTTCAGCCTGGGCATCAAACATGGTTGGAAACCCTTGGGGAAAGTACGCTGCGTTAATAAATCGGAGGGAAATGTAGTTAAAGAGATCGACGGCCGGCCGGCGGTAAAACTTTATGAAGATTACCTGGCTAAAGATACGCTTGAATTATCCGAAGAGCTGCGGCGCATATCCATCTTTTACCCTCTGGGGATTTACTTGCCGGGAGAAAAAGAATACTTGCTGCGCAACATCATCTCCATAAAAGATGACGGTTCGCTGGTCACCCAAGGGGACATACCGCAGGATAGCAAAATCAGATTAATGATCGGCACCAAAGATTCCTGCCTTGAAGCCGCAGCTGAATCCTGCGAAGACGCAGAAAGAAACCTTATGGGCCAAAAAGCAAAATTTGTGATGGTCTTTGATTCCGCGTCAAGGTTTTCGCTTTTAGGCAGGCAATGCGTAAAAGAACTTGAGATAATAAAGGAAACGTTCGGCGAAGAAACCCCCTTAGTAGGCATTTATACTTATGGGGAACTTGCCCCCCTTCAATCCATAAGTTATCTAGGGCACAGCCATTTCCATAACCAGAGCATAGGCGTTCTGGCTGTAGGAGGTCAATAAAATGTTAAACCTGATGTTCATTGCCATTTGTATGGTTATTGCCAGCATGGGTATATCGCTGCTGTTTAAGATGCAACGCTTAAAGGAACTGGAAAAACGCGCGGATGCCTTAAACGCCTCGCTTGAAGAGATGGACGAACAAGCCAAATTGATTATTCGAACGGACATAGAATTAAATAAAACCCAGGAGGAGCTGGACAAAAAGATCACTGGACTTTCCACCTTGCAGCAATTATCCCGGGAGATAAGCACTACTCTGGAAGAAAAACAGATCTTCAAGAAGATAGGCAAGTTCTATCTGGAAGAGCTTGGTTTTGAGAAATCATCTGCTTTATTATGGGATAACCTGACAAGGGAATTCCACTTATACCTAAGCATTGGCTATAGCGAAAGCGAGTCGCTAAGAATAAAAGATGCGGTTAATACAGACAAGGATTACTACCTGGATTTGATGCACGGGGGCAAAACCGCATCCTCTGTTTTTATCCCCGAAGGCTTCCTGGACAAGGATAAAATTTGCCAGTTATTCCAGGCGAATGAATTTATTATCTGCCCGATCACCCCCAAGGAAGGCAATCAAGGGTTTATCTTTGTGGGCACGCAAAATATAGAAACCCGCATAACTGAAGGCGAACGTGAAATCATCACCATACTAGCCAATCAAATCGGCCAAAGCTTGGATAATGCCAGGCTATTTGAAAAAACCTGGAGGTCACAGCAGGAGCTTGAGATAAAAGTTGAAGAAAGGACGCGCCAGCTTACTGAAACCATGGAGGAATTAAAAAAGATCAGCAAGCGTAAAAGCGATTTCATCTCCAGTGTTTCCCATGAGTTAAGAACCCCCCTTACCTCTATTAAGGGATATGCGGCGATATTGCTGGCAGGCAAATTAGGGGCTATCCCTGATGAGATCAAAGAACGCCTTGCCAAGATTAACCGCCACAGCGATGAATTAGTGCATATGGTAAATGACCTCCTTGATATTTCACGCATTGAATCCGGAAAAGTAAACATGCACGTAGAAACCCTGGAACTTGCCCCGATAGTTGAAAAAGTAGCCGATCTGCTTTCCGAACAGTTCAAAGCAAAGAATATCACCTTTAATATGCTTATTCCTGAGGATTGCAAGAAAATAATGGTTGACCGCAGCCAGATAGAAAGGGTTTTTATTAACCTGATAGGCAATGCCTTAAAGTTTACCCCTGAAAATGGCTCTATCAGCGTGGGCGTGCATTGCTCAAATAAAACAATTCAAGTCGATGTCAAAGATACCGGCTTTGGTATCCCCCAAGAGGCCCAGGAAAAGATATTTGAAGAATTTTACCGCGTGGACAACACTATCAACCAGGGGGTAAAAGGTACCGGCCTTGGGCTTACGCTGGTTAAGCACATCATTGAGGCACACCGGGGGAATATATGGGTAACCAGCAAACTGGGAGAAGGTGCAACTTTTAGCTTTACCCTCAACTGCACCGAATAAAACTATGGGAATCAAGATACTTATTGCTGATGACGACCCGGATATACGAGACATACTTAAGCTTACCCTTTCCGAAGAGAATTATGAAACCATTGAAGCCGGTAACGGCGAAGAGGCACTCAAGATAATCCGTGCCAAGCCCCTTGACCTGGTCCTTCTGGATTACAAGATGCCTAAGATGGACGGACGGCAATTGTGCAATTTAATCAAAAAAGACTTGTTGCTGCAGCACCTTCCGATAATCATGGTAACGGGGAAAGGCGAGGTAAGTGATAAAATCGATGGGATCGACTCCGGAGCGGATGATTATATCGTTAAGCCGTTTGAGCCTAAGGAGCTTTTGGCCAGGATACGCATGGTCTTAAGGCGCACAAAAAGAGACCTGGAGGCAAACCCGCTTACCCGCCTTCCGGGAAACGTAGCTATCCTTAATGAACTTTCCGACCGTATAGAAAATAAGAAAACTTACGCGGTTTGTTATGTAGACCTGGATAAATTCAAGGCTTATAATGATAAATACGGATTTGAGCACGGAGACACCGTTATCCGGGAAACTGCGCGCATACTGCTTGGGGCTGCAAAAGAATACGGTAGCCTTCTTGATTTTGTCGGGCATATCGGGGGAGATGACTTTGTGGTAGTAACTACGCCTGAGATGTCGGATAAGATCTGCGAGAAGATAATCCACGATTTTGATAAAATATCCCCCTCCTTCTACAACCAAGAAGACAGACAAAACGGTTATATTATCGGCAGGGACCGTCAGGGAGAGATCCAGAAAATCCCCCTCCTTTCAGTCTCCATAGGCGTGGTGTCCAATGAAACGCGCAATATCACGCATGTAGCCCAAATCGGCGAGATCGGAGCAGAGTTAAAAAAGATCGCCAAGAGTGTTGAGAAAAGTAATTACGTTAAAGACAAACGGCAAAACAAAGTTTAAAATAATGCGCGAGGGGGGAGTTGAACCCCCAAGCCTTTCGGCACAAGCCCCTCATGCTTGCGTGTCTGCCATTCCACCACCCGCGCATAAATCTATCAAACCGGTTTATTATACAACATAAAGTCTGGATATCAAGGAAATTAGGCAATAAAGACGCCTTACGTTTTGTATGGTATTTTTAAGAAGATGTTAAAATCTTGATACTATTTCAAATAGCTGCTTACCCAGTAGGTCAAGAGAATAGTGTTTCTCAACAGTATGGAAGGCATTTAAACCAATTGCTTCCCTTAACATCACATCTTCTATCAACTGTTCCATCATTACAGTAAATACTTCTCCCGTATCCGCCAGAAATCCATTTTTCCCGTTTGTAATAATATTTTTCGCTTCACCGATATTGCTTGCTACTACAGGTTTAGCCATTGCCATATATTCGAAAAGCTTAGTCGGACTTTTGGATAGATTGAATTTGTTGTGCTGGGTAAGCGGCAACAACCCTATATCTACACCAGATAAATAACCCGGGACTTGATCCGGATTTATCCATGGCACAGTAATAATTATGTCTTTTACTGCGGGCTGCTTATTTAATAATCTGTTTACTTCATTAAAATATTTCCCCTCCCCAGCGATTTCAAGCCTGATATTAGTATATTTCTTAGAAAGTTCTGAAAATGACTGTATAATAAAATTTATATTCTCGAACATCTCCTTATGGTATAAAGTGCCAATCCAAGAAAAAATAATTCTTCCATTATTGGATTTATTCAATCTATAATCAAATTTACCGATATCAACGCCTGTTGGGATGTAATGAGTATTTTTGTTTAATCTGCTCAAATACTCCAAGATATACCTGCTGGCAGCAATACAAGCGCTACTGCGTTTAGCAATCATTCTTGTCAGGTATTCGGATTTCGAAGATGGATAAAAACCGAAATGGTACTTCGGATCTTCCCGCATATCCCAATCATCCATATCGAATATCACCCTGTTCCTTTTCAATAAACTAGCTAACCAGGGCGCAAAGGCATGATAATTAAATCGCTGAATGAAAAATATTGTTTCCTTATCTTCATGGATTAATTTATTAAACGCTTTATAAATGATTCGGATTTTCTCCTTTAATGACATTGTAAGCTCTTTTTCTCCGTAACCGGCCTGCAGATGGTCACCGAAAGAAAAAACTTCGGTTTCCAGCCCGTAATTTCTAAGTATTTTGGCAAACCCGTAACAACGAATACGCGCACCAGAAAGCTGGTATCCTTCGCGCGTAACAAAGATTATTTTCATTTTTATTTTCTAAAATACTCCCTGATAATTACATTGGATATATTCTCAGCAAGAAGCCTGCTCCCTTTAGGGGTACAATGGCCAAAATCACCTGCAAACATATCAACAAAATACTCTCCATAACCATTTTTGGCTACTGCTTCAATAAAAACCTTTTCATTATCTACAAATATGATGCCATCTTGATCTTCAAATATTTTCTTCAGGGGTTCAATATTACGAAGAGGATACTGAACGCATACCAGCTTTATCCCTCTTCTATCTAATATTTCTTTTAGTTTTATATAGTTTTGACGAGTAAACTGATTACAGTATTGCACTCTTAACATATTTGCTTTTTCATGAAATTTATTTGCAAGATCATACTTACCCATATACATATATAATAACGCAAGGCTGCCATACAACTTATCATTATACTGGTTTTCTAAGACTATTTTCTTCAGGGCGTTTTCTGCTTCCGTATATTTCTTCTGAAGTATGTAACACCACCCCAATTCAACAACTGTCCAGGCATTATTAGTATCTAGAGCTAACGCTCGCTTGAAGAGTTTTTCTGCTAAATCACACCTTCCGTGCTGTTCATAGAAATACGCTAGTTCAACATTGGCTACCAGGTGATTACTGTTTAATGCTAGTGCTTTTTGTAACATTTCTTCATTCTGCTGCCAATTAGCTTCTTGTCCCGAGAGTATCCCTAACTCAACATAAAAATCAACTTCACTTTGGTTTAATTTTATAGCCTGCTTAAAGAATGCTTCGGCCAGAGAAGAATTTTCCAAATCTTTATAACAAAGCCCCAGTTCAAAATATGCCCATTCATTCTGAGGGTCGATTTTTATTGCCTTTTTAAGAATTTCTTCACATTCAGATAGCTTGGATTGCAGTCTGTAACATTTTGCTAACCCAATATATGCCCATATATTGCGAGGGTCTAAATCTGCTGCTTTCCTAAAAGAAAACTCGGCTTCATTAAGGTTATTATGCTCAAACTCAAAACTACCTTCTTCCATATATGTTTTAACATCTCCAACAGCAGACCTAACTGCCTTTTTAAAAGAACCCTTTAATTCATCGTTATATCGCAATATCCTCCGCTCCTCTTCAATTACGTTTCTAGAATTACTTTCGGGCTTGTTACTCATACCTGTATTCAATGGATATATTCCTTTTTGATGCATTCTATTTTCAATATGCATCCACAATGTCCTTAAAAATGCATACGTCCTGATATGATTAAATATAAAACTCTTTGCCTGGGGGATATCCTTATAATACTCAATGCTGCCGTCGTTGGATCCCATCATAGTTACTACCATATTGGGCTTATATTTATTGAGGTTATCCTCTAAGTTCGCTACAATATAAGAGCTGTTAATACGCGGGACTCCTCTGTTAATTACGCTAAAATTTATGCCAATATTACGTTCATTCAAGATTTCTTCAAATTGTATCGGATAAGAATATTTTCCTCCTACCATAGTGGTAGACTCGCCTAAACACATTATGCGGTAAGTACATTTTTTGCTAATAGCTAGTTTATTCCTGAACTCTTGCACTGATAAAAAAATAAAACCACCTAAGCGTATTACTATCTCAAGTACCACCAGAGCAAATAATATTCCGCATATTATCCACATTATCTTTTTTCGAAACGTATAACCCATTCTTTACTTCCTCAAATACTGCTTAAGAATAACATCGGCTATATTCTTAGCTAAAAGCCTGTTGCCTTCAAGAGTGCAATGCCCAAAATCTCCCGCAAACATATCAAGAAAGTATTTCTTAGAACCATCTTTGGCTACTCTTTCCTTGAATATTCCTTCATTATCGACGAAAACTATACCTTCCTGTCCTTGAAAAATATCCTTTAATGGCCTTATGCTACGCATAGGATACTGTACGCAGACGAGTTTTATACCTCTTTCATCCAATATACGCTTAATTTTCCTGTAGTTTTTCCGAGTTCCAGGATTGCAATATGTAGATCTTGAACGATTGGCAATTTCATCAGCTTTTTCAAAATATTTCTCGGCCTTTTCATATTCTCCCTGGGTTTGATATAAACCCCCCAGAGACCTAAGCGCAACTTCATTTTCAGGAGTTAATTGTAATGCTTTTCTAAACAAACCTTCCGCCAAATCAAATTTTTTAAGAAACGCGTACGTCCAACCTAGTTCTATATAAGCTTTACTATCATTAGGGCATAATTCCAAGGCTTTCTTAAAGATATCCTCAGCAGCAACATAGTTTTTTACTGATTTATAGAAATCCCCAAAGATTATATATGCATCAAGTATTTCCGGATGTACCATGATTGCTTGGTTAAGTACCTCCTCTAATTTAACTTGATTGCCCTCTTCCCAGTAGATCATGGCCAATTCAATGTATGCCTCATATTCTTTTTTATTTAACTTTATAATCTTTTCATATTGGTTCTTAGCCTCTGTCAATTTATGCTGCAGCCTATAGCATAATCCGAGTTCAAAATGGGCAGTTTCATTTTTTTGGTTCAATGCGATTGCCTTATGAAGAGATTCTTCGGCTTGAGTATAGTTAGCTTGCCTTACATAACATTCTCCAGAGCTGACATAAAGCTCATCATTTTCAGGAGCCATCTTAATAGCTTCCAGAAATAAGCTATTAGCCTCGTTCCACTGGCCCTTAGATACATAATAATTACCTTTTTCTATGCATGATTTAATATCTGGATAACCCTTCTGTTTCAAATGCTGTATAGGCCCACTTGTTTTATTTTCAAAAGGTTTAGCACTTATACTGCCATCTTGCATCAAACTAATCTCATTATTTTTTGCTTTTATTTTATTCACAACATGCATCCATAATGTTCTCAAGAAGGTATAAGCCCGGATATTCTTAAATAAAAAGGTCTCCTCATCAGAAATTCCTTTATAATATTCTATGCCTATGTCATTAGCTCCTATCATGGCGATTACCATGTTAGGATTATATTTATTGAGGTTATTCTCCAGGTTAGCGACGATATAAGGGGTCTTAATACGGCTTAGCCCCTTATTAATTACACTGAATCTTATTCCCATATTACGTTCATTTAATATTATTTCTAATTCTTTAGGGTAAGCTCCGCCGATTCCACCTCCTTCAGTAGTTGACTCTCCTAAACACATAATTCGATAAGCACCTTTGTTGTAAATTGCTTGTAAGTTATTTAACTCCTGCAGTGATAGAAAAATAAATCCACCTACCCGTAATACTATCTCAAGCAGGATAAGAGAAAAAAAGATCCCGCTCACGACAAGAATCAATTTATTCTTTATTGAAAGCAACGAATGGTCTGTATGGTCTGTTACGTTATTACTCATAAATCAACTAATGTGGTATTAATATTTATTTTTCAAGAATATAATTTTCTAATACCAATATATCCATTTGGCTTCTTTTGAAATCGGTCAAGGCATCTTCGGGGCTGCAAACGATCGGCTCACCCTTTAAATTAAAAGAAGTATTGATTAAAACCGGAATACCCGTCATATTCTCAAATTCGCTTATCAAATTCCAAAATCGCGGATTTGTAGACTTGCTTACTATCTGCACACGCGCAGTACCATCGATATGCGTAACAGCGGGAATAGCCTTTTTTTTATCGTCTTTCACATTTGTAGCTAAAAGCATAAAAGGAGAAAACTGTTTTGCCTTGAAGAAATCGGCTGCTCTTTCTTCAAGGACTGCAGGTGCATAAGGCCTAAAAGGTTCCCTGTTTTTTACTTTAGCATTTAACAGTTCTTTCATATTAGGGTTACGGGGATCAGCCAATATTGAGCGATTACCTAAAGCCCGAGGCCCAAATTCCATTCTACCCTGAAACCAGCCTATAATTTTACCTTCCGATATTCGCCTTGCGACATATTTAATCAATCTAAGTTCATCCAGTTCTCTATAATCAATCTGATGATTAATAAGCATCCTCTTTATCTGATTAGAAGAAAAAGAGGGCCCGAGGTACGCATTTTGTAAAATAAATTTACGGGAATTGCCTAAAAGCGTATGATAAATATAAGAAGCTGCTCCAAGCGCCCCTCCGCTATCTCCTGCTGCCGGCTGAATAAAAACTTGCTTAAACGGCGTTTCCTCAAGGATTTTGGCGTTAGCGACACAATTCAAAAATAAACCTCCTGCCAAACAAAGCTTCTCCATCTTTGTATAATTATAAAGATTTCTGGCAATAATAACTAACGATTCCTCAATGAATCTCTGAAGGCTGGCAGCTATATCACAATGCCTTTCTTCAACCTTATCAAGAGGCTTTCTTTCCTTACCGAAAGTTTTAATAAATCTATTACTATACATCCGCGAGCCCCTGTTAAACCCAAAGAACGCCTGATTTATCTTAAAACTTCCATCACTCTTAACTAAAACCATATCTTTGAATTTATCTAAATACGTCGGTTTTCCATAAGCAGCTAACCCCATAACCGTTCCTTCTCCCTCGAGAGCCTCAAACCCAAGATAGGTAGTAACAGCGGTATATAATAATCCAAAAGAATCAGGATAATGCATTTCTTGAATAATTTTAATATCATTTCCTTTCCCAAAACCGAAAGTCAATGTTGCCCATTCACCTACGCCGTCAGCAGTTAAAATAGCCGCTTCCCCAAAAGGAGAAACTAAGAATGAACTTGCCGCATGTGAAAGATGATGTTTAATAAACAAGGGGTCTTTAGAAAAACCTAATTCTTTTTTGAATACTAGGGGCATAATCAGCCTATCCTGAAGCCAGCTCGGGAGAATATCCATAAAATTCTTAAGCGAAAAAGGGTAGGCCTGTAAATGGTTCAAGATAACCCGATAGAATTTTAAAAACGGTTTTTCATAGAAACCAATATAGTCAATATCATTGACAGTAATATCACCAGTCTGAAGACAGAAATTAATTGCATTTGACGGGAAGGCAGACGAATTCTTCTGCCGGTTAAACCTTTCCTCAGAAGCAGCGGCAATTACATTGCCATCTTTAATGAGGCAGGCAGCCGAATCATGATAGAAACAGGAAACACCTAGGATATTCATGTATACGGATAAAATAATGACTACATCTCTGGTTTTGTTTAAATACCGGCATAAATAAACGAAATGATAACACTTGGCCCCAAATAAAATACCAAGATCGCCAACACTGCCAAAAGTATCATCAATGGAGCCAGAAAATATATTTTTTGCTTCTTTATCAAAAAAAACATTTCTTTTAGAAGATATAATATTTTCTTCATCACGTACCTCGCTTAAGCTAAGAAGGTCTTAGACAATTATCCATAAGGCTATCGTCATTTTCTGACTTTATCCAAAACGTATCTTTTTTTATACTACTTATGCCTAACGCTTTCCGGTTAAAGCACATGGTAAACAAAAACGTAAATCCGAAACCAAACAAATAAATCAAAACCAATAATATGGTTATGAGTATTTTTTGAACAATAGTAATGAACTTTTGGATTATTTTCTTAAGTACCTGAATGATCTTCTTCATCTTAACCCTTAAGGCTGCATCCAATCTTATTTACAATAGTATTAATAAATTTTTCGTCAAAATTAATTTCCAATAATTTTAGGGCTTCTTCTCTTGTCAGCTCACCTAATCTTATAAGCTTGCTCATTTCTATATGATAGTGAGTAAACCCAAAATTTTTCATGCAAAGATAGACACTTACAAAATTCATGATGCAATTAGTAGAATTTAATGGGTAACTTAACTTGGTAGGCCTCCATCCTAATTCAGCTTCAAGTATTTCTTTTATCCTATCCGGTTCATAAGGTAAGACCCAATGAGGCGAAATTGCTTCAGTTTTAAACTTTTTACGAGATCTTGCCAAGACCTCTTTAATACTCCTCGGAAAATCGCGGTACTTGGGATCTTTATGTAAACAGTTAGCTATAAAATCAGATGTCGCAGCTGACATAGTATTATATTCAGCGCCAGTTTCACCTTTATGCAAAGACTGCCCCTTTGTCCAACCAGCAACTATTAAAGGAATATTAAAACGGGCTGCCAGCTCGTGAGTAAACCATAAATACCAAATAGCACATACGTGGCAAATTGGAGCCTGAGTTTTTGATTCTATAATTTTTGCGAACACATCTTTCATAAAATTTGATTTATAATATACCCAATCCAAGCCAAGAATATTAACGGCTTTTTTTATATTGACAAGCGCTTCTTCATTCTCAAATCCGTGGTCAAAAGTAAAAGCGAGGGGATTCATTCTATATCTTTTCTTCATATAATAAAGAGCGAGAGTACTATCTTTTCCTCCACTGCACATCACAAGACAATCATGCCTACCTTTAGCCCTGTATTTATTCAGCACTTTTATAACTTCTGACTCTAATATTACATTATCCTGTTTCAACGTTTTTCTTTTCTCAAAATCAATACATATGTTACAAATTCCGTCTGCGCTTAAAACAATATCCGGTTTAGCTTCAGGCAAGACACATTTCTTACATAACATATACACTCCCTTAATATTTAATAATTATTGATTTTGCCCCTTAAAACATAATATGCTGGTTTTGGACTTCCATCATCGTGGACACAAAGACCCAATTCATCATCCCATTTTTCTGAATCCGAAGCGTTGCCCCAAAGGCGCGCCTGCCTTGTCCACTGCCAAGGGACAAAACCCGCAGCTTTACTTTTCAAGAAATCATTGAAATCCGCTTTTAACTTGTCCGCCTGGCGAACTTCCTCTCTTAAGCTGCATCCAGCACTATTCCAGATTTCCTGAAAAATAAATGGCTTATCTAAATTCTTGAGCTTGCTGAAATCACCTAAATTATCTGCGTGGATTGATGCATAATCAAGTTCATCCAGAAGGTACAAGCTTATGTCATCTCCGATAGTAATCAAATGCCTATCGCCATTTTCTATTAATATATTCCTTAATTGCTTGGCCCAGAGCCTTAATTTTCCTAAATCTTCCACTCCAAGGCGCGGTTCATTCCACAAATCCCAGGTAATACCCGGGACATCTTTATATCTTTTGGCAAGCAGTGCTATGAATTTCTTCTGCACATCTATTTTTTCTTTTTCGACTATCCTTTCTTTTAAGCCCAGCCAACCGACGGGGTCACCCATTTCTTCAGGCACTAAAGAAAATATGTCCATACAAAAGATCAGGCCCTCTTCTTGCGCCAGTTGGATTACTGCATCAAGTATCCTTAAAGACCTCTCTGAAGGTAAAACGGTTTGGTCAGCAATATTAAAATATGGGTCTAATTCTTGCTTGACAACGAGATTAAAATAATCTCTGAACCATTTAGAGTGATGATAATGAATTCGGACAAAATTAATATTCAGCGCATGCATTGCCTTAAAATCGTCTCTTATCCTTAACAAATTCGGAGCAAGCCACATCAATTCCCCAAGCTTACTCTCATAATAGTTCATACCAAGAATAAAAGATTTTTTGCCATTAATAGCGAATTTATCTCCTATTATCTTAATCGTAGGGCCATTTTTAAGAATATTTTTATCTATAAATACAAATCCATTTTCTTCTTTGTCAAAAATAACGTCGTTTTTCTTTAATTCTGCGCTTATCTTATAAAAAGAATCCTTCAATACGCCAGGATCGCATATTTCTTTTACTATCGTTTGTTCTCCAGGACTCAGTTCAATATTTGCCCTTGTGCAGTAAGCTGTCATCCCATCTTCTCCGATAAACTTGAATTCTATTTCTGCCGTTTCTTTGTTTTTCCTCATATTCGCTGCCTTTACAGACACGGTAACTTTTTCTTCCCGCAGGTATGCAGGCAAACTAGTTTCTAAGCCATAAATAATAATGGGAAACGCAAGATTATCGATTATCTGTATAAGCTTTCTTTGGCTTAAAGGGCTCTTGGGATTTAAGGGGTTATCCGCATCCTTAGCACCTATAAGACACCACTTTCTCGGTAAGTTTTTCAATAAAGGGGAATAAGGGTTCCTCCAGCTTTTAATAAGGACTATTTGCTTGTTATCTTTTATATTGAGTAACTCTTCAAGAAAATAAAAATCACGAACAGGAACCCTATAAGGGAATACATTGCCATGGGTAGGTTGAATGGGAGTATCTCCTAAGCTGGTAGTCACACTTAAACCAATACTCTTGTCATCTCTGCGCTCATAATATTTGATACCTAAGGCTGACATGAAGTTTTTATAGCTATCTCCCTTATCTAATTTTTGCCATTTGCCGCTAATTTTAACCACGGGTTCCCAGAAAGGTCTTCCGGCAATGTTTAAGATCCCTCCCCCTTCAAAAATATATCTTTTTATCTGCGCAAAGGCTTGGCAAGGAAAGGTTTCCCCGTAAGGCAATATCAACAGATCCACCTTATGGGCATCCAAATATTTTTCATTGCTTAATTGGGCTATATCCAAATAAATAACAGAAAATCTTTCAGCAAGATTTTTGAAGAGAAAATCGGGAGTAAGTAAATCTGGAACGCCTTTGGCAGGAAAATCATTCTCTTTGAAGATAGCAATATTAAAGCCAGTGTTTTTTATAGAATCTGAATTTATTTTGCTATCGTTATCTATATCATTTTCTGCTAATGAATTGACGGTAACAGCAAATATACATAATAAGCATAAACCATAACAAAAATAATTTTTAAATAGTTTTATTTTAAAAATTAAATATCTATTAATCCAGGACATAGCCCAATACATTCAAACTTCTTCAGGAATAAGATAATTACATGGAAATCTATAATACATTATTAAGCATAGTTTATGCGGTTAGTCTTCCCCACATCTCTAATATGCTATCCGGTTTAAAATCTGCGCACATGCAGTATTCTACGTCACTGGTCCAGCACTCTTTACATTGAAAAGGGAAGGCTAAATTACAGAAAGCTTCTCTATAATTTTTATCTTTTCCCGTTAGATATCGATAATAATCGGGAAATTCACTGCAAATAAATACCCTACCATCCGGCTCCACGTGACAATGAATCAGGCCTAGTAGGCATTTAACTTTCCTGGGGACGGGCCAGTGGTAAATATGTCGCAACCCGGAAAGACTATTCTTTATGAACTTGTTTCCCTTTATTTTATTACTGATGATATAAGTTATAGCATTTTTAAATTCCTCCTGATTGGGACTAAAATGAAGGCGTATATCTTTTGAACTGTTTAAAGAATACATCTGGTCGACAGGTTGGAATTGAATACCTACTTCATACTCTTTAGCAATACCAATAAGAAAAGCAACCGAAGAAGTATTATACCTGGAAAGTGAAGTTGTAATAATCACTTTAATACCATGCCTTTTACAAACCTCTAGCGCCTCGATCGTCTTCTTAAAACTTCCGTTGCCCCTGATAGAATCATGCACACCTTCTTCTCCATCCAAACTAAGTTGAATTTCTTTTATATTCCTGATTTCTTTTATTCTATCCTTAACTAAAATCCCGTTCGAATTTAATAAAACGTCAAACTTCTTACTACGGCAATACTCTATAATCTTCCCCAAATCTTCCCGTAAAAGAGGTTCACCCCCGCTAAATTTGATGAATTTTGTCCCAAGTGCAGCAAATTCCTTAATTACTGCTAAGACATTCTTAGTGTCTAACTCCTTTGTATCTTTTTCGTATGTACCACAATATCCGCAGCGCAGATTACATTTATAGGTAATATTCCAGGAAATCGCCAAAGGTATTTTCCTTTTTAAAACGATGGCTTTAAAAACTTTTAAAACAGTAATAACTTTCTCTACAGAATTCATAGGATTATACACACATTACTAGGAAGAAATAATTTTTTATTAGAAAAATGCGCTTTATATTGAGAGACCGGACAGGAAAACAACTAGGAAACTACGGCATTTTTTTGATCTTATAGTCGGAAAAATTTATTTCTAAATTACCCTCTTTACCTGAAAATATGGTTTTAATCGTGAGTTGTTTTAACATCTGCAACCCGTCTATTTCTTCATAACTCATCGTTGCTGATTTCTTCATAGACCCGTTGTCTGAATCGCCTTCAAAAGACTGGAGCAAGAAACCGTGTTTTGAATTAATGAAATGAGGTGAGATTTTACTACTGCCTTCACTGGAATTATCGACCCGTTCAATTATGCGAAGCTTACTGTCTAATTGTATCTTCGTGGATCTCTCAGTACCTATTTTTTCGTAAAGCAGAGAATAACCACTTGGTACTTTTTCTATAATATAGTTAAAATCGGGTTCAATCGGATTGGCAGCAACAAGATACTGAGTCCAGACGGGGAAAAAACCCTTCAAAATATTTCGCGTATATGTAATAGCCTCATTAATAGCATCGTCAATCTTAGCATCTCCAGTTTGAGTAGATGCAACAATATAAAAGTTTTCTTTCCCTTCGTCATCAACATTGTCATATGTTAAATAAAATCTCAGGTCATCTAATATTTTATTTTCAGAACCAGCGGAAGGGTATTCTTCTTTAAGCATAAGCTTAAGCGAATCAAAGCTACTACCAGTTATTTCACATTTAAACTGTTGAAGTCCATATCTTGTCAAATTATAGTATACTGCATTAATTTGCTGGATACCGGCAGAACCTTCCTTTAAAGTTACTGTTGGGATATCGCTTTCTTCTATTTGTACCTCTTGTTTATTAGGATTATCTTCAGAAATAACCAAGTCCGGCTTCTTACTTTCGTCTATACTAGCAATCTCATCAAGAAAATACGTTAAAACAACTCCCTCAAAATCTATTGTAATATATTTATCCGTCTTCTCAATTATCTTACCATCAACTTTTTGTCCTGATTTGAGAATAACCGTTTCAGCAAAAGCCACAGAAGGAATAGATACACATAAAACCAGCAAAATAACTTTCCATACTCTATTTTTCATATTCCCCTCCTTCTTTGCTTAATTATACTCCCTAATTTAAGAAATAACAAGAACTTCCCATCCCCCCGCGTTTAGCCAATCTGCCAAAAAAAGATTCCAGGCTTAGGTGAAAAGAACCTCAAATAATAGCATGAATATACTGCGTATTTTACGCAAAAAGAACTAAGAATATTTAAAGTGCATACTAACGAAAACAGTCCTTTAAAATCTTGCCTTCTTGCGGCGAAACTTCTAAATTCATTATATAATCAACGGTTGCAAATATATCCACATGATAAACCGGACGATTCAAAATAACTCCTTTTTTTATTTTTGGCCCGTAAATGTACACCCAGACCGAAGAAGGATTATCGCGACAATTTTCAGAATGCTCCATATAATATAAGTTTCTTCCATGATCCGGACAAATTATCAAGTAAGTATTATCTTTATAAAAAGGATCCTCCTGAATTATCTTCCATATCCTATAGATCATTTCATCGCTGCGTTTTAAAGCAAGAATATACCTTCCAAAAGCACTGTAATGCGCACAATCCACTCCTGGCACGTTAAAAAGTGCTAATTTGGGTTTAAACTCCTGGATGGCTCTATTGAAGATTGGGTAGATAATCTCTTGAAGTGTATCCCAATGGAGATAGGCAAATGGTTCACAAAATAAAGCAGTTCCCATAAAATTTCTCATTGTGTCGAAATAAGTTAACTCTGCGGTGGTCAAAATTTGTTTCATCTCTGGCGAATATGTTGAGCTCATAATAGATACCTGCCCCGGATAAGTATCTGTGCCAAATTTATCACTGATATAGATGCTGTCTGTATCTTCCCATAATCCTATAGATACAGCCTTTTTAGAAGAGAATTCATACTTTTTCCTGGCATACTGGAACAGGGTCGGAGCAACTACTCCCGGGTAATGGTTATGGTGTTTTCCCGTGAGCATAGCATAGATGGCGGGCATATGGTATTCGAAATCATTTGCTAATAAATTATTATAGAGCGTACCTTCTTTGAACATCTCACCATAAAGATGAGGAATATATTGATGCGTAGGGTCATCAATGCTTTCACTGTTGCGTACTCCGCCTAATATTATAAGAATAACATTGGGTACATTTCTTTCATCTGGCTTTTGTCCAACGGAAGAGGCAAAACTTCCGCTTAAAGGCATGCTGATAAAAGCTAACAAGCAGATTTTAAAGACTATTTTGCGAAAATTAATTCGTAATTTCATTTTTTGGCACAACTTTTATAATATTACCGTAAAGTCCGTAAACAAAACATCCTTTCGTCTCCATTATAGTAAGTATTCTCAGTCCATCATAAATAACTGAAGGGAAAGTCGTCACCTCCACACATCTACCTTTGTCCATATCGCAACGGAACAACTTAGTGTCGGCAGGCCCCCTAGTTTCACCCGAAACCACCTTCCTCTCCTCTTCATCGGGACAATCAAACGTAGATATCGTAAAATAAACCTGCCCCACAGAATCTCTCATAAAAGAAGTAACAATTATAAACCCTCTCACGCCCCTAAGGCTATCTTCCCAGAGCCGCCTACCGCTTTTAACATCTATAGCGGCAAGAAAATATTGATCCCCTCTGTGGAAAAGAAATAATACAGTATTTCCATCAAAAAAATAGAAATTTTGAGACTTTTGGGTAACCTTGGCAGATACTATTCCTGTATCGGATCCATCGAAAGGCAAGTTAAGTTTATTAAAACTTCCGCCTTTTATCCGATAAATGTTGATTTTCTTAAAAGGGAAAACCAGCAATAAGTTATCTATTCCGGAATCAATAGAGTACCAAGGGTCCTTGCTTAAATCTAATTTATATTTTAACCTTCCATTCTTCTTATCTATCACATAGACGCGTGGTTTAATATTAAGTACAAAATAATCCTTCATTAAAAGAAAACTGGTTTCTGTATCTTTGGATCGTTGGATAGGAAAGTTAAGTGGTAGCTCATAAACAAGCTCAAAGTCGCTATTAATCACTTTTATCGCTCTTAAATCGAAAGGTTGAATATAAATAAGCTCGTTTGAAAAATAAATATTTTCAATAACACCGACATCTAATTGACGACGCTTTCTGCAAATTCCTGTAGCAGGATTGATAGAGTATGCCTTATTTCCGTTAATGACTGCCAAATCCGGGCCTATAAAATTAGTAAAAGTTTTTGCGCTTAAATTCATCATACTCCAAACATAGGAACCGTCATTAACATTTACGGCTATAATACTCGAGAAATCATTGATAATTAAAATTTTGTCATATAAATATACCTGCACAGGAAATACAGAACCGAATCGATCATGAATATCATTACCCGAACAACCCCAGCATACTCTTCTGACCCAACGTATGTCGCCATTTTCCTGAACACATATTAACTGGTCATTTTTTATCAATAAATAAAAATCCGGTAATCTTCCCTCTCTTGCCGGATTCATAAGCAATACTAGGAAGAGGGATTCTCCTCTAATAATGCCTTCTTTAATCTTTCCGGAATATTTTACTCCCAGCGCAGGAGGATCCTTGCCTTGCATTTGATCTTGCTGAAGTAAACCTTTGCCGTAAACAAAATTGGCAAATTTTAACTCCACATCGCGGTAAGAAACAACTTCATCTCCATAAGTTCTTCGAAACCATCTTATTATATCACTCCAGGATGGATCCTTTAGTTTTCCTAAATTTTCTTCAATAATGGGAAATAATTCTTTTAAGGGAACTTGCAATTTCTGCATATCAAACAATAATTGTTGTTTTGCTTTTAACTCATTCTTGCCGTTATTATTAGAACTAAGTGCCGCAAGAAAATCGCTTTTTATCTTTTCTGCCCTTGAACGGTAAGCTGAAATTTTGTTATTTTCATGCAGGTTAATTGCCTTATCAATGGCAAACCAACAAGATAAAGTATTATTTCTTACTGTAAAGATTGATTGGCCGTTAAAACCTGCCAGCCAACCATCATCTAAATCAATTATTTTTTTATGGGTAATAATTTTATCTGATATTTCAAGGTAATAAATAGAACTTCCCACTTTAAACACTAAACCGTCATCCCCATAGATGACACCTTTCAACAGTCCGCCTTCAATATTAAAGCCGTAGACTTGCTTAGAAGATTTTAGAGAAATAACCCTGGCCCAAATATTAGCCTTAGAATCATTATTATTCTCTAAAAAAACGATATTCCCTTTACATGCCCCCAAAAAATAATACTTACTCGAATTGGTCAATATTCGATCTTTGGTAACTCCGTTATTCTGATCTAAAATGTATAAGAAATCAGAATCACGCGGCTTATAGTATATTGTCCTATCACTACCTGCTTCTAAAAACTGGGTGTCATAACTCATAAGGGGATCTATCCTACTATATTTATATTTTTTCCAATCCCGGAAAAAATCAAAAATGAAGCTTTTTTTAGGGGTATATTTCTTGATCCATAATAACTCCCCCTTGAGCGGACGTAAACACACTAACACTCCATAATTAGTAGAAATGAAGAGTTTATCATCCACAATCAGGGATACCGGATTAGAAGGCGACTGGTAAGATGAAACCCCTATATATGTGCTCCATGCTAATTCTCCAGTTTTAAGGCCAAAGCCGCTTATCCACAACTCTCCTCGTGAGTTTACAAGTCCGGTTACAATTTTATCGTTAATCACAACCGGGCTTGTGCAAAGCGTATATTCGCCAAGCGGACGCTTCCAGAGTAAAGTAGGCTTGAGAATATTTGTTAAATCCAAAGCGACTAGATTACCGCTAAGATCGGCATAAACGATATTGCCGGCTAAAGTAATCCTGTAGCCATGGAAATTACAGTGGGGAGCAAAAGCAGTCAGATAATTCTCGCGAAAAGAATTATCGACATTGCCAAAAGACCAAAGTTCATTACCGCTTGCAGAATCCAAACAAAATATTCTAAATTCATTCCTTATGATAACTGTATTTTGGTAAATAATGGGGAGAACTGGATCTTCTTCATATTCTTTAATCCATTGCCGCAATATAAAGAACGGGATAAAATTATTTCGTTTTAAATCATATGACCACAAAAACATCTTCTGCCCCATTAATTTATCTACAGGAAAATCAATTATTCTACTTAAGGGCAGATAGTAATTTTTAAGCGGGGTATTTTTGTTCTTTAATGCTGTCTCCCTACTCCATAAATTATCGCCTCTATCTAAAAGCAGATTATTAATATCATATTTTAAGTTTAAATTACCGAGATACAGGTTCTCTGCATAAGGCTTTATTGCAGAAATAGTTAATCCTTGTAATGAACCGTTATATGAAGGCAGATCTAGCTGTTGCGGCTTGTTCCTAATGAGGCAATCATATTTTAGCACATATAGGTCTTCTCTTTCCTTCCCCCGGATAATCTGTTCAATAGCCTTGCTCAATGGTTGCACATTAACATCAAGTCTGGTTTTATCCAGTATCATTTTTAACTCCGGGACCGATAATAATAAAAGACGCTCCCGTAACCGCAGCCAATTCAATAAATCAGTTTGCGATAAATAGTTATTGTAGAGTACAATATTTTCTTCTTTTAGATACTCAGAGACAGCTGGATCCTGCGTATTAGCCGCAGCAACCCAGGAAAACTGGGAGGAAAATACAAGAAAAAACCCTATGATACAAATCTTATTTCTTAACAATTGCGATTGCCTCAATTTCCACAAGGAGTTCTGCCCTACATAAGTTGGCTTGTATACAAACGCTCGCAGGAAAAGGCTTTAAATTTTGTTTTTTGTAAAAAGCGTTGCGAATACCATTAAACACTTTGTAATCACGCATATCCCTCAAATAACACCGAGTCTGAACGATATCATGCCAGTTAGCTCCTTCTGATTTCAACAGTGCCGAAATATTTTCAAAAGTCCGCCTTGTCTGAGAGGCAAAATCACCCGCATAAAGACTGATCCCTTTATTGTTAATACTGGCTGTTCCCGAAATAAATAAAAGACCTATCTTTCCAAGGTAAACGCTTAAACCCCGGGAAAATGATTTATTGTATTCAATGGGTTCATTTAAAAATCTTGGCGCGCTAATAGATTTCTTAAGAATTATCTTTTTCATAAGACTCAACGATACTTTGTTAGCAAAGGAGCAGCTATCCGTGATTTATTTTAACACTAATTCGCGTTTTATCAACCCTTAACAACCAAAAACATAGAAACAATCATCGTTTATTTTGTTTCAATCTGCTTAAGCAGTTCCCCTGCTTCATCATCATAAGGGTAATTCTTTATAGATTTCTCCAGCAGTTCTTTTGCCTCTTTATACCGGCCTTCTTTAAGGTATATCTTTGCCAGACCGTTGTA
>JAQUOV010000004.1 GCA_028716965.1 Candidatus Omnitrophota bacterium
GAGTGCGTAGTCCCTGATGATACCTGGGATTTACCCAAGTACAGGGAGATGCTGTTTATCAAGTGAGCACCCATAATAGTTTAGCGAAATACTTGATCGAACGCTAGTGAGATCAAGTATAAGCACCTGAAGGTTCGATTTAGCGAGGCAGGGTAAGTAGAGTGAGTAGTAAGTGCGCCTCTTATAGAGGCGTACTTTTATGGATAAGGCTGCTTAATATTTATTCAAAAGATGATGGATGAAGAGGCAAAAGAAATTGAAAAGGCGCTTCTGGAATTAGACCGGATGTTCCTGAAGGGAAAAGAAGGGAAGATCTATCATATAATGTTAGATGCTTTGGATAGGTCTTTGATTACGAACACCCTGATGATAACTTTCGGCAACCAGATAAAGGCCGCCAGATTGCTGGGAATAAACAGGAATACCCTGCGCGCTAAGATCAAGAAACTGGGTATTTCTTTAAGAGAGGCAAAGAGATGAAAGCCCAAGGTTTATACGACCCTGCGTTTGAGCATGATGCCTGCGGCGTAGGATTCGTATGTAATATAAAAGGACAAAAGTCAAATGCGATAGTAAGGCAGGGGATTGAAGTTTTACATCGCCTTTCGCATCGCGGGGCAGTCGGTGCAGACCCCAAGACCGGGGACGGGGCAGGGATATTGATCCAGATACCGCATGATTTCCTTAAGAAAGTTAACAGGGATATTAATTTACCTGCTCCGGGCGCATACGGGGTGGGGTTAGTCTTTTTGCCTCAAGATCCCGGGGAGCGTAGTTTTTGCAAAGAGGCGTTTGAGAGGGTAATAAGAGAAGAAGGGCAATCTCTTTTAGGGTGGCGTACTGTCCCTATTGATGGTTCAGATATCGGGGAAGGAGCCAAAAGCACCCAGCCTGTTTTAGAACATATTCTTATCGGAAGAGGTAAAGGCATTGATAGTGAAATGGGTTTTGAAAGAAAGCTTTACGTTATTAGAAAACGGCTTGAGAATGCCGTTTTTGAATCAGCGCTAAAACAAAAAAATTCATTTTATATAACCAATATCTCCTGCCGCACCTTATCTTATAAGGGCCTGCTTATGCCTAAGCAGATCGACGCCTTCTTTCTTGACTTGAAAGATGAGAGCATAAAAAGCGCATTGTGCCTGGTGCATTCGCGTTATTCCACCAATACCTTTCCTACCTGGAGCCTGGCGCAGCCCTTCCGTTTCCTGGCGCATAACGGCGAGATCAATACTTTGCGCGGTAATATAAATGGAGTAAGGGCCAGGGAACGCTCGCTGGCAAGCGAGCTATTCGGCAGGGATATAGAGAGATTAAAGCCGGTTATAGTTGAAGGAGGCAGCGACTCCGCCTCGCTTGATAACCTGTTTGAACTTTTAGTTTTATCCGGCAGGACGCTTGAGCACGCCATGATGATGCTTATTCCTGCGGCATGGGAGCATGATAAGTTTATGAACCGGGAACTCAGTGATTTTTATAAATACCATGCCTGTTTTATGGAGCCCTGGGACGGCCCGGCAGCAGTAGCCTTTACGGATGGAAAGAATATCGGGGCGATCCTGGACAGGAATGGGCTGCGCCCTGCCCGTTATATTGTAACAAAAAAAGATTTTGTGGTAATGGCCTCTGAAGTCGGTGTCCTGGATATAGCCCCCGAGGATATTAAAACTTCCGGCAGGCTTGAGCCGGGGAAGATGTTCTTTATTGATACCGGCTCCGGGCGCATAATTGAAGATTCTGAAATAAAGCAAGGCGTATCCGGGCGTTCGCCGTATGGGAAATGGAATGAAGAAAATATGATTGACCTGGATAAAATTCCCGGCAGCGCAGCAGGTAGCGGTAAGCCAAAAGATTTAATACCGCTGCTTAAGGACTTCGGTTATTCAAGGGAAGATTTGAAAATGGTTATAAAGCCTATGGCGGAAGAGGGCAAGGAGCCCGTAGGTTCTATGGGGTGCGATATACCGCATCCGTTTTTGTCCAAAAGGCCGCAACTGCTTTTTAATTATTTCAAGCAGCTTTTCGCCCAGGTAACCAACCCTCCGATAGACTCCATCAGGGAGAAGCTGGTGATGAGCCTGGAGAGTTTTATAGGCCAGGAGCGCAATATCCTGGAAGAAACACCCGGGCACAGCCGTAAGTTAAGAGTAAAGAACCCTGTTCTGTCAAATGATGAGCTTGAAAAGATACGCCATATCAGTATTAATGGTTTTAAGGCAAAGACAGTGTATGCTTTTTTTGGCGCTTCAGGCGGAAAGAAAGATTTTATCAGCTCCCTGGAGAGGATCTGCCTTGAGGCAGAGCAGGCGATTGAAAAGGGGTATTCTTTTATTATCATAAGCGACCGGGGCACGGGTAGAGATAATATCGCTCTTCCGTCGCTTTTGGCGACAAGTGCCATTCATCAGCACCTTTTGAAAAAGGCTATACGTTCACAGGCAGCTTTGGTTGTGGAAAGCGCAGAACCCAGGGAGGTGCACCATTTTGCCATGCTTTTCGGCTATGGCGCCGATTGTATAAACCCGTACCTTGCTTATGAAGCGGTGGAATATCTTGTAGATGAAAAGGAGATAAATACAGAATCTAAGCATGCGCTGAAAAATTATAATAAGGCAGTATCCGACGGGATATTAAAGATCCTTTCCAAGATGGGGATATCAACGCTTAGGAGTTACCGCGGGGCGCAGATATTTGAGGCTTTAGGGTTAAACAGCGGGTTTATCAATAAATATTTCACCGGTACAGTTTCTAGGATTGGGGGAGTCGGGCTGGAGGGTGTAATAGATGAGACTATAGAGCGGCACAGGCAGGCTTATGCTGAAAGAGGGCCAGGCGAAGTGTGCCTGGACAGCGGCGGGATTTATCAGTGGAAAAAAGACGGGGAATTCCACCTCTGGAACCCCGAAAGCATAAGCGCTTTACAGGATGCTTCTTCCAACGCGGATTATAAAAGGTATAAGCAGTTTGCGGAATTAATTAATGACCAGTCAGCCAACCCTTCTACTTTAAGGAGCCTGCTTAAGTTCAAGAAGGCAAATCCAATTCCCCTTGACGAGATAGAGCCGGCGGAAAATATCTTAAAACGTTTTGTCACCGGGGCAATGAGTTTCGGTTCAATCAGCGCTGCCGCGCATGAGACGATCGCCATAGCCATGAACAGGATAGGCGGTAAATCCAATACCGGAGAAGGAGGAGAGGACCCTAATAGATTCATACCTTTGCCTAACGGGGATTCAAAGAGGAGCGCGATAAAACAGGTTGCTTCCGGCAGGTTTGGGGTAACCATAAATTACCTTGTCAACGCAGATGAGATACAGATAAAGATCGCCCAGGGAGCCAAACCCGGAGAAGGCGGGCAATTACCGGGACATAAGGTAAGCGGGATAATCGCAAAGACAAGGTATACAACCCCGGGAGTTACCCTCATATCACCGCCTCCGCACCATGATATATATTCTATCGAAGACCTCGCCCAATTGATTTTTGATTTAAAGAATACTAACCCCAGCGCGCGGGTAAGCGTAAAGCTTGTATCGGAAGTAGGGGTAGGTACTGTCGCCGCCGGAGTGGCAAAAGGGCATGCGGGGATGATCCTTATTTCAGGAGGCGACGGTGGAACAGGCGCATCTCCCAGGAGCTCAATAAGGTATGCCGGGCTTCCCTGGGAACTGGGGATCTCCGAGACGCACCAGACGCTCCTGCTTAATAATTTACGTTCAAGAGTGCGTTTACAGGCTGACGGGCAGATGCGTACCGGCAGGGATGTGGCGATAGCGGCATTATTGGGCGCCGAAGAGTACGGTTTTTGTTCGGCTGTTCTGGTTGTGATCGGCTGCGTTATGTTAAGGCATTGCCATCTTAATAATTGTTCGCTTGGCGTAGCTACCCAGGATAATATACTGGAGAAAAGATTCAGGGGCAAGGTAGAGCATATCGTTAATTACTTCCATTTTATAGCCGCAGAGTTGCGCGAAATTATGGCAAGTTTAGGATTAAGGACGATAGACGAGATGATCGGCAGGACCGATCTTTTGGAGTTAAACCGGGCAATTGTCCCTCCTAAGGCAAAGGAGATAGATTATTCAAGGATACTTTATAAACCTGACCTTCCTGAAAACATCGGGCGTTACTGTAAAATTAAACAGGACAGCGGGCTGGATTCCGTCCTTGATAAAAAGCTTATTAAGTCCTGGGAGGGTTCGATCAAGAAGGATGAGCCGGTAAAGATCGTATCCGCAATTAATAACACCGACAGGGCCACGGGTGCGATGTTAAGCGGAGAGGTCTGCAAAAGATGCGGGGAGGGGGTGCTTTCGGAAGATGCCATTATTTGTAAATTTAAAGGTATCGCCGGGCAGAGCTTCGGCGCTTTTCTGGGGAAAGGGATTACCTTTGAATTAGAGGGGATGGCTAACGATTATATCGGTAAAGGTATCTCCGGAGGCAAGATCATTGTTTATCCCGACAGCTCTTGCGACTACAAACCCGGTGAGAATATAATTATAGGCAATACCTCTTTTTACGGAGCGATATCGGGAGAGGCGTATATAAACGGCCTGGCGGGAGAAAGGTTCTGCGTGAGAAGCTCCGGGTTATATGCTGTTGTCGAGGGGCTCGGAGACCATGGCTGTGAATATATGACAGGCGGCAGGGTAATTGTTTTGGGCAGGACAGGGAATAATTTTGCCGCCGGCATGTCAGGCGGTGTAGCTTATGTTTATGATGAGGGCGCAACATTTAAAGAAAGATGCAACCTGGATATGGTTGAACTGGAAAAGGTTGATCAATCCGACAAGGACACAATATGCAACCTGCTTAGTAACCACTTTAAATATACGAAAAGCAGCAAAGCCAAGAAAATTCTGGATAATATCCAGGATCAGCTTAAGAAGTTTGTCAAGGTTATGCCGATAGAATATAAGCGTATTCTGGAGGGGGCTAAGATAGAGAAAAAGCTTGATATCGCGGAGGAATCAGATGGGTGAGGACAGGGGATTCCTTAAGTTAGGCCGGCAATCCAGCCACTATCGAGACATCTGCGAGCGCGTCGGAGATTTTAAGGAGGTTTATAAGGCGCGCCCGGAGAACCAGTCGCAGGAGCAGGCCTCCCGTTGTATGGATTGCTCAACCCCGTTTTGCCACTGGGCCTGCCCCATAGGCAATTATATACCCGAATGGAATGATTATATTTTCCGGGGGAACTGGAAAAAGGCGCTTGCGTTATTGGAGGCTACGAATAATCTCCCCGAGATAACCGGAAGGGTATGCCCTGCCTTGTGTGAATACGCCTGCGTGCTTGGGTTAAATGACGAACCGGTTACTATACGCGAGGATGAATTGGCGGCCATAGAAGCAGGTTTTAAAAACGGGCTGATCAAGCCGTATCATGTAGAAAAGAGGACAGGCAGGAAGGTCGCTGTCGTCGGTTCAGGCCCGGCAGGGTTATCATGCGCCGCGCAGCTTAACAGGGCAGGCCATAGTGTAACTGTTTTTGAGCGCGATAATAAGCCGGGCGGGATATTGCGCTACGGCATCCCGGATTTTAAACTGGAAAAGCATATATTAGACCGGCGTATTGATATATGGAAAAAAGAAGGGGTCATTTTTAAGACGGGCGTAAACGTGGGGGTAGATTATCCTGCGGGTAAGCTGCTTTCCGATTTTGACGCAATTTGCCTTGCCGGCGGAAGCCGCGTCCCGAGGGACCTTAAAATCGAAGGAAGGCAATTAAACGGCATATATTTTGCCATGGATTATCTTACGCAGTCCAACAGGCGGGTAGCCGGAGAGAATATTCCGGAAAATGATTTGATCGACGCCAAGGGTAAGCAAGTGGTAGTTATCGGAGGAGGGGACAGCGGCGCTGATTGCGTGGGCACAGCCCACCGCCAGGGTGCTTCCTGCGTAGTGCAGATTGAAGTTATGCCCCGCCCTGCCGAATGCAGGCCTGTTGATCAGCCCTGGCCGAACTACCCGATGATTTTAAAAGTATCATCAAGCCATGAAGAGGGAGGACAGCGGCATTGGCAGGTATTAACCAAACGTTTCATAGGCGAAGATAATCATCTCAGGAAACTTTCTTGTGTAAAGGTTGAATTCCTGCCGGAAAAAGGTAAAACATGCCCTGTGATGAAAGAGGTTGCGAAAAGCGAATTTGAAATCAGCGCGGATATGGTTATCCTTGCCGTGGGGTTCCTTCACCCCGAACAAGGCGGGCTGCTGAATGAGCTTAATCTTAAGTTTGACGCACGGGGAAATGTCCTGGCAGGCGATAACTACTTGACCTCTGTGAAAAATGTATTTTCCGCCGGAGACATGCGGCGCGGGCAGTCGCTGGTAGTCTGGGCTATTGCCGAAGGCAGGAGATGCGCCTATTTTATGGATAAGTACCTGATGGGGCAAAGCAACCTGCCGGTTATATAAATAAGCGTAAAACAGCGAAAAGGGGCAGGGACAAGGATTTTGAGCCCTTACAAATAAAATGCTTGTAGGGGCTTTTTATTTGCAGTAAAATAAGCTTAAGGTTCATCTAGCGGAGGAATGTTGAATGTCTAAATATATTTTTATAACCGGCGGGGTGATTTCAAGTTTAGGCAAGGGGATTGCTTCTGCTTCAATCGGCAAGATCCTTGAATCCAGGGGGCTGAAGGTTACCCTTATGAAGCTTGACCCTTATATTAATGTTGACCCCGGGACAATGAACCCGTATCAGCACGGCGAGGTCTATGTCACCGAAGACGGCTCAGAAACAGACCTGGATCTGGGGCACTATGAACGTTTTACCAATACCCTTTCTTCTAAATTCAATAATATAACTACCGGCCAGATTTATAACTGTGTGATCTCCAGGGAAAGGAAGGGCGACTATTTAGGCAAGACCATCCAGGTTATCCCGCATATTACAGACGCGATAAAAGAAAGAATTAAAAAATGCGCGTCGGTATCTAAAGCCGACATTGTTATTGTAGAGATCGGCGGAACTGTCGGAGATATTGAAAGCCTGCCTTTTCTGGAAGCCTCCAGGCAATTCAGGCTGGATATGGGCTATGATAATGTCCTCTATATTCATCTGACCCTTGTGCCTTTTATAAAGGCATCAGGTGAAGTAAAAACAAAACCTACCCAACACAGCGTTGGAACTTTACGCGAGATAGGTATTATCCCGGACGTATTGGTCTGCCGCACCGAAGAGCCGCTCACTGACAGCGTTAAGGAAAAAATCTCTTTGTTCTGCAACGTAAGAAAAGAGGCGGTTATCGAATCTCCCGATATGGATTCCATATACCAGGTGCCCCTGGTCTTTAAGAAACAGATCCTTGATGAAATAATCCTCAGCCATTTTAAGCTGATCTGCAAGTTTTCAGACCTTAAGGAATGGGAGAGGGCGGTGGTTAACAGGGTGCTTAACCCGAAGAATAAAGTTACCATTGCCGTGATCGGTAAATACATTGAACTACAGGACGCGTATAAATCCATATATGAAGCGCTCATCCATGGAGGCATCCATAATGATGCCAGGGTAGAAATAAAGAGGGTTGATTCCGAGAGTTTGGAGAAAGCCAGGATTGAGGATGTATTGGAAGGGGTTTCAGGGATCCTGGTTCCCGGAGGTTTTGGTTACCGGGGTATCGAAGGCAAGATAAGAGCGATTAAATTCGCGCGGGACAATAAAATCCCTTTCTTAGGAATTTGCCTGGGTATGCAGTGCGCGGTAATCGAGTTTGCCAGGAATGCCTGCGGCCTGACAGCTGCCAATTCCACGGAGTTTAAAAAAACAAAATATCCGGTAATCAGCCTGCTGCAGGAGCAGAAGAAGCTCAAGGACCTGGGTGGGACGATGCGCTTAGGCGCCTATCCCTGCAGGATAAAGAAAAATAGCCTCGCGTTCAGGGTCTACGGGAAAAACCTGATCCATGAACGCCATAGGCACAGGTATGAGTTTAACAATAAATACAGGAAAATATTTGAAAGAAAAGGCATGGTCTTTTCCGGCATCTTTCCGCAGAAAAACCTGGTTGAGATAATTGAGATTAAGGGCCACCCGTATTTTATCGCGGTGCAGTTCCATCCGGAATTTAAATCCAAGCCCGATAAGGCGCACTCCTTGTTTAAGGAATTCATCAAAAAGTCCCTAGAGAAATAAGATATAAAGACGTTTTATATAACCCGCCCAGCCTCTTCGATTTACAAAACAATTCTTTGCAATCAAGAAAAAACAATTATCTCATAACCTTAAGATATATAAATAGATATATAAAGCGTCTTTAGAATTAACATAACCTTAAGATATATAAATAGGTATATAAAACGTCTTTAGAATTAAAATATAGTTAGATTTTTTCTCTTCCTGCGTCAATTATAAGCAAAAGGAGGCGCAAAATGCCTAGTGAAATATCTGTCGAAGTGATCGCTTCAAAGATTCTAATGATTCGCGGTAAAAGGGTTATGCTGGATAGAGATTTGGCTAACCTTTATGAAGTTGATACAAGACAATTAACCCGCCAGGTAAGACGTAATATTGATAGATTCCCGGATGATTTTATGTTTCAGTTAACGAGGGAGGAACTCCAAAACTTGATGTGCCAAATTGGCACATCAAGTTGGGGCGGTAATCGTAAGTTTCCTTATGTTTTTACTGAACAGGGTGTGGCTATGCTTTCGGGAGTGTTACGCAGCAAGAGAGCCATACAGGTAAATATTCAAATTATGCGTGCTTTTATCCAATTAAAACGCTTGTTATTAGCTAACGTAGATCTTAGGCGTAAGATTGAAGGGATGGAGAAGAAATACGATAAGCAATTTGCAATCGTATTTCAGGCTATTAAACAGCTGTTAGAGTCGGCTCCGGTAAAAGAAAAAAGGATAACCGGTTTTCGTTAGATATAAAGACGTTTTATATAACCCACCCAGCCTCTTCGATTTACAAAACAATTCTTTGCAATCAAGAAAAAACAATTGTCTCATAACCTTAAGATATATAAATAGATATATAAAGCGTCTTTGAAACTTTGAAAATGTTTGCCAAAAACAGTATTTCTGTTATAATATATTTCCCTAAAGATTAAGAAGGAGATGAGATGATTGAACGTTACAGCCTGCCGGAAATGAAAGCCATCTGGCAGGAGGAGTTTAAGTTTAAGACCATGCTGTTGATTGAGATACTGGCGCTTGAGGCCTACTCTCAAAAAAAGATCGTCCCGCCGCAGGCAGTAGAACGCATCAAACAAAAAGCCAGGTTCAACCTTACCGAAATCCGCAGGATTGAAGAGAGGACACAACATGATGTTGTAGCTTTTGTCTCTAATGTAGCCCAATATATAGGAAAAGACGCCCAATATCTGCATATGGGCCTTACCTCTTCCGATATACTGGATACTACCCTGGGGGTGCAGCTAAAATCCGCTTCCGATATATTGATTGAAGATTTAGAAAAGCTATTGCAGGTCCTGGCGAAAAAAGCCGGTGTTTATAAAGATATGGCCTGTATCGGACGCACGCACGGGGTGCATGCCGAGCCGACTACATTTGGCTTAAAGCTGGCGCTCTGGTTTGATGAAACATCCAGGAACCTGGCGCGTTTAAAGCAAGCCAAAGATGAAATTTGTGTAGGAAAGCTTTCCGGGGCCGTAGGCACATATTCCAATATTGAGCCGTTTGTAGAAAGTTATGTCTGCAGGAAGCTTGCCCTTAAGCCGGTGAACATCGCAACGCAGGTAATACAGAGGGATGTATACGCACAATATATAGCTACTCTTGCGGTTATCGGAGCTTCCCTGGAAAAATTCGCTACCGAAATCCGGCATTTGCAAAAGACAGAGGTCCTGGAAGCGGAAGAGCCTTTTGGCAAGGGCCAGAAGGGTTCAAGCGCCATGCCGCATAAGCGCAACCCGGTGATCTGTGAACGTATCTGCGGGTTAGCGCGCCTGTTGCGCGCCAACGCCCAGGTAGCTTTAGAGAATGTCGCGCTCTGGCATGAAAGGGATATCAGCCATTCTTCGGTTGAGCGCGTGATCTTCCCGGATTCTACTTTGGCCCTGGATTATATGCTCAATAAGTTTATGGAGGTAGTCTCCGGGATGAAGGTGTATCCGGAAAACATGCTTTCTAACCTGGCAAAGACGCGCGGACTGATCTTTTCGCAGCGGGTGTTGATTGCTTTAATGAATAAAGGCTTGTCCCGCACAAAGGCATACGATTTAGTGCAAAAAGCAGCTATGAAGACCTGGAGCGGAACAGGAAATTTTAAAGATAATCTTTTATCTATTCCGGAGGCAGCGAAATACTTAAGCGCCAAAGAACTGGATAAGATATTTGACCTGGATTATTATCTGCGTAACGTAAATAAGATTTTTAAGAAGGTCGGTTTATAGTATTTTTAATCCTTCCTTTTAAAGCCTCTTGGATAGATATGCAGTATAAAATAGAAGTAGTGGATAAACCCGGTATTTTTGACGCCATCGGCCAGGGTGTAAGGAAGGATATTCTTGACCTGGGGATAAACAGCGTTAAAGAGGTCAAGTTCATCCAGTGCTATATCCTCGAGGGTAATCTTACCGAAAACCAAGCCATTACAATCTGCCGGGAGCTTTTAACGGATAAAGTAGCGCAAGAGTACAGGATTGTATCTTCTTCCGGAAAAGCCCCTCTTAAAGCCAATCACCCGGCCTTATCGGATAGACCGGTGCGCGCCTCTGCGCTGCAGCATATAGTAGAAATCGCTTATAACCCGGGAGTGATGGACCCTGTAGAAGCATCGGTATTAAAAGGTATCCGCGACCTGGGGATATTGGGAGCCGAATCAGTTAAGACCGCCAAAAAATATATTCTTTACGGAAAACTTTCCGCATCACAGCTAAAGACCATCTCGGAAAAACTTCTCTATAATAAGCTTATTCAGCATATAGTTGGCCCATCTCTGCCGCAGGGCGATATTAAGCATCAGCCCGGGTACTATTTTAATTTAGTTACAGTGGAGCTGCTTAAGGCTACAGACGCACGGCTTTTGGAGATAAGCAAGAAAGGCCAGCTCTTCCTGAATTTAGATGAGATGCGCCGGATCCGTGATTATTTCCGTAAGCAAAAACGCCAGCCCGTTGATTGCGAGCTGGAGACGATCGCCCAGACCTGGTCCGAACACTGTTACCATAAGACATTCCGCGGCAACATCGCCTATAAAGAAAGCAGGGCCGTTCCCGCCTTAGGGAACATGTCTATTAAAGGCTTGCTTAAGTCCACGATCATGAAGGCGACTAAAGAGTTGAATAAGAGCTGGTGTGTTTCTGTTTTTAAAGATAACGCCGGGGTGATCCGGTTTGATGAAAAAAACAATATCTGTTTTAAAGTTGAGACGCATAACCATCCGTCGGCCCTGGAGCCGTTCGGCGGGGCAAATACCGGTATCGGCGGGGTAATCCGCGACCCCATGGGCACGGGAATGGGCGCCAAACCGATCTTAAACAGCGATATATTTTGTTTTGCGCCGCCGGACCTGGAGTTTAATAAAGTGCCTGCCGGCTCTTTGCATCCGAAGCGGGTGATGAAGGGCGTAGTAAGCGGCGTGCGCGATTACGGCAACAAGATGGGGATCCCTACGGTAAACGGCGCGATATTGTTCCATAAGGATTTCGCAGGGAACCCGCTGGTATATTGCGGCACAGTGGGGATCATGCCCAAAGATAAATCTTTTAAGAAAACCAATCCAGGCGACCTGGTGGTTGTTGTGGGCGGAGCAACCGGAAGGGACGGTATCCACGGAGCGACTTTTTCTTCCGGAGAGCTGACCCATGAATCCGAAACCATCTCAAGCGGCGCTGTGCAGATCGGCAATCCCATCCAGGAAAAAAAGATACTGGATACTATTTTGCAGGCCCGCGACAAAAACCTTTATAGCGCAATTACCGATTGCGGAGCAGGAGGCTTATCCAGCGCGGTAGGAGAGATGGGGGCGGAATTAGGGGCTAAAGTTTACCTGGACCGGGTGCCTTTAAAATACTCCGGACTCTCTTATATGGAGATATGGATATCCGAATCGCAGGAGAGGATGGTATTGTCCGTACCTTGCGGCAACATAGATAAGTTGATTGAGTTATTTGCCAGCGAAGATGTTGAGGCTACGGTAATCGGAGAGTTTACTAATACCAAAAGGCTTGAGCTTTATTACGAAGATAATCTGGTTTGTGATTTAGATATGCATTTCTTGCATGACGGCATACCGCAGGTTACCAAAAAAGCAGTATACACGCAGCCCAGGCACAAAGAGCCAAAAATACCTCTAAAGAAAAATCTTGCCGCCGACTTATTGAAACTGCTTGCGCATTACGATATCTGTTCCAAGGAGTGGATAATCCGGCAATATGACCATGAGGTGCAGGGCGGCTCGGTGATCAAGCCTTTGACAGGCATTGTCAACGACGGACCCTCTGACGCCAGTGTCACCAGGCCTTTGTTTGGTTGCCGCAAAGGAATAATCATTTCAAACGGCATAAATTTCCGTTTTGGTTTTATTGACCCTTACTGGATGGCAGCATCCTGCATCGATGAAGCGTTGCGCCAGATTATTGCAGTGGGGGGGTCGCTTGAGGAGGTGGCGATACTGGATAATTTCTGCTGGGGCAACCCGGATAAACCCGACCGTTTAGGCAGCCTGGTGCGCGCTGCTTACGGCTGTTATGATGCCGCTAAAGCATACGGCGTGCCTTTTATCTCCGGCAAAGACAGCCTTTATAATGAATTCAGCGTGCACGGCAGGTCAACGGCTATTCCCGGCACGCTGCTTATTTCGGCAATCAGCGTGATGAAAGACATAAATAAATCCGTATCCATGTACGCAAAAGAACCGGGCAATCTGGTCTATATAGCGGGAAAGACCCGCGATGAATTAGGCGGCTCGCATTATTATGATTTATATAACGCCATCGGCAACCAGGTGCCTAAACTTAAGTACCGGGAGTCAAAAAGAACATTTACTGCTTTGAGCAAGGCGGCAGAAAAAGGCCTGGTTGAGTCCATGCATGATTGTTCTGACGGAGGGCTGGCAGTGGCGCTTTCCGAGATGGCTTTTAGCGGAGGCTTGGGCGCTGAAATATTCTTATCCGAAGCGCCTTATGAATCGTCAAACCCGAGAAATGACTTCCTGCTTTTTTCAGAGTCCAACTCCCGTTTTGTGGTAGAGGTAGAGAGGAAGAATAAAGAAAGGTTTGAGAAAATATTAAAGGGCGCGGATTTCGGGCTTGCAGGATGCTTAACAGGCGGCAATAATTTCAAGATATACGGCTTAGACGGCAAGCTTTGCGTGGATGCAGATACGCGTAGATTGAAAGAAAGCTGGCAAAAACCTTTAAGCTGGTAAGGGGGGTTTGAGATGTCTAAAATAAAATCGTGCGCTAAAAAAGATATGCTTGCCAGGGATGATTTTATCCAGGATGATACCTGGAGGATATTCCGTATTATGTCGGAGTTCGTGGACGGCTTTGAGATACTTTCCAGGGTAGGCAAGGCGGTTTCTATCTTCGGCTCGGCGCGCGCCAAACCCGAAAGCAGGCATTATAAGCACGCCGAGGAGATAGCTTATAATATCGCCAAGGCAGGCTACGCCGTAATTACCGGAAGCGGCCCGGGGCTGATGGAAGCTGCCAACAAAGGCGCCCGCAGGGCAGACGGTTATTCTATCGGATTAAATATCCAGCTCCCCTGCGAACAGAAGCCGAACAGGTTCGTAGATACTGTTTTGAGCTTCCGTTATTTTTTCGTACGCAAGGTGATGTTTGTAAAATACGCCAAGGCTTTTGTAATCTTACCCGGAGGGTACGGCACGCTGGATGAGTTCTTTGAAGCAATTACACTTATTCAGACCAACAGGATAGCCAAATTTCCGGTGGTCCTTTTTGACAGCAAATATTGGAGGCCGTTATTGGATTGGTTGAAGTCCACGGTTTACAAACACGGCAATATAGACAAAGAGGATATGGAGTTGTTTGTTTTAGCCGATAACCCCAAAGAGGTGGTGCAGGCTATAAAAAGATTTTATGAAAAAGATTAAAGTTTGTATTTTAAGAAGCGCAGGCACTAATTGCGACAAGGAGACCGCAGCGGCATTTAAGATTGCCGGGGCAGAGCCGGAACTATTGCATATCAACAGCCTGGTAAGCCGCAAGCGCGTGCTTGGCGATTTCCATATACTGGCCCTTCCCGGAGGTTTTAGCTATGGCGACGATATTGCCTCGGGTAAAATATTTGCCAATGAGTTAAGGTTTAAGCTGGCGGATTCCCTGCGCCAGTTCATCGCCGAAGGAAAACTGATCATCGGTATCTGCAATGGTTTCCAGATTTTAGTTAAAAGCGGGCTTCTCCCGGGGTCTAAAGACCTAAAACAAGATACCAGCCTGATCATCAATGACTCCGGTAAATTTGAAGCACGCTGGGTGTATCTTAAGCCGGGTGGAAAATGTGTATGGACAAAGGGCTTAAAGAAGGCCATCTATCTTCCCGTAGCCCACGGGGAAGGAAAATTTGTCACGCAGGATAGATCTGTATTGAACCGGCTTAAAAAGAACAGGCAGGTTGTTTTTCAATATTGCGACGCAGAAGGCAGATTGTGCGCTTACCCGGGCAACCCGAACGGCTCAATAGAAAATATTGCCGGCATCACTGACCAGACAGGCAGGATCCTGGGTTTGATGCCGCATCCGGAAAGGCATATCTACGCAGCAGCTCATCCGCGTAAATGGGGATTAAGATTTAACCGTGAAGGGGACGGCTTACAAATATTCAGAAATGGAGTGGAATATGTTAAAGAAAATCTGTGAATACAAGCGATGCCTGCCTGCCGACAGGCAGGAGCCAAAAGAGTATTGCGGGTTATTCGGGATAACTAATAACAGGCAGGCAGTCTGGCTTACCTACCTTGGGCTTTTTGCCCAGCAGCACCGCGGCCAGGAGGCATGCGGGATCGTGGCGAATAACCAGGGGGTGCTTTCCATCCATAAGAATATGGGGTTGGTCAGCGATGTATTCAGCGAGCAGGTGTTAAGCCGCCTGAAAGGGAATATAGCGGTGGGGCATGTGCGGTATTCTACTACCGGCTCAAGCGTGTTAAAAAACTCCCAGCCGCTTTTGATTGACTACGCCAACGGCTCTATCTGTATCGCGCATAACGGCAACCTGGTGAATTCGCTTGAGCTGCGCCAGAAGCTTGAGAAAAGCGGTTCCATCTTTCAGACTACAACCGATTCGGAACTGGTCATCCATCTTATGGCGCGCAGCAATAAGCGCAGCCTGGAGGACAGCCTGGTTTATGCTTTAAAAAGGGTCAAAGGCGCCTATTCACTGGTATTGATGAACAGCAATTATTTAATCGGCGTAAGGGACCCGCACGGTTTCCGGCCGCTGGTTTTAGGGAAACTCGGCGCTTCATACTGCCTTGCTTCGGAGACTTGCGCTTTTGATTTGATCGGCGCTAAATTCGTGCGCGAGATTGAGCCCGGGGAGATAGTGCTGATTAATAACCAGGGTGATATAAAATCAATCAAGCCGAAAGAGCTGCTTGCCTGCCACCATTCGTTTTGTATCTTTGAGCATGTTTATTTTTCCCGGCCGGATTCCAATGTCTTCGGCGAGACCGTGCATACTGTCCGGCGCAAGCTGGGCGCGCGATTAGCCAAAGAATACCCGGTAGAAGCTGATTTTGTGGTCCCGGTGCCGGACTCCGGGTTTTCAGCGGCCCTGGGCTATTCGCAGGAATCAGGTATCCCGTTGGAGATGGGGATCATCCGCAACCATTATGTGGGCAGGACATTTATCCAGCCGGCGCAGGATTCCCGGGATATGGGGGTGCGGGTAAAGTTTAATATTTTAAAGGATATCCTTAAGGGCAAGCGCATTATCGTAGTTGATGATTCTATTGTGCGCGGCACAACTTCAAAGATCCGCGTGCGCAACCTGCGTAAGGCCGGGGTAAAAGAGGTACATTTGAGGATCTCCTGCCCGGCGCACCGCTTTCCGTGTTTTTACGGGATTGATTTCCACCGCGCAAGCGAACTGATCGCAAATAAATACGATAGCCTGGAGAAGATCAGTAAATATCTTGAGGTAGACAGCCTGGGATATTTAAGCTTAGAAGGGATGTTGGGCTGCCTTAAGCATCCTAAGGAAAGCTATTGCGCTTCATGCTGGACAGGAAAATACCCGTTAAGGCCGGAGAAGAGGCATAGTAAGTTTTCTTTAGAGAGAAGCTGCTGCGGACAGGGGGAGTTACAAGTATAAAATAAGTATTTAGTGTTTTACGGGTCCTGTCGAGCCTTGTTTTCGCCGCACATTGCGGCTCAAATCAAGTCTCGCCACCCGTAAAACTAATCAAGCATTTTATACAAAGGAGATAAGTGGTGGGGAAAATAACGTATAAGAAATCCGGAGTGGATATTGCCGGCGCCAATGTTTTTAAAAATAAGATAAAAAGTTTAGTCAGGAGATCCTTCCGCAAAGAGGTGCTTACGGATATCGGGGGTTTCGGCAGCTTCTTTAAATTACATAAGAATCAGTATAAAGACCCGGTGCTTGTCTCATCAAGCGACGGGGTGGGGACAAAACTGGTAATTGCAAAGCTGGTTAATAAGCATGATACAGTCGGAATTGATGCGGTGGCGATGAATGTTAACGACATCCTTTGCACCGGAGCCCAGCCGCTTTTCTTCCTGGATTATGTGGCTTTCAGCAAGGTCAAGGAGGATGTTTTAATTGATGTAGTAAGCGGAATAAATAAAGGTTGCATAGAGAGCGGTTGCTCGCTTATCGGAGGCGAGACCGCGCAGATGCCTGGGATGTATAAAGACGGTGAATACGATATCGCCGGTTTCTGCGTGGGGGTTGTAGAAAGGAATAAGATAATTAACGGCAAAAAGATTGAAGTTGGCGATAAGATAATCGGCATTGCCTCAAGCGGCCTGCATTCTAACGGCTATTCTTTGGTAAGAAAAGTTTTTAATCCCGCAGAACTAAAGAGAATGGGCGCGGAGCTGCTTAAACCTACGCGCATTTATGTTAAGCCTGTCTTAGAGATATTGCGCCAGTACGCAGAATCCGTCCATGGGGTAGCCCATATTACCGGAGGAGCATTTTACGATAAGATAAGCCGCGTATTGCCGAAAAATATTAACGCCCGTATAGAGAAGAATTCCTGGATGCCACCCGAAATATTCCGCCTCATCCAGAGGAAAGGTAATATTGAAGATAAAGAGATGTATCATACCCTGAATATGGGCATTGGCCTGATTTTAGTTGTCAATGCGCAAGAAGCTTCAGCAATAATCAAGAAATTATCTGAATTGAAATTAAGGTCCTGGGTCATCGGCCAGGCAGTAAAGGGCAGGAGAAAGGTTGAGGTAGTATAGGGGGAGGCAATCAGGATGGACGCTTATATAGAATTATTAAAAGAGTCTTATTATAAAGAGCGTAAAAAGCTTGAGGGGATGTGGATTTTTAATCAAGAAGGGAAGCTAAGATTTCTGGCGGCAAGAAAAGAGATGCTGGATAAGGCTAAAGAGAACCTTTCCATATCACAAATGTTAGGCCGGCAGGATATTACAGAAGATATTAAGGAAAATTTACTGCGCGACCGCAATAATGCAGAAAAAATAGAGGAATATTTGAAGAAGGCTATTGAGGGCGAGTTTTCGAATATTGAAAATGATGAAAAGGCGGAATTGAGGAACTCACAATATTCTTGCGATGATTACGCGGAATATGTATTGCAGATAGAGAAGGTAAATGCCCTGGAGGCGGAATTAGAAAATAACCGTATGTTCTCTGATGCGGTTTATGAAGAGCAGAAAGCAATTGCCGAAGGTAAGAATAAAACAGGAGGTGGGGAATGAATATTTTAGGTATGGTAATTACGGCAGCAGTAGTAATATTCTTTATGGGTATCAGGATCGTGCGGCCTACACATAGAGGCTTAGTTGAAAGATTTGGCAAGTATAATCGCTTTGCTAACCCGGGATTTAACTGGGTATTTCCTATAATTGAAAATCTCTACCAGATTAATATCACTGAACAAATGGTGGATGCCGAGCCGCAGGAGATTATCACTAATGACAACCTTAATGCCAAGGTTGACGCGCAGGTTTATTTTAAGGTAAAGGCAGATGAGGCGGATGTCAAGAACTGCCAGTACAGCGTCAATAATTACCAGTGGCAGATCGTAAATTTAGCGCGCACCACATTAAGGAATATAATCGGTACTTTGACTTTAAAATCCGCCAACAGCGAAAGAGGCAAGATCAACGCAGAGTTGCATAAAACGCTTTGCGAAGAGACTGCCAGCTGGGGCTTGGAGATTGTAAGGACCGAGTTAAAAGAGATTGACCCGCCCAAAGATGTGCAGGAGACGATGAATAAGGTTGTAAAAGCCGAGAATGAGAAGATCGCGGCAATTGATTATGCTACGGCAACTGAAACTGCTGCTGACGGTCAAAAAAGAGCAGAGATTAAAAAGGCCGAAGGTATCAAGCAGGCGCGCATATTAGAAGCTGAAGGCGAAGCCGCAGCGATAAAGTTAGTAAATGAAGCCGCAGAGCATTATTTTGTAGGTAATGCGCAGGTATTAAGAAAACTGGAAGCGGTTGAGAAGTCATTAGTAAATAACGCCAAGATTGTTATTCCGGCAAATACGGAGTTGGTGAATGTGATTGGCGAAATGGCCGGCTTTTTACCGATTAAAAACAAAGAAGAAAAGAAATAGCTTTTGACATTTTACCTTTGGGTTGTTGTTTGCGTGCATTAATGAATCTGTCGTTTTGCTCGCTCAGGTCGATTTTTTAACGCCAATGCTCTTTCGCATTTCGGTGGCTGCGGAACTTGCGGTATTTGCTCTTGCAAATACCGCTCAAGCATCCTCGCCATCCCCGTTTTGTCGCTTCGCTCCACGGGGATACCCGAAATGCTCAAGCTCCATTGGCTAAAATCGACATTCACTCGCAATAACGCCAGATTCATTTAGGCGTATTTAAGAGATAAGTTGTATTGTGCACATTTGCCGAAAATTTTCTAATGCGCGCTCCGCCAAAACCGCAAAACTTGATGATTTTTAAAATCGCGCCTATAGATGTAATAAGAACAAATAAGAGGATTTATTATGGATGATGGTCGTAAGTTTTTGAGATATATTGTTCCTGCTTTTGTTTATTTTGTTGAAGTAATTTTATTTCTATCTTTATTTTTAGTTTTTAATCCTTCAATATGCACATTTAACTTATCAAACGATCTAATCAACGAAAATAATATTTTAGAAATCATTATTATGGGTTTTATTGTAAGTGGAGGATTAGGTGCTTTTTTTTGTCAAATATACCATGTAATCTATTCATTTCACGTAGTTGACCTTCGAAATTCCATAATAGATGCTATAGAAAAAGGATGTTTAAAAGTAATGGAGAGGGGCAAAGCTTTAGAAGCTAAGAACATAAAGAATTGTAACAAAAGAATTTTCTTAATGATTGATACTGTTTTGTGGAGTCAGCGTAGTGAACTTAACAATAAAATTAAAGGAGCAAAAGATAGGACTCAAACATACCATGATCATTTGCATGGTATAGGTGGAGTAATTGTTGCTACTTTTTTTGCTTTTGTAAGTTGGTTCTTCATAATCGGATACATAGCAGAAGAAATGTGTCTATTCAATCTTGCGTATTGGTTTATTATTTGTTCCTGGGTTGTATTATTTATTATCTTCTTTCTTGGATACTTTAGAATAAGGGAACAACTAGAATTTCATCGCTATTCTATTTTAATAGATGTTTTGAAAGATGATTTCTTTTGGAATAATAAGAAACCTGCGGAGGTAGATATTCCTTGGGTTAAGTAAATGAAAATAGAGGAGTAAATGGAGACAGAATGAGTAAATGGTTTCAAGATTATTTTAGCGGGTGAGTTGGTTTGATTTTGAGCAGGGCGTGGAGGCAAGGAGCGGGCACGGTTCCGTCATTTTAGTGTCAGAGAGCGACGCCAGCCGACTCGAGCGAAGTTTTGACACGCCGGGGCAAAACGAGCGTCCCTGCGAAAAACAAACCAAGCCAGGGCCCGCGCAAGGCAGGATTGAGGAGGGAAAATGAGAAAAAGATTTATTTATCTTGGGTTAAGCGTTTTATGTTCTTTAGGTTTTCTGTTAAGTTATGCTGAAGCAGCGGACCAGGTGTCGGTAGAATTCAAGCTGGTTTGTGCAGGCTCAAGCCAGTCTGATTGCAGGAAAGCGGAAACGCCGAATAGATTTGAAGAACTTTATGTCAGCAAAACCCCATTTCTTTCAACAAAAGATATTGCGTCTGCAAAAATAACAGAGCAGGAGCCTAATATAGTGATTGATTTAAGATTTAATAAGGAAGCAACGCAGAAATTTAACGAGATTACCTCTAAGAATGCGGGGAGAAGAATAGCCGTATTTCTTGATGGAAGCCTGCTTACTACTTCTAAGATTTATGATCCTGTTACAACAGGAAAAATTACAATAACCACCAGCCTTACAAAAGAAAAAGCAAAGGCTTTAGTAGATTCTATTAACAAATAGTTATGTTAAAATAAGATGTTGAAGAAAATCTTGTGTGTTATAACATTAGTTTTATTTCCTTTGATGGCCTGGGCCGCGGAGTCTTGGGAGAAAAAAGGGGATTATTATTTTCTTGCCAAGACCAGGGACAACTTTGCCTTGGAAGGCGCAGGCCCGAATATATTTGCCAGCAAATATTTGGCATACGGCGGAGTGGATTTCCTGGTGCGCGGGGAAAGCAGTTGGCAGGATTACGGAAGGCTTGATCTTGAAGGCAATAATATGTTCTCCCTGCCGATAAGGCCGGGGATGAAGGTGGAGGAGGTGCATTTTTTAGCAGGCGGCAATTACAGCAACAGCTATGAGCATGATGCGTCAATGCGCTTGTTCGGGGATAAATATTTTTACGCTACCCTTAGCGTTATCTTTGCATATGAAGACGGCACACATAATAACCTTTCCGTGCCGGTTTTCTGGGATTGGTTTGATATTGGAATCGGCGAATGGTCGAAGAACGGGGCAACCATTAAATCCTTAGGTGAAAACCCGGTGCGTCAAAAATGCAGCATGTTCCATATTATCTTTGTTAACCCCCGGCCGATGGAGCCGGTAAAGGATATCCTGGTTGCGGATAGCTGGATAGATGACCGGCCTTTTTCAGATGTCTTTGCAGTAACAATTAAATCTTCTGATACACTGGATGCGGCAGCAAAAGGAGAGAAATAATGCGCATATTAGTGGTTGGTTCAGGCGGAAGAGAACATGCGTTGGCCTGGAAGATCGCTCAATCGCAAGCCGTGGATAAGATCTTTTGCGCTCCCGGTAACGGCGGTATTACGCACCTGGCAGAGTGCGTTGATATAAAGTCTGATGATATCTTTGGTTTGCTGGATTTTGCCAGAAAAGAAAAGATCGGCCTGACCGTGGTCGGTCCGGAGATACCTTTGGCTTTAGGTATCGTGGATGAGTTTATAAAAGCAGGGCTTAAGATATTCGGGCCGAATAAGAAAGCTGCTGCTCTTGAGGCAAGCAAGATTTTTAGCAAGCAGTTGATGGCAAAATACAATGTGCCTACCGCCGAGTTTAAGGTTTTTGATGACCCGGAAGAAGCGAAAAAATATATTGAGAAGAAGGGCGCGCCCTGCGTAGTCAAGGCTGACGGCCTGGCCGCCGGAAAAGGCGTGGTTGTGGCCAAAACCGTTAAGGAGGCAAAGGATGCGGTAAAAGCTATGATGCAGGACAAGGTCTTCGGCGATGCCGGCAAGAAAATAATCATTGAGGAGTGCCTTACCGGGCAGGAGGCCTCAATCATTGTGATCACGGATTCAAAACAGGTATTGGCATTGGCTTCAGCACAGGACCACAAAAGTATTTTTGACAATGACCAGGGAGCAAACACCGGGGGCATGGGCGCTTATTCCCCCGCTTCCATTGTTACTCCTGGCATCCTGGTTGAGGTTATGGAAAAGATAATTTACCGCACTATTGACGGCTTGGCCAAAGAAGGCATAGATTATCGGGGAGTTTTGTATGCCGGAATAATGCTGACTAAAGAAGGGCCGAAGACGCTTGAGTTTAATGTGCGTTTTGGCGATCCGGAGACAGAAGCAATACTGCCCAGGTTAAAATCGGATTTAGTGGAGGTAATGCTGGCGGCAACCGACGGAGAGTTGACCAAGGTAAAGAATTTATACTGGGATTCCCGCGCCTGTGTATGCGTGGTTTGCGCATCCGGAGGCTATCCGGGAAGTTATGCAAAAGATAAAGAGATCAAGGGGTTAAAGGAAGCGGAGAAATTAAAGGATATCGTGGTTTTTCACGCCGGGACTAAAAAAATGGGTGATAAAATATTGACCAGCGGAGGCAGGGTCTTGGGGGTAACCGGATTAGGCACAACAATTGAGGATGCGATAGATAAAACATATAAAGCAGTGAGCAAGATCAGTTTTGAAGGCATGCACTATCGTACTGACATCGGGCATAAGGCAATAGGGCAGAAGGTAAGCCGCATATGAGTTTAGAAAAGGAAAACCAGGCAGGCAATTGGCCGGTTTTAGGAACAAAAGACATAGCCGGGGCTTATAAATTTTATGTTGAGAAGCTGGATTTTGTTCCCTGCGGGCAGTATGATAATGTTGCCGGCTTGGAGCAGGTGATTGTTAAACTGGATGGGTTTTTCCTTGTTCTTCGTAAATCGCAAGCAAGCGGCCCGCTTATCCAGGCAGAGCAAAAAATAGAAGGCAGGCAGGATCAGGACAGGGAGTTAGCGTTGTATATACCTGTGAGAGGTGTATTTGATTATTACAACGCGATAAAGAATAAAGGCGTAGATACGGTCACGGAAATCATAAAAGGGCCGGATGATTCGGATTTAAACTTTTTCAATCCGGATGAAGACGGTTTCTACCTCAAGGATGAAGACGGTAACCTTCTGGTTTTTTGGACATATTATAGCGATCATTACAATCCCAGGTTTTGGGCTTGGGTTTGGGAACTTAAATTAACACCTGAAAGGATTATGCAGTTTAAGAAGCCGGCTAAGTTATCCGGAAAAGACAAAATCATTAATTGGGGATGTTTTATCGTTTTTTTCGCGGCTCTTATGGTTATCTTGGCTATTATAACAACTCATTACGCGGTATTTATAGCCGCGTCATTGGGTTTAGCGATTATAGGGGCTGTTATCAAATCTATTAATTGTTTTTGCCGTAAGCGTTATTCAAAATAGTATTTCGCCGGTTAAATCTAAATATCAGGAGGAAAAATGAAAAAAGCAGCGATAAGTATTATTATGGGCAGCCAATCCGACCTGGAGACGGTAAGCGAAGCAGTGGATGTCTTGAGGGAATTTAAGGCGGATTTTGAGGTGAGGATTTTATCTGCGCACCGCACTCCTAAAGAGGTTGCTCAATATGTAGAGGCGGCGCCGAAAAAAGGGACAAAGGTTTTTATCGCAGCAGCGGGGATGTCCGCGGCTTTAGCCGGGGTAGTGGCAGCGCATACCACATTGCCGGTTATCGGCATACCCATTGAAACAAAAAACTTAAAAGGACTGGACTCTCTTTTATCAACCGTGCAGATGCCTGCCGGCATACCGGTTGCCTGTATGGCCATAGGAAAATCAGGGGCAAAGAATGCCGCGCTTTTTGCTTTGGAGATACTGGCAGTAAGCGACCATAAAATTACCACTAAGTTGCTTAATTACAAGAAACAGATGTGCCTTAAGATCAAGCAGGCGAAGATCAGGTTATGAGTGCGACAAAAATAATAAAAATCAATCCGGTTTTGCCTGAAGAGGAGTATATCAGCCAGGCAGCTAAGGTTATTGCAGATGGCGGTCTGGTGGTTATCCCCACGGAGACTGTTTATGGTATTGCGGCCAATGCCTTGGATAAAAATACTTTGGATAAACTTTATGAGATTAAAAAGCGGTCAAAGGATAAGCCTTTTGCTTTGCTCATTGCGGATAAGATTAAGGTTGATGAACTTGCAAGCGATATACCGGTTGCTGCGTATAAATTAATGCATAAATTCTGGCCCGGGCCTTTGACAATTTTATTGAAGGCGCCAAGCGGCGGTAAGGTGGGGTTGCGTATGCCGGATGACCAGGTTGCTTTGAAGATTGTTGAGCGTTCAGCTGTTCCCGTAGCCTGTCCTTCGGCAAATATTTCGGGTTCTGCTGCCCCGGTTAACTTTGCAGAGGCGATTAAGGATATGAATGGCTTGGTAGAGCTGGCGCTTGACGCCGGGGAAGCAAAAATAGGGATGGAATCCACTATTGTAGATTTAAGCGTTGAGCCGCTTAAAATAACAAGGAGCGGCTCAATAAAAGATGAAGAGATAAACGCGGTTGTAAAATCCAGGACCGTACTCTTTATCTGCACGGGAAACTCCTGCCGTTCGGTAATGGCCGAGGCGTATTTAAAAAAGCTCCTGGAAGAACAGAAAAGGAGCGATGTGGAGGTGTTCTCCGCGGGGGTAATGATCCTTGCCGGGCTTGGCGCAAGCACAGAGACCAGGCAGGTATTGAAGAACGAAGGCATGGATGTAAGTGCTCACCGTTCGCAAAGATTGACCAGGGAGATGGTGGACAGGTCCGATATCATACTGGTAATGGAGCCCATGCATGAGAAAAGGGTGCTTGAGCTTGCGCCGGAAGCAATGAACAGGCTTTTTTTATTGAAGGAATTTGCTAAAATGGATGATAATGATTTGGATATTGTTGACCCTATAGGAGGGTCGCTTGAGTTTTACGAGGATACTTTTCGCACAATTAAAGATGCCGTAGAAAGGATAAGTAAAATCATATGAGCGCGCTATTTATTGCTTCCGACCACGCAGGGTTTATTTTAAAAGAGAGGTTAAAAGAATACCTTAATAAAAATGGGCTTGCCATAAAAGACCTGGGCACATATTCAAAGGAGCGCTGCGATTATCCAGAATATGCCTATGGTTTGGCTAAGGCTGTTGCTTCAGGTAAGAATAACCGCGGGGTGCTTATTTGTAAAAGCGGTATAGGAAATTCTATCGTCGCCAACAAGGTCCCGGGAGTGCGCGCTGCGCTTTGCTATAACCTTAAGGCAGCAAAACTTAGCCGTCAGCATAATGATAGTAATGTTTTGGTGCTGGGTTCGGCTTTTGTCAGGACGGATTTAGCCAAGAGGATGGTTCCTGCTTGGTTAAACACGCAGTTCCTGGGAGGAAGGCATTTAAGAAGGGTAAAATTAATCAACAGCATTGAGAAAAAGATAAGGAGAGGCGCCAAGTGAAACATTTAAAACAGATTGACCCGGAGATTTACGCAGCGATTAAGAAAGAGATGCAGCGCCAGGATGAGAACCTTGAGTTGATCGCCTCGGAGAACTTTGCTTCTTTGGGAGTGTTGGAGGCCCAGGGCTCTGTGTTGACCAATAAATATGCCGAGGGATATCCCGGCAGGCGCTGGTATGGCGGGTGTGAATATGTAGATACCGCAGAGAGCCTTGCTATTGAACGGGCCAAAGCAATATTCGGCGCAGAGCACGCCAATGTCCAGCCGCATTCAGGTTCGCAGGCGAATATGGCGGTGTATTTTGCGGCGATAAAACCGGGAGATACGGTCCTGGCTATGGATTTAGCTGCCGGAGGCCACCTCACCCACGGCCACCCGCATAATTTCTCCGGGATGTTTTATAAGATCGTCGGTTACGGCGTGGACAGGAAAAGCGAAACCCTGGATTATGATGCCATCCTTGAGCTTGCCAAAACACATAAGCCGAAGATGATACTGGCAGGCGCCTCGGCGTATCCAAGGACAATTGATTTTAAGAAGTTCCGCCAGATCGCTGACAGCGTCGGGGCGTATCTATTCGTGGATATGGCGCATATCGCAGGGCTGGTCGCTGCCGGGGTTCATCCTTCTCCCGTACCTTACGCGGAGTTTGTTACCTCTACTACGCATAAGACCTTGCGCGGCCCGCGCGGCGGGTTTATCCTTTGCAGGAAAGAGTTTGCCAAGAAAATAGACAGCCAGATCTTCCCCGGGATACAGGGGGGGCCGTTGATGCATGTGGTTGCCGCCAAAGCCGTGGCATTTGCCGAGGCAATGACGCCGGAGTTTAAGCAATACCAGGCCCAGCTGGCTGAAAATGCCAGGGAGTTAGCAAAGGCTTTGGAGAAAAAAGGCTTTCGCATCGTATCCGGAGGCACGGATACGCATTTAATGCTCGTAGATCTGAATGCCAAAAATATTACCGGCTCCGATGCTTCAAGGATTTTAGGGCAGGTAAATATTACGGTAAACAAGAACCTTATACCTTTTGATCAGAAGTCTCCGCTTGTAACAAGCGGTATCCGCCTGGGCACGGCGGCAGTAAGCACGCGCAAGATGAAAGAGGCGCAGATGCAGAAGATCGCCGGTTTAATCAACGATGCGCTGGAAAACCAGGCCGATATGAATAAATTAACTGAAATCAAAAAGGAAACGATCGCTTTAGCCAGAAAGTTTCCGCTATATCCGGAGCTATTGAAATAATATGAACCCCTCGCCTTCTGTAAATTTAACTATTGAAGCCATGGGGTTTAATGAGCTGACTAAGGAAGAAGGTGCGGGATGAAAAAGAGCAGAACTATACATAAGCGCCCTACGTGGGATGAATATTTCCTGGAGATGGCAGGCTTGGTTGCCAAAAGGTCAACCTGCCTGCGCCGCTCTGTTGGTGCGGTATTGGTAAGAGAAAAAAGAATTTTGGCTACCGGTTATAACGGCGCTCCCAGCGGTTTGAAGCACTGTGTTGAAATCGGCTGTATACGCCAGCAGTTAAAGATACCTTCCGGAGAACGCCATGAATTATGCCGCGCCTTACATGCAGAGCAGAACGCGCTTATCCAGGCCTGCCTGCACGGCATAAGCGTAAAAGGCGCAACTTTATATGCCACTAATCAGCCGTGCGTTATCTGCGCCAAGATGCTCATTAACGCCGGGATAAGGGAGATCGTAATTGCCGAAGGCTACCCGGACAAAATGGCGATGAGCTTCTTAAGGCAGGCAAAGATAAGAATAAGGAAAATATGAACCCCGCACCTTCTTTAAATTCAATAATGTACCATGCGTATCTTCTTAAAAGTAAAAAGAATGATACTTTTTATATTGGATATACAAATAATATTGAAAGAAGGTTAAAAGATCATAGCTCCGGGATAGTTGAATATGCAGGGAAATATGTGCCTTGGGAAATAGTGTATTATGAAAGCTCTATTTCCTTGGTTGATGCTAATCAAAGGGAGAGATCTCTTAAATCTTTTGGGAGGGCATATTCAGGTTTAAAACTTAGAATTAAAAATAGCTTGAATAAGAAAGAAGGTGCGGGGTGAAGTGTCCGTTTTGCGGATATAAAGAGGATAAGGTCGTGGACTCCCGCGCTACAGCCGAAGAATCGGCAGTCAGGCGCAGAAGGGAATGCCTGAAATGCGGCAAGCGTTTCACTACTTATGAGTATGTTGAAGAGGTCTCTTTGTTAGTGATCAAGAAAGACGGCCGCAGGGAGGCCTTTGACCGTAAAAAGATCTTAGCCGGTATAATCCGCGCCTGCGAAAAGCGTCCGGTGAGCGTGGAAAAGATGGAAGGGGTAGTTGTCCAGGTTGAGCATGCCATCCAGAAGAAAAGTGACCGCGAGGTTTTGTCCAGCAGGATAGGGGAGCTGGTTATGGAGAAGCTTAAGCAGATTGATGATGTTGCTTATGTGCGCTTTGCCTCGGTCTATAGGCAGTTTAAGGACGTGGGGCAGTTTATGGTGGAGTTGAGGGATATTTTGGGCAAAGATAAGAAGAAGAAATAGGCGGTTAGCGGGTCCTGGCGAGGCTTGTTTTCGCCGCGCACCGCGACTCAAATCAAGCCTCGCCACCCGCTAACTATATTTCTTGTCTTTCCCTAAAACATAGAGGAGCCGGTAATGGTTGAGATGGAGTTGAATAAGATTGTAATTGACGAGAAACGGCATGACCAGTTGATTGTTTTGAAAGAAAAAGGCGGCACGCGGGTTTTGCCGATCGTCATCGGCCTAAATGAGGCCTCGGCCATAAAATTAAAGATCAGCGGGTTCAACCCGCCGCGGCCCCTTACGCACGATTTAATTTATACGATGCTTAAGGATTTAAACGCGGATGTGGAGAAGGTGATTATCGATAAGCTGGAAGATACCACCTTTCATGCCAAGATCTTTATTAAAACCGGCAGCGGAGATTCAAGGATCATTGATGCCCGCCCTTCGGATAGCGTGGCTTTGGCAGTGAGGTTCCATGCTCCGATTTTTGTAGAAGATGAGATCGTCAGGCAGTTTGAGTTGTTTGATAAAGATAAGCAGTAAAATACCCCACCTTAAATCTTAACGCTTATGGAGCTTGGATTTAACGAGAAAGATAAAAGTATTTTAAGGCCGGTTTATGATTTTGCCAAAACCAGGAAGGTAAAATTATACCTTGTGGGCGGGGCGCTGCGCGATTTAATCTTAAGACGCCGGAAGAGTAATCCGGATTTTGATTTTTGCCTGTGCCGCGGGGCGATAAATTTCGGCCGTAAGTTAGCCGCGAAACTAAGGGCAGGATTTGTAGTCCTGGATGAGGAGCACGCTGCCTGCCGGCTGGTAAAGAAGATCGGCGATAAGGTTTATACTTTTGATTTTACGGATTTCCGCGCCAGGACCCTGGAAAAAGACCTTTTGCACCGGGATTTTACCATAAACTCCATGGCCGTGGAGTTTAAAGATGTCTTTAGCGGAGAAGATTTAAGCACATTAATTATTGATCCTTATTCCGGCAGGCAGGATATTAAGCGCAAGATCATCCGTGCCTGCGGCAGCAACTCTTTCAAAGAAGACCCTTTGCGGATCCTGCGCGCTTTTAGCTTTAGCTGTATGCTGGATTTTGCCCTGGATAAAGAAACATTGCGCCTGGCAAAAAAAGATAAACATTTGATCAGCGATGTATCAAGCGAGCGCATCCGGGAAGAGTTATTCAAGATCTTTGACAGCCTTACGGCCGGTGCTTCTTTAGCTGTGTTGGACAAGCTTAAGATTTTAGAGATTATTTTCCCCGAGATAAAGCCCATGCGCGGTATCGGCCAGGGGCCTTATCATCACCTGGACGTCTGGCAGCATACCCTGGAGACCTTAAGCCAGTTTGAGTTATTATTGAGCTCCTTTAAACAGAACCCTGAAATAAGCAAGTATCTGGAAGAGGAGGTCGCCGGACAGCGCAAAAGGTCAAGCCTTTTGAAGCTGGCCTGTATTTTGCACGATGTAGGTAAGCCGAAAGCCTTGCGCAGGGAAAAGGGCAAGATTATCTTCCATGGCCATGAAAGAATAGGCCTGGGAATAACCCGTATGATTTCCCGCAGGCTGAAGTTATCCAATGACGAAACCCGCTCCCTGGAAAGGATTGTACTCTGGCATTTAAGGCCGGGATACCTGGCGGACTGCATTCGGCCGACTGAGCGGGCGATCTTCAGGTATTTTCGCGATACCGGGGATGATGCCCTGGCAGTGCTTTTGTTATCGCTGGCTGACCAGCGTGCTACCAAAGGCCCGCTGACCACAGCGCTTTCGCGCGTACGCCATGAGAAAACAACAAAGGCGTTAATTAAAAGGCTGTTAAAACAAAAAGACGAAAAGGAATTAACCCGCCTTTTAAACGGCAATGACCTGATGCGTAAATTCAAATTAATGCCTTCGCCGCTGATCGGCAAAGTGCTCGCGGGCCTGGAGGAGGCGCAGGCCATCGGCAGGATTAAGAATAAAGAGCAGGCTTTTAAACTGGCAGCTTCCATAATTAAACAAAAAAAATGAAGAAGTTCATCATAATCGCCTTAATCCTGCTTCTGCTTGTTTTTGCGGGGGCCGTGTATCTGAACGCTTTTTTCCTCCCCGGAAAGATAAAATCCATCATTGTCTCCACTTTGGCCCAGAAAACAGGCAAGAATGTTACTCTTAGGTCTGTAGAGTTTAATATATTCAAAGGGCTGGTGCTGCGCGACCTGTCCATCTCAGACAACCAGCAGGTAATTGTAAGCGCCCGCCAGGCAAACTGCGTTATTTTCATCTGGCCTGTCTTTAAAAAGAAGATTATTATCCCCAGTATAAGCCTTAAAAGCCCGTATATATTTTTGGAGCGCAGAAAGGACGGTTCTTTTAACCTCCAGGATATTTTTGCCTCTGGCCCTGCGCTTGTAAAGTTGCCTGAAGCAAAGGAATCTAAATCAGGGAACTCCCAATTCAGCGTATCGGTTTACAGGATAAATATATCTTCCGGAACTATTGTTTTCCAGGATGATACCCCGGCAGTTCAGTTCAAGAAAGAGATAAACAATATCCAGCTTAGCGTTGGCCTTGCTCTGCCGGTAAGCGTAAAGTTTAATTTTAAAGGGGACCTCGTTAATAACTCCGCGCCTTCTGCCCCTGCCGCCGGCTCTGTTTATGCCTGGGGAGAATACAGGATTTTAGGCCGAAAGCTATCCGCTAATTTATCGGCCAATAACCTGCTGCCCGCTGATTTCAAGCCTTATTACGGTAATCTTGGTTTGGATTTGCTTTCGGGTACAGTTGACGCGCAGGCAAAAATAAATCTTAGGGAACAGGTCTTGCATATTGAGACAACCGCCAAAGCTGCCAAGCTGATTTTTGCGAAGAATAAGGTCACTGCCAGTTTAAACCTGGGCCTGGAAACCAAGGTCAATTATAACCTGCAGTCTAAAAAGGTTTCTTTTGACGGTAATTGCGATATCCGGCAGGCCGATATAAGCGGTTTGGATTTCTTCGGGGAACTGAAAAATCTTTATGGAAAAATTTCTTTTAACGAGCGTTCTTTGGTGGCCCAGGGTTTAAAGGCGGAAGTTTTAGGTATCCCATTTGAGGTTAACCTGGGGATCAAAGATTTTAACACTTGGGCCTTGAATATAAGCACTAATTTGAGCTTAAGCTTTCTGCCGGAGATCGCAAAGGAGAAATTTAATTTTACAAATGTGAACTCCGCGCTGGGCAAGGCGGAGTTGTTTGTTAAACTGCATCCGGACGGAAAAGGCGGCTGGGCAATACAAGGTAAAGTGGATATCGCAGAGGCAGGCCTGAAATTTTCCCGGCAGGACGTGCCGGTAGAGAATATTTTCGCCACCTTTGAATTCAGCCAGCAGGGATTCAGCTGGTCGGAGACAAGATTTAAATATCAGGGGGTGGATTACCAGAGCAGCGGTGAGCTGTCTGACTTCTCCGCGCCTAAGGTAAGGATGCAGTTGTCTTCGCGGAGTTTATCCGTGGCCACTGTTTTTGAGATTGTTGGTAAGAAGATCAAGATTACCCAGGCCAAAGGTAAATACCTTAATTCCCAGTTTCTCATCAGCGGCGATATTGATAATTCCGATCCTGCCGCACCGCAGGTGGATGTTGACGGAAAAGTTAACCTGGACCTGGGGGATTTAAGCGCGGCATGGGAGAAGAAATATCCTGCCATAAAGAATATGCAGCCAAAAGGCCAGCTGGATGCGCAGTTTAATCTGAACGGGCGGGTCCATGATATCAAGAGTTGTTCTATCCAGGCAAAATTGTCCAGCAATAACATTTCTTTGCATGGTTTAAGCGCAAGCCAGTTCATGCTGGATTACCTGCAAGAGCAGAAGATAGCCAGGGTAACTTCAATAGGCGCCGTTTTTTACGACGGGACAATTAACGGCAGCGCATCGCTTAACCTTGATTCGGATAATTTGCCGTATCATATAGAGCTGGCGGCAGAGGGAGTAAGGCTTGAGAAGCTGAAGCAGGATACATCATCCAGGAATAAAAATATCTCCGGTGTTTTGCGCGGGGAAATTAAACTTAACGGTTTCTCCGGGGATTTGAATAAACTTAGCGGCTCGGGTGATTTTTCCGTCAAAGAAGGCAGGCTCTGGGAGTTGAATTTACTCCAGGGAGTGGGAAAGCTGTTATTTGCCAAGGACCTGGCAAGTATTGAGCTTTCGGAATGCGCATGCGCATTCCTGGTAAAAAGCGGCTTTGCTTATACGGATAACCTGAAGCTAAAGGGAAATGTCGCCGAACTTGCCGGGCCATTCAAGATCGGTTTTAACGGTTCCCTTGACGCAGCTTTAGAGGTGGATATCTTAAGCGAGATGGTGCCTTTAAGCGGTACGTTAAAGGATATTACTACCGCATTTATGGGCAAGGTGGGTAAAATCGGCGTAATTAAATTAAGCGGCTCGCTAAGTGAACCAAAATATTCCTTCCGGCCGGCTGTAACCAATATTATTAAAGGCCTTACCGATGTTTTTTTTGGTAAGAAGCCCCAATAATTAGAAAAGAGAGGGGTAGCATCCGGGTATAAATGCAAGAGTCCAGGTTGATTTTATTCGCGTTGTTTATTGGCTTATTCAGCCAGGCCCATCTTTATGATGTATACGCAGAAGAATCCGGTGCTGCGGTAAAGTCCGTCTATCGCCAGAAGCTCGGACAGGTTATAGAGGTAAAAAAGGAGGAGCTTCCTTGTGAACTGGACAGCTATGTGCGTTATATGCCCTCACAACAGGCCCGTGCCCAATCAGGTAAAGTAGCAGTTACGGATTCAGCCTCCGAATTCAGTTATGATGTCAAAATTTTCGGTAAATTGCCGGTGGAGCTGGCGGTTGGGTCAAGATATATAGGGATAAACAATACAACTGACATAAAGTTTCCGGCGCGCTTGACCCAGTTATCGGTAGGCGCTGAAACCGTCCTGCCGTTCTTTTTTAATAAGACTTATTTTGTCCTGGGGTTTGCCCCGTCGTTTTACAGTGATAATTGGAATCTTAATTCTTCCTCTTTCCGCATCCCGCAGCGTTACTTCCTTATTTATCAGCCGGACCAGAAATGGACTTTTATCTGCGGTGTGGGTGTGTATCCGGATTTTAAGGATGTGGTCATACCGATCCTGGGTTTTATCTATAAGCCTGACTCCAGGCTTACCTTTAATATTGTCCCCAATAAGCCGGAGATCACTTATGATCTAAGCGATAAATTAACCCTGTTTTTTGAAGGGGAAATATCGGAAGATGAGTTTGAGGTGGACAAGGATAACCTGAAAAATGTGGTGCTTGAATACAATGAAATGCATTTAGGCGCGGGGGTTAAATACCGGGTCAATAAATATATCCAAAGCTCAATCTCCGCCGGATGCGTATTCAACCGTTCCATTAAATACCGGCACGAGGAGCTGGGCAAGGCAGGAATTAAAAACGGCTTATATACTGAATTGCGCCTGGATATATCAATATGAGCGTAAATAAAATATTAAAGACTTTAAGATTAATTGAAGCTCAGGTCAAAGATTATATCATCCCTTCGGTTACCCGGGTTTCTAAAAGCAAAGACCCTTACCGCGTCTTAATCTCCTGCCTGCTTTCGCTGCGCACAAAAGACAAAACTACGATTAATGCCAGCCAAAGATTGTTTAAGGTTGCGGACAGCCCGGAAAGTATGCTAAAATTAACTGTTGGAAAACTCCGGAGGTTGATCTACCCTGTAGGTTTTTACCGCAATAAAAGCAAGGTAATCTTAAGTTTAAGCAGGAGGTTAATTGAGGAATATTCCGGCAAGGTCCCGGGCTCATTGCATGCCCTTTTAGGGTTAAACGGCGTAGGCAGGAAAACAGCTAACCTGGTTTTAGGTTTGGGTTTTGGTATCCCGGCAATCTGCGTGGATACGCATGTGCACAGGATATCAAACCGTCTGGGCTGGGTAAGCACAAATAATCCTGAAGAGACAGAACTTGCCCTGCAAAAGATTATTCCCAGGGGGAAGTGGATCAAGTTAAATACCATCCTGGTAAGTTTCGGGCAGAATCTATGTTTTCCGGTTTCGCCATTTTGCAGCAGGTGCGATGTTTACGGGTTTTGTAAAAGAAGGGGCGTGGGTAAATCGCGTTAACCAAAAATGAGGATGCGCTTGATTAAAGAGGGCAGGCTTAGTAAATACAACCCGGTTGCTCTATTGCTGTTTTTCTTAAGTGTACCGGGTTTCATGCCCTGGGCAGCCGCAGACACCATTTATTTAAAAAACGGCCGCAGCATTGAAGGGATAGTGAAGAAAGAAAATGCGGATGATATAGAGCTTGAAATCAGCTTTGGCTCAATGAAATTTCCCCAAAAGCAGATTGACCATATAGTCAGGTCTTCTCCCAGGGAGGCTGAGCTGATCAGGCAGGAGTGGGTTAAGGAAAAAATAAGAGCGCAGGAAAGGGCAAAAGAGGCGGAGTTAAGAAGGGAGTATGAGCCTAAGGAAGTAAGCGTGGATAAGCAGAGCGGGCATGTAAAGGTGACGACCACCTTGAATAATAAGGCCAAGGCCAACCTTATCCTGGACACGGGGGCCTCCTTGGTAATATTATCAAGTAAAATAGCCAATAGCTTAGGGATAAAAGATGATGCCAATAGCCCCAGCGCAGTAGATTTGATAATGGCAGACGGCCGCTCGGTTAGGGCAAGGATGGTCACTTTGGATTCTGTTAAGGTCCAGGATTCCGAGGTTAAGGATATTGAGGCGGCGATCATGCCTGAAAAGGAGAGTGCCTCTATTCCCGAGGACGGCCTATTGGGTATGTCTTTTTTAAAGAAATTTAACTTTAAAATTGACCAGAAAAACGACAAATTGATATTGGAGAAATTGTAAAATGAAATCCTACACAGGCTACCTTTATTTTAATACTGCTAAAAAACAGGAGTTTATCAATATCACTGACCAGGTGGAAGAGGCCTTGCGTAAAAGCAAGATCAAAGAAGGGTTGTGTCTGGTTAACTCTATGCATATAACCGCAAGCGTTTTTATCAATGACGATGAAAGCGGGCTGCATAAAGATTTCTCCGTCTGGCTTGAGAAGCTGGCGCCGTTTGGGAAAGACAAGTATCAGCATAATTTAACCGGCGAAGACAATGGGGACGCGCATTTGAAGCGTACGGTTATGGGCAGGGAGGTAGTGGCGGCGGTGACGGAGGGGAAACTGGATTTCGGGCCGTGGGAACAGATCTTTTACGGAGAGTTTGACGGGCAGAGGAAGAAGAGGGTGTTAATAAAAATAATAGGTGAATAATTTGCGGCTGCTTTGGTTTGTTTTCTGTATACTGGCCTCGGGGTCCTGCCGCCGAAGTCTCCCCATTCCTGCGGGCAAGTTTGTCCTCGGAACGGGGATGCCCCTCTTTGGCGTCACCCCTCGGCAGGCAATATGAATCAAGCACCTTTTATTTCTAATATTTTGATTAATACAGGAGGAATTTGTGAGGATAAAGAATACGGAGATTAAGGTTGTGCTGGGGGATATTACGGAGATAAGGGCGGATGCGATTGTGAATGCCGCTAACAACAAGCTGGTTATGGGCGGGGGAGTAGCCGGGGTAATTAAGAAAAAAGGCGGCAAGGTGATTGAAGAGGAGGCGCTTAAGAAGGGGCCGATAGGTATCGGAGAGGCGGTTGAGACTTCCGCCGGAGAGCTGGCGGCAAAATATGTGATTCATGCGGCGACCATGGGAATGGATTTTAAAACAGATGAAGTGATGATCCGTAATGCCTGCAGGAGTTCCTTAAAGCTGGCCGAAGAATTGAAGATTGGTTCTGTTGTTTTTCCGGCTTTGGGGTGCGGCACAGGAGGCTTTCCGCTTTTGGCTTGCGCAAAGATTATGGCGCAGGAAGTGCTAAGACACCTGCGGGAAGAAAATACCTGTTTAGATGAGATTGTTTTCTGCCTTTATACTCAAGATGCGTTTACGGTTTTTAATAAAGGCGTTTTAGGGTATTTGGAATACGTGACTACAAAGTTATCCTCGGGCCCGTTTGTGACGGTAGATGCGATTATTGAATTGCCCGAGGGGATTGTAATTATCCAGCGCAGCAACCCGCCGTTTGGCTGGGCGCTTCCGGGAGGGTTTGTGGATTACGGCGAAAGCCTGGAGCAGGCGGTAAAAAGAGAGGCTAAAGAAGAAACAAACCTGGATTTAATTAACATCAAGCAATTCCGCACTTATTCAAATCCCAAGCGCGACCCAAGATTCCACACTATCGGTACGGTATTCATTGCTAAAGCAAAAGGTAGGCCTAAGGCAGGGGATGACGCGGCAGGTTTAAAAATTATCAAACCTGCCGAGATAGAGAAGCTTGATTTTGCTTTTGACCACAAAGACATCCTTCATGATTACCTCAAAACAAAATAGGGACGTTTCTTGACCCAATCGGAGAAGTGTCCCCATAGGGGACACTTCTCCCTTTAGCTTGAGAAACGTCCCTAATATTAACCTTCGCGGAGTTGTTTTTCGGCGTCAACAATATCGCGGTTTATTACGCGGATAGTTTCTTTTATTTTGTCTTTAAGCAGGTAAGAGGCAATCGGCGCCTGCGAGATCTCCCTTAAAACCTGCACGCTCATCCTGAAATAACGCACTACCTCGCCTTCGTCGCAATCAGTCATCTGCAGGGTTTTACCGAAGTTTGTCCCGCGCAGCCATGCCTCCATGCTGGAACAGAGATGAAAATAGGGCAGCTTACTGAAGGGGTAGATCTTATAGCGGCGCTCCTTGTCTTTTAATCTGTCATATGTTTCTTCGCAGGTACGTTTGAGCGCGCGGCTGGATTTAGATATACTTGACGGCATGCGCTGATTTTTGCGCGGCTCAAAAACAACCGCGGAAGCCACTACGCCTAATTCAAATTCATCCAGCTGCTCAAGTATATTTTGGTCATATAATTCCGCCAGGACCAATTCATATCCGTAAATAGTTTTAGCGAACCTTCCTTTTTCGGAAAGTTTCCCTTCATGGATGTAACCCAATTCTTTGAGCAGCCTTAGTTTTGCGTCCAGCAGGTTTAATGCCTGTTTTTGCTCATTCTTGCGCGACTGATAATAATGCAAAGAGAGGGGGTAGATTTTAAATAAATCCTCCTGGTATTTTTCGTAAAGGTTAAGAATAGTGGCATAAGAGGTGTTCAGCTGGCTCTTTACCTCTTCGGGCTTGCCGAAGATTATCCTGCTGACCTCTTCAAAATTTATCCTCTGCGGGTTAACCCGCGTGTAAACAAACCCTTCTTTATCTATCCCGCGCCTTCCGGCCCTGCCGGCCATCTGATAAAAGTCGCGCGTTTTCAGGTTGCGCACGTAAGTGCCGTAAAATTTACGCAGGCCGTCAAACATTACCGAGCGGCTGGGCATATTGATCCCCAGGGCAAAGGTTTCGGTAGTAAAAATAACTTTGAGCAGGCGGCTGGTAAAAAGCCGCTCGATTACCTCCTTTAAGGTAGGCAGCATCCCGGCATGATGATAGGCAATGCCGCGCTGTACCAGGGGATAGAGGATCTGCGCCGACTGTTCATGTTTTAAATTAAACCGTTCAAGCAGGTCTTCGTACATCTGGGTGATCGCGCGGGATTCTTTGGCGTCCAGGAATTTAAATCCGTATAAATCCTGGGCTAATTCCTCCGCGCGTTTGCGGCTGAAGACAAAATATATCGCCGGCAGCCCGTCGTTTGTACGCAGGTAGTCGATCAGTGAATTCAACCTGTTGGGTTTAGCGGAGCGCAGGCGTTTAAGGCGCTCAATTTTATCCACGATTTCATTCTGGCACTGGAAAAGGAAATGCAGCGGCACCGGCCGGTTTTCTTCAATGACTACTTTTATGGCTTTATCGTGGATAGATTCGATCCAGCTGGCGAATTGTTTGATATTGGGGATGGTCGCGGATAACCCCAGCAGGTTCATCTGTTTAGGCAGGAAGATCAATGATTCCTCCCAGACCGTGCCGCGTTCGGGGTTATCAATGTAATGGATCTCGTCAAAGATGATCCAGGAGTATTTATCAAGGCTCTCTGGCTCATCCAGTATTTTGTTGCGGAAGATCTCGGTAGTCATGATCAGTACCGGGGCCTGGGGATTAATGGAAACGTCGCCGGTAAGGATGCCGATATTGTCCTGGAACTGGGCCTGGAAGTCGCGGAACTTCTGGTTGGAGAGAGCTTTAATCGGCGCGGTATAAATTACCCCCAGGTTATTGCGGATAGAGTTACTGATAATGTACTCGGCAATCGCTGTTTTACCCGCCCCTGTAGGAGCAGAGACAATTACGGAGTGGCCCTGGTTGATATGGTCAATGGCTTCCTGCTGGAACCGGTCGTAAATCATGATTTCTATTATAAGCCAAAAAGCCGCAACCGCAATATAATAATCTCAATTATTCGCTTTCCGTCTTTCGCTTCGGCACGAAGATTTTCGCTGTGTGCTTCGGTTTACGTCTCGTTTCGGCAGCGCAGGTTCCTTACGCAATAAGGCATTGCCTGCACTCGCCGTAAAGCCTTGCACACTTTTGCCGAAAATCTTCTCATTGTGCCTCCAGCAAAAGACGGAAATCTCATGGCGAGAAACAAGCCAAGGCAGCTCCGATAGCTAAAATCATTGATTTATCTTATAATAATAATATAATAAAAATATGGGATATGAGGCAGCGCTTGATAAAGCGTGGAAGGATTTATTTAATCTTAACCCTAATCCTGCCAAGAATTTATTAGTTAAGTTCCTGGCGGATGAATATAGCGTAGATACGCAGGAAAGAAAGATTTTTTCTTCTTCCTGCAATGTACAGGCGAAGGATTTTGTCAGTATTCTGCTCTTGCATTATCTGGCGCAAAAATTAAGAGGTTTGCCTGCGTTAAGCGGCCGCTGGCTTACCTTTAGGGAGTTTTCCGGTGTGGAGGGTTATTATGAGGCTTTCCACAGGCGTTGTATAGGGCCGGTAATCCGCAAATATGGCAAGAATACGGATGCCTTAAAAGATGTATTATCCAGATTGCCGGCGAAGCTTTCGCAGGGAGGGGATATCAGCCTGGTTATAGAGGCCTTTGCAGGCGTACCGGTACTGGTAAAATTATGGAAGCAGGACCCCGAGTTCGGGCCTGACGCAAATATGTATTTTGATGCGAGCATAAAGAGTATTTTTTGTACCGAAGATATCGTGGTATTGGCCCAGATAGTTGCTTCCCAGTTATGAGGAAAACTAAATCCCGGCAGAAGAAAATAATTCTTTCGTTTCTCTTAGGGCTGTTGGCCTTAACGGGGTATTTTTTCGGCGATAATTTAGGGCTGCCTTTTAAGCATAAGGAAGGTTTCCGGGGGTATGTTTCCTCCGGCGATAATGACGATTATGGGAATCCCCTGGTAACAAGAGTTGTTGATGGGGATACCTTGAAGTTGGAAAACGGCAAATTCCTGCGTTTGTTGGGGATTGATACGCCGGAGATGCATGAGTCAGCCAAGCTTTTTCGCGATGCCAGGCGTACCGGGCAGAAGGCTGAAGAGATCAAGAAGCTTGGCAGGCAGTCTTATGAATTCACTAAGCAACTGGCGCAGGGTAAGCGCGTAAGGCTGGAGTTTGATAAGGAAAGATACGATAAGTATGGAAGAATCCTGGCCTATGTTTATTTGCCCGACGGAAGGTTGCTGAATGCCTTGATTGTTGAGGAGGGGTATGCCTCGTTGATGAATTACCCTCCGAATGTAAAATATGCGGATTTATTCTCAAGGCTGTACCGCCAGGCGCGTGAAAATAAGCGCGGGCTCTGGAGATAAACGGATAAATAATTTAAGGAGGAATATATGTTGAGATATTTGACCGCAGGCGAATCACACGGAAAAGCAATTGTGGCTATCCTGGAAGGGTTTCCCGCAGGCCTTAAAGTGGATGTAAACAGGATGAATAAGGAATTAAAGCGCAGGCAGTGCGGGTTTGGCAGGGGTAAGCGCATGCAAATAGAAAACGACCGGGTGGAAATAACCTCCGGCCTTAAGAATAATATTACTCTCGGCAGCCCGGTTACCTTATTCATCAAGAATAAGGACACCAGCATTGAAAAACTGCATAAGGTTATTGCTGCCCGGCCCGGCCATGCGGATTTAGCCGGATTATTGAAATATGGTTTTACGGATATAAGAGAGGTATTGGAACGCGCCTCGGCGCGCAGCACGGCAGGCACCGTCGGCTTAGGGGCACTATGCAAAAAATTCCTGGATGAGTTTGGCATAACTATTACCAGCAGGGTTTTGTCGATAGGCGGCGAATCTACCTCTAAGGGGATAATTGCAAAAATAACCGAAGCGATTAAAAATAAAGATACAGTAGGCGGCGTTTTTGAGGTAGTCGCCAAAAAAGTCCCCGTCGGCCTGGGTAGTTATGTGCAGGCTGACCGCAGGCTGGACAGCCGCTTGGCAGGCTCAGTCATCTCTATCCCGGGAGTCAAATCTTTTGAGGTTGGGCTGGGTTTAGGTTATGCCGTCAGCTTCGGTTCAGAGGTGCACGATGCGATTTATTATAATAAGAACAAAGGGTATTCCAGAAGGACCAATAATGCCGGAGGCATTGAAGGCGGGGTATCTAACGGCCAGGATATAGTGTTGCGCGCCTGTATGAAGCCGATAGCGACACTGATGAACCCGCTGGATTCGGTAAATATATCTACTAAGAAACCCGCCAAGGCAGCCACCGAGCGTTCGGATACCTGCGTGGTGGAATCCGCCGGCGTGGTGGCCGAGGCAGCATGCGCGCTTGTCTTGGCCGATGCCTTTCTTGAAAAATTCGGCTCGGATTCATTGGCTGATATTAAAAAAAATTATGCTAATTACAGGAACAGGATAGCACATGCCTAATCTCAGTTACCATAATATAAAAATTGCAAAATCCGAACACACTAAAGAAGTAGTCGTAGAAGGGGAGGTGAGCAACCATACTGAAAAGTCTTATGCTACGGTTGCGGTACGGGTTGTGCTTTTTATCAAGAATATAACTGTGGCCAATATGGTGTTTACGATTAACGGCCTGCCTGCGGGGGGCACCAGGCCATTTAAAAAGACCATTGATGACCTGGAGTATGAGCAGGTAGGCAAGGATATCAACCGTTACGATATCTATACCGAAAGCGCATTTTGATTTTTTAAAGAATATTTCAAGTTAGATAGTTTCCCCTTTTTCGTCTATTGCCGCAGAAAGGGGTGATCAAGATGGAAAAGGCAATAAGCGTCAGCCGTGTCTGCAGGTTAGACAGTGATTCAAAACTTAAGGCTTTTGTTGATGTTTCAATCTCAGGAGTAGTGGTCAAAGGCTTTAGCGTAGTAAATGGCAGTAAAGGGTTATTCGTGAGTATGCCGCGTCATCAAGGCAAGGATGGGAAATGGTATAACACGGTTTATCCTTCTACCAAGGAGTTGAAACAGCAGTTAAGCGAAGCGGTATTAGAAGCGTATAACAGTTAGTTAACTAACGGATGGTCCTTAAGCCAAGGGAAAAGTGTCCTTTGTAGAGGAAGTTATCCACTACGGGGACACTTCTCCGATTGGCTCAAGAAACGTCCCTGCTTAAAAGATGAATATTTATTTAGTGGGGTTTATGGGTACCGGAAAAACCTCTGTCGGCTGCCAGTTGGCTAAGGAAAAGGGGTTGAATTTCGTGGATTTGGATGAGCTTATTGAATTGAAAGAACAACGCAGGATTGTGGATATTTTCTGCAGGGAAGGCGAGGCATATTTCCGTAAAATCGAGAAAAGGGTTTTAAGAGATGTTTCAACCCAAAAGGACTTTGTAGTTGCCTGCGGCGGCGGAGTTGTTTTAGACAAAGACAATATCAAGCTGATGAAAAAAACAGGTACGATGATTTGCCTTAGCGCCAGCCCCGAAGAAATACTCAAGAGGACCTCCGCAAATAAAGACCGGCCGCTTTTGAATGTAGATAAACCCAAGAAACGCATAGAGCTTTTATTAAAGATGCGCGCGCCTTATTATATGCAGGCCGATAAGATAATTGACACATCGCGCTTTTCGGTTAAGCAGGTGGCCGGGAAGATATCTAAAATGCTTGCCAGTAAGGGGCGGAGCCTCTCCTCCGGGTCAAAGCCCGGGGTTGCCAAAAGCGGAATATTTGAGCGGCCAAAAATCCATCCTTGCACTAAAGGGCGGGGTTCCCGGCCGCGAAAGCATGAATGATTTTGAGTCTTTGGTAAGCCTGAACCTTATCCCGCAGATAGGCAGCGTATGCCTGGAGCGCCTGCTCGGATATTTTAATAAACCCCAGGATATATTCAAAGCCAGCCGGAAGAGCCTGGAAGGGGCCGTAGGCGCAAAGATCAGCGAGCGTATAGTTGCATTTGATACCAGGAATTTAGATAATGACTTAGGGCAGGCTAAAAAAGCGGGAGTGGAGATTGTCACGCTCTTTGACGCAGGTTACCCGCAGAGCTTAAAACAGATACCGGGTTTGCCGATTGTGCTTTATGTTTCAGGCAGGATAACCGAGGCAGATAATTTAAGCCTGGGCATTGTCGGTTCACGCCGCGCCTCGTTTTACGGCTTAAGCAGCGCGGAGAGGTTTGCTGCGGAGCTGGCTTCAAATAACCTGACCGTTGTTTCGGGTATGGCCAGGGGCGTGGATACTTATGCCCATCGCGGAGCATTAAAAGTACGCGGCCGCACGATCGCGGTAATGGGCAGCGGTTTTAATCATATTTATCCTCCTGAAAACCGGGGGCTTGCCGCAGAGATAGCAGAAAGCGGCGCGGTGATTTCAGAGTTTCCAATGGATGCAAAGCCCCTGGCGCAGAATTTCCCCCGGCGCAACCGCCTGATCAGCGGCTTGAGTTTAGGTGTCTTGGTTACCGAAGCAGCCAGGAACAGCGGGGCGTTAATTACCGTAGATTTTGCTTTGGAGCAAGGAAGAGAGGTTTTTGCTTTGCCGGGCAGGATTGATTCCTGCGGGTCAATGGGGACTAATGAGATGCTTAAACAGGGCGCAAAGCTGGTTACCTCCAGCCAGGATATCCTTGAGGAGCTGGGTTTGGATCCTTCCCGTAATGGGGACCAATCTGCGCCGGCGGAAAAAGAAAATATTTTATGTGCAAAAGAAGAAGATATGCTTTATAATTGCATAAACCGCAAGGCCGTCGCAATCGATGATTTGATAGAAAAAACATCCTTAGAAAGCGGCAAAGTTTCAGAGCTGATTTTGAAGTTACAATTTAAGAAGTTGATCAGGGAGTTACCGGGTAAACAATTTATAAGGAGCTAAATGTCTAAAAATCTGGTTATCGTAGAGTCGCCTACCAAGGCTAAAACCATAAGCAAGATCCTGGGCCAGGATTTTAGCGTGGTTTCCTCCATGGGGCATATTATTGACCTGCCGCAGAAAGAATTGGGCGTAGATGTAGATAATAATTTCAAGCCGGAATATGTGATTATCCCGGCCAGAAAGAAATTGTTGACCCAGCTTAGAAAAGAGGCCAAGTCAAAAGAGAAGATATATGTGGCAACCGACCCTGACCGGGAGGGTGAGGCAATCGGCTGGCAGATAAAAGAAAAGGTCTTTAAGGGCAAGGATGTCCTGCGGGTAAGTTTTCATGAGATTACCCCGCATGCGGTAGGGGAGGCCTTTAAATCCGCACGTGAGTTTGACGCCAATATGATTGAGGCCCAGGTCGGCCGCAGGGTGCTGGACCGTATCGTCGGATATTTCTTGAGCCCTTTACTTTGGAAAAAACTTGCCCGCGGTTTAAGCGCAGGGCGCGTGCAATCCGTAGCCTTAAGGCTGATCGTGGAACGGGAACGCCAGATCCAGGCCTTTACCGCCAGCGAATATTGGGAGATTATCGCGGAGTTATTTAAGCCTAAGGTCTTCGGGGAGAGTAGTTTTTGCGCTAAACTTGAAAAGATAGACGGTGAAAAAGCGCAGATTAAGACCCAGGATGAAGCGCAAGCGATCGTAGAGCAGCTTAAGGAAAAAGAGTTTAAGGTCCTGGAGGTTAAGCAAACAGAAAAGAAACGCTATGCCCCGGCTCCATTTATCACCAGCACTATGCAGCAGGAGGCCTTTAATAAGCTTAAGTTTAATGCCTCCAAAACCATGATGGTGGCGCAGCAGCTTTACGAGGGTATTGATATCGGCGGGGATAACCCCCTGGGCTTGATTACTTATATGCGTACGGATTCTCCGAATACCGCTCCGGAGGCAGTTGCCGAAGTGCGTGAGCATATCGGCAGGGTCTTCGGCAAGGATTTTGTCCCGGAGAAACCGAATTTTTTCAAGGCTAAAAAATCAGCGCAGCAGGCGCATGAAGCGATCCGGCCAAGCTATGTTTCGCGTTCTCCGGAAAGCATGAAAGATTTCTTAAGCCACGACCAGTTTCGTTTATATGAGCTCATTTATAACCGTTTCCTGGCCAGCCAGATGAAACCCGCTGAATTCCTGGCTACTTCGGTAGATATCTGCGCGGATAAATATTTGTTTGCGGCTAACGGAAGCCATTTGCTTTTTGAGGGGTTCCTGGCTGCTTACAACAGGACCGAAGAGGAGGAAAAGGATGACGAGGAGGAGAAAGAAAAAAACAAGAATGTGGTCCCTCCTTTAGAACAAGGAGAGGTTCTCGGTCTGACTAAGCTTGTGCCCTCCCAACATTTTACCAAGCCGCCTCCGAGGTTTTCGGACAGCTCTTTAGTCAAGGCCCTGGAAGAGGACGGGATCGGCCGGCCTTCAACCTACGCGCCGATTATTTACACGCTCATTCTGCGCGATTATGTGCGCAGGATTAAAGGCTATCTTAACCCCACGGAGCTTGGTTTCAAGGTCAGCGATATGCTGGTAGAATATTTCCCGAAGATTATAGATGTCAAGTTTACCGCGCTTATGGAGGATGAGCTGGATGAGATTGAAGAAGGCAGGCTTAAGCGCGTGGAGGTATTAAAAGAATTCTACGCCCCTTTTAAAGAGAGCCTGGATTTTGCCCAGGCGAATATAAAGAAGGAGGTTATTACTACCGATCAGATTTGCGATAAATGCGGCAAGCCTTTTATCATAAAGTGGGGCCGGCGCGGTAAATTCCTGAGTTGTTCGGGTTTTCCCTCCTGCAAGAATTCCAGGTCTATTACTTCCGGTGTCAAATGCCCGGAAGAAAATTGCGGCGGGGAATTGATCGAGCGCAGGTCAAAGCGCGGTTTTTTCTATGGTTGTTCAAACTTTCCGAAATGCACCTTTACCTCGCGTACGTTGCCGCAGGATAAGGAAGATACGCAATGAACCTTGTAAATTTCTCGCTCAAGCCGATTTTTTAACGCCAATGTTCTTTCATATTCCGGCGGTTGCAGAACTTACGGTATTTGCTCTGGCAAATACCACTCAAACAGCTTCGCCGTCCCCGTTTTGTCGCTTCGCTCCACGGGGATTCCCGGAATACTGAAAGCTCCATTGGCTAAAATCGACATTCGCTCGAAATTTACCAGGTTCATTTTACGAGACCGGAAAACGAATAAAATATATGGAAAAATATATTGAGAAGTTTATCCGTTACCTGGAGATAGAAAAGAATTATTCCGGGCACACTGTGCTTAACTACAGGTTGGACCTTGAGGATTTCGGCAGGTTCCTTGCCGGCACGGAATTAGAAAAGATAGACTATCTTTCGCTTAGGAAATACCTGGGGGTCTTAAAAGAAAAGAATTTAGGCAACCAGAGTATCGGCCGCCGGCTTTCTGCCCTGCGCAGTTTTTTCAGGTTTCTCTGCCGTGAAGGGTATCTTAAAACAAACCCTATCCTTATGCTTTCCAGCCCCAAACTGGATAAACACCTGCCTTCTTTTATGACGGAGGATGAGGTGAGCAAACTTATTGAGTCAGCTTTTGCCAGGGGTGAAGCCGACATCCTGGGTTTACGCGACCGGGCGGTCCTGGAGGCATTTTACTCAAGCGGCCTGCGTATTTCGGAGCTGGTGGGTTTGAATTTAGACGATATTGATTTTATCGGCGGCATCTTAAAAATAAGAGGGAAGGGAAAGAAGGAAAGGGTGGTGCCGGTCGGGGAAGCGGCGCTGATGGCGATTAAGAAATACCTGGATAGGAGAAAAAAGCAATCCTCCGCCGTATTCTTAAACAGAAATTCCCGGCGGATTACTACGCGCGGCGTACGTTATATACTGGTAAAATACCTGCGCCTGGCCGGGACAAAGCCGGGGGTTTCCGCGCATACCTTCAGGCATTCCTTTGCCACCCATCTTTTAAACCGCGGGGCAGACCTGCGCACGGTGCAGGAACTCCTGGGGCATGCGAACCTTTCTACGACCCAGATTTATACGCATCTGACAACTGAAAAGCTAAAGAGTGTTTATGATAAGGCACACCCGCACGCATAGGAAAGCAGCATATAGCAGGTAGCATATGGAATTTAGGGAAAAACTATGTTTATATTGTATGATTTTATATTTTTAATCTTCGCGCTACTTTACCTGCCGGTATATTTATTCAAAGGCAAGTTTCATCGCGGTTTCTTAAGGCGGCTGGGGTTTTTGCCCGACGGTTTAGAGTTGGACAGGCCTATCTGGATCCATGCGGTAAGCGTAGGGGAGGCTGTCTCAATAAAAGGGCTGGCCGGCGGGTTAAGAAAGGCATATCCCGGCAAGAAGTTAGTCATCTCTACCGTCACTGCCACAGGCAATAAGATTGCCGCGGGATTAACTGTTGAAGGCGACCTCTTGACCTATCTTCCTTTGGATTTTAGCTTTATCGTAAGAAAAGTAATAAAGAAGGTCAACCCTTGTTTGTTTATCATCGCGGAAACGGAGATCTGGCCGAATTTAATCACCTGCCTGCATAAACAGAAGATCCCGGTATTTACGGTTAACGGCCGGATATCGGACGGCTCTTATTCCGGATACCGCGCGGTAAGATTTTTGATCGGGCCGATCTTACGCAAGATCAGGCAGTTCTGCGTGCAATCGGATGTTGATGCAGCGCGGTTAAGAAGCCTGGGCGTAGATGGAGAGAATATCCAGGTTACCGGGAACGTAAAATTTGACATTGATCTTGAGACTGCCGCAGGTTTTGATGCGCAGGCGTTCCGGCAGAAACTCTGGCTGGGTTTAGATGAGAAATTATGGGTCTGCGGCAGCACGCATCCGCATGAAGAAGAATTGATTATTGAGGCCTACAAAAAGATTCTGCCTGCTTTTCCCAAGTTGAAACTTCTTCTTGCGCCGAGGCATCCTGAGCGCAGCGGCGATGTAGGCAGATTAGTTTCGGAAAATCATTTTATGCCGGTATTCATCTCAAGTATATCCGGTGCATGCCCTACCTGCATAAATAGCCCCGTCTTTATCCTTGATCTGATGGGGGAGCTGCCGGATTATTATTCCGCCGCGGATATTGTTTTTGTCGGCGGCAGCCTGGTTAAGACAGGTGGACACAATATCCTTGAGCCGTCCAGCCTGAAGAAGCCGGTATTCTTCGGCCCGTATATGTTTAATTTCCGGGATATCAGCCGCCTGTTCGTAGAAAATAAAGCCGGTATTATGGTAGGTGATGCCGATGATCTGGTAATCAAGATGAAAGAGGTATTAGGCAGCAGCCTGCTGGCTAAACAGCTGGGCGGGCGTGCGTATGATTTGATTGCCAGTAACAGGGGCGCAACCGGAAGAAATATTGGGGTGATCAGGCGGTTTGTGCCGGGATAAAAAGGAGATAAAATGCCGGAGGATATTTATTTGACCCAGGAAGGTTATGAGAAGTTAGTTAACGAGCTGGAGTATTTAAAGACAGTTAAACGCCGGCAGCTTTCTAAGGCGGTAGGGGATGCCCGCTCGCACGGAGATATCAGCGAGAATGCCGAGTATGACGCGGCAAAAGATGCCCAGGGGCATAATGAAAAACATATCGCGGAGCTGGAAGAAAAACTTTCGCGGGTGCGCATACTGGATAAAGATATGCCCCGGGACCAGGTCCTTATCGGGGCAAAAGTAAAACTGGTTGATCTGGACACAGAAGAGGAGATGGAGTATACGCTGGTTTCAGAGCTTGAGGCCGACTATAATCAAAATAAGATTTCTGTCACCTCTCCGGTGGGAGAGGGTTTGTTGGGGCATAAGGAGAATGAGACAGTAGAGATAAAGGTCCCGGCAGGCCTCTTGAAATATAAAATAATCAAGATATCGCGTTAGGTGCTTATGGAAAAGTTTATGCGGGAGGCAATTAGGGAGGCCAGGAAAAGCCTTATTGAAGAGGGTATCCCCATCGGGGCGGTACTGGTAAAGGATGGCGTAATTATTGCCAGGGGCCATAACAGGCGCATACAAAAGAATTCCGCGATCCTGCACGCGGAGATGGATTGCCTGGAGAATGCCGGCAGATTAAAAAGCGCAGATTACAAAAAATGCGTTATTTATTCCACGCTTTCGCCCTGCGATATGTGCATGGGGGCAATACTGCTTTATAAAATACCTAAGGTGGTAATCGGCGAAAATAAAACTTTCAAAGGGCCTGAGAGTTACGCCAGAAAAAGAGGGGTAAAGATTATCAACCTGGATTCTGCGGATTGCAAAGATTTGATGCGGCAGTTTATCAAAAACCGCCCTAAATTATGGGATGAAGATATAGGAGAATAGCCTGTGGCAATTGAAAAGATCGGGCATCTGAAAGTCCAGATTTTTAAGATTAAGAACCGCCGGGGGTATGCGGCTGTCTGCTTTGACCATCTTACGGAAGGCAAGTCGGCGCAGGAGGCTTATGCGCGCATGGTCAAGGCCTTGCGCCGCAGCAGCAATATCGAGAAAGGCTTTTAATAAGAGCAATGTTTAAACCTAAGAAACAATGTTTGAACTGTATGGCCAGGACCAGGTGCAGGGATACCGCTGTTTCCTGGCTGTTCCTCTTTATAGGGATAATGGCGACGATCTCCATAAGGGTGATAAACCTTGTTTTATCATTTGGGCCATTCTGGCCGAAGTTTTTCTGGTATTTAGGCGTAGCAGGGTTCTTTTTGTATTTTCTTTATAAATTCAGGCAGGACAAGGTATTGCGCCGGGAACTGGAAAAATACCAGATCCATAATAAGATTTCAAATACCCAGGTTTTAGATAGCCAGGACAGGGAATTTTTGCGCACCATGCTCTGCCGCCTGCGTTCAAACAAAGATGCCATAAATTATTTTTTCATTTTCAGCAGTTCAGCTATTGTGATGGTCCTGGCGCTTTATCAGGATTTTATCAGAAGATAAAGAAATGAAGATCAAATATTGGGTTTTGCTTTCGCGCGCCCCGTTCTTAAGCGTGGTTATCCTGCCGTTTGTTTTGGGCACGCTGCTGGCGCAGCGCCTTACGGGAAAATTTAACCCGGCAATCTTCTTCTTAGGATTATCAGGTGCTATACTTATACAATTATCCGCCCACTATAGCGGAGAGGTTTATGATCTAAAAGAAGACCGCCTGGCCGGGGCTTTAGGCAAAAGCCAGTTTAGCGGCGGCAGCCAGGTACTGGTGGATAATTTAATCCCCGGGGGAAAAGTAAAGGCTTTAATATATGCGGTTATTGCGCTGGCCCTGGCAATAGGGGCGATCCTGCAGTTTTATTTTAAAACCGGGGGATCTACTCTCCTCTTGGGCATTTCAGGGATGATCTGCGCTTTATTCTATTCTAAGCCTCCGTTGCGCTGGGTAAGCCGTGGTTTAGGCGAGATTTTAATTGCCTATAGCTTCGGCCTTTTAGCCGTAAATACCGCATTCTATATCCAGGTTTCCAGGTTTGATATTTCAGCTCTTTTCATATCCCTGCCTATTGCTTTTTCCGTGGCAAATATAATATTGATTAATGAATACCCGCATTACCGGGCGGATAAAGAGGCAGGCAAAGAGAATCTATTGGTGCGCATAGGAAAAGAAAAAGGGGCTTTTCTTTATACATTGCTTGTTGTCTGCGCGGGGGCAGCTTTTTGCCTGGCTTTGACCAAGTCCCTGCCTATGGAGAGCGCCTTATTTTATTTCCCGGTATTAATTACTGCCGTGATCCTGGCATATTTAATGCTTAGAGGCGCATATGAAAATAGGCTCTTGCTTGAAAGAATGTGCGCGATGACTATCCTGGTTAATTTAGGGACTTGTTTTTCTTGTATATTGGGGTTATTGATAAGCAAGGCATGATGAAGATCACCGGTTTCAGGTTAATTATACTTATTTTGCCGCTTGCTTTATTCACCATGGCTTTCGCAGAAGGAGATTTTTCCCGCGAATTCAAAATTATACGCCTCCCCCAGGGGAAGAGCATGACCATAGATTTGAAGTCTAATCCCGCAACCGGATACAGCTGGCGCTTAGCCGCAATATCGGATAAAGGCGTGCTTGAGTTTCTGAAAAAAGAGTTTTTCCCGGCCGAAGAAAAACTTTTAGGCGCGGGGGGCGTAGAAAAGTGGAGTTTTAAGACGCTTAAAAGCGGCAAGGCAACTGTTGTTTTTGAATATGCGCGCGAATGGGAAAAGGATGCGCCGCCGGCGAAGAAAGAGGAGTTTAGTATTTTTGTAAAATGAAGCCTGCGGGCTAATGTCCGGGTTAACTTTCGGGGCAGGTTAATATGAAAACTAATGATAAAAAATTTATGCGCCTGGCGATCGAAAAGGCCAGGGATGGCATAAGCAAAGGCCAGACGCCGTTTGGCGCCTGTATCGTAAAAGGGAACAAGGTCATCTCTTGTTGTCATAACCTTGTTTGGAAAAATACCGATATTACCGGCCATGCCGAAATAACGGCAATCCGCCAGGCCTGCAAAAAGCTTAAAAAAGTTGACCTCTCCGGTTGTGTTATCTATTCCACATGCGAGCCTTGCCCGATGTGTTTTGCGGCATGCCATTGGGCAAGGGTCAGAAGGGTTGTTTTCGGCTGCGCGATTAAAGATGCGAAGGGTTATGGTTTTAATGAATTGCAGGTTTCTAACCGGCAATTAAAACTTCTGGCAAAAAGCAAGGTCAGGATCACCGCGGGAGTATTACTGGAGGAGAATATCGGGCTTTTTAATCTCTGGAAGGCGCAGGCAAAGCCCAGGGCTTATTAACGAAGATTGTAATATATTCCCGGGCGTGTTAATATAGAGAAAGTGAGGGGATAAATGTATAAGGTGGAGGTTGTGCATAAACAGGACCTGGCCTTCAGTGTAAAGTCAGGCGAAAGCGAATTCTTGGTGGATGCAAAAGGCAATGGGTTGACCCCTTTGCATGCGCTGCTGGCCGGTTTAGGCAGTTGTGTCGGAGTTTATATCCGCAAATATGCCGAAGGCTCAAAGTTGAACCTGGAAAATTTCGAGGTTAATGTTTCTGCGGAGCTTTCTAAGGAATCTCCTTTGTCTTTCAGGCAGATCAGTGTGGGGATAGATTTAAAATCCTCTCTGGCCGATGAACGCAGGCAGAAGGCGCTGCTTGAGTTTATCAAAAACTGCCCCGTGCATAATACTTTGAAGATAAACCCGCTTATTGAATTTAAATTGATATGTTAGAGATAAAGATAAGGCAGAATAGCAATATCATTATCCTGGATTTATCCGGCCGTGTAGATGCCAATTCCGCAAAACTGGTGGAGATAGTCGGCCAGTGCCTGCGTGAAGGGTATGCGGATATCCTCTGTAATTTAGAGGAGGTGGAGAGTATTGATTATATCGGTATCTCGGTGCTGGTTATCGCCTATAAAGAGGTGGTTAATAACCGCGGGAGAATGAAATTCATGAATATCCCCATACATCTCAGGGGGGTGTTTACGGTTTCCGGAATGGATAGGGCCATTGAGATTTACGCTACGGAAGAGTCGGCATTGAATAGTTTTAAGGAAGATAAGGTGATTGAAGGCATCAAGAAGATGCAGCTTCGCCGCAGGTTCAAGCGCCTGCCCATTGATTTAAAAATAGAGTTAAAATCTAAAACCTCCGGTCAGCCAAGCTGCCTTAAGGTTGATATATTAAATTTAAGCGCCGTAGGCGCCTTTATATTCGGTTGCGATAAGTTCAAGCTCGGCGACGAATTAATACTTAACATGAAACTGGCGCCCAGAGAGGAAGAGCTTGTGCTTGACGCATCCGTAGTATGGATCCCGGATAAAGAGGTCCAGCCGCACGAGTATCCGGGTATCGGCGTAGAGTTCCGTAACCTCTCTGCCGAAACTCAGCAAAAGCTGATTGATTTCATCGAACGTAACCTTTCCTTTATGTCCTCTGATTGATTATTGATATATGAAAAAGCTGAAAATAAGGCCGCGGGCAATTATTTTTGACATGGACGGGGTAATTGTTGATTCCATGCCTTATCACTTTATCGCCTGGTATGAGGCTTTAAGGCCATGGGGGGTGCGGGTAAGCTGTTTTGAGGTTTACATGCAGGAAGGGGAGCGTTGGGAAGCTACCCTTAAGGGGCTGCTAAGGCGCGCAAAGATCAAACCGACCAAGAAAATCTTAAAGGCAATATTCAGCCTGCGCCAGAAGGTATTCAGGCGTTATTTCAAGCGTTATATCTTTCATGGCGCTTATGAATTATTGGTTGCATTAAAAAAACAGGGTTTCAGGCTGGGATTAGTTACGGGAAGCCCGCTCAACGAGATAAAAAGTATCCTGCCTGTTAAGCTGCGCAGGGTTTTTAACGCCGTAGTAGCCGGCAACCAGGTTAAAAAAGGTAAGCCTCATCCTGAACCTTATCTTAAGGCAGCCGGATTATTGGGGCTTGAACCGGGAACCTGTTTGGTTGTAGAGAACGCTCCCCTCGGTATAGCTTCAGCTAAACAGGCAGGGATGCCGTGTATAGCTGTTTCCACCAGCCTGCCTAAAGAGTATTTGTCCGGTGCGGATATAGTTGTCAGCCAACTCGCTCAGATCTCCAGTTACATCCCGCTTTAATTACATATCTTATTGGTATTCTTGCGTTTTAATCTTTGAAACCATTTGCTTGGATACGCCTTATGTGATAATATACTTTTTTAAAGAACCCTTATTCGGAGAGAGGAGCAGGAGTATGGATTGGAAGATTTTCTTGGCTACTTTTGGCGCAGTATTCTTTGCGGAATTAGCGGATAAGACCCAGTTGGTGGGTATCGGCATGGCAGCTAAGACCGGTAAGCCCGTTTCTGTCTGGTTAGGTTCAGTATCGGCCTATGTTATTGTCACGTTGATCTCGGTTTTCCTGGGATCTGTTTTAGCCAAATTTATCCGGCCCGAGCTGGTGCGTTATATAGGCGCATCCCTGTTTATTATTATCGGGTTTTTGATGCTTTTTAAGGCAATTTAATATTCATTATGTCTTTATCAAGAGATTATTTGTATGATTTAGTTACCTGTAAGGCAAAAGGGCCGTTGGCGGCGCTTTTAAGAGGTTTGTTGTTTTTATTTTCCTTGCTTTATGGGCTGGCTGTGGTTATCCTGGCGGGTTTTTATAAGCTGCGTCCGGCGCATGTTAGTTGCAAAGTAATCAGCGTAGGCAATATTACTTTGGGCGGCACAGGGAAGACTGCCCTTGTGGAATATTTGGCGGCTAAGTTAAGCAGGAAAGGGATCAAAGTGGCGGTGCTCACCCGGGGATATAAAAGAAACGTAAAGCTCCCGGGGATGCAGGGCATGGGTGATGAGCCGCAGATGCTGCAAAAGAAACTTCCGCAGGTACCAGTGGTTGTAGATAAGGACAGGTTGAGGGCGGCAGGTCAGGCAATCAAAGATTATGCCGCCGATGCCCTGATCCTGGACGACGGTATGCAGCAGTGGAGGATATTCAAAGATTTGGAGTTTATAACGATTGATGCCGGGAATCCTTTTGGCAATTATCGCTTGCTTCCGGCAGGTTTTTTACGCCAGCCGCTGGGTGCATTAAGGCATTCAGAGATATTTGTTTTGACCCAGGTTAACCCCGGGCAGGATACAACAGCCCTTACGGAGAGGTTAAAGCAGATTAATCCCCGCGCCTTGATTGCGGAATCAAGACATAAGCCCGAGGGCTTTAGCAAGCTGGGCAGCCCGGGTGAAATTTTAAGCGTGGACAGCTTTAAGGGTGTATCTGCGGTAGTCTTCTCGGGGATTGGCAGCCCACAGGCGTTTGAAGATACGGTCCGCTGGCTGGGAATTGGTGTAGCCCGGGCTTTAAGGTTTGCCGATCATCATGATTATACGGAGACGGATTTAGAAGGCATTATCGGATGCGCAAAAAAAATGTGTTTGGATACGATTATTACAACTGAAAAGGATGCCGTAAAGATCGCCAGGCTTAAATTTGGCCGCTCGCGCATATTTTCTTTGAACATCAAACTGGTTATAACTAAAAATGAAGCAGAATTTGATCGCCGATTACTTAAGCTGTTTTCTCTTTAGGGCCGCAAGCCTCCTTACTTCTTTTCTGCCTTTAAATGTGAGCCTGTTTTTTGGCAGGAGGCTGGGGGACCTTATTTATTTCTTTGATGCCCGGCACCGCGGGATCGCCTGCGCCAATATCAGGAGGGCCATAGTAATGAATAATGACTTCCTGCAGGCCCGCAAGATAACACGCAGGGCTTATCAGTCTTTTGGCCAGAACCTTATAGAGATTTCTTTTATCCCGCGCATAAATAAAAAATATCTTGATAAATTCATCCATATTGAAAACAGGCAGTATATTGATGAAGCCTTTAAAAGGGGCAAAGGGGTAATCTTTCTGGCTGCCCATGAAGGTAATTGGGAGCTTTCTAATATTATCTGTGCCAACCTGGGTTTTTCGTTTATCCTGTTTGTCCGCGACCAGGGTTTCGTGCGGCTAAACGCCCTGCTTAATTCTTACCGGCTTAAGCAGGGCGCAAAGATTATCCATAAAAAAACCGGGCTGCGCCAGTTGATTGATGTGCTTGAAAGCAACCAATCCATAGGCATGACCGTTGACCAGGGGGGCAAGCACGGAGAGGTAGTGAATTTCTTTGGCAAATCCGCCTCGATGTCTACCGGTGCGGTGAAGCTGGCCCTGAAACATGACTGTTCCATAATCCCTGTTTTTTATACGCGCATAAAAGGGCCTCATACTAAAGTTATCCTGGATCAGGTTTATACGGTAAGCAAAAGCGGGGACCTGCAAAGGGACCTGCGCGATAACCTGGAGAGGCTGGTCAATATTTACGAGAAATATATCCGGCAATACCCCCACGAGTATCTCTGGACTTATAAAATTTGGAAGTATGGCAAAGAAAAAGATATCCTCATTCTTTCCGACGGTAAGGCCGGGCACCTGCGCCAGTCTGAAAGCGTAGCTAAGTTAGCCAGCCGGAAATCAGCTGCCCGGGGGGTAAAGACTACTTTGTCTATTTGCGAAGTGAAATTCCGCACCAGCCTGCGCAGGTTTATATTCAGCCGGATGGTTGTACTATGCGGCAGGCATCAATACCATCTCTGCCTGCGTTATCTGCGCTATGCGCTGGAGGCAGCAAGCTGGCAGAGTTTGATCGGTTTCAAGCCCGATATTGTTATTTCCGCAGGGGGTAAATTGAGCGGGGTAAATTATATGCTGGCTAAAATAAACCAGGCTAAATCAATTGTCCTGATGCGTCCGGCAGCCCTAAACCCAAAGGGATTTGACCTGGCAATTATTCCCGAACACGATATGCCGCAGGGCCGTGGTTTGGCTTTCAGGAAAAATATAGTACTAACCGAAGGGGCGCTTAATTTGGTGGATGCGGATTATCTAAGAGAAAGGTCAGAGAGGCTGCAGCAGTCAGGTTTTTTGAAAGGGCCTTTGTTGAAACCCTGTATCGGAGTTTTGATCGGCGGCAATAGCAGGAAGTTTTCAATTACCCGGCAGGCGATAATAGAACTGGCAGGTCAAATCAAGGGGGCTGCTGAAAAGCTTGATGCGGATATCCTCTTATCCACCTCGCGCCGTACGCCGCCTGAAATAGAACAGCTGCTTAAAAATGAATTTGAAGCTTATCCGCGCTGCAGGCTTTTAATTATTGCCAATGAAAGAAATCATCCTGATGCCGTAGGCGGCATACTGGGGTTAAGCAGGGTAATTGTCAGTTCGCCGGAGAGCATCTCCATGATCTCCGAAGCGGTGGCGGCAGAAAGATATGTTATCGTATTTATGGCCTCCGGCCTTAGTATGAAGCATCGGCGTTTCTTGAAAAGTTTTCAGGACAAGAGGTATATATATATAAAACAGGCTGGAGAGTTGTTTAGCTCCATTGAAGAGATATGGCAAAACCGTCCTGAGCTTAACTTTTCTGCGGATAACTCAAGGGTAAGCGCAGCTTTAGATAAAATACTATGAACCTCGCACCTTCTAAGTATCCGACTATTAAAGGTATGAGGTTGAATGGATTTATTAAAGAGGAAGGTGCGGGGTGAAGATACTGCAGATATTACCGGAGCTTAATGTGGGGGGAGTTGAGACCGGGACCCTGGATTTATCTAAATACCTTGTGCGCCTTGGGCATAAGGTAGTAGTGGTTTCTGCCGGCGGAAAACTGGTGGAAGAACTTCAGGCATGCGGCGCCAGGCATTACACTCTGGCAGTGCATAAGAAATCAATCTTTTCTATATTTAAATTGGTCCCAGTATTGGCGCAGATCATTAAACAGGAAGAGATTGATATCGTGCATGCCCGTTCGCGCGTACCGGCATGGATTGCTTATTTTGCCTGCCGCAGGACGCGGGCCGTATTTGTAACTACCTGCCACGGTTATTATAAAAAACATTTTTTCAGCCTGGTAATGGGCTGGGCCAAGAGGGTGATTGTTTTAAGCAATGTGATCGCCCGGCACATGATTGATGATTTCGCAGTGCCGCATGAGCGCATCAGGCTTATCCCGCGCAGCGTGGATTTAGAGAGGTTTAAATACCTTGACCCCAAGCTGAAAAGAAAAGATGAATTTAACGTGGGGATCATCGGCAGGATTACTCCTTTAAAAGGCCACTTGCATTTTATTAAAGCTATGGCGCGCATCTCCAGGATCGTCCCCCGTTTAAAGATCTGGATAGTCGGCGATGCCCCGGCGTCAAAAGAGGCGTATAAGGAAGAGGTGCAGGTGTTGGTGCGCCGGCTCGGGCTCTGGCATTGCACAGAATTTTTGGGCACGCAGCGGGATATCCCGGGGATATTGGCGCATTTAGACCTTGTAGTTCTGGCTACTACAACCCATGAAGCATTCGGCAGGGTGATCGTTGAGGCCCAGGCTTCCGGCGTGCCGGTAGTAGCTACCAAAGTAGGCGGGGTAATCGATATTATTGAGGATGGGAAAAACGGGCTGTTAGTGCCTCCTGCCGACCACAAAAGTATGGCGGATGCCGTATTACGTATTTTTGAAGATACGCAGTTAGCTCAGAACCTGGCTGAAAATGCCTATATAAAGATTAAAGAAAAGTATACCGTAGAGTTGATGGTTAAAAATACCCTGGATGTTTACCGTGAAGCATTAAGCAATTTTAAGCTCCTGATAATCAAATTCAGTTCCCTGGGGGATATAATCCTATCCACGGCGGCATTAAGGGCAATATGGCAGAAGTTTTCCAAAAGCAATTACAAGATAAGTTTCCTGACCGGGGAGGAATCAAAAGAGGTGCTCTTAAGGAGCCCTTACATTGACGAGCTTTTGGTATGCGACCTGAAGAATAACGATAAAGGGCTAAAAGGTCTATGGGGTATCGGCAGTGTATTAAGAAAAAAGCATTTTGATATGGTCATCGACCTGCAGAATAACCGGGCCAGCCATATACTTTCTTATTTAAGCGGCTGTATTAATTGCTACGGTTATGACAACGGGAAGTTTTCCTTTTTGCTCCAGCACCGCATTAAAGACGAGAAGCCTCCTATTGACCCGGTAACGCACCAGTTCAGGATATTGAAGATGCTTGGTATTGACCTTTTGGATAATGCGCTTGAGCTCTGGCCTTCTTCCGAAGACGTAAAACATATAGAGGAGCTTTTGAATGCCCAATGGTTAAGCCAGGCGCAGAAAATAGTAGGTATTAATATCAGCGCTTCCAAGAGATGGAGTACTAAGCTTTGGCCGCACCAGTACCTGGTGCGGCTTTGCGAGGAGCTGGGTATGCGCGATATCCGCGTGGTAATCACCGGCACGGCCCAGGATTTAGGTGATGCAGAGCTGCTCGTAAACTCTCTTAAGGGCGCAAAGGTTATTAATGCCTGCGGGAAAACCACTGTTAATGAGCTGGCGGTTTTAATTAAAAAATGCCATGTATTTATTTCAGCTGATTCTTCCCCTTTGCATATAGCATCGGCGGTGGGGACACCTTTTATCGCGCTCTTTGGCCCGACTGACGCCAGGCGGCATCTGCCTCCCGGCAAGGACCGCATTGTGATGAATAAGGATTTAAACTGCAGTCCTTGTTATAAAACTAAGTGCCGCTCTATGCGCTGTATGAAAGGTATTGCTCCGGATGAGGTGCTATCGGCGGTGGAAAAGTTGCTCAGATGAACCCCGTATCTTCTCTATTTAACTATTGAAGCCCATACGGGTTAAAGAATTGGTTAAGAATGAAGGTGCGATGAATATATTATTTATAGCTAATCATCTTAATATAGGCGGCATATCCAGTTACCTGTATGCCTTGGCAGGCGGGTTAAGGGAGGATGGGCATAATGTTTATGTTGCTTCCAGCTCCGGCGAGCTTTTGGAAGACTTTGCGTCAGCGGGTATAAAACATATAACAATTCCGATAAGCACGAAAAAAGAGGTTAGCCCGAAAATTATAATTAGCTTCTTAAAACTCAAAAAAGAGATCAAAAGATATAATATTGATTTGCTGCATTCAAACAGCCGGACTACCCAGGTTTTAGGAAGCCTGTTGAGCCGTTATACGGGGAAGCCACATATCTTTACCTGCCACGGTTTTTTTAAGCCGAGATTCTCGCGCAGGCTTTTTCCCTGCTGGGGCAAGGCCATGATCGCAATAAGCCGAGAGGTAAAGGAGCATTTGATCTCTGATTTCAAGCTGGATAATGAGAGGATAAACGTAATCAATAATGGCATAGACCTGCAAAGATTTGGCGATTTCTCCGCCCGGCAAAAACTAAGGGAGGGTTTAGGCATAGGAAACATTCTTTTGGTCGGTATTGTTGCCCGTTTATCCGATGTCAAAGGGCATACCTACCTGCTTAAAGCTATGCGGTCCGTTATAAAGAGTTTCCCTTTGGTTAAGCTGCTTATCGTAGGCGAAGGGAAAATGAGGGATATACTGGTAAAGGAAACCGAAGATTTAGGTATTAAAGATAATGTTTTATTTTTGCCGCAAGCAGGAGGCAGGGAAAATGTGCTTGCGGCAATGGATGTTTTTGTCATGCCGTCATTGCAGGAAGGATTAGGTCTGGCACTTATGGAGGCGATGGCACAGGGGTTGGCAGTTGTGGGCTCGGCAGTAGGGGGAATAAAGAGTTTGATTAAAGACGGTTATAACGGGCTGCTGGTTGAGCCAGCTTGCCCCGAAGCTTTGGCGCAGGCAATCATGCGCCTGCTTGGCGATGAGCGGATGCGCAATGTTTTAGGCTCCAACGCGCGCAGGTTCATCACCGATAATTTCTCAAAGAAGAAAATGGTTGATGCGACAGAAAAGGTCTACGAAAAATGTTTAGAGAAAACGGGTAATTAATGTTTATTCTCCGGGGGTATAAGCGTAAATGAGCAAGGTTAAGCAGGCAGAACGTATCCTTATTTTTAATGTTAACTGGCTGGGGGATGTTTTGTTTTCTACCGCCACCATCAGGAATGTGCGCAGGAATTACCCCGAAAGCTATATCGCCTGCGTGATCCCCAGCCGTTGTTACCCGATATTAAAAGGCAATCCGCATCTAGATGAAGTGATTATCTTTGATGAAAAAGACAGGCATAAGGGGATGCTTGCCAAGCTCAATTTTATCAGGCTGCTGAAGAGCAAGAAATTTGATACTGTATTCCTGTTGCACCGTTCATTCAGCCGGGCTCTCATTTGCCGATTGGCCGGCATAGGGCAGAGGATCGGCTATCATACCAAAAAACGTTCTTTCCTCCTTACCCGCAGGATTGTTATGCCGAAACAGGATTCCCTACACCGCATAGATTTTTACCTGAATGTTATTGAAAAGGCGGGGCTGCGCGTAGAAGACAGGTACCTGGATTTTTCTTTTACCCCCGAAGAAGAAAAATATGTGGATGATTTTTTAAGCCGGAACTCTGTGCATCAAGATGATCTCCTGGTTGTGCTTAACCCCGGGGGAAATTGGATCCCCAAGCGTTGGCCCAGGGATTATTGGGCGCTCCTGGCGGATAAATTAATCAGCGAAATAAAAGCGAAAGTGGTCATCACCGGCAGCATCTCTGATTTGCCATTGGTTAACCAGATAAAAGAAAAAATGAGAGAGAAGCCTTTAGTCTCCTGCGGAGTTTTTAATATAAAACACCTGGGTGCGCTGGCCAGGAGGGCGGATATGTTTATTACCGCCGATACCGGCCCGATGCATATCGCCAATGCCGTGGGGGCTAAAAAGGTGATAGCGATTTTCGGGCCGACGGCCAAAGAGATTACCGGCCCCTATCCGGATACGAATGTGGTTATTTTACAGAAAGATACCGGCTGCCTGATACCGTGTTATAGGGTAAATTGCCGGAATAACCGTTGCATGAAAGCGGTTACTCCCGATGATGTCTTGGCGCAAATCAGGAAGATCAGGAAGAGATGAAGATACTTTTCGTGACTTTAAGCAATATAGGCGACTGCATTTTGACCCTTCCGGTTTTAGATGCCTTGCGCAACGAATACCCTCAGGCCCTGATCAGCTGTCTTGTGCCTGAACGGCCTAAGGAAATTTTCATCAACAATCCCGCCGTAGAAAAGATAATCGTTTTTGATAAGCGTTCCAGCCTGGCGGATAAGATAAAATTGTTCCTTTCTCTGAGCAGGGAAAGGTTTGATATAGTCATTGATTTACGAAACAGCTTTTTCGGGGCCTTCCTGCCGGCTAAAAAAAGGAGTTCGCCGCTGCGCTTCATTCCGGGCAAGTTCAGGCATATGAAAGATAAGCATCTGTTCTGGGCGGGTTTTGCCGGTTATCCTATGAGGGATAAAAAACAGCAATCTTTGGTTATTGCCCCCGAAGATGTTGCTTATATTGAGAAGATTTTGAATAGCCGCGGGCTGACTGACAGCGCTAAATTGATCGTGGTTTCTCCCGGAGCAAGGAGCCAGGTCAAACGCTGGGATAAGCATAATTTCAGCCTGCTTTGCAGTCGGCTTATAAAAGAAGGCTGGGATATCGCCCTGGCAGGGGATAAGAGCGATGAGCCTGTATGTGAATATGTTTTTCATGCGGCTCCGGAAAAAATACTCAATCTTTGTTCTAAAACTTCAATCAGCCAACTGGCTGCCTTGTTAAAAAAATCACGCCTTCTTGTTACTAACGACAGCGCGGTAATGCATTTGGCCAGCTATTTAAATGTCCCGGTTGCTTCAATATTCGGGCCTACTGATGAAAACAAATACGGTCCCTGGTCGCAGAAGAAACTAATTATAAAAAAAGACATCTTCTGCCGGCCGTGCGAAAAAGCCCAGTGCCGTTTTGCTACTCTGGCATGTTTATCTTGCCTGAAGGTTGATGATGTGCTTGGGCAGATAAAGGGTTTGCTTAAGGGTGCGGAAAATCCGGATACCGGCAATACCCGCCAAAGCTATAGGCGTATCCTGGTTGTGCGCACTGACCGCATAGGCGATGTGCTGTTGTCTACGCCGGTAATTAAAGCTTTAAGGGATAAGTATCCCCAGGCTTACATTTCCATGATCGTGGCCCCTTATGCGCGGGATATTGTGGAGGGCAACCCGTATCTGGATGAAATTATAATTTATGATAAGGATAACAAACATAAAGGTTGGCTGCATTCACTTAAATTTGCCCGCAAATTAAGAAAAAAGAGATTTGATTTAGCGGTGATATTACATCCTACCAACCGCATGCATCTGCTGCTTTTTCTTACCGGGATCCCCAAGCGGTTAGGTTATAAACGCAAATTTGGTTTTTTGAATAATCCGGCAAAAGCCCATCTAAAACAGGAAGGCCTAAAGCATGAATCAGAATATAACCTGGATTTAGTGCGCGATTTAGGCATAAGCGGCAATCCGCAGGACCTCTTCATGCCTGTAAGGCAGGAATCAGAGCAGTGGGTCAATGATTTATTCTCCGGGTGCGGGATCAAAGAGGCGGATAAATTGCTGGCGATTAATCCCGGCGCAAGCTGTCCCTCAAAGATCTGGCCGGCGGCTAACTTTGCGCAGGTTGCCGAAATATTAGCCAGGCGGCATAGTTTTAAAATCCTGATTGTCTCCGGGCCCAAGGATACTTTGCTTGCAAACATGATCGCTAATAAAATCGGTGAGCAGGCGGTAAACCTGTCCGGCAAGACCTCGGTAAGCCACCTGGCCAGTGTCCTTAAAAGGTGCGTTTTATTTATTTCTAATGATTCCGGGCCGGTTCATATTGCGTCAAGTTTAGGGGTGCCGGTTGTTTCTATTTTTGGGCGTAACCAGCCCGGGCTTAGCCCGCGGCGCTGGGGGCCGTTAGGCAGGAAGGATAAATACCTGCATAAAGACGTAGGCTGCATCCAATGCCTGGCGCATAACTGTAAAAAGGAGTTTGCCTGCCTTAAGGCAATCAGCGTTGAGGATGTGCTTGCTGCCGTCGAATCCATACTCAAAGGTTAATTGATATTTTGTTCTTCGAGATATTGTTCGCATGCGAAAATTTCGCCGTGCGCTAAGCTTTCCGTCTTTTGTTTCGGCACGAAGATTTTCGCCGTGTGCTTTAAGTTTACGTCTCGCTGCGGCTGCAGTATACTTACGCTGGTAAGATTCTGCCTTCGCTCGACGTAATTCCTCGCACACTTTTGCCGAAAATCTTCTAATTGTGCCTTAAGCAAAAGCCGTAAATCTTAGCGAGAGGCAAGTCTCGGCAAACCCGCTAAATTGAATAAATATCCATTTGCTTTGGGATTAAATTGTGCTAAAATCATTGTCTATGATTGATCCAAAGAAGGTAAAAAGGTATTCTATCAAAACACGCTTCAGTAAGGTGAATGAGAAGGATTTTGCACTTAAGCCGGCTAAACTTAAGAGCTTCCGCGCCTTCTTAGATTCCTTGCCGGATATCCTTAAAGCCAGGGATTTGCGCGCCCTTTCTGCGGATGTCGCCTCGGCAGCCAGGAAGAAGAAGGCGGTGATTTTGATGGCCGGCGCGCACGTGATTAAGTGCGGGCTTAACCCGGTGTTAATAGAGCTGATGAGAAAGAAGGTAATCAGCTGTATCTGCCTTAACGGCGCCGGGATCATCCATGATTTTGAGATTGCCTTTCAGGGCAAAACATCCGAAGACGTTGCCGAAAACCTTAAAAACGGCAGTTTCGGCATGGGCAAGGAAACCGCGGATTTTATTAATCAGGCGGTTAAAGACGGGGTGAGCGAAGGCTTAGGCCTGGGCAGTTCCGTGGGAAAGATGATCTCCGATGAGAAATTGGCGTATAAGGATTTGAGCCTGCTTTATAACGCTTATAAATATAATCTGCCGGTATGCGTTTTCGTGGGGATCGGTACGGATATCATCCATCAGCATCCTTCATTTGACGCCGGTTTAACCGCCGAAGGCTCGTTGCGCGATTTCCACACTCTCGTCGAGAAGATAAGCTCGTTAAACAAAGGGGGAGTGGTTTTAAATTTTGGTTCAGCGGTGCTTTTACCCGAAGTATTCTTAAAAGCGCTTAACCTGGCGCGAAACCTCGGGAATAAAGTCAAGGATTTTACTACCGCCAACTTTGATATGATTTATCATTACCGGCCGGCGCAGAATGTGGTGAACCGTCCTACTCATTCAGGAGGCAGGGGCTATTACATTATCGGCCATCACGAGATAATGCTGCCGCTTTTAGCGCAGGCGGTCATCGAAAAAATATGAACCCCGCACCTTTTTTAATTTAGTTATTATAAGGTGCAGGGGTTAGAATTCATGAATAAAGAGAAGGTGCGGGGTGAAGAACCTAAAAAAGATAATCGCAAAGTTCAATCAGGCAAAGATCTTAGTTGCCGGCGATCTGATTCTTGATCAGCATATTTGGGGCAATGTTGAAAGAATCTCTCCGGAGGCGCCTGTACCGATTGTCCGCGCCAATAGAAGGAATTATGTCCCCGGAGGCGCAGCCAATGTCGCTAACAATATTAGCGCTTTCGGCGCCAAAGTCAGCCTATGCGGGGTATTGGGTGACAGCAAAGACCCGGCTACAGAAAAGTTTCAGCTTGAGGCTAAGAAACTGGGCATTGATACTAAAGGTGTATTTTTTGAAGAGGGCAGGAAAACAACCCTCAAGACCAGGATTATTGCCGGCCATCAGCAGGTAGTAAGAGTTGATTGGGAAGATGTGCATAATGTCTCCAGGCATATAAAAGATAAGCTTATTAAATACCTTGTTGATAATATAAGAAAATTTGACGCTGTTATTATTGAGGATTATGGAAAGGGGCTTCTTGACCGGCAATTGACGAGGCATATTATTAAAACAGCCAGAGATTTTAAGAAGATAGTAACCGTTGATCCGAAAGAGAATAATTTTGATTGCTATAAGCAGGCTACCTGTATTACCCCTAACCGAAAAGAAACCCAGAACGCCATTAGGTATCTTAAGATGAATGACCGGGGGAATTTGTTCAGGATTTACAAAGAGGACCTGCTTATGGACGGTGATATTATAAAAGCGGGAGAGGAAATATTGGAGTATTTGCAATTAGAGAGCCTTTTGATTACGCTTGGCGAAGGCGGCATGTGGCTTTTTGAGAAGGGGCAGAATAAACCTATTCCGACCGTAGCACAGGAGGTTTTTGATGTATCAGGCGCAGGGGATACGGTAATCAGCAGTTTTACCCTGGCGCTTTGTGCCGGCGCTTCAAAACTGGAGGCTGCGCATATCGCTAATTTCGCCGCAGGAATTGTAGTGGGTAAATTGGGTACTGCTGTAACAAATTGCCGGGAACTTTTAGAGAGGATTAAATAAAATGGATGTAATCGCAGTTATACCGGCCAGGTATTCATCTACCAGGTTTAAAGCCAAAGTGCTGGCTGATATCATGGGTAAGCCCATGTTGCAGCATGTATGGGAACGGGCTAAGGCAAGCCGCATATTGGATGATTTGATTATTGCCTGTGATGATGAGATAATCCGCAAGGCAGCTGTGAAGTTCGGGGCTAAAACCGTGATGACCTCAAAAGAGCATACCTGCGGCACTGACAGGATAAGCGAGGTGGTCAACCCCCTGGATGTAAAGGTTGTTATAAATATACAAGGGGATGAACCGTTGATCCATCCGATGATGATCGATAATGTCGCGCGGGCATTATTAGAAGACAGCTCATTGAGCATGGCGACGATTATGAAGAGGATTGAAGACCCCGCGCAGGTTGCCGATCCGAACGTGGTAAAGGTAGTGGTGGACAAGAACGGCCTTGCCTTGTATTTCTCGCGTGCCCCTATTCCTTATCTGGCAGAGAACGCAGAGGTAAAAGATGCACTTTATTACAAACATATCGGGCTTTACGGTTATACCAAGGATTTCCTTTTTACTTATAAAAACCTGCCTGTTTCCAATCTTGAGAAGGCCGAGAAACTGGAGCAGCTGCGCGTATTGGCGGAAGGATTTAAAATTAAAGTGATCGAGACTAAATTTGATACCATAAGCGTGGATACTCCGGAGGACCTGGAGAAGGTGAAAGAATTATTGCAAAAGGGGATAAGCTGATGCATGAGGTTAGCGCGGGGAATATAAAATTCGGGGCCGGCAATCCGCTCGTGCTTATTGCCGGGCCTTGTGTTATTGAGTCGGAAAGCTCATGCCTTAAGGCTGCCGGAAGGATTAAGGCGATCGTTTCTTCCTGCGGGGTCCCGTTTGTTTTTAAATCCAGCTTTGATAAGGCCAACCGGCTTTCCGGAGATTCTTACCGCGGCCCGGGCCTAAGCAAGGGTTTGGTTATTTTGAAAAAAGTAAAGCAGCAGTTAAAGGTCCCTGTTTTAAGCGATGTGCACTGCGCAAAGGATATGCCTGCGGCCGCTGAAGTGCTGGATATTATCCAGATACCGGCTTTTTTGTGCCGTCAGACGGATATTGTATTGGCAGCCGCAAAAACCGGCAAGGTGGTCAATATAAAGAAAGGCCAGTTCCTTGCGCCCTGGGATATTTTACCCATCATCAAAAAGGTGGAATCCGCCGGGAATAAGAAGATATTGATTACGGAAAGAGGGGTAAGTTTTGGTTATAATAACCTGGTTACGGATTACCGCAGCCTTTCGATTATGCGTAATTTCGGGTATCCGGTAATTTACGATGCTACCCACAGCGTGCAGCTTCCCGGCGGGAAAGGCACCTGTTCAGGCGGGCAAAGCGAATTTGTTGCGGGGTTATCCAGGGCAGCCGTAGCTTTCGGCTGCGACGGGCTGTTCCTTGAGGTGCATGTTGACCCTAAAAGCGCGCCTTGCGACGGAGCGAACATGATTAATTTCAGCAAGCTGGAAGCCTTATTGAAACAAATCAGAAAGATCGAGAGAGCATTATGAACCCCCGCACCTTCTGTAAATTCAAGTATCAGGAGAATACGGCTTAATGATTTAAATAAGAATGAAGGTTCCGGGATAAGTTGGTTTGAGGTTAAGATTTAAGATTTGAATGAATTCATAGGAGGAAGGTGCTGGGTGAAGATAAACGTGATTAAACGGGCAAAAGAGGTCCTGGATATTGAGGCGCAAGCAATCAGGCTGCTTAAGGGCCGTCTGGATAAGGGGTTTGTTAAGGCAGTGGAATTAATCCTTAAGAATAAAGGCCGGGTCGTAGTCAGCGGTATGGGCAAGACCGGCATTATCGCGCAAAAACTTTCCGCCACCCTTGCTTCTACCGGCACGCCCAGTTTGTTTATGCATACGGCAGAAGCCATTCACGGAGACCTGGGAAAGGTTACCGATGATGATGTAGTGGTCATTCTTTCCAACAGCGGCTCGACGGAGGAGATGAAACAACTGCTGCCTTTGCTTAAAAAAATAGGCTCGCCGATTATTTCGCTCACCGGAAATTTAAAATCAGTGCTTGCCAGGCACAGTGATGTGGTCCTGGATGTTTCAGTTGAAAAAGAGGCCTGTCCGTTAGGATTGGCGCCTACGGCTTCCACTACCGCTACTTTGGCGATGGCGGATGCTTTGGCAGTGTGTCTTTTGGAGTTAAAAGGGTTTAAGGAAAAAGATTTTGCTTTTTTCCATCCCGGAGGGGCTTTAGGCAGGCGCCTGCTTTTAAAGGTTGAGGATATTATGCGCCGGGCGCATGGCAACGCCGTGGTGGATGAGCATAAAAAAGTTTCACAGGTCTTATGCGCGATTACCCGCGCCCGGGCAGGTTCGGCAACAGTCGTGGATAAACGCGGTAAATTAAAAGGCATTTTTACCGACGGAGACTTGCGCCGGCACCTGGAGAGCGATAAGGATTTGACTAATCGTGCGGTCAAAGAGGTAATGACCAGGAACCCTACCGTTGTCAATAAGGATATGCTGGCCGCAGAGGCAATGCGCATATTACAGGCTAAGAAAATAGATGAGGTGCCCGTAGTAGACAAGTTTATGCGTCCGGTGGGTTTGTTAGATGTGCAGGACCTGCTTAAGGCAGGCCTGGTTTAACCATGCTTGATAAAATAACAAAAAAAGAGTTGAAGAGGCGCCTGGGGAAGATCAGGCTGCTTTTGCTGGATGTCGACGGCGTCTTGACCGACGGCAGGATAATCTACGATTCGCAGGGTGGTGAGCTTAAATTTTTTGATGTGCACGACGGCCTGGGGGTTTTCGTTTTGCGTAAAGCAGGGATCCCTACGATTTTGATTACCGCCAAAGGCTCCAGGGCCATTTTGCCGCGCGCCAGAGATATGGGGGTGGCCGAAGTCTTCTCCGATATCTTTCCTAAGACCGCGGTGCTGGGAAAGATTATCAGGAGATACAAAGTTTCGGTAGATGAGATTTGTTTTGTGGGGGATGACCTGGTGGACCTTTCGCTGATGCGTGAAGTGGGCTTACCGGTAGCAGTAGGTAATGCTTCCGGCGAAATAAAGGAAGCTGCGCTTTATGTAACCACCCATACGGGCGGCCGCGGCGCCGTCAGGGAGGTAGCCGAAATGATCATTAAATCGCAGGGCAAGTGGAAAGATATCTTAAAATTTTATGGCGTTTAGGAAGTTCGTATTCTTAACCTTAGCCTTTATATTCTTTTCCGGGAGTTCTTTCGCGGTTGAAACCGATAAGGCAATAAACGAAGATAAAGATTCCGGCCAGCAGATCGGTGATTTCTCTCTCTCCGGGTACGGAGAGAAGGGGAAGAAGGCCTGGGACTTAGCCGGAAAATCAGCGGATATATATAATGAAGTAGTCAAACTTAAAGAGGTAGTGGGCAACCATTACGCGGATAAAGATGAGATTAACCTTACCGCCGATAACGGGGATTTCAACAAGAGCAGCGGGGTGGTGCATTTAGAAAATAATGTGGTAATCACCACTTCTAACGGCGCAAAACTCACTACTGATTCCCTGGATTGGGACCGCAAGCAGCAGATAGTCAGCACATTGGATAAAATCAGCCTCAAGCGCCCGGATATGAACCTTACCGGAGAAGGCGCGATAGGCCAGACCGCCCTTAAACAGATGTCCCTGGAAAAAAATGTGCGCCTGGATATTGAGCCTTTAGATAAACAGAAGGGGAAGAAAAATAAGATCATCATTATCTGTGACGGCCCCCTGGAGGTGAATTACGAAAAAAATATTGCCATATTTAATAATAATGTTAAAGTAGAAACGCCGGATTTGACCATGTATAGCGATAAGATGCGGGTTTATTTTACTCCCAAACAGGAAGGCTTAAAGAAGGATGCCGATCCTGCGGGGATGTCCAGTTCCATCAATAAAATTATTGCCCAGGGGAATGTGCGTATATTACGCGGCGAAAATACTTCTTTCAGCCAGGAGGCTGTCTATACCGCCCTGGATAAAAGGATAGTTTTGACCGGCAGGCCGCAGATAGAGATTTATCAGACGGAGAATTTGAATGCAGCTTTTGGAAACTAAAGGTTTAGCCAAGTCTTACGACGGCCGGACGGTAGTCAACGGAGTGGATATTACGGTCAAGCGGGGAGAGATCGTCGGTTTATTGGGGCCTAACGGCGCGGGAAAGACCACGACTTTTTACATGATCGTAGGCATTGTCCCGCCGAAGTGCGGTACGATTGTTTTTGACAACCATGAAATTACGAACCTGCCGATCCATGAACGCGCGCGTTTCGGTATCGGTTATCTTTCCCAGGAGGCTTCCATATTCCGGAAGCTGACGGTTGCGGAAAACATAAATGCGATCCTGGAAACACTTCCCCTCAGCCGTTCGCAGAGGAAGCGCAGGCTGGTTTCCCTGCTGGAAGAATTGAATATCGCGCATTTGGCTAAAAACAAGGCATACACCTTAAGCGGAGGGGAAAGGAGGCGCCTTGAGATTACCCGCGCGCTTGTGACCAACCCTTCTTTTATACTTTTGGATGAACCTTTTTCCGGCATTGACCCTATAGTAGTAAACGAGGCCCAGGAGATTATCAAGGAACTGAAGGCAAAGGGGCTGGGGATTTTATTAACCGATCATAATGTGCGCGAGACCCTGGCTATAACTGACCGGGCATATTTGATCGCCGACGGCTCTATTCTCATTTCAGGCACGGCGCATGAGTTGATTAACCATCCGCGCGCGCGCCAGGTTTACCTGGGGGAGAAGTTTAGAATGTGAGTGAGGCCACGACTTAGCGAGCGGTAAGCGAAGCTAAGTCGTTTGGCCGAACTCATACCCGCGAATGCGTGAAAATTTTAGTTAAAATTTTCACGCAGAATCTGAGCGGGTATATTGTATTAATAAAGAAAAAATACGAAAGGATTCAAATGAAAACTGAAGTAAAGAAATTAGATAGCACTAAATATGAGTTAAATGTAGCGGTAAGCGGTGAACTGGTCAAGAATAAATTTGATCTGGTCTTCTCCCAGGTGGCAAAAGAAGCAAAGGTGCCGGGCTTCCGGCCGGGTAAAGCTCCGCGTGATGTTTTAGAAAAACATTATTCTTCTTCTATCCGCCAGCAGGTCTTAAAGGAGCTTGTCCCGGATGTGTATAATCAGGCGGTTACGGCGGAAAAACTTGACGTGATCGAACTGCCGCAGATAAGCGATGTGAAGCTGGACAATAATAACCTTTCTTTTAAGGCGGTAGTTGAGGTAACTCCGGAGATTGCGATTAAGGATTATAAGAAGCAAAAGATAAATTACAAGATAGTATCGGTAAGCGCCGATGAAGTCAAGAAGCAGATTGATTCCGTTAAGCAGTCGCGCAAAGCGGAAGTTTTAGACGATAAATTCTGCCGCTCTTTGGGTTATCCCAGCCTGGCGGAGTTCGAGAAGGCAGTGGAAAGGCAGATTTTTATTTCCAAGGAAAACCAAGAGCGCCAGCGCATTGAGAATGAATTCATCGCTGACCTCTTGAAGGGTTTAGAATTTAAACTGCCGGAAAGCCTGGTCGCCCGGCAGACAGAGGATATGCTGCGTCAGGCAAAATTGGATTTGGCGATGAAGGGTATCCCGCGGGATAAGATCGAGGAGCAGGAGAAGATGATCCTGGAAGGGATAGAGCCGCAGGCTAAAAAACAGGTTAAGGTTTATCTGGTTTTAGCCCAGATTGCCAAGAAAGAGGGTATTGCCGTAGATGACCACATGCCGGCTAAGGTAATGGAGTTTTTGTTAAGCCATGCGGATTGGCAGGAAACTAATTAAAGCGGAGGATACTATGGAGACAAAAATGCAGACACTGGTTCCGATGGTAATTGAACAAACCGCCAGAGGCTATGAACGCGCTTACGATATTTATTCACGCCTTTTAAAAGACCGCATTGTTTTTATCGGCACGCCCATTGATGATTATGTGGCCAACCTGGTGATTGCCCAGATGCTTTTTTTGCAGATGGAAGAGAAGGATAAGGACATTAATATATATATCAATTCGCCCGGAGGTTCGGTTACCGCCGGCCTGGCGATATATGATACCATGCAGTTCATAAAATGCGACGTGGCAACCTATTGCGTGGGCCAGGCAGCCAGCATGGGAGCGATCCTGTTGGCGGCAGGGACCCGGGGGAAACGTTTTGTTCTTCCTAATTCGCGCATAATGATCCATCAGCCCTGGGGCGGGGTGCAGGGGGCGGCAGCCGATATATCCATCCAGGCCAAGGAGATCTTAAAGTTGCGCGATAAAATTAATGAGATCCTGGCGCAGCATACCTCCCAGCCGCTGGACAAGATACAAAAGGATACGGACAGGGATTATTTCATGTCCGCTCAAGAGGCAAAGGATTACGGGATAATTGATGAAGTAGTATTAAACAACAAGAAATAAAAAAGGGGAATGAAAGATGAGAAAAAATTATTTGCTAACACCGGGTCCGACTCCGCTGCCGCCTGAAGTATGCCAGGCTTTGGGTAAACCGATTATCCATCACCGTACACCGCAGTTTCAGGCAATACTTAAAGAGGCCGGCGAAGGGTTAAAATATGTGTTTCAGACACAGTCGGATGTCTTTATCCTTACCTCATCCGGTACAGGCGCGATGGAGGCAGCGGTAGCGAACCTGCTTTCAGCGCAGGAGATTGCGATTACCGTCGAAGGCGGTAAGTTTGGAGAACGCTGGACAGAGTTATGCAAAAGTTACGGCGTGCAGGCAGAGGTAATTAAGGTTGAATGGGGCAAGGCAGTGGACCCCGCAGAGATCGAGAAGCGCCTTAAGAATAATCCGGATATAAAAGCCGTTTTTACCACGCTTTGCGAAACATCTACCGGAGTGGTCAGCGATATTGAGGCAATCGGCAAGGTTGTGGCTAAATATAATGCGGTCCTGGTCGTGGATGCGATCAGCGGCCTGGGAGCTATTGATTTAAAAACCGATGCCTGGGGTGTTGATGTCTGCGTTTCAGGTTCACAAAAAGGTTTTATGCTTCCCCCCGGACTTGCCTTTATATCCGTAAGCAAGAAGGCGTGGGATTTGATCGCCGTTTCCAAAAGCCCAAGGTTTTATTTTGATTTAAAGGCAGCTAAAAAAGCAATTCAAAGCGTAGATACCCCTTTTACTCCGGCGATCTCGCTGGTTATCGCTTTAGTAGAGGTGTTAAAAATTATGAAACAGGACGGCCTGGATAATATATTCAAGCGCCATAGGATTATGGCCGACGCTACCAAGGCTGCCATGAAGGCATTAGGCCTGGAGCTGTTTGCGCCCAGCGCTTCTTCAGACGTAGTCACCGCGGTAAAAGTCCCTGCCGGTGTTGAAGGGGAGAAACTGGTTAAAACCATGCGCGATGTTTACGGGGTAACTATCGCCGGCGGCCAGGCGGAGTTAAAAGGAAAGGTCTTCAGGTTTGCCCATATGGGGTTTATTGAAGAGTTTGATATTATCGCCGGTATCGCCTGCCTGGAGAAGGTTTTGAAAGAGGCGGGGTATGTTTTTAAACTCGGCGCCGGTGTCAGTGCGGCCGAAGAGGTCTTTTTAAGAAAATAAGGAGTATTCCCGGCTCAGATATCCGGCTTAAGGATGATCCTTGCTCGCTGATACTCGCAAGGGCTACGTTGGATAAAATATTAAGGTGCCTGATTCTCACATTTATTGATACGTTAATTTAAAGGAGCAGGTAAAATGATTAAGGTTCTGGTAAGTGACGCGTTATCCGAAGAGGGGCTGAAGGTATTTAAAGAGTCTAAAGAGCTTTCCGTGGATGTAAAAACGGATTTAAAACCTGAAGCCTTGAAGGAGGTAATTAAGGATTATGAGGCGCTTGTAGTGCGCAGCGCAACCAAAGTAACGGCAGAGGTAATCCAGGCTGCCAAGAAACTAAGGGTTATCGGCCGCGCAGGAGTCGGCCTTGATAATGTGGACCTTGAGGCAGCTACGCAAAAAGGGATTATCGTCATGAATACTCCGGCAGGCAATACTATTTCTACCGCCGAGCATACTTTTAGCATGATCCTTGCGCTTTCCAGGAATATCCCGCAGGCTAATGCCTCGACGAAGAAAGGGGAATGGAAGCGTTCTAAATTCATGGGGGTAGAGCTTTACGGGAAGACCCTGGGTATCGTAGGCTTTGGCCGTATCGGTTCCGAAGTGGCGAAACGCGCTTTGTCTTTCGGTATGAAGATACTGGCGTATGACCCGTTCTTGTCGGCTGAGGTTGCCGAAAGCATCGGTGTGGAGATAGCGGAATTAAGGAAGGTACTGCAGGAAGCCGATTATATCACCGTACATACCCCATTGACCGAAGAAACCAGGCATATGATCTCGGATAAGGAATTCGCGATGATGAAAAAAGGGGTGCGCATAATAAATTGCGCGCGCGGCGGGATAATCGATGAGGCGGCTTTGGTTAAGGCATTAAAAGAACTTAAGGTTTCCGGAGCGGCGATGGATGTTTTTGAAAAAGAGCCGCTTTCCGCAGAGAACGAACTTCTAAAATCAGATAATGTGATTATTACCCCGCACCTGGGGGCCTCTACCGAAGAGGCGCAGGTGAATGTGGCAATTGAGGTGGCCGAGATTGTGCGCGACGCACTTTTAGGAAGAGGCATACGCAATGCCGCCAATTATCCGTGTTTAGAAGCGGAGGTTTGTAAAATTCTTAACCCCTATATTAATTTGGGGGAAAAATTGGGGATGTTTTCCGCGCAGCTGGTAGAGGGAAGGTTCCAGGAACTGCTTATAAGCTACAGCGGCGAGATTACCAAATACGATTTAAGCCCGGTAACTATGGCTTTAGCTAAAGGCGTGCTTGAGCCCATATTAAAGGAAACGGTAAATTTTGTGAACGCCGTATCTTTGCTGAAGGAAAGAGGGATAAAGCTGCGTGAATCAAAAACCGGGCAGGAAGGTGAATTTGTTAATTTGATACAATTGGAGATCAAGACAGATAAGGAAACCAAGAAAGTCTTCGGCACGCTTTCCAGCAATAAACAGCCGCGCATTGTAAAGATCGACGATTATTACCTTGAGCTGTATCCTATCGGCGAGATGGTTTTTATCCGCAACTGGGATAAACCGGGTTTAATCGGAAGCCTGGGCACGCTGATGGGCGACAACGGCATTAATATCGCCGCCATGACCTTTGGCCGTGACCAGCAGGGAGGAAAGGCGATCAGCGTATTAAATGTGGACAGCCAGGTCAGCCAGGAGATCCAGGATAAGGTCCGGGAATTAGAAAATATCCTAACCGTAAAAGTTATCCGTACATGAAAATAATTAAATCCGCGTTGTTCGTTTTCGGGTTCCTTGCTTTAAATATCGGTAATCTTTGCGCAAAAGAGGCGCTTGTCCTTTATACCGGCAATACCCATGCCATGCTTTATCCCTGCAGCTGTCCTATCGAGCAGGACGGGGGAGCCGCCCGCCGGGCTTCTCTGATAAAAGAGCTAAGGAAGAAATTTCCCGCCGGGCTGTTGCTTTTAGATTGCGGCTCTTTTACCGCAGGCGGGCTGATGGATGAATACACCCAGAATACCAGTTTGGATATGCGGCGTTCAGAAGTAAACCTTAAGGCCATGGAGTTGATGGAATATGATGCCGTAGGCATAAGCAGCGATGAGTTTAATTTCGGCAAGGACTTCTTCCTGAAGAACGCCGGGAAAAATAACCCTGTTTTCTTAAGCGCCAATTTGGAATCGGATAAAGTAGCCCCGTATATTATTAAACAGTTTTCCGGGGTAAAGATCGGAGTGATTGGTTTAACCGGTTTATCCGCCGGTCAAAAATCAGAGGGTTTAACGGTCAATCCTCCAAAAGATATAGGCCGGTTGGTCAGCCGCCTTAGGAATGAAGGCGTAGAGGTAGTGATTGTTTTAAGCACTTTAGACCGGAAAGAAAATCTGGATTTGCTCTCCGAGGTTAAGGATATAGATATCCTTTTTATGGGTTATATGCCGGGAAGGGAGGACCTGGAGTCAAAAATAGGTTCCACTTTTATCGTGCGTCCTTCCTGGCAGGGGCGTAAACTTGGTAAATTGACCCTGAAAATTGAGAAAGGCAAGCTTTTAAGCTGCAAGACGGAAGAGATCCGCTTGTCTGATAAGATCGCTGACGACCGTGATGTGCTTGCGATACTGCCGCGCTGTTATTCCGATGCCAACTGTAAAAAAGATGGTTTAACCGGCAAATGCCAGGACCCGGGTGAACTTAAAGCCAGCTGTTCTTTTCCCAAACCGAATAAACTGAAGTTAATTGTAATAAGCGCAAAGGACTGCGTTGTGTGTAATACGGAGCCGGTCCTGGAGCTGTTGAAAAAGGAATTTCCCGGTGTCAGCGCCGAATATCTTGATTTAAAACGCGCCAAGAAGCTGATTAAGGACTTATCGATTAAGGTCCTGCCGGCTTACATTCTCGGCAGGGAAGTAGAGAAGGAAAGCAATTTTGGAATCTTTAAGAATAACCTGGAGTTCGTCGGCGGTATGTACCTGCTTAAGCCGCAGGTTAGCGGGATGTCTTATTTTATCAACCGGCCGGTCAAGAGAGGCGGCCTGGATTTATTCTTTAGCCTGTTTGACAAGAACTCCGCGGGTATCCTTTCGGTGTTAAGAGAGTTTAAGCCAAGCTTGCATTTTCTGGTAGTAGAGAACAATAAAGGTTTTGATGCCCAGAACGGAACGCTTGAAATAGAAGAATGCCTGCGCGGCTTATGCGTACAAAAGTATTACCCTCAAAAGTTTTGGGATTACTTGCTCTGCCGGGCTAAAAATATTAATAGTTCATGGTGGGAGGATTGCCTGGAGGGCGCCGATGCGTTAAAGATAAAGGCCTGCGCCAGGGGAGCCGAAGGTAAGTCGCTGCTTAAGGAAAATATCGCTTTGAACAAAGAGGTGCAGGTGACTTTTGGCTTAAGCTATCTTCTGGATAATAACCAGATATTCTCTTCCCGCGGTGCACCGAACAGAGAAGAACTCAAGGAAATAATAAAAAAATAAACAACAGCATCCCGCGTTAGCAAAGGCACTGGGCCCGGATTGGGGTGGGAGTGTTTGTCATGTGGCGAAGGTCGCGCGGGCGTACCCTTGTGAATAAGGAGTGATTATGGCACATAAACCGAAGATTTACCTGCTTGATGTGACTAACCGCGACGGAGTGCAGACCTCGCGTATCTGTTTGTCTAAGCTGCAGAAGACGATGATCAACTGGTACCTGGACCAGATGGGTATTTTTCAGTCGGAGTTTGGTTTTCCGCTTACCCGCCATGAAACAAACTACCTGAACGCCAATTTAGACCTGGTGAGATTAGGTGGTTTTTCCAATATCAGGCTTAGCGGTTGGCTGCGCGCGACAAAAGAGGATGTAAAGACCGCCTTTAAGCTGGTGCCGCATTTAAAATATATTAATCTCTCTATTTCAACCAGCGATCAGATGATCATTCATAAGTTTAAAGGCAAGCTTGACCATCAATCGGTAATCCAGGAGATGGAGGAGTCGGTGAAAGAAGCGATAAAAATGGGGGCACAGACTATCGGGGTAAACGCGGAAGACGCCTCGCGTACAGGCATGGATTACCTGATTGAGTTTGCCGCAAAAGCCAAAGAGGCAGGCGCTTCCAGGATCCGCTATTGCGATACATTAGGTTCTGATACTCCTTTCAGTATATACGAGCGCATAAAGTCACTGGCTGAAGCAATAGGTTTACCCATTGAGGTACATTGCCATAATGACCTGGGGCTGGTGGTAGCTAATTCTATCGCCGGGGCCAAGGCAGCCAATGATGCGGGGGTAGATGCTTATATTAATACTTGTGTCAACGGGATGGGTGAACGTGCGGGCAACGCGGATTTAGTTTCGGTAATACTCTCTCTTAAATTCGGCCAGGGTATGCAGGATTACCATTTAGATGAGAAAGTTGACCTGAAGATGGCCTGGAAGATATGCAAATATGCCTCTTATGCCTTTGGCGTGCCGATACCTATTAACCAGCCCGGGGTAGGAGCCAACGCCTTTGCCCATGAATCCGGGATCCATGCCGACGGGGCGTTAAAGGACAGGCGTAATTACGAGCTTTATGATTATGAAGAGCTGGGACGCGGAGAGCCGGAGATAATCGAAACAGGCAGGAAGATTACCGCCGGGGAATACTCCGGCATTAAAGGGTTCCGCAATGTTTATGAAAAATTAGAGGTCCCTTTTAAGGATGATGCCGAGGCCACGCGCATATTGGAGTTGGTCAGGTATGCCAATGTGCATAACCAGAAACCCCTGGTTGACGATGAGTTGAATTTTATCGCCAAGTACCCGGATATCGCGCATAAGATTTTTACGATGACACCTTAAAAACCAGAATGTAGAATACAGTATATAGAATGTAGGGTATAGGGGGGGGGAATGAAAGACAGGAGAATATGAATATAGTTATTGTGGGCATGCAATGGGGTGATGAAGGGAAGGGCAAGATAATTGATATACTTTCCCAGAAGGTGGATTATATTGTGCGCTACCAGGGCGGTAACAATGCCGGGCATACGGTAGTAGTGGGGGACAGGGAATACATATTCCATCTTATTCCGTCAGGTATCCTGCATGCCGGCAAGATTTGTTGTATCGGTAACGGCGTGGTGATTGACCCGGAGGTCCTTTTGCGCGAATTACAAGAACTGAATAAAAACGGCATTGATTTCAGGCGGCGTTTTAAGATCTCAACTTTGGCGCATTTGATTATGCCGTACCATAAGAACCTGGACCAGCTGCGCGAAGGCAAAAGAAAGAATAAGATCGGTACAACCGGAAGAGGGATAGGCCCATGTTATGCCGATAAGATTAACCGCTGCGGTATCCGGATGATTGATTTATCAAACCCCGCTGTTTTCAGGGATAAACTCAAGGATAATCTTAAGGAAAAGAATGAGATCTTTAAGAAGGTGTACCGGCACTGCGGTTTTAACTTTGAGAAGATCTACCGGCAATACCTTGATTACGGAAAATTATTCGCACCCTATGTATGCAATACCGCCGTATTGTTAAATAAGGCAATTGAAAAGAAATCGGATATTCTTTTAGAAGGCGCGCAAGGGACATTCCTGGATATTGATTTTGGGACATACCCTTTTGTCACTTCATCTTCGGCTACCTCAGGGGGAGCTTGTATCGGTACCGGCATATCACCAGTCAAAATTAATAAGGTGGTGGGTGTCTGCAAGGCCTATACCACGCGTGTCGGCGAAGGGCCTTTCCCGACGGAATTTGCTTTGGGTTTTGGTAAATTCATGCGTGATAAAGGAAAAGAATTTGGCGCAACTACCGGAAGGCCGCGCAGGTGCGGATGGTTTGATGCTGTAATGGCCCGGGAATCCGTGATGCTTAACGGCATTTCCGATTTGGCGATTATGAAAATGGATATTCTGGATGGCTTGGATGAGTTAAAGATCTGTACCGCGTATAAATATAAAGGTAAAATAATCAGAGAGTTCCCGCATGACCTTGAAGTGTTGAACAATGCTATTCCTGTTTACAAAGAGATGCCGGGCTGGCCTAATCAGGGCAATAAACCGAGGTCTTTTAAGGAGTTGCATCCTAATGCCCGGGCCTATCTTTTGGAGTTACAATCCCGGCTTAAGGCTAAAATATCCATGGTCTCGATAGGCTCTGCCAGAAAAGATACCTTATTTGTCTAAACTATAGAAGGTGTTCGCCCTGCCGCGCAAGCTCAGCAGGGTTTCGTTGTATGTTTATGGGTGTTCAATTCTTTTAAAACTCTTGACTATAATAAGTGCTTATGTTATATTTAATTTCCAATAAACAAAAGGAGAGTTAAGATGAAAAATAATTTTCTCAAAGCCTTATTGGTTTTATTTATAACTTTAGGTTTGGCGGGATGCAGTTTTGTTTTTCAAAAGGGCAGGCGTTCCGACGCCGAGAAGATCCAGGAGCTAAACGCCCAGCTGGATGAACTTTTGAGCTCAAAGAGCATGCTTGAACAGAAGTTAGGACAAGAGATAAATGACAGGCAGATAAAGCTCCAAATGATGGAGAAGGGCCTGGTGATTACCGTCGTAGGCGACCTTTTGTTTGATTCCGGAAAAGCCAGTATCAGGCCGGAGGCGTATCCTTTACTGAACAAGGTAGCCTCGGTATTGAAAGATAACATGGCACAGTTTAACATAGGCATAGAAGGGCATACGGATAATGTTCCGATCAAGGTATCAGGCTGGAAATCCAACTGGGAGCTTTCTACCGCGCGCGCCTTAAGTGTTCTGCATTATTTAGTCAAAGAACAGGGGATCTCTCCCGAACGTTTATCCGCAATCGGTTATGGAGAATACCGGCCGGTAGATTCTAACGAAACAGCAGCAGGCCGTAAGCAGAATCGCAGGGTGGAGATTGTTATCCTGCCTAATGTTACCAAGGTTAAAAGCGGCTCTAATGGCCCGGTAGCGGTGAAAGATTCTGAAGAAAGCTCCGATACCACCGGTTCATCGGAACTTAAAGAACCCATAGATAATCTCAAATAACTGGGTATTTACGAAGTCAGCGCAGCGTTTAGCTGACAGTAAATGTAGGTCAAATAAATGGAAGATGTTTTAAAGGACCGCATACTAATTATCTTAGCGATATTATCGTGTGTATTCCTTTTCGGTACGCTTAGCTCATGCAACAACGCGATGCGCCAAAAAGCCGGCCGGGATAAAGAAATGGCTGCCCGCCTTCAGATGGAAGAGAAGATGAACAGGTTCTCCCAGGAGAGGTCGGTTTTAGAAGAAAAGGTTAAGGCAAAGGAAAAAGAGGCCGAAGAGGCAAAAGCAGCCCTTGAGGAAACTAAAAGAATCCTGGCTCAAGAACAAATGGCTAATCAGGGCCTTAAAGATGAGTTGCAAAAGGCAGCTAAGCTTAAAGAACCCCCTAAAAGATAACTTTAAAAGGGTATCGCTAAGCCGGGAAGAATCCTAAAGATGGAATAAGAGGAGCTTGAATGTGAGCGTAAGCGATGGTTCTGTAAAAAGGGGAGATAATCCCCCTTTTTTATTAGAAGGAGGTGGGTTGATGAAAATATTAAAGAAAGTGAAAGAGAAGCTAAAGAAAATTATCCGCGTTAAGCCTGTTTCTTTGAAACCCCAAAAAAACAGGTTGCCTTCTGCCGGAAAACCTGATTCTGTATCCAGGGATATCCCGGGTTTCCAGGAGACCATTGCCGTCAATACAAAGTTTTCTCATCCGGAAAGTACCCGCTTTAGAAGCGCCATGCCGGAAGAGCTGCCTTCTTCTTATGACCAGGACAGGATTATTTTGCAGGTCAGGGACCCGCGCTGGCTGCATACTTACTGGGAATTAAGGGGCCAGACTATTGAGGGCCTGAAGAATAAGCTGGGAGACGAATTCTACCGCGCGAAAAAGATTCTAAGGGTTTACGACGTCACAAATATCGTATTCAACGGTTCCAATGCCAATAGTTTTTTTGATATCCAGTACAATGATTTTGCCAATAGCTGGTATATTGATACGGCCGGTCCCGGGCGCTCCTGGTGTGTGGATCTGGGGTTGATGCTTGCTGACGGCAGGTTCATTACTATCTTACGCTCCAATGTCGTCCAGACTCCTTTGGATGGGCCGTCCTGGATTACCGACGAAGAATGGATGATCCCCGAAGATGTTTTTGCCAGGCTTTATGGTATGGGTTTTGGTTTAGGCAGAAGCTCTCCCGTAGGGCGCGCCTGGCAGGAACGCACAAAGCAGGGGTTGTTCAGTTCAGGTATATCATCCAGCCCCGTAAGAAAAGAGGTCAAGGAAAGAAGTTTTTGGATGAAGGTAGATTGTGAATTGATTGTGTATGGCGCCACTGAACCCAGCGCAAAAGTTACGGTGCAGGGGATGCCGATTAACTTGAGGCCCGACGGAACTTTTACCCTGCGTTATTATCTGCCGGACGGCAAACAGGTAATCCCGGTTAAGGCGACCTCCGCGGACCAGTTGGAAGAGCGGGTTATTACCCCAATCGTGAACCGGGAAACCAGATAAGCCCATGACTAAAGGATACCTTTGTTTAGTTTTACACGGCCACCTGCCTTTCGTGCGCCACCCCGAGCATGAGGATTTCCTGGAGGAGGATTGGTTGTATGAAGCAATCACCGAAACCTATGTGCCGCTTATCTCTGTCTTTGAGGGCTTGCTTTCCGACGGGATAGATTTCCGGATCACCCTTACCTTAAGTCCTACGCTTATCTCTATGCTTACAGACTCACTGCTTCAGGAGCGTTATTTAAAGCATATAAATAAGCTTATCGAGCTATCGCAGAAAGAAATGGAAAGGACAAGGTGGCAGGAGGCGTTCAGGCGGCTGGCGGAGATGTACTTTAACAGGTTCTCCCACGCCAGGGATACTTTTCAGAAATATGGCTGTAACCTGGTAAATGCTTTTAAAAAATTTCAGGATTTAGGCAAAGTTGAGATAATCACCTGCGGGGCTACGCACGGGTTCTTCCCGCTGATGGATGTTTGCCGTGATTCGGTACGCGCACAGGTAAAGGTGGCGGCTGACCATTATGAAGGAGTATTCGGCAGAAGGCCGCGGGGTATTTGGCTGCCGGAATGCGGTTTTTACCCCGGGCATGATGAAATACTCCGTGAAGCGCAAATACGTTATTTCTTTACCGATTCGCACGGCTTATTGCATGGCACACCCCGCCCCAAATACGGAGTTTTTGCCCCGGTTTATTGCAAGGGTACGGGAGTAGCTGCTTTTGGCAGGGACCTGGAGTCGTCAAAACAGGTATGGTCTTCTATTGAGGGATATCCCGGAGATTATAATTACCGGGAGTTTTACCGCGATGTTGGTTTTGATCTGGAGTTTGAGTATATCAAACCCTATATCCATCCCGACGGGGTGCGCATTAATACGGGTATAAAATATTATCGTATTACCGGTTCAGGAAATCATAAGGAGCCGTATGTGCCGGAGTGGGCAAGGGACCGCGCGGCAGAGCATGCCGGTAATTTTATGTTCAATCGCCAGAAACAGGCTTGTTATCTTAACGATCTTATGGGTAAGGCGCCGATCATCGTTTCGCCGTATGACGCCGAGCTTTTTGGGCATTGGTGGTATGAGGGGCCGATGTGGCTGGATTTTCTTTTCCGTAAAGTTGCCTGCGACCAGAATGAAATACGCATGATTACTCCTTCGGAATATTTAGAAGAGAATCCGCGTAACCAGGTAATTACCCCCTCGCTTTCCAGCTGGGGTTATAAAGGGTATTCGGAGATGTGGCTGCAGGGGTCAAATGACTGGGTCTACAGACATCTGCATGCTGCCTCCGGCAAAATGAGCGAGCTGGCCAGGGATTTTCCCCGCGCACAGGGTTTACTGCGCAGGGCTTTAAACCAGGCCTTGCGCGAGTTGCTCCTTGCGCAAAGTTCGGACTGGGCATTTATCCTCGGCACGGGCACGCATACCAGTTATGCGGTGCGCCGCACCAAAGATCACCTCTTAAGGTTCAACAGGATTTATGAAGATGTAAAGTCTAATAATATTAACGAGAATTGGCTGTCGGATATTGAGTATAAAGATAACCTCTTTCCTAATATAGATTACCAGGTACATCAGTAGCATGCAGGATAATCTCAAGATCCCCAAACATATCGCTTTTATTATGGATGGTAACGGCCGCTGGGCAAAAGAAAAGGGCTTAAGCCGTACTGCCGGGCACCGGGAGGGGATAAAGCGCGTAAGAGAGATCATTCGCGGAGCCAGCCAATTAGGTATTCAGGCAGTTACATTCTTTGCTTTTTCAACGGAGAATTGGTCCCGGCCGAGAAACGAGGTTAACGTCCTGATGCGTTATCTGGGCAATTTCCTGGATAAAGAGGTCATAGAATTGCATAAGAATAATATGCGTTTTATGGTTATCGGCAGGGGCGACCCTATTCCCTTATACCTTCAGGCTAAGATTAAGAAAGCCCAGGAGAAGACCAGCGCCAACACCGGGTTAAAAGTTGTTTTAGCTATAAATTACGGCGGCAGGCAGGAGATCGTGGACGCCGCGAAGCGGTTTGCCAGGGATGTATTGGCCGCAAACTCCGAGCTTGAGAGCCTGGAGGCGGAGCAATTCAGCGGTTATTTTTATGCCGCGGATATCCCTGACCCTGACCTTCTGATCCGCACCAGCGAAGAGATGCGCATCAGCAACTTTATGCTCTGGCAACTTTCATACTCCGAACTTTATTTTTCCAAGAAATACTGGCCGGATTTCGGTATTGAAGAGTTAAGGGAAGCCATCAGAGAGTATCAAAAGAGGGAGCGCAGGTTTGGAGGTTTAAATGTTGCTTAAAAGAGTAATCAGTTCAGCTGTACTTATCAGTATTATTTCGGCAGTGATCTTTCTTGACTGGCTCTGCGCATTGGTGGCTACTATTTTTATTATCGCCGGATTGTATGAATATTTTGTGATGCTTGAGAAAAAAGGGATCAATATCTACAAGTATTTCGGTATCGGCATGGGGGCAATTATTCCTTTATCCATCATGTTCAGGTTTGAGCCGACAAAAAGCTGGGAGCTGCTCTTTATTGTCCTGGCCTTGTTCTTTATCCTGATTATGCAATTTAAGCGCCGGGATTCCTCCGGGGTGATCGTAGATATATCCACTACGCTCTTCGGCATACTTTATGTTTCCTGGTTCTTTAGTTTTATTATAAAGATACGCTACCTTTCCGGAGGGTTTGGTTTCCTGGTAGCTTTATTGTTGATTGTCAAGTTGGGGGATATCGGGGCATTCCTGGTGGGAAGCCGTTGGGGGAAGAACCCCCTAATGCAGCATATCAGCCCGAAGAAGACCATTGAGGGGTCTCTTGGCGGGTTATTATTCAGTGTTTTGGGCGCCTTGGTCAGCAAACCGTTCTTGCCATTTGGCTATGGGCAACTTTTGTTAACCGCAATTGGTTTAGGTGTGCTTGGCCAATTGGGGGATCTTTCCGAGTCATTGCTTAAGCGCGACTGCCAGATTAAAGATTCGGGCAGTATCTTCCCGGGTATGGGCGGTGTATTGGACCAGATTGACAGCCTGTTATTCAGCGCCCCGGTATTTTATTTCTATCTTAGCGTAACGGTAAGATAAATCCTGTCTCTTATTTATAGTCAGAAAGTGCGGGGTTTAAGCTAACTAATATAAATATACGGGAAGGTGCGAGTGAAGAGAATCGCGATCTTAGGTTCCAGCGGCTCTATCGGCCAGAGTACGCTTTCAGTCATAAGAAGCTTGCCGCGGCAATTCAAGGTTGAAGCTTTAAGCGTCAATTCGGATATCGTTAAGCTAAGACAGCAGATAGAAGAATTTAAACCGCGCCTTGTATGCGTGAGAGATGGACAGGCAGCCTGTAAATTGCGCTCTGATTTAGGCTCATCTGTAAAGGTGCTTTGCGCAGAAGAAGGTTTGCATGAAATGGTTAAAGACAGGCAGATTGATCTGGTGATGTTTGCCATCTCCGGTTCTGCCGCGCTTAACCCATTGATTAGCGCAATCAGGAGCGGAAAAGATATTGCTTTAGCTAATAAAGAAGCTTTGGTGATGGCCGGTCCTTTGGTTATGCGCCTGGCGAAGAAATATAAGGCCAGGGTCCTGCCGGTTGACAGCGAGCAGTCAGCCATTTGGCAGAGCCTGGGAGGTTTTCGGCACTCCGATGTCAGGAAGGTATACCTTACTGCTTCCGGCGGCCCCTTCAGGAACCTGCCGGCCAGTAAATTTAAAAAGGTCAGCCTGGAGCATGTGTTGCGGCACCCCCGCTGGAAGATGGGTAGAAAGATAACGGTTGATTCGGCGACCTTGATGAATAAGGGGCTGGAGGTACTTGAAACAATGTTCTTATTCAGTTTGCGGCCGGAAAAAATTAAGGTCTTGATCCACCCCGAGGCATTGATCCACTCCATGGTTGAGTTTAACGACGGCGTCATTATGGCCCAGCTTTCAGCCGCGGATATGCGTATACCCATACAATATGCCCTATCCTATCCGCAGCGCCTGGTTAACAGCCTGGAGGGGATTGATTTTTACCGTCTCAGCGAATTGCATTTTGAAAAACCGGACAGCGATAAGTTCCCCTGCTTAAAACTTGCCTACAGGGCGGCGGAAGATTTAGGTACTATGCCTGCGGTTTTAAACGCGGCTAATGAAGTCAGTGTACATAGCTTTTTAAACAAACGGATTGATTTTTTGTCTATACCGGAAATAGTAGAAAAAGTGATGCGGCGCCACAGAAGGATAGCTGATCCTGATCTTACACAGATAATGGCTGCCGATGCCTGGGCCAGGGAAGAGGCTGTTTGCCTGGCCGGATAATTTTGGATTAAAGATGCTTGCTACCCTTATTTTTATTTTAATTCTAAGCCTGCTTATTATTGTGCATGAATTCGGGCATTTTATTGCCGCGCGCAAGAATGGGGTGCGTGTTGAAACTTTTTCCCTGGGGTTTGGCCCCCAGATTTTTAAAAAGAAGAAAAATGATACCGAATACAGTATAAGCCTGATCCCTTTAGGCGGCTACGTAAAGATGGCCGGAGACAGCCGGTTGGAATACAAAGGAAAAGATGATGAGTATTTTGCTAAAGGAGCCGGAAGGCGCTTTCAGATCATCTTTTTTGGGCCGTTTTTAAATTATCTGCTCGGTTTCTTGTTCTTTTGGTGCATTTTCTTTGCGGGTTATCCCAACCTGACCAGTAAGGTCGGGGGTTTAATTGACGGTTACGGCGCTAAAGAGGCGGGCTTGGCGGTAGGAGATAAAATTATTGCCATTGACGGAAAGAAGGTTGATTTATGGGATGACCTGCAGAGCCAAATCCAGAAAAGGAAAGCAAAAGAAAACGTGGAGCTTTCGGTTTTGCGAAATAACCGGGAGCTGAATTTCAAGGTATTGATTAAAGATAAGGTTTTAGGCGATGAATTAGGCGGTAAGCAGTCTTTAGGTATTATCGGGATTACTCCTTTTGATGAGATTGTTGAGGTCAGGCACGGTTTTCTTGAATCGGCTTATCTTGGGGTTAAGAAAACCCTGAATCTTACCGTTTTAACTTATAAGGGGCTATGGCGGCTGCTCAACGGCAAGATCTCCATGCGTGATTCAGTGACCGGGCCGCTGGGTATATTTTATATTACATCCAGGACGGCAAAGCTGGGGATCATCGCGGTTATGCATCTGATTGCGGTATTAAGTATAAGCCTGGCCATATTCAATCTCCTGCCTTTGCCTATTCTTGACGGCGGGCATATATTTTTACTGGGGTTGGAGAAATTAAGGAAGAAGGCGCTGGGAGTCAAGGCGGAGCACGTAGTGAACAACATCGGCTTTACGCTTATGATTACAATAGCCTTGCTGGTTACTTATAATGATATATTGAGGCTTTACGGGGATAAGATCAGCAAATTTATGGGCAGGTAATATGGGCATTATAAGAAGAAAATCCAAGGTCGTAAGAATCGGCAACCTTTTGATCGGTGGGTCTAACCCGGTAGCCATCCAGTCAATGACCAAGACCAGGACAAGCGACGTAGAAAATACCGTTATGCAGATTAATCGGTTAAAAGATGCAGGTTGCCAGATTGTGCGCCTGGCAATCAATGATTTTGAAGATGCCGCCTCTTTAAAGCGGATTAAGGCTAAGGTAAAGATCCCGCTGGTGGCGGATATCCATTTTGATTGGCGCCTTGCTATTGCCGCTATTGAGAATGGAGCGGATAAGATAAGGCTTAATCCCGGCAATATTGATAAGAAGCAGCAGATCGCGCAGGTTGTCTCGGCATTAAAAGCAGCCAGGATCCCCCTGCGTATAGGGCTTAATTCCGGCTCGGTAAAAGATACAGTCCGGAAGAAAACTTCAATGAGCGATAAATTAGTCTCTGCCTGCATGGGTTATGTAAAGGTGATTGAGGGTTTTAAATTCAAGGATATAGTAATTTCGCTTAAGGCCAACAATGTACTGGATACTCTTGCCGCTTATCGCAAGGTTTCCAGGCTTTGCGCTTACCCTTTGCATCTTGGCCTGACCGCTACAGGTTCTGTTTACAGCGGGATTATTAAATCCAGCGTAACTTTAGGGGCTTTACTTTTGGAGGGTATAGGTGATACAATAAGGGTATCTTTGACTGAAGAGCCGGTAGAAGAAGTCAGGGCGGCTAAATGCATATTAGAGTCCCTGGGGCTGCGTAGATTCGGGCCGCAGATCATCAGTTGCCCTACTTGCGGGCGTTGCAAGGTTAATTTGGTCGGTATAGTAAAGGAATTGGAAGGTAAGTTGTCGTCTATTAGCCGCAGGCCATTGTCCCGGCCGATGAAGCTGGCTATAATGGGGTGCGTGGTTAACGGCCCGGGAGAGGCTAAAGAAGCGGATATCGGGATTGCTTTTGGCAAAAAAGAGGGGGTGTTATTCAGGTACGGTAAAGTGGTCAGGAAGGTAACGCCGGGTGATTGTGTGCCCGTTATATTGAAAGAAATGGAATCCAGGGGTAAGTCGTGGCCCATCAAGCGCTAAGAAATATTATCCGCGACAAAGTGATTATTAGAGATATCTTTAATAAGGATTGATATGTTTTGGAGCAAGAGCTTTATCCCGACATTAAAAGAAAACCCGCAGGAAGCGGAATCAACCAGCCATAAGCTGCTGCTTCGCGCAGGCCTCGTGCGCATGCTGATGGCCGGCGTATATTCTTATCTTCCTTTAGGGTTAAAGGTCCTGGAGAATATCCAGGAGATTATCCGGCAGGAGATGAATGCCTGCGGCGCCAGTGAATTACTGCTTCCGGCTTTACAGCCGCTTGAGCTTTGGCAGAAGACCGGAAGGGACAAAGACCTGGGCCAGGTGATGTTTGGTTTTAAGGACCGCCGGGGCAGGAGTATCTGCCTGGGGCCGACGCACGAAGAGGCGATCACGGATTTAGTAAGAAGTCAGGTTTCCAGCTACAGGCAGCTTCCCCTGGTTTTATATCAGATCCAGACTAAATTCCGCGATGAGATCCGCCCGCGTTTCGGTTTGATCCGCGCCTGTGAATTCATTATGAAGGATGCTTATAGCTTTGACCAGGATGAAGCAGGCCTGGATAAGAATTATCAGGCAATGTTCGGCGCCTATAAGAATATATTTTTGCGGCTGGGTTTAAAGATAATCATTACCGAGGCGGATTCAGGGGTGATGGGAGGAAAGGTTTCGCATGAATTCATGGTCCCCAGCAAGGATGGTGAAGATATTGTTTTATCTTGCTCAAAGTGTGCGGGTTCAAGGGCCTTTAAAGAGGCAGACAGCCTGGAATGCCCAAAATGCAAAATAGAAATGGAAAAGTTAAATTGCATTGAGGTCGGGCACATCTTTAAGTTGGGCACAAAATACAGCCAGGCAATCCAGGCGAACTTCTCCGACGCCAGCGGTAAGCTTAAGCCGGTTATTATGGGCTGTTATGGTATCGGCGTATCACGCCTGGTTTCGGCAGTTATTGAGCAGAATAATGACAGCGAGGGGATTATCTGGCCAGCGGAGGTAGCTCCTTTTGATGTGATTATCCTTCCCCTGGATGCAACGGATAACGATATTATGGGATTAGCTAAAGATTTTTATTGCCAGGTTATTGATGCGGGTAAAGAAGCGCTGCTGGATGACCGTGACGAACGGGCAGGGATTAAATTCAAGGATGCGGACCTTTTGGGGATACCGCTACAGGTAATTATCGGCCGCAACGCCATTAAAGATAATACTGTAGAAATCAAGGTACGCGCCAGCAAGGAAAAAATAATCTGCCCCAGGAGCCAGGCGCTTGCAGAGATAAAGCGTTTAACTAATATACATGGATTATCAGGTATTAAAGAATGAAATAGGCGCATTAATTAGAGAGCTGATTGCTGCGCAAGGCTTTGTCTTGGTGGACCTTGTTTTCAGGCAGGATGGCCCGGGTTTATTAATGAGCCTGCTTGCGGACAGGCCGCAGGGAGGTATCAGCCTGGAAGAATGCAGCCTGCTGAACCGCCTGGTCCGCCGGTCTTTGGATGAAAAAAATATATTATCCGGCCGATACAGCTTAGAGGTTTCTTCTCCGGGCCTTGACCGGCCTTTAAAGACAAAAGAGGATTTTATACGTTGCTTGAATAAAGAAGCGGTATTTTTCCTCAATGATTTAATAAACGGGAAATGTGAATGGAAAGGGATAGTCAGCAGGGTTGATGAAACAGCCGTATTCATCGGCCAGGCAGGCGGGATTTTAGAGATCCCGTTAATTAAAATAAACAAGGCAAAACTGGTAATTTAAAGAAAGTATCCTGTTTTTAAGTGTTAGTAGTTTTATTCGAAAAGTACTATACAGGCGGGATTAATCCGTACATTAAAATGGAGAGTTAAAATGAGTCATGAACTTTTGGCAATTATTGAACAAATTGAGCGTGAAAAGGGCATTAAGAAAGAGGTTATGCTTGAGGCAGTGGAAAGCGCTATGCTTAGCGCTGCCAAAAGAGTGATTGATCTAAAACCGGATGAGGAGTTTAGGGTTGAGATTGACCGTTCTACGGGTGAGATCAGCGCTTTTCGTAATAACGAGAAGGTAACCAATATTGATTTTGGGCGTATTGCCGCATCCACCGCCAGGCAGGTAATTATCCAGAAGATGCGCGAGGCGGAGAAGGATGTGGTTTTTGGCGAGTTCCAGAGCCGCGTAGGAGAGATCGTCAGCGGTACGGTTTACCGTTTTGAAAAGGGGAATGTGATTGTTGACCTGTTAGGCAAGGCCGAGGGCATCCTGCTTAAACGCGAACAATCCCCTAAGGAAGAATTTAAACAAGGGCAGCGCATCCGCGCTTATGTTGTTGAGGTGAAGAAAGATGTCAAGGGGCCGCAGATCATCTTGTCGCGCGCGCATCCTAATTTAGTTAAGGAGTTATTTGAATTGGAGGTCCCCGAGATTTACGAGGGGATCGTGGAGATAAAGGCGATATCCCGCCAGGCCGGGGAGCGCACAAAGATTTCAGTCTGTTCAAAGAATGATAAGGTTGATTCAGTGGGCGCCTGTGTGGGTATGCGCGGAAACCGCGTAAGAAATATCGTCAATGAACTGCAGGGAGAAAAGATTGATATAGTGCGTTTTAATGATGATGTGCGTGAATATATCAAGGCAGCCCTTTCTCCGGCTAAGGTTTCTGAGATAAAATTGGACAGGGAGAAGATGAAGGCAGAGGTTATTGTGGATGATGACCAGCTTTCTTTGAGCATAGGCAAACACGGCCAGAATGTGCGTTTGGCTTCCCGCCTGGTGGGCTGGGAACTGGATATAAGGACCAAGGGTATGATTGCTGCTGAAGCCTTGGGTGGAAAAGTGGAAGGCAAGGCAGTTGAAGCGGAAACAAAGGAAGCCCGGCAGGATGAACCTAAGGCAAAGAAGGCAAAGAAGACAGCCAAGAAAGAAACTAAAAAAGCAGCTAAGAAGAAAGAAACGAAGAGAACAGCCGGAAAAGAAGATGCTTTAGAAAGCCTCTCTGGCGTCGGGGATAAGATTATAGAAAGCTTAAAAGAGGCGGGTGTTAAGAGCATCAGTGATATTATCAAGATTAAGGAAGAGGGGTTGGTAAAAATAAAAGGCATCGGAGAGAAGAAGGCGCAAAAAATATTTTCGGAGGCAAAGAAACTAATTTAGTTATTAATATAAAAGACTGTTTTTTAGGCAGTCAGGGGGAGATATTATGCCCAAGGGAAAGAAAGAGAAAGCAGCAGTAAAGAAAACAGCTAAGCCTAAGGCCGCCGCGCAGAAGCGCGCGGAGCGCGCACCGGCTCACAAAATTGCTTCTAAAGGCCATGCCTTGAAACCCAAAGCTGTGGTTAAGCCGCTTAAAACTAAAGATGCCGTTAAGAAGAAAAAGGAAGAAGTAAAGCCGGCAATCAAACATGCGGTAAAACATGAGCCGAAGGCCGAGCCTAAAATAGAGATTAAGCCTGTGCAGAAGCGCGCGGAGCGCGCACCGGTTCATCCGGCAGAGACTGCGCATAAGGAAGAAGTAAGGCCGGTCCATGGCCCCGAGGTTAAAGCCAGGGTAGCCCATGAGGTAAAACCGGAACCCGCCCCTGAAGCCAAAGTTGAAACTGTCCCGAGCAGGGAGATTGAGATTGAGCTGCCGATTACGCTTAAAGATTTGTCCGTAAAATTACAGGAGAAATCAAGTGTTCTCATAAAGCATTTTATGAATATGGGGATGATGGTCGGGATCAACCAGTTTTTGGATGAAGGAGCCGTAAATAAACTGTGTTTAAAGTATGACTGCAGGATCAAGAAAGCCCTTGGTGCCGAAGAATCAGCCTTGCAGGAGCATAAAGAAAAAGATAAGCCCGGTCAGCTTAATAAGCGTTCTCCCATCGTTACTTTTATGGGGCATGTTGATCACGGTAAGACCTCTCTTCTTGATGCCATACGTAAAACCAAGGTTGCAGAAGGCGAGCACGGAGGGATTACCCAGCATATCGGCGCTTACCGGGTCAGCCTCCCCGAGGGTGCAATTACTTTCTTGGATACGCCCGGCCATGAAGCATTTACCGCTATGCGCGCCCGCGGCGCGCGGATTACCGACATCGTAGTTTTGGTTGTTGCCGCAGACGACGGGATTATGCCGCAGACCCAGGAGGCAATTGACCATGCCCGGGCTGCAGGAGTATCTATTATTGTAGCCATAAATAAGATAGATAAGCCGCAGGCAAATATAGAGATGGTCAAGAAACAGTTATCTCAAGCCGGCCTGACAGCTGAAGATTGGGGCGGAAAGACGATCACTGTGCCTGTATCCGCCAAGACAGGTTCGGGAATAGATAATCTGCTTGAAATGATCCTTTTGCAGGCGGAGATCATGGAGTTAAAAGCAAACCCCAGCCGCCTGGCTTGCGGTGTGGTAGTTGAGGCAAAAATGGCTAAGGGCAGAGGGCCGGTAGCTACGCTTCTTGTGCAAAACGGAACTTTACACCTTAACCAGAATATAATTGTGGGTAATCTTTACGGAAAGATCAGGGCGATGCTGGATGACCGCGGGCAGTCAGTGACTGTTGTCGGACCTGCTTCTCCCGTTGAGGTATTGGGGGTAAGCGGGATCCCCCAGGTAGGCGAGCAGTTTTTTGTGATTGAAGATGAAAAGCAGGCCAAGGGTTTAGTCCAGGCGCGCGTGGAAAAAGAGAGGCAGCAGCAGATAAAGAGCGTAAAAAGGGTAAGCCTGGAAGACCTGCATACTCAAATTGCCGAGGGGAAGATCAAAGAATTAAAGCTGATTATTAAATCTGATGTCCAGGGGTCGCTGGAAGCAATCAAGGATACGCTGGATAAGTTAAATGTCTCTGAAATAAAGATTGATGTGATCCATACCGGAGTAGGCAATATTAATAATTCAGATGTAATCCTGGCGGTAGCCTCCGATGCCTTGATCGTAGGCTTTAATGTCAGCGCTGATGAGTTAGCTAAAGAGTTGATCTCCAAGGAGGGGATTGAAGTAAAAATATACAATATAATCTATGAGCTGGCCAATGATATAAAAGCCGCTGTGGAAGGCATGCTTGACCCTAAGCTGAAAAGAGTGTTTTTAGGCAAGGCGGAGGTTAAGAAGATGTTTAAGCTTTCCCGTTCCGGGTTGATCGCCGGCTGCATCGTAACCAAGGGCAAGATTAACCGTAACAGCCTGGTGGCGCTGGTGCGTAATGGCGAGGTTGTCTTTGAAGGCAAGCTTTCAAGCCTGAAGCGTTTTAAGGATGATGTGCGCGATGTCGCCGAAGGGTTTGAGTGCGGGATAGCTATCAGCGGTTTTGACCAGCTGATGGAGGGTGATGTTATTGAGGCATATGAAATAGAAAAGATCGCCAGGAAACTATGAACCCCGCACCTTATTGTAATTTAAATATTATTAGGTGTGAGGTTAAAAGAATAGATAAGAGAGAAGGTGCGGGGTGAAGAAGAGAATATTAAGCGGTATGCGGCCTACAGGCAAGCTGCACCTGGGGCATCTGGTCGGCGCATTAGCCAATTGGACAAAACTTCAAGGCGAATACGAGTGTTTTTTTATGGTTGCTGACTGGCATGCGCTTATGTCGGAGTATGAAAACCCCTGCAGCCTTAAGGCAAACACGCTGGATAATATTATTGATTGGCTTTCCTGCGGCATAGACCCTGAAAAATCCACGATTTTTATCCAGTCGCAGGTGCCGGAACACCTTGAGCTTTATTTTATCCTTTCATTGATTACCCCGCTTGGGCTATTGGAGCGCTGCCCTACCTATAAAGAACAGCTGCGCGAGGTGACCAACAGGGACTTAAGCACCTATGCCTTTTTGGGTTATCCGGTTTTGCAGGCTGCAGACATCCTGCTCTATAAGGCCGATGCCGTGCCCGTGGGAGAAGATCAGCTGCCGCATCTGGAATTGACTCGCCAGATCGTGCGTAAATTCAACCATCTTTATAAGGCGGATTGTTTTCCCGAGCCGAAAGCTTTACTTACAGAAGCTCCCCGGCTCCTGGGATTAGACGGCCGTAAAATGAGCAAGAGCTATAATAATTATATCGGGTTATCCGAAGAGCCTGAAGATATCCGCAAAAAAGTACAGAATATGATAACCGACCCGCTGCGTATACGCCTAAGCGATCCCGGCCATCCGCATAAATGCAATGTTTTTAATTATTATTCTATATTCTTCCCGGAAATGAAACAGGAAGGCCAAGAGCGCTGCTCTAAATCCTCAATCGGTTGCACCACCTGCAAGAAAGAGCTGGCGGATAAAATAATTAATTTATTGGCCCCTATCCGGGAAAAAAGGAAGGCATTGCTTAAGGATAAAAAGCTTATCCAGGATATTATCTCTGCGGGCAGCTTAAAGGCGTCTGGCCTTGCTAAAAAGACTATCCATGAGGTAAAGGGCTTACTGAAATTATAATATGAACTATAAAATACATTTAGAGATGTTTGAAGGCCCGCTTGACCTGCTTCTTTACCTGGTCAAGAAAGACCACCTTAATATTTACGATATCCCTATAGCAAAGGTTACCCAGCAATACCTGGAGTATATTAATTTTATGCAGCTTCTGGACCTGGATATCGTAGGGGATTTCCTGGTGATGGCCGCTACCCTGATGCAAATAAAATCCAAGATGCTGCTGCCGGCAAGCGAAACTCCGGCCGAAGAAGAACAGGAGGACCCGCGCGCAGAACTGGTGAAAAGGCTGCTGGAGTATGAAAAATTCAAGCAGATCGCCGAGGATTTAAGGGAAAGGGAGCTTAGCCAGCAGGATGTCTTCAAGCGCCAGAAGACAGAGGCGCCTCTGGATTCCCAGGCGCCCGAGAAGGGGGAAGATAAATATTTTGAGGCCAGCATATTTGACCTGATTAATGCTTTTTCCCGGGCCTTAAAAGATGTTCCCAAAGAAGTATTTTATGAGGTAATCAAGGACCAGTTTACGGTTGAGCAGAAGGTCCATGATATACTGCATCTTTTATTGCTTGAGGCAGATGTCAAACTTTCTACTTTATTCAATAAATCAAAAGACAAGCTGGAAATAGTCGTAATCTTCCTGGCGATCCTGGAATTAACAAAAATGAAAGAGATCGTTGCCAGGCAGGATGCGGCATTTGAAGATATAATTATATCGAGGAACAAGGAGAATATCATTCCCTATGAGCGAAGAGACCAGGCGGACCCTGCTTAAGGCTAATCCGGTTATTGCCGATATCAAGGAATCCGAAGAAGATGTGGTTTTAAACATATCCTTAAGGCCAAAGAAGTTTTCTGATTTTGTCGGCCACAAAGATATCGTGGATAACCTGAAAATAGCCATACAGGCAGCCAAGCAGAGGAAAGAGCCGCTGGAGCATGTGCTTTTAAGCGGCCCCCCGGGGCTGGGCAAGACTTCTTTATCGCATATTATCGCGCATGAAATGGGCGCTAAGATCACTGCTACCAGCGGCCCTGCTATTGAGCGTGCCGGGGACCTGATCGGCATCCTCACCAACCTGGAAGCCGGAGATATCCTTTTTATCGACGAAATCCATCGCATGTCCAAGGTAGTTGAAGAGTTCTTATACCCGGCAATGGAAAATTTCCAGATTGATTTTGTGATTGATAAAGGCCCATATGCCAAGACTATCAAGTTCAACCTTAAGCCTTTTACCTTAATCGGCGCCACTACGCGCACAGGGCTTTTGGCCGCACCGCTAAGGGGAAGGTTCGGGATATTTTACAGCCTGGATTTCTATAAAATAGAAGAACTGGCCAGGATCATAAAGAACTCAAGCGCGTTATTGGCAGTGCTGATTGACGAGGATGCCTGCCTTGAAATTGCCCGCCGCGCAAGGGGTACCCCGCGCATTGCCAACCGTCTTTTACGCCGGGTACGCGACTATGCCCAGGTGCTTAAGCTTAAGCAGGTGGACCAGCAGCAGGCATCTAAAATACTTGATGAACTTGGCATAGACCATGCGGGTTTTGATGATCTGGACCGGAAAGTGTTAAAGCTGATCCTTGATTCTTTTGGCGGCGGCCCGGTGGGGGTTGAATCTCTGGCTGCCAGCTTAAATGAAGAGGTGGATACTATCGCCGATACAGTTGAACCGTATCTTTTAAAGGCGGGGTACCTAAAACGCACCTCTCGGGGAAGATTGGCCACAAAAAAGGCGTTTGAGCACTTTGGTCTAAAGTTTAGCAAAGAGCATCAAGAGGAGATCTTTTAGCCGCCGGAGATGAAGATCCTACTGCATATCTGCTGCGCGCCATGCCTGATTTATCCTTTAAAAAGGCTGAATGAACAAGGTTTTAAGGTAAAAGGATTTTTCTATAATCCCAATATTCATCCTGTCAGCGAATTCAATAGGCGCAAAGAGGCTGTTGTTGTTTTGAGTAAAGAATTGCAGCTTGAGACAGAGTATCCTGAATATTTGCCATCTGAATTCTTCCGGGCAATTAACGTCGATGCAGCCGCTGCGCAACGCTGCCTGGATTGTTGGAGGCTGCGCCTGCTTGAAACAGCTCTTTATGCCGGGAAGAACGGTTTTGAGGCATTTAGCTCAACTTTGTTAGTCAGCCCGTATCAGGACCAGGAATCGCTTAAGTGTTTAGGCAATCAGGCTGCCAAAGAAGCAGGGGTAGATTTCTATTACGAAGATTTCCGCCCCGGGTTCAGGTCAGCCCATGAAGAGGCCAGGAGCAGGGGGATCTATTGCCAGAAATATTGCGGTTGCAGTTATTCTGAAATTGAAAGGCGCGCCAAGATAAAAAAATGAGAAAAAAAATATTAATATTACTGTTAGCCGGTTGTCTGTTTGGCGCCAGCCATCTTTTTGCCCAGGATAAAGAGGGCCCGGTTCAACAGTCACCTGCGCGGGGTATCTGGATTTCGGTATTTTCAAGAAAGAATGTGCTTTATTCAAAGGATAAAGTAGAGGGCCTGATTGCCCGCTGTAAGAAGGCGAAGATAAATGAGATCTACCTGCAGTTTTTCCAGTCAGGCAACGCCTATTACGATTCCAATATCTGCGATAAAAGTAAATATGACGCTATGGTTAAAGAAGCGGGAATGGACACTTTGGATTTACTGCTAAGGGAGGCCCAGGGGAATAAGATCAAGGTTTTTGCCTGGGTAAATGTTTTAAGCCTGGGCAAGAATGAAAACGCGGATATCCTGAAGAAATACGGAAGGTCTATTTTGACCCTGGACCAGTACAAGCGGGAGTCTAAAACCGATTCTAACACGGAGCTGGATAAATATTATTTAAGAGAGGACCAGATATTCTTAGAGCCCGGAGACCCCAGGATAGAAGAGTATATTTTAAATATCATCAATGAGATCATCAACCGCTATCCGCTGATCAGCGGTGTGCACCTGGATTACATCCGCTACCCGTCGCCTGTGCCGTTTGTGCCCGGGTCAAGGTTCAAGAAATTCGGTTTAACTTATGGCTATGGGGTAAAGAATGTAGAACGTTTCAGGGACAAGACGGGGTTGAACCCGCTTGACACGATGAATAGCGAAGACGATTATCTTGCCTGGGATAACTGGAAACGCCAGCAGGTTACGGAGCTGTTGCGTAAAATTTCAAACCTGGTTAAGGTCAAGTCCGCGGATTTGGAGCTTTCCTGCGCGGTTATCCCGCTTACTGAACGCGCATATGCCAATGCCTTCCAGGACTGGTCAGCCTGGCTGGAAGATGGTATTGTTGATTATGTAGTATTGATGTCCTACACGAAAGATAACCAGTTTGCCAAAGAGATAGTTAAGTCCAGCCTCGGGCACCGCGGTAAAGGAAAGGTGTATATAGGCATAGGCCTGTTCTTAATGAAAAACAACCCGGACCTGTTCTTCAATCAATACCGGATGATCACTGATTTTGCTCCTGACGGCATAGTCCTTTTTTCAATTGATGATCTGACTGACCAGGTGATCGGGTATTTGAATTAAAAACCGTATCTTGAAGCTTAGTTTTTAGCCAGCCTTCATATCAATAATGCTTAAACTTAGTGAATTCGATTATCCGCTTCCTAAAGAGCTGATTGCCCAGCATCCCCTGGAGAATAGAGAAGAGGCCAGGCTCCTGATTGTGGACAGGCAGAAGGGCAGGATCACTCATGCCGTATTCAGGGATGTGGGGAGTTTTTTTAAAGAAAAAGATTTATTGGTCCTTAATGACACCAAGGTCTTGCATTGCCGTTTAATGGGGAATAAAACAACCGGAGGCAAGGTTGAAATTTTATTGACCCGGCGTATAAACGGCTCAACATTTTCCTGCCTGGTCCAGCCCAGCCGCACAAAGGCCGGTGAGAAGATCATTTTTGCCGGCGGCAAGATTACCGGTATTTTGAGTGCACGGGGACAGATAAGTTTTAAGCAGCCCGATGCGGATGTAATTTACGATTACGGCGTCGTACCTTTGCCTCCTTACATAAAACGTGAACCCATTGATTCGGACAAGGTTTATTACCAGACGGTTTATGCTAAGAATGAAGGCGCGCTTGCGTCACCTACTGCCGGCTTGCATTTTACGCCAAAGCTGCTTGAGGATATCTGCGCGCAAGGCGTCAACCTGGCTTATATAACTTTACATGTCGGCTTAGGCACGTTCCGCCCGGTAAGATGCGAGAATATCCTTGAGCATAAAATGGAGCCGGAATATTTCCAGGTGCCTGATGAGGCGGTTGCCAAAATCAGGCAGGCCGTCGATGATAAAGGCCGCATAATTGCCGTAGGCACTACTGCTTTAAGGACACTTGAGACTTTTGCCACAGGCCGCAGGGAAGGGAATACGGATTTGTTTATTTATCCGGGTTATAAGTTTAAATTAGTTGATTGCCTGTTGACCAATTTTCATCTGCCGATGACTACGCTTTTTATGCTGGTCTGCGCCTTTGGCGGGGAGAAGCTGATGAAGAAGGCGTATCAGGAAGCGGTGGAAAAGAAATACAGGTTTTACAGCTACGGCGACGCAATGTTGATTCTTTGATATTTTGCTCTCGGGATATTGTTCGCGTGCGAAAATTTTCGCCGAGTGCTTCGGTTTACGTCTCGCTACGGCTACAGTATACTTACGCTGGTAAGATTCTGCCTCCGCTCGACGTAATTCCTCGCACTCTTTTGCCGAAAATTTTCTAATGCACGCTCCACAATATCCCTCGACAAAATATCTATAGATAGAATTGACATTCGCGGCAAACTCGCAATTGGCGTTTAGTGATATAGAATCACGAGTTAAGAATATCATGGATAAGCTGAAAAATATCTTTAAGAAAAATTCTATTCATTCCGGAAAAGACATAATAAAGAAATGCTATAATTTCTCTTTGTCCGAAATATATGAATTTATACTATCTTTATATTTAGAAATTGAAAAAAATGCATATCGCAGTAGTGAAATATTAACAGAGTCTGTTTATTTGAGCACATCCGCTGTTGGATTATCTCAATTCTGTTCTTCTCCTGAATGCCGTATCAATCGGATTCAAAAAACACTAAAGTCATCTTTGCTTTTGTCCGATAGAGTGTTTATAGATAATCCTTTAGAGCGCATTGCAAATATAGAACCCAGTAGAGATACGTCGGTATTAAGATCTAATTATTGCTCAGATTTACTTTACATATATTACATTGTTAGTCTTTTGGACATGGGTGTACTGATTAATTTACCTAGATGGGTAACTGTATGTAAGCATTGTAAAAGGCAATTAACAAAATCGATAAACGAAACCGAGAAACTGATTTTGCTAAAGAAAAAGTACTTCTATGAGCTAATGAAAAATGAATTTACAGGCAGTCTAAAATTCGATAGAGACCATTGGGAGGTATTTTATGAAGGGAACCTCAATCTAATTCCAGATGCTCATCCCATGGTAATAAATATGTTAAAAATACCAAATAAATTAAAAAAATTAAGAAATAGCCGTGTAACATTTAATGACTTTATGAAATTTGGTCTGCCTGACAATATTATATACGATCTAATCAGTAATGCGATTTTATATTTGCCATATAAAAGCCGACATGGATTAAACGCTTTAGTTACAAATGAACTAGAAGCGAGTATTTTTAATCAATTAATAATGGGTAAAGATAACAAAAAACACGAAATACCGTTTATTAATTTTGATGATATCAATTTAGGTAGTTTAATAAAGGCAAGGCATAAGCAACCCGAGGAGTTTCAGAATTTTCGGAAGGAAATTAATAAAGTTATTAAAGAAATTAGATTAGGTAATGGAAGCCAGACAAATGATAAGAATTCACAATTGAATGTTTTCATTAGACAGGAGATTAGCAAAAATTTAAATCGTCTTAATGCCAAGATAAATCATTATACAGGTGATCAATTGAAGAAGGCGTTGCAAAGGGGGTTGATGGTTGGGTCTATACTTGGAATTGGTGCTTATACGGGTGTATTGCCAAATTCCGCTCAAATTTTAGTATCAGCTAGTCTTGGAATATTACCGCATACTGCAGTAGGATTACTTAACAGAAAAGATGCAATAAAGAATGATAACTGGTATTTTTATTGGCAACTAGCAAAGAAATAAGGGTGACGATTTTTGATTTGTATAGCGGATGGCTTGGATTGTTTCCAAGCAGGGCGTTTGCAGGCCGAGCGGGCAAGGTTACCCGGCTATATACGAAGTAGGTAGAGCGAGGCCGAAACCCGAGCGAAGTTTGCCTCGCCGGGGCAAACGAGCGTCCCTGCGGGAAACAAGACAAGACAGACGCGTTAATATTGGGAAAGTATGTTTACTTTAATTCATAAAGACAAAAATAGTAAAGCTAGGTTGGGAAAGCTGGTAACTGCGCATGGGGAGATTGATACTCCCGCATTTATGCCCGTAGGCACGCATGCTACGATTAAAGGCCTCATGCTTAAGGATGTGGAGGAGGCGGGGGCGCAGATAATTTTGTCAAATGCTTATCATGTGTTTCTGCGTCCGGGCATAGAGACGGTTAAGAAGGCCGGCGGCTTGCACAAATTTATGGGCTGGGATAAGCCGATACTAACGGATAGCGGAGGGTACCAGATCTTTAGCCTTGCGCTTTTCCGCAAAATGCATGACCGGGGCGTAGAATTTCAGTCGCATATAGACGGCCTGAAGCATTTCCTTACCCCCGAAGACGTAATTAAGATCCAGGAGGATTTAGGTTCGGATATCATCATGCCGCTTGATGAATGCGTGCATTATCCATGTACGCGCGACCAGTCAAAAATAGCAATGGAGAGGACGCTTGCCTGGGCAAAAAGGTCAAAAGAGGCCTATCATAAAGAAAAACAGGCATTGTTTGGAATTATTCAGGGGGCTACTTATGAGGACCTGCGCAAAGATTGCGCCGGGCGCATGGTTGATATGGATTTTGACGGTTATTCCATCGGCGGAGTTTCTGTTGGCGAGTCCAGCAATTTAATATATAATATCATTGAGCTGGTCAGCGGCTTGCTCCCGGAAGATAAACCGCGTTATGCCATGGGTATCGGCTATCCGTTTGATATAGTAGAAGCCGTGGACCGCGGCGTGGATATGTTTGATTGCGTAATCCCCACGCGTTACGGCAGGAACGGTACGGCTTTTACAAGCAGCGGCAAGGTGATCATCCGTAACTCTTCCTATGCCGAAGATTTCCGGCAGCTGGATGCCAAATGCGGCTGTTATGTCTGTAAGAATTTTTCCCGGGCGTACCTTAGGCATTTATTCAATGCTAAGGAGATGCTGGGGTTGATTTTGCTTAGTTTTCATAATGTCTATTTCTTCCTGGATTTAATGCGCCAGATCCGGCAGGCGATAAAAGAGGATAAGTTCAGCCAGTTTAAACAGATCTTTTTAAGCGGCTACAATAACCAGATATGCGCATAGATATAATTACTATTTTCCCGGGTATGTTTTCTGCCGTTTTGGATGAGTCTATCATCAAGCGCGCGCAGCAAAAAGGCAAGGTGGATATTTTTGTCCATGATTTAAGGCCTTACTCTTTGGATAAGCACCATAAGGTTGACGACCGGCCTTTCGGAGGCGGTTCGGGAATGATCTTGCAGGCAGAACCTATCTTCAGGGCGGTTGCGGCAATCAAGAGAAAGATTAAGGGTAGGAGCAGGGTAATTTTGCTCTGCCCTCAAGGAAAGAGTTTTAACCATGCTTGTGCCAGGAGATTATCCAAGTGCAGCAATTTGATATTTATTTGCGGCCGTTACGAGGGGGTAGATGAAAGAGTCAGGCAGTATTTGGCTGATGAAGAACTTTCAATAGGGGATTATGTTTTGACCGGAGGTGAACTTGCCGCCATGGTTTTAGTGGACAGCATAGTCAGGTTGATCCCAGGTGTTTTGGGGGATAAAAATTCCTTGAATTTTGAGTCATTCGAAGGTAATCTATTAGAATATCCGCAATACAGCAGGCCGGCTAAGTTTAGAAAGTGGTCGGTCCCGGAGGTCCTGGTTTCCGGGGCTCACGATAAAATCAGCGCATGGCGTAAGGCCGAGGCGCTTAAACGCACCAGGCAAAGAAGACCGGATTTATTAAAAAAATAGGGTTAAGATTCCGCCTCACTTGTTCGGCGGATTTCGTTAAACAAGGGCATAGGGTGCTCAAAATTCACGCTTTGATACTTGACAGGTTTGTCAAGTATCAAGCGCTCATTTAAAGGAGGCAACAGTAATGGATATTAAAACAATTGAATCATCTTTTACGAAGAAAGATATGCCGCAGTTTAATATCGGGGACACGGTGAAGGTGTTCACCAGGATCCCCGAAGGGGTGGATAAATTCCGCCTGCATCCGTTTGAGGGGGTGGTAATTGCAAAAAGCGGTTCAGGTATAAAGCTTAATTTTACGGTAAGGAAGATTTCTTTCGGCGAAGGGATTGAGCGCGTCTTCCCGCTTTATTCCCCTACTATTGAGCGCATTGAAATTATCCGTTCGGGAAAGGTAAAGAGGGCCAAGCTTTATTATTTAAGAAGCAAGATCGGCAAGCATGCCACCAAGATAGAAAGCAAAGAAACAAAAGCAAATTAGTGCTGCGATACGAGAAAAGACTAAAAGATAAAGGGTATGATCTGGTTATCGGCGTAGACGAGGCAGGCAGGGGGCCTTTGGCCGGGCCGGTAGTGGCTGCGGCAGTGCTGCTGAAGGGATTTTGTTTCAACAACCGTATTGATGATTCCAAAAAATTAAGCCCCGCAAAAAGAAAAAACGCGTTCTTTGAAATAAAAAATAAATCTATATATGCGATTGCGGCAGTAAGCCATAAGCAGATTGACCGGATGAATATCCTGCAGGCTGCAAAGCTGGCTATGCGCAAAGCACTTTCAAAGCTATGCAGGCAGTTGGGGTCCGCAGAGCTAAAACGGGCATTCATACTTATTGACGGTAATATGAAGTTTGAATTAGGCCTTCCTTATCGGAGCATTGTCAAAGGGGATGCCAAGTCTTTAAGCGTAGCTGCTTCTTCTATCCTGGCTAAGGTGCACAGGGATGCGCTTATGGAAAAGTACCACAAAATTTACCCCGCGTATAATTTTGATAAACATAAAGGTTACCCTACAGCCGAGCACCGCATGATCTTAAAAAAGATCGGCCCTTCGGCCATTCACCGGAAGAGTTTTTTAAAGTGCCTGGAAAGAATTTAGAATTTGGTAAGCAAGCTGAAGATGAGGCTGTGAAATTCATAAAGGCCCGGGGTTACAGGGTTACCAGGCGTAATTATAAAAGCAAGTTTGGCGAAATAGATATAATCGCAGAGCACAAAGGAGTTATTTGTTTTGTAGAGGTAAAGGCCAGGCATTCAAAGCTGTTCGGCCAGCCCTCTGAAGCTGTTTCTGCGGCCAAGCAAAGGCAGATCTGCAAGACGGCAATCTGTTATTTGAAAGAAAATAATCTTTTAGAGCGCCAGGCGCGCTTTGATGTAGTATCGCTCTTGTATACGGAAGATTTGCCTGGGATTGAATTGATTGAAAACGCGTTTGAATTAACTCCTTTCTTTACCGTTTAAGGCCATGGAATATAAAAAACAGAGTTTAATTAAATATTTGGACGACCTTTCCGCCAAGCTTCCCGCTCCCGGAGGAGGTTCTGCGGCAGCCTTAAACGCGGCTATGGGAGCCGGTTTAATCAGCATGGTGGTTAACTTTACTTTGGGCAAGCCCGCATATGCTGCATTTGAGACGCAGCTAAAGGGGATCCTGGTAAAATCCGAGAAATTAAGAAAAGATTTTTTGGAGCTGGTGGATTTGGATGTTGTCGCCTATCAGAGCAAGGATGCGCGCCAGGCATTGGATATACCGTTGATGCTGGCAAGGCTCTGTTGCGAAGCGGCAAAATTATGCCCGCCGTTAATAAAAAAAGGCAACGCCAATTTGTTAAGCGATGTGGCGGTAGCGGCCGTTTTCTTTGAGTCGGCATTTGTTGCAGCCTGTTTTAATGTGGAGATTAATTTAAAAACCCTGGCTCAGAAAAAATTGACTCAAGGCGTAAGGAAAGAGCTGAATCAGAAAAACAGGATTATCCAGAGGATCCGCAGGAATACGGAGGACAGCATTGGCAAAATTATTAGAGGGTAAGCCGGTAGCTGAAAAAATCAAAGAGCAGATAAAGCAGTCGGTGCAATCTCTGGGTTTTAAGCCGGCACTGGCAAGCGTGATGGCAGGCGAAAATGCCGGATCCGAGGCTTATGTAAAATCACAGAAGAAAGTCGCCGAGGAGCTGGGGATAGATTACCGGTTCTCTAAGCTGGGCCCGGATACATCAGAAGGCAAATTAGTTGGATTTATAGAAGAATTAAATTCGGATAAGTCGGTTAACGGCGTCATTGTTCAACTGCCGCTTCCTGCGCAAATAGACTATCAGAAGATCAGCGGGCATATCTGCCCGGATAAAGATGTAGAGGGTATGCATCCGGTTAATATCGGCAAGCTCTTGCTGGGCAAGGCAAGGATCGCCCCTTGCACGGCCGGGGCGGTAATGGAACTATTGAACTCTACCGGTACAGATTTATACGGAAAGGAAGTAGTCCTTGTCGGCCATAGCGAGATTGTAGGCAAGCCGCTTGCGCTTTTGTTATTAGATAAATTTGCTACGCTGACTGTTTGCCATATCGGGACCAGCCGGGCAGGAAAACTTGAGGAGCATGTAAGAAGAGCCGAGGTTTTAATTGTCGCAGTAGGGAAGGCCGGTTTGATCAAGGGCAGCTGGATTAAACAGGGCGCTATTGTTATTGACGTGGGTATAAACAGGGTCGGCGATAAGATCGTCGGTGATGTGGAGTTTGAAGAGGCACAGAAGCGCGCCGCATATATTACTCCCGTGCCCGGGGGCGTGGGGCCGCTGACCGTAACAATGCTGATGCGTAATTTAGCAGAAGCAGCCAAAGCGCAGCAATAGATAAAATCGAAAGGAGGCTCGTAATGGAAATGGATAAATTCCCTTTTGGAGCGGCGGTAAATTTCGGATGGCGCAAGGTTAAAGAAAACTTCTGGAGCCTGGTCATTATTACCATCATCTGGGTGGCAATCGTCGGTATTCTTAATTCTTCCGCCAAGAACTTAGAGAAAACCATGCCCGTGATTTCTTTTCTTTTAAGCCTCTGCGCAACGCTGGTTAATATGGTTATTACCATGGGAGTGACCAGGATAGGGCTGAAGATTTACGCCGGAGAAAAGTTCAGCATCGCCGGGATGTTTTACTGCGGAGGTGAGCAGGCCCTTAATTATTTTGTCGCCTCCATCCTTTACTTTCTTGCGGTATTGGCCGGTCTTATCCTTTTGATCGTACCCGGGATCATAGTAATGATCAGGATGGGCCTTTATCTGTATCTTATCGTGGATAAGAAAATGGGGATAATTGATTCCCTTAAGGAAAGCATGAAGCTGACCAAGGGAAATGCTTTTAACCTTTTCCTGTTCTGGTTACTTTTGTTGGGTGTAATATTGCTGGGCTTTTTAGCTTTATTCGTAGGCATACTTGTGGCTATTCCCGTAACTATATTAGCCTATGTTTTTGTCTATCGTTACCTGGAAAGCAGGAAACAACCGGCCTTTGCCCAGCAATCATAAATAATGGGCATGCTCCAAAGGCAGGACCCCGGGGCGTAATAGGCGAGAAACAAAACAAGACAGACGCGTTAGGATCCAACTACCATGACATTCAAAGAAAAAATACTGGCGGGGAAATTCCTGCTTACTTCAGAGGTTGGCCCGGCCAAAGGCATACATACGGACCATCTGCTTGCCGAGGCAGAGCTTTTTCTATCAAAGGCGGACGCGATAAATGTTACTGACCTGCAGAGTTCGGTTATGCGCCTGGGTTCTCTTGCCGTCAGCTGCCTGCTTAAGCAAAAAGGTTTTGAGCCGATTTACCAGCTGACCTGCCGTGACCGCAACCGCCTGGCACTGCAATCGGATTTATTATCCGCTGCCGCACTGGGGATTCGGAATGTTTCAATTTTGACCGGCGACCATCCGGCCCTGGGCGACCATCCGGAAGCCAAGCCTGTTTTTGATTTGGATTCAGTGCAGTTATTACAGGTAGCAAGAAAGCTTGAGTCCGGACAGGATATGAAAGAGAATAAGCTTGAAGGTGATGCGCCGAAGTTTTGCCTTGGCGCGGTAGTCAACCCGGGAGCTGACCCTTTAGAGCCGCAGATCATGAAGATGGAGAAAAAGATTTCCGCCGGGGCCGAATTCTTTCAGACCCAGGCGGTCTATGATATAAAGGCATTTGAAAACTTTGTTGCCAGGACAAGGCATTTAAAGGTGCCGGTTATGGCGGGGATCGTTTTATTGAAATCAGCGGGGATGGCCCGTTTTATGAATAAGCATGTAGCCGGGGTATTTGTCCCGGATGAACTGATTAAAGAAATGGAAGAAGCCAAAGATAAAGCGGCTGCTTCAATTAAAATTGCCAGCCGGTTGATCAAGGAATTAAAACCCATGTGCCGGGGGATCCATATTATGCCTATCGGCTGGAACAAAATCGTGCCGCAGGTTTTAGAGGCATCCGGATTATGAAGACCTCAAACTTGCCGCAGATACCCGGAGCCAGGAAAAAGGGGGTAATTTTACTGGCTTCCGAAGATGATTTCAAAAAGCTGGATGAGTATCATATTAACGATACTGTTTGCATTGACGGCCCGCTAAATTTAGCCTTTAACCTGGCCGAGTCAATCCGCGATAAATATAAAGTCAGGATCAAGGTTGTCAGCCAGGATAACCTTCAAAAAGAGCTGCCGGATGGTATTGAGATTATCAGCAGCCCTATCCAGGAGATTGTGGGAGAGGGCAGGGCAGAGGCGGTTAAATTTAAAAACGGGAAAGCCGTGGGCGTATGCCTGGTTTTATTTGTGGATAAAACAATCCCCGATAAAACGCAGGATTTGAACAAGGGAGAAGATATGTCTGATTTACTTCTGCAGCTTGGGACTAAGGGCACGGAGGCGGTATTGGGTATTACCCGCCAGGCTTTAGATAAGGCGATTGTCCAAAAAGGCCAGGGTGGAAAGATTGAATTTCCCGAGACAAACTACTATTTGCCTTTGATCAATGCTTTATTGAATATTGAGGTAAAGACCCTGGGAGACTGCTTGCGCGCGTTTTCTCAGGCAGAGATGCTGGCTAAAGGCCGGGCAACTTCCGGAGGCCTGATTATTAACAGCTTAGGCGGGATTTTAAATAAAGGGGTAGCTACTTTAATCTGCGAAGAGATTTTAGCAGCCCTGGCGGTGTTGAATCAGGAGCACCCCAAGGGCGGCTCGGGTTTTATCCCGGATAAAATCCTAAGGTCATTGGGCCTGCAATTAGTTGATGGCAGGATCAGCGGGATCGCCGTAATCCTCGGCCCGGCCGGGGATGAACAGAAGGCCGTGGATTTAATCCGTAACTTCCAGTCCAAGAGTATTGTCTGCCTGCTGGCGGGAAATGTGAATGGTGTTACTTTTAAGCAGCAGCTTGAAAATAAGGGTATTGGGCTGGGCTTAGAGAATTATATTGTTGAACTAGGAGAAGATTATTTGTCCGCCATCTATGCGGTAAACTTTGCCGCGCGCGCCCCGCTTATTTACGGAGGGTTTAAATCCGGACAATGGGAAGAGGTTGCGGATTATATACGTAAGCGCGTGCCGGCATTTGTCCTGCTGCTTGGCCACGTTGATGAAGTTATAGTGGCTACCGGCTTAGGCGCCCTTGCTTTTGGCCTGCCTATTATTACGGATTTAGATGTGCCGCAATTGCCTAAAATTGATACGACTTTATTTGAGGCTTTAGTTACGGAGAAAGATTACCAAAAACTACCCTCGAAATGCTTGCTTACCCGCGGGATAAAAGTAAAGATGTCCGAGGTGAATGTGCCTGTGCCGTACGCTGCGGCTTTTGAAGGCGAACGCGTGCGCAGGGAGCAATTAGCTGTTGAGTTTGGAGGAAAGGCCAGCGCAGCCATTGAATTCTTAAGTATTAAAGATGAGGCCGATGTTCTTGACGGAAACGTAGAATTGACCGGGCCGGATATAGACCAGCTTACCCAGGGGTCAAAATCACTGCCCCTGGCGATCGCGGTTGATGTCTTTGGCCGTAAAATGCAAAAAGATTTTGAGCCGATCCTGGAGCGCCAGATACACCGTTTTGTAAACTATGCCATGGGGCTTATGCATATGGGGCAGCGGGATATGGTTTGGATCAGGATCTCCAAAGATGCCTATGCCAAAGGTTTCAGACTTAAACACCTGGGGGTTATACTACATGCTATGCTGCATCAGGAGTATAGCGCCATAGTAGATAAAGTGCAGGTCAGGCTTTATACTACCCAGGCGGATGTGGACAGCCTGATTGTTAATGCGCAGAAGGTTTTTGATGAACGCGATGAACGGCTTGCCGGCATGACCGATGAAAGCGTGGATACGTTTTACTCATGTTTGTTATGCCAGTCTTTTGCCCCAAACCATATTTGCATTGTTACCCCTGAACGTTTAGGTTTATGCGGGGCATATTCCTGGCTTGACGCAAAGGCTTCTTTTGAAATCACTCCTACCGGGCCGAACCAGCCGGTTGAGAAGGGCAATATTTTAGATGCCAGGCTCGGGCAATGGGACAATGTCAATCAATTCGTGAAACAGAAATCAAATAATACTATTGATACGGTAAGCATGTATTCTTTGATGGAAGGCCCGCAGTCATCCTGCGGATGCTTTGAATGCATTGTGGCTATTGTCCCTGAAGCAAACGGAGTGATGATCGTGCACCGGGATTACTCCGGGCTTACCCCTTCGGGGATGAGTTTTACCACTTTAGCCGGTTCCGTCGGAGGGGGAGTGCAGACCCCCGGTTTTTTAGGCGTGGGGAAATTATATATCACAAGTAAAAAATTTATTTCGGCCGAAGGCGGATTAAAGAGGGTGGTCTGGATGCCTAAAGAACTGAAAGAGATGCTGGCAGAAAGGCTGAAAAAGAGGGCCGTAGAGATCGGAGAGCCGGATTTGTTGGATAAGATTGCCGATGAAACAGCCGCAGTCAGCTCCGAAGAGCTTTTAACATTTTTAAACAAGGTAGCGCACCCGGCATTAAGCATGGAACCGATTATTTGAAACAGATATTTCTTGACGTGGGCATATTAAGTGTATATAATTAATGCAATAAAAATGGATATCCGTCTCCTGCCTAAATTAACATTTATTATAATTATTTCAATATGTGTTTCCTGTTTTGGCGGGCTGATTTTTGCCCAGGACGAACTGGATACTCCTGCCGGCAATCAAGAATCCTTAGGAGAGTTCCCGAGCCAGGCCAGGGAATATCGTGAGGAGGGCCTGCAAAAACAGCGGATGGGTAATTTGGCTGACGCCATGAGTTTATACCAGAAAGCCATTGCCATAGACCCCGGTTACGCGGTTGCTTATAATGATTTAGGGGTTATTTACGAAGCAACCGGTTATCCCGATCGTGCAAAAGACAGCTATTTCAGGGCGATCAAGGCTGACCCCGGTTATTTAAGCGCCTATACCAATATCGCCCTTCTTTACGAAGAGCAGCGTGATTTGGAGAGGGCGGCTTTCTATTGGGCTAAAAGGGCGGAATTAGGTTCTTACGACGATCCCTGGACACAGAAGGCAGCTACCCGCTTCAAGGATATCCGCGCGGTTTTATCAAACAGGCCGGTTGCTGATGCCATTGAAGAAGATGTGCTGGGGTTAATCAAGGATGTTTCAGCGTATAAAACCGCGTTTAGTAAGGCTGATAAGAAGCAGGCGCAGAACCGTTTACGCAGGGCCAACCAGTATTATAAGAAAAAGAAATTTACCCCTGCGCTGAAAGAAGCATTTGAAGCCCAGATTTTAGACCGGAATAGCCCCGAGATCAATGCCTTTATTGAAAAGATAGATGCAGAGCCCGGAGCAGCCAATGCTTATAAGGACCTGGGGGTTATTTATGAAGCAGCGGGTTTCCCCGAGCGGGCGGAGGAGAGTTACCTTAAGGCGCTTAAACTTGACCCTACATTATTAGGCGCCTATGTTAACTTAGCGCTTTTTTATGAAAAGCAGCGCAACCTGGAGAAAGCGGAATTTTACTGGTCAAAACGCGCAGAGTTAGGCCCGGATGATGACTCCTGGAAGAAAAAGGCGTCTGAGCGGGTCAAGGATATCCGGGCGGTTGTATCCAGCAGCCCGATTACCGATACCCAGGAAGCAGAGGTATTGGGTTTAATCAAAGATGTTTCAGAATATAGATCTTCGCTTGATAGAGATGATAAGGCGCTTGCCCGTGACCACTTTAATAAAGCCAAACAGAGTTTTGCAAAAGGAGATTTGGCCACGGCGATCAAGGAGGCCTTAGACGCCCAGACTTTTGACCAGGATAACCAGGAAATCGAGGCATTTATTGAGAAGGCAGAGTTAAGAGCTTTGTCGCGCTAGAAGCGTACTGCAAGAAACCTTTCCCTATATTGAATTCCTTTTATACTTTCGCGGTTAAAAATTGCATTATCTATAGCATAGATGATTTTAACCGCTCAAGTATTCCGCCCTTGGGAATTTAGGGCAGGCTCCATATTTAGTCATGGCTGATAAAAATTTATTTTTAGTTGATGCTACCGCATTTTGCTACCGGGCTTTTTATGCCTTAAGCGGTTTGAGCACTTCCTCCGGCCAGCCTACAAACGCAATTTACGGGTTCATAAATATCCTGAATAAGATTTTAAAGGAGCAGAAACCGGATTACTTGATCTGCTGTTTTGATGTCTCGCGGGATACCTTTCGCCTTGAGAAGTTTGCGCAGTACAAAATGCACAGGCCGCCGATGCCCGATGGCTTAAGCAGCCAGATGCCTATAATCAAGGAGGTGATCAGCGCATACGGCATTCCGATCTTTGAAAAGAAAGGTTTTGAGGCGGATGATATTATCGCCGAGCTTGCCCGGAAGGCTGAGGCCAAAAAGATGCGCGTTACGATCGTAAGCAGCGATAAAGATATACTGCAATTAGTAAGCAGCCGCATCTGCGTGTTTAACCCTTATAAGGATAACGGGGTGCTTTACGATACGGAAAAAGTGAAAGAGGTTTTTGGGGTCAGCCCGAAGATGACCGCCGACATCATCGCGCTGATGGGTGATGACGCGGATAATATCCCGGGAGTCCCCGGTATAGGCGAAAAAACAGCAGGAAGGCTTATCTCTGAATTTGGTTCTTTGGATAAGCTGATTAAGAATGTTGCAAAAGTTGAGCCGGAAAAGACCAGGGAGGCGATAGCGGAACATCTTGAGCGTATAAAATTGAATAGAGAGTTGGTCAACCTGGATGAAAAGGTGGGCATGGAGCTGAATTTAAAAAAGCTTGGGCTTGGGACCCCGGATTACAGGCAGCTGGGCAATATCTTCAAAAGATTAGAGTTTAAGAGCCTGCTTAAAGAGCTTCCCGGCAACCAGGATGACCTGCTTGAGGTTAAATTAGATAACCCCGGCCCGGCAGAATTAAAAGGCCTGTTGAGAAATGTCAAAGAGATTGCTCTCTATGGCACGAAGGCGGAGGATTTATTCTTGAGCATGGGGGATAAGATATTCAGCGCTCAACTTCCGGGTAAAGAACTGGAAGAGGCAATGAGCGATGACCGGATAAAGAAGTCCGGGTACGACCTTAAGAAGCTGAAGGTTTCTCTTTTTAAGCAGGGCCTGATCTTAAACGGCCTTGATTTTGATGTTATGATCGCCGCTTATTTGCTGAACCCATCGCGCTCAAGTTACGCGCTCGTAGATTTGGTACTGGAAAACCTTGGTGAATTTATCCGCCAGGAGAACCTGGAAGGAAAAAACGCTTTGGCCCTGGTGCTTAAGTTAAAACCGGTGCTCAAGGGGGCTTTGGAAGAAAAAGGCCTATTGCCTCTTTTTGTTGAACTTGAGATGCCTTTGGTCAGCGTGCTTGCGCAAATGGAGCAGCACGGCATAAAACTGGATTTAAAATTACTTAAAGGACTCTCACGGGATATTGAAAAGAGGCTGATAAAGCTGATCGCGGATATCTATGAGGCAAGCGGCACGCAATTTAACATTAATTCACCGAAACAACTGGGCCAGGTTTTGTTTGAGAAGCTGGCTCTGCCGGTAATCAAAAAGACGAAGACCGGGCCTTCTACCGATGAAGAGGTGCTTAAGCGTTTAAGCGGTAAGCATGTGCTTCCGGCGCTGTTATTGGAGTACCGGCAGTTGACCAAATTAAAGAATACTTATGTCGACGCCCTGCCTAAACTGGTAGATCCTGAAACGGACAGGGTGCATACGTCTTTTAATCAGACAGGGACTGAAACCGGAAGGCTTAGTTCAAGCAATCCTAATTTACAGAATATTCCGGTTAAGACAGAGATCGGCAGCAAGATACGTCAGGCGATTATTGCTTCCGGAAAAGATAACTGCCTTTTATCTTGTGATTATTCGCAGATAGAATTAAGGGTGCTGGCTCACCTTTGCGGTGACAAAACTTTGGTTAAGGCTTTCCATGAAAACCAGGATGTGCACCGTTTGACCGCCTCCTTGATCTATAACATTGCCGAAGAGGATGTCGTTGAGAGCATGCGCGAAGTCGCTAAAAGGGTGAACTTCGGCATCATCTACGGCCAGAGCGCTTATGGCTTAAGCAGGGACTTGGGGATTCCGGTTAACCAGGCGCAGGATTTTATTGACGCTTATTTTTTACGTTACCCAAAAGTAAGGGATTTTATTGACGCGCAGATCAACAAGGCAAGGAGCGAGGGGTTTGTCACGACACTGATGGGCAGGAGAAGGTATATTCCGGAGATCAACAGCAAAAATATGGGTATTCGGCAGTTTGCCGAACGGCAGGCGGTAAATACCCCTATTCAAGGTACTGCCAGTGATTTGATTAAACTGGCAATGGTCAGGATATCCGAAGAGATCAATAACAACAGCTTAAAAAGCAAGATGATCCTGCAGATCCACGATGAGCTGGTTTTTGAACTGCCGGTAACTGAACTGGGCAGCTTAACCAGGCTGGTAAAAGAAAAAATGGAACAGGTAAAGAAGCTTGATGTGCCGATAAGGATAGATATGAAGAAAGGTAAGAACTGGCTGGATATGCTTGCCTGTCCGGCAGTCAGGGAGACTATTGAATGAAAATAGCCATGTTGGCTTCCGAGGCAGTGCCTTTTGCTAAGACCGGCGGACTGGCCGATGTGGTGGGTGCTTTGCCTTTAGCTTTAGAGGATCACGGGCAAGAGGTGATTATTATTATGCCCCGCTATAAATGCGTAAAAGAAAGGAAGTTCAGTGTTTCCAGGGTTTCCAAGGATATTTCCTCCGCGAAGATCGGAAAGGGGATAAAAGTTTATTTTATAGAGAATGATCCGTATTTCAACCGTGAAGGACTCTATGTGGACAAGGGCGGGGATTATAAAGATAACCTGGAGAGGTTCGCTTTTTTCTGCCGCCGTTCGCTGGACTTATTCAAGGAGATAAATTTTCGCGCCGATATCCTGCATTTACACGATTGGCAGGCATCCCTTGCGGCTGTTTATTTGAAAAACTTATATTCTAAAGACCATTTTTATTCCGGGATGAAAAGTATCCTGACTATCCATAATCTCGGCTATCAGGGGCTATTCCCCGGGAGCGAATTTGCAAAACTTGGTTTAGAGAATAGCCTTTTTAGCGTTTCCGGGCTGGAATTTTATAACCGGGTTAATCTTTTAAAGGGAGGGATAATTTTTTCCGATTTTATCAATACGGTCAGCCCAACTTACGCGAAGGAGATCCAGACGGAGGAGCTGGGTTTTGGTTTAGGCGGACTCTTGAAACAGCGCAAGGATGTCTTAAGCGGGATAATTAACGGCCTGGACTATTCTGTCTGGGACCCGGTTATGGATAAGTTTATCGCGCAGAACTATTCTGTCAGAGACATAGAAGATAAAAGCTTGAACAAGGAAGATCTGCAGGCAAGATGCGCTCTTGCCGTAAATAAGGATATACCTGTTTTTGGGATTGTTTCGCGCCTGGTGGAGGCAAAAGGTTTTGATATCCTCCTGCGCGGCCTGGAAGAGATAAATAAAATCGGAGCACAGCTGGTTATCCTGGGTATGGGAGAGTTGAAATATCATCGGCTGCTTGAGGCGGCGAAGAAAAAATACCCGAAAATGATCTCATTAAATTTGAAATTCGATGATCCTCTGGCGCATAAGATCTATGCCGGAAGCGATATTTTTTTTATGCTTTCAAAATATGAGCCGTGCGGGCTCGGGCAGCTGATCAGCCTGCGCTATGGCTCAATCCCCCTGGTTTTTAAGACCGGCGGCCTGGCGGATACGGTTGATAAGGATAATGGTTTTCTTTTTACCGGCTATACAAAGGCAGAGTTTATCAGGGCAGTTGAAAAAGCGACAGTTGCCTTTAAAGACAAGATGAAATGGGCGAGTCTTATAAAAAATGCCATGAAATGCAATTTTTCCTGGGAGGCTTCTGCCGGTAAATATATCCAGTTATATGAACAAGCAAAAGAAAAATAAGTTAGTTTTAGGGATTACCGGCTGCATGGGGTCCGGAAAGAGCACCGTCGCCGGGATGCTGAAAACAAAAGACTGCCAGCTTATTGACGCGGATAAACTGGCGCACGAGTTGCTTGGGGCAGGAAGCGTTGTTTACAAGAGGGTTGTTTCTTCTTTTGGAGAAGGCGTACTGAAAGACGATAAAACTATTGACCGCTTTAAGTTGGCTAAGGCAGCTTTTGCGGATAAAGCTGCCTTAAACAGGCTTAACGGTATTGTCCATAAAGCGCTTATTGCCGAGATTAAACAGCGTGTTAAGAATTCCGGAAAGAAGCTTGTGATCCTGGATGCCGCCCTGATTATTGAAGCAGGGTTAAGGAAAATGGTTGATAAATTGGTAGTGGTTACTGCCGGGCGCAAAGAGAGGGTTGAGCGCAGCCGGAAAAGGCTGGGTTTAAGTAAAAACGAAATTTCCCGGAGAATGAAATATCAGATTTCGCAAAACGCAAAATTGCGCCTTGCGGATTTTATAATAGATAACAGCGGAGAAATCAGTAAAACCCGGAAACAGGTTTTTGAAATAAGGAGGAGTCTTGTTCGCTGAAGTTCAGGAGGCCCTTCCAAATCCGCGCAAGGGTTTCACTGGATAGAAACTTACAGGTGTTCAAATTTTCCCGGATAAAAACTAAAGGAGGAATTTGTGGAGAAATTAGATATTAAGAACCTTAAAGAGATGAAGATCGGCGAGTTGAATAAACTGGCCAAAGAGTTAAATGCTAACGGCACCAGCGGCTTAAAAAAACAGGATTTAATTTTTAAGATACTTCAGGCCCAGGCAGAGAAGGAAGGGTTGATGTTCGGGGAAGGGGTATTAGAGATCCTCTCCGAAGGTTTCGGTTTCTTAAGGAGCCCGAATTACAACTATCTTCCCTGCCCCGACGATATATATATCTCTCCGTCGCAGATCAGGAAATTTGAGCTGCGTACCGGGGATACGGTCAGCGGGCAGATTCGCCCTCCGAAAGAAGGGGAAAAATATTTTGCCCTGCTTAAAGTGGAAGCGGTCAATTTCGAGAACCCCGAAGAGGTGAAGGAAAAAGTGCTTTTTGATAACCTTACACCTGTTTACCCGCGCCAGCCCTTTAATATGGAGACCAAACCGGATGAGATATCCATGCGTATTATGGGCTTGCTTACTCCTATCGGGAAAGGCCAGCGCGGATTAATTGTTGCCCAGCCTTACAGCGGCAAGACAGTTTTATTACAGAAGATCGCCAATGCCATCACCGGCAATAACCCGGATGTTGTCTTAATCGTTCTTTTAATCGACGAGCGGCCGGAAGAGGTTACCGATATGCAGCGTAATGTCAAGGGCGAGGTGATCTCTTCTACCTTTGATGAGCCGCCGGAACGCCACGTGCAGGTAGCCGAGATCGTCCTGGAAAAGGCAAAACGGCTGGTCGAACACAAGCGCGATGTAGTGATCCTTTTGGATAGCATTACCCGCCTGGCGCGCGCCTATAACTCTGTGGTCCCGCACAGTGGAAAGGTGCTTTCAGGAGGAATTGATTCCAACGCCCTACAGAAACCCAAAAGGTTTTTTGGCGCAGCGCGCGCGGTAGATGAAGGCGGAAGTTTGACGATTATCGCAACCGCCCTGGTGGATACCGGAAGCCGTATGGATGAAGTTATCTTTGAAGAGTTCAAAGGTACAGGCAATATGGAGACCCAGCTTGACCGCAACCTGTTCCAGCGCAGGATTTACCCGGCAATTGATATTAAGCGTTCCAATACCCGCCATGAAGAGCTTCTGGTTAAGCCGGATGTGCTGCAGAAGACATGGATCTTACGAAAAGTGTTGAATGAATTAAATAATGTGGAAGCTATGGAGTTGTTGATAGAGAAACTAAGCAAGACCAAGAATAACGAAGAATTCTTAAACAGCATGAATCAGAAGTAAGATTCCGCCTCAGAACCTATGCCAAAATTATCGTAGAGAATTTTGGCATATTCGGCGGAATAAATTCGCGCATTGACTTACTCACACTGTCGTGTTCGTAAGTCAAGCGCTCATTTAAAGGAGGCAGTAAAATGAAAGAGAAGATACATCCTAATTACAAAGAAAGTACGATTGTCTGCGCCTGCGGTGAGACAGTACGTACCCGTTCCACCAAGCCGAGCATCCGCGTTGAGATCTGTTCAAGGTGCCATCCGTTTTTTACCGGGAAGCAAAAATTAGTGGATTCAGCAGGGCGCGTGGATAAGTTTATGAAGAAGTACGGCAAGAAGCAGTAGGTAGTATATAGTAGGTAGAATGCAGGGTAGGGTTATGAATGAACAACTGGAAAAAATAGAGGCGCGTTACCAGGAGCTGGAGCAGCTTTTAGCCAGCCACGAGCTGATTGCCGACCGTGAACAGTATAATAGACTGGCTAAAGAGCTTTCTGATATAAAGCCAATAGTGGTTTTATACCGCCAGCTCAAGAGTTTGCTTAAGGAAATTATTGACCTTGAAGTTGTGCTGACAGAGAAGCATGATAAGGATTTTCAAGAACTGGTGCAGCTGGAAATCAAGGAATTGGCTGTTAAGAAAGCGGATGTAGAGCTGAAGCTGGAGAAAATACTGGCTGGAGAAGATAAGGATGCCGGCAGGGCCTGTATCGTGGAGATCAGGCAGGGTACAGGCGGGGATGAAGCGGGGCTTTTTGCGGCTGACCTTTATCGCATGTATTCTAAATACGCGGACAATAAAGGCTGGGCGATTGAGCCGATGTTTTCCAGCACTAATGAGGCAGGAGGCGTAAAGGAGATTGCTTTCAGCGTAAAAGGCAAGGATGCATTCCGCTGCCTGAAATTTGAAAGCGGGGTGCACCGCGTGCAGCGTGTCCCCACTACCGAGTCGCAGGGCCGTATTCATACTTCTACCGCTACGGTTGCGGTTTTAGTCGAACCGGAAGAGGTGGACCTGGTGATTGAGCCGAAGGATTTAAGGATAGATACTTACCGTTCAAGCGGCCCCGGCGGCCAGCATATGCAGAAGACGGATTCAGCGGTAAGGATTACGCATGTCCCCACGGGCACGGTGGTTGCCTGCCAGGATGAGCGTTCGCAGATAAAAAACAGGGCCAAGGCAATGAGGGTGTTACGCGCCCGTATCCTGGAGTCCAAAATTGAGGCGGAAGCAAAGAAATTATCCAGCGCAAGAAAGACCCAGATCGGTACCGGTGACCGCAGCGAGAAGATCCGTACCTATAATTTCCCCGATCGCAGGGTTACCGACCACAGGATCAATTTTACCTCGCATCAATTAGAGGCGATCCTGGAGGGACAGATGGATGAATTGACAGGTGCGCTATTAAAGGCGGAAGAAGAAAAGAAGAATGAGTCCCGCACCTTCTGATGTTTAATATTAGAGGATGGCGGGTTATAGGATTGAGCATGATGAATACAGGAGAAGGCACGGGGTGAATGAGGCGGAATTAGTTTTAACCAGTGTTTTAAATTGTGACCGGCTGTCTTTGTACCTGAATAAGAATGCAAGGCTGGAAAAGGAAAAATGCGCGCTGCTTTCTGCGATATTGAAACGCAGGGCCGTTGGCGAACCCGTGCAGTATATCCTGGGTGAAACCGAATTTATGGGTTTGAAGTTTAAAGTAGATAAGCGCGCCTTGATTCCCCGGCCGGAAACAGAGATTTTGGCTGAAACAGCTATAAACGCTTTAAAACAGGCGGGTATTGCCTGTCCCAAAGTCCTTGACCTTGGCACAGGTTCAGGTTGTATCGCCGTCTCAATAGCTAAAACCCTGAGCCGTTCAGAGGTATGGGGCAGTGATATATCAATTCCGGCATTGCAGTTAGCCAGAGAGAATGCCTGCTCAAACAACGCAGGGGTCAAGTTCATACGGAGCGATATTTTTGAGGCGTTTAAATCAGAGGATGATAAGTTTGATTTAATTGTCAGCAACCCGCCTTATGTATCAACCGGAGAATTCCAGGCCCTGGCAAAAGAGATATCGTTTGAGCCGCAGATAGCTTTAAGCGCAGGCGCTGACGGGCTGGATTTTTACCGTCTCATAACCCGCCAGGCTGCATCTTATTTGAAAGACGGCGGCTTGTTGATCTTTGAAGTGGGGAGAGGCCAGGCTGTTTTGGTCAAAGAGATGTTTGATAAGAAAGTTTTTGACCATTTAAGCCCGGTTATGGATTATAATAATATTGAACGCGTAGTTATGGCCAGGAAAAGGACAGCTTAAAATGGATAAACTGGTTATTGAAGGCGGGGTTAAATTAAAAGGCGAGGTTACGGTCTCCGGGGCAAAAAACGCGGTGCTCCCGATTCTGGCGGCAACCCTGCTTACTGATGAACCCTGTGTAATCAAGGGGGTGCCGAACCTGCGCGATACCAATAGTATGTTAAAGATCCTGCGCGCCTTAGGCAAGGTTGCCGAGTTTGATAAAGGCAGGGTCAGTGTCTGCGCGGGAAAAAATACGAACTATATTGCCGAATATAAATTGGTGTCTACTATGCGCGCCTCATTCTGCGTTTTGGGCCCGCTTTTAGGTAAACTGAAGAAAGCCAAGGTCTCCCTGCCCGGCGGTTGTGTTATCGGCGTACGCCCCGTAGACCTGCACCTTAAGGGGATCAAGGCTTTAGGCGTTGATATAGATATTGATTCGGGGTATGTGGTTGCAAAGGCAAATAAATTAAAAGGCTCATATATTTACCTGGGCGGAGTGTATGGGTCGTCAGTATTAGCTACAGATAATGTGATGATGGCTGCGGTCCTGGCAAAAGGAAAAACCATAATTGAATCCGCGGCTTGCGAGCCGGAGGTATCGGATTTAGCGGAGTTCCTGATTAAAATGGGAGCAAAGATCAAGGGGCACGGCACTCCGGTTATTGAGATAGAAGGGGTCAAACATTTGCACGGGGCAACGCATTCTATAATCCCCGACCGCATTGAAGCCGGAACATTGATCCTGGCTTCCCTGGTTACCGGAGGGGATATATTAATCAAGAACGTACAGTATCAGCACCTGGGGTCCTTGGTTGATAAATTAAATGAGGCAGGCGCCTATCTTGAGCATTCCGACGGATTTTTGCGCGTTAAAGGCAGCAGGAGGTTGAAGTCAGTAAATATAACCACGCTTCCTTATCCGGGTTTTCCTACCGATATGCAGGCGCAGATGATGAGTTTAATGTCGGTTACTCCGGGCATAAGTGTAATTACGGAAAAGATCTACCCCGACAGGTTTATGCATGTCTCGGAACTTAACCGTATGGGCGCGCATATTCAAAGAGAAGGGCCGCATGCTATTGTTGAAGGCATAAAAAATTTATCCGGCGCTCCGGTAATGGCATCTGACCTGCGCGCTTCCGCCTGCCTGGTCCTGGCGGGCTTAGCTGCGCGCGGCAGGACCTCCATCTCCAGGATCTATCACTTGGAGCGGGGGTATGAAAACATTGAGCAGAAATTAGTTAAACTTGGGGCAAAAGTTTGGAGAGAAAAAGAATGATTTTAATGATTGATAATTACGATTCTTTCACCTATAACCTTGTGCAGTACCTGGGTGAGCTGGGCCAGGCGGTCAAGGTTTACCGCAATGACGCCTTAAGCATTGATGATATCAAGAAACTTCATCCGGCAAAGATTGTCATATCGCCTGGGCCGGGCCGGCCGGAGGATGCTGGTATATCCTGCGATGTTATCCGCGAATTCAGCGCAAAGATCCCCCTCTTGGGGGTTTGCCTGGGGCATCAGGCAATCGGGTATGTTTTTGGGGGCAAGATAGTAGGCGCCAAGAAGCTTATGCACGGCAAGACCTCAAAGATATACCACAACAGGAAAGATATCTTCAAAGGTATCCCCGATCCTTTTACAGCCACGCGCTATCATTCTTTACTGGTTGAGAGGAAGAGTTTGCCTGAGTGCCTTGAGATAACCGCTTTTACAGCCGAAGATGAGATTATGGGATTAAAACATAAGGCATACCCTGTCTGGGGCGTGCAGTTCCATCCGGAGTCCATACTTACTAAGAGCGGAAAACAGATATTGGATAATTTTATCAAGTTAAAATGATCAAAGACCTGCTTGGGCAATTGGTTAATAAGAAAGATTTAACCGCTGGACAGATGCAGCAGGTAATGCGTGAGATCTTAAGCGGCGTAACCGATACGGCTGATATTGTCAACTTCCTTACTGCCTTGAACGAAAAAGGCGAGACAGTTGAAGAGTTGACCGCGGCGGTAAAAGAAATGCTTAAATATGTTGAGCCGATTATCATAGATACCAAGAGTATATTGGATACCTGCGGAACAGGGGGAGACAAAAAGGGGACCTTTAATATCTCGACGATTACCGCGATAGTTGCCAGCGGTTCAGGTATAACTGTAGCCAAGCACGGTAACCGTTCGGTATCCAGTAAATGCGGCAGCGCGGATATTTTAGAGGCGCTGGGCGTAAATATTAATATGGATAAGGCAAAGATAAAGAGATGTCTTGAGGAGATCGGTATTGCATTTTTGTTTGCGCCGAGCCTGCATCCGGCAATGAAAAATGTCATGCCGGCAAGAAAGCAGATCTCCGGCAAGACCATGTTTAATATCCTGGGGCCGCTGATCAACCCTGCGCGCGCGACTAATCAGCTGATCGGGGTATATTCGGTTGAATGGACCGGGCCATTGGCGCAGGTTTTATATAATTTGGGCTCAAGGCATGTTTTGGTGGTACATGGAGCAGACGGCCTGGATGAAGTGACTACTACCGGCAAGAGTTTTATTTCCGAAGTCAATAACGGGGCGTTCAGGGGCTATGAAATAAGCCCGGAAGATTTTGGCCTGTCCAGGGCCAGACCGGAAGATTTAGCCGGAGGTTCAATTGAAGATAATGTTGAAATTGTCCGGGATGTGCTGGGCGGCAAAAAGGGCAGGGCGCGGGATATTGTTTTATTGAATGCCGGTTGCGCTATTTATGCCGCTGATAAAGCCAGCAGCATTGCCGAAGGGATAAAATTGGCCGAGAACTCCATTGATTCGGGGGCAGCATCTAAGAAACTGGAGTTATTAAAGGAGTATTCGCGCTAAGATGGCTAAGGTTGATATTTTAAAAGAGATTGTGGCGAAGAAAAAGGAAAGGATCGCTTTATGCAAGCAGCAACTTTCCGAGGATGACCTAAAGGCGAAGTTAACCGGCCTTGCGCCATGCCGTCCGTTCAAAGAGGCGATCAGCAAGCCGCGCCAGATTTCGCTTATTGCCGAGATCAAGCAATCTTCCCCTTCAAAGGGGTTGATCCGTCAGAACTTCAACTTGCAGGAGATCGCCCAAAGCTACCAGGATGCCGGGGTGCAGGCTGTTTCTGTCTTGACCGAAGAGGATTTCTTCGGGGGCAGCCCGCTTTATATCAATGAGGTAAAGAAATTAATTACCGCCGCGGTTTTAAGAAAAGATTTCATTTTAGAAAGCTATCAGGTATATGAATCGCGTTATTTGGGGGCGGATGCGGTCTTGCTCATCGCGGATTTATTGACTAAAGATCAACTGGTGGAGCTAATGCAGGTTGCAGACAGCCTGGATATGGATTATCTGGTGGAGGTGCATGACGAAAAAGAGCTCAAAAAAATACTGAAACTGAAGGTCCCCATGATTGGAATAAATAACCGTAATCTGCATACCCTGGAGGTTGATTTTAAGACTACCGAGAAGTTATTTACTTTGATCCCCCGCGATAAAGTGGTGGTTGTGGAAAGCGGGATTAAGAATTACCAGGATGTTTTATTCCTGAAGATACTGGGCGCAAGCGCAGTCTTAATCGGCACTGTCTTTATGGAAGCCGAAGATGTAAAGAAGAAAGTAGAGGAGGTAATGGGTTGGTAGGTGCTCGGGGTCCCTGCCTGCCGGCAGGCAGGCTGCCGCTGACGTTTATAGTGTTAATGTATGGTAAAAATAAAGATTTGCGGTATAACTAATTTGGAAGACGCGCTTGCGGTTCTGTTCAGCGGGGCAAATGCCCTGGGGTTTGTTTTTTATAAAAAAAGCCCGCGTTATATCAGCCCGCTTAAAGCCAGGAACATATCGCGTATTTTGCCCAAGAAGATCGCCCGCGTGGGCGTTTTTGTAGACGAGGATATTAAGACGGTAAAAAAGATTGCTCGTCTTTGCGGTTTAAATATGCTGCAGTTCCATGGCCATGAGCCTGCCGCATATTGCCGTAAATTCAAAGGTTATAAAGTTATTAAGGCGTTTCCCGTCAAGGATGGCCTTGATTTGGCCAAGATATCGGAGTATAAGGGATGCGCCATGCTTTTTGACACATATTTAAAAGGTTGCCCGGGCGGCACGGGTAAAAAGTTTAACTGGAATTTATTAAGAAAACTGGATAAAATAAAACGTCCGTTTTTTATCTCCGGTGGCTTGACTGCTGGCAACGTAGGGAAGGTAATCAAATCATTAAAACCGGATTGGGTGGATGCCTCAAGCGCGTTAGAGTCGGAGCCTGGTAAAAAGGACCACCGTAAGATCAGGGAATTTTTAGACAGCTGCTGCCGTTAGGTTTGTTTTGAAGATGAAAAAATGCCCATTTTGCAGGGAAGAGATCCAGGATGATGCCGTAAAATGCAGGTATTGCGGAGAGTTCCTGAATAAAAAGAAAAAAGGCTTAAGTTGTCTTTTAGGCTGCCTGGCGGCATTGCTTATATTTGTCATCCTGGTTAATATATTCCTTTACCTGGTTTTTGGTTTTTTTAAAAATGTAATGTACACGCCCCCGTTTATGGGGATGAACCTGCCGCATTGCTATTTGCCGTTAAATGCGCATGATGCCCAGGTTATGCTTAAGGATTTAGGGGAGGGTTTGCGTGCCTTCTGGGAGAATATTGTTGGAGGATCACTGCAGGGCTACCAAAGGATTTACCCATGAGACAAAAGATTTTACCGGATAAAACAGGGCATTTCGGAGTTTTCGGCGGGAGGTTTGTTCCCGAAACATTGATTTATGCCCTGGATGAACTGGAAAAAAAGTATTCCTCGGCTAAAAAAGACAAAAGATTCCGGGAAGAGTTTTCCGCTTATCTTAGTGAATACGCCGGCAGGCCGACCCCGTTATACCTGGCTAAGAATTTAAGCAGGCATATCGGTATAAAGAGGGTTTATTTGAAAAGGGAGGATCTTCTACACACCGGCGCCCATAAAATAAATAATACTTTGGGCCAGGCGATCCTGGCAAAGATGATGGGCAAGAAAAGGGTAATCGCCGAGACAGGTGCCGGCCAGCATGGGGTGGCTACCGCAACGGTTGCGGCATTATTCGGTTTAAAGTGCGATGTGTATATGGGTGAAGAGGATATCCAGCGCCAGGCATTGAATGTTTTGCGGATGAAGTTGTTGGGCGCCCGGGTGATCCCGGTAAAAAGCGGGACCAGGACTTTAAAGGACGCTATGACTGAAGCCCTGCGCGATTGGGTAACTAATGTACGCCATACCTATTATATTATCGGCACGGTTGCCGGGCCGCATCCGTATCCGGCTATGGTGCGTGATTTCCAGTCGGTAATCGGCAAAGAGGCAAAACAACAGATCCTGAAAAAAGAAAAAAGGCTGCCGGATTACCTCGTGGCTTGCGTAGGAGGCGGCAGCAATGCTATGGGGCTGTTTTATCCTTTCTTTAAAGATAGGTCAGTGAAAATGATCGGCGTAGAAGCTGCTGGGTTAGGGTTGTTTTCGGGTAAACATTCGGCAAGCCTGGTCTCCGGCACACCCGGAGTCTTGCATGGCTGTAAATCCGATGTCCTGGAAGATAAATTCGGACAGATTAAAAACGCGCATTCCATCGCAGCGGGATTGGATTACCCGGGGGTTGGGCCGGAGCATGCTTATTATAAAGAGATCAAGAGGGCCGATTACGTAGCGGTCAGCGATAAAGAAGCCCTGGAAGGGTTTAAACTGTTATCTGAAGTTGAAGGGATAATCCCGGCGCTTGAATCCGCGCACGCCATTGCTTATTTGAAAAAGGCAGGGAAGAATATAAAGAAGGGCGCGGTAGTTATCCTCTGTCTTTCAGGAAGAGGAGATAAGGATTTGCATGAATCGTATTGATAATAAGTTTAGGGAGTTGAAGAAAAAAGGCAGGAAGGCGTTTATCGCTTTTATCACCGCGGGATACCCGAATTTAAATACGACCGCCAAGCTTGTGCTGGAGCTTGAAAAAAAAGGGGTGGACATAATTGAATTGGGAGTGCCTTTTTCCGACCCTCTGGCTGACGGCCCGGTGATCCAGGAGTCTTCCATGTATTCCCTGAGGAAGAAAACAAATTTGATAAAGATCCTGGATTTGGTAAAGTCTTTACGTAAGGATACGGACTTGCCAATCTGCCTGATGAGTTATTACAACCCCATATTTTGCCTTGGGGATAAGCGTTTTGTGGATAAGGCTTTAGCTGCGGGGGTTGACGGGATGATTATCCCTGATTTGCCTCCCGAGGAAGCAAGGGAGTTGATTTCTTACGCGAATAAGAAAGGTTTAGCTAATATTTGTTTTCTTGCTCCGACCAGTTCGCCTGCCCGGATCAAGTCAATAGCTAAAACAGCCAGGGGTTTTATCTATTATGTTTCTTTGACCGGGGTTACCGGCAGCCGCAATAAGCTGGCAGCGGATCTGAAATCAAACCTGGCGAAAATTAAGAAAGCGGCGCGTATTCCGGTTTGTGTGGGGTTTGGTATTTCTAACGCCGCCCAGCTGAAACAGGTACAGGCATATTCTGATGGCGCAATTGTCGGCAGCGCGATCGTAAATAAGATAAGGGAGAACATCAAACGCCGGGATTTGGTAAAAAGAGTTGGCAATTTTATAGGAAGTTTTAATGTTCAGAAAAAGTAAATTAGGCAACGGCTTAAGGATAATTACCAAGCGTTTAAGCGGCGTAGGCAGCATCTCTCTGGGGATTTGGATTAATATCGGGGGCCGCTATGAAAAACCCGCCCATAAAGGTATTTCGCATTTCTTAGAGCACCTGCTTTTTAAGGGAAGCGAAAAATACTCCTGCCGCGCGATTAAAGAGTTAATTGAAGGAGCAGGAGGCGTCTTAAACGGTTTTACCTCCGAAGAGCTTACCTGTTACCTGGTCAAGATACCCAGCCGCTATATGGTTAAAGCCTTTGATATCCTCTCCGATATGGTAGTTGCTCCGTGCCTGAAACAGGAGGATATTGAAAAAGAGAAGACGGTTATCCTGGAAGAGTTGAAGATGTATAGAGACCTTCCGCAAAGCTATGTTTATGAGCTCCTGGATGAGTTGCTTTGGCCGCATCAGGCGATCGGCGAGCCGGTAATCGGGACAGTTGAGACAGTAAGAAATACCACCCGTCATAATATAAGCTCTTTTCAAAAAGAGCATTATAGCCCCGCCAATATCGTGATCAGCGCCGCAGGCCTGGTAGACCATGGTTTATTGGCAAAAAAAGTTTCCGCAATCTTTGCGGGTAAGGCCCCCGGAGGATTGAATACATTTACGGTTGCTGTAGAATCCCAGGAAAAACAGCAGCTTAAGATATTCCATAAAGCCACCGAGCAGACCCATATGGCGCTGGGGTTCCATGGATTAAAGCGCGACCATCCTTTAAAGCATGCCCAGGCATTGCTGCATATAATCTTAGGGGCGAATATGTCCAGCCGCCTTTTTAACGAGGTAAGGGAAAAAAGAGGATTGGCTTATGAGATAGGCACGGGGTTGAAACGTTACCATGATACCGGGGCGTTCCTGGTCCACGCCGGCATAGATAACTACAAGGTTGTTCCCTGCCTGGAATTAATTTTCAAGGAGCTGGGAAAGGTAAAAAATAAACCGGTGACCGCCGATGAGTTTAAACGGGCAAAAGAATTTTACCTGGGCCAACTGACGCTTGCCTTAGAGGATACTATGGAGTATATGCTTTGGATGGGGGAGAGCATGGCCTGCACGGATAAAGTCTATACACTGGAGGAGGTTATTAAAGAGGTGAATAAGGTAAAGATTGAAGACCTGCGGCAGGTTGCGCAGCAGGTGTTCAAGCGCAATAAGATAAACCTGGCCCTGATCGGCCCTTTAGAGAAGGAAAACAAGAGGATTTATTCAAGGCTTAATCTAAGTTAAAGATGATAATTTTCTTAATTTTACTGCTTTTGGCCGCGATCTCTTTCTTTTTCTCATCCGCGGAGACCTCAATCATCGGCTTAAACAAGGTCCGCCTGCGCCATATGCTGAAAAAAGGGGTTAAGCGCGCCCAGAATGTCCAGCGGCTGGTAACCAAGCTGGATAAAGTAATCGCCGCCATACTGATCGGCAATAACCTGGTAAATATAGCGATCTCTTCAATCGTCACCGGTATATTCGTGCAGATCTATGGTTACCATTGGGGGGTAGTTGCCGCTACTTTTACTACCACTATCCTCTTGCTTATTTTTTGCGAAGTAACCCCAAAAATATTCTCGGCAAAACATTCAGATAAGGTAGCGCTTATTGCCGCTCCGCTAATGGAGGTTATCGTCGTAATCTTAAAACCCCTGATTGCGCTGTTTATCGGCATCAGCAATCTTATTCTAAAAATATTCGGGGTGGAACCTTCCAGGCGTTCCCCTTTAATTACCGAAGAAGAGCTGCGCACGATGATCGAAATAGGCAAGGAGGAGGGGGTTTTAAGCGAAGAAGAGCGTAAAATGCTGCACCGTATATTTGAATTCGGTGATACCAAGCTAAGCGATGTCATGGTGGCGAAGGATAATATTGTAGCCGTTAATATCAATACCGGTTCCGAGGACCTGCTGAATTTATTCGTGGAAGAAGGGCATGCCCGGCTTCCGGTATATAACGGTTCACTGGAAAATATCGTGGGCATAGTTTACGCGCGCGACCTGCTCTATATATTGAGGGAAAAAGGGCTGTTCCTGCTGCAGGACCTGCTGCATGATGCCTGTTATGTCCCGGGGTCAATGCGCGTTAATGAGCTTTTGAAAAGATTCCAGACAGAGAAGATACAGATCGCTATTGTTACGGATAAGGACAAGAAGACCCTGGGCCTGGTTACTTTAGAGGACCTCCTGGAAGAGATTGTCGGTGAGATTGAAGAGAGGCATTCCAAGACCAGGAAGGCCGCAAAATAAGAATTGTTTGACATAAAAATTCGGCTGTGATAAGATTAACCTGTAGTTAAACCTGTAATGTTGCATAACAAGGAGGAACAAATGGCTGAAACAGGATATTGCGTAAAATGCAAAGGCAAGAAAGATATGAAAGATGAGCAGAAGGTAACTATGAAGAATGGCCGCGCAGCAATGAAAGGCAAATGTCCCGAGTGCGGAACCGGAATGTATAAGATCTTAGGCAAAAAGTAAGGGAATATACCGAAATAGGAGTATTAAAATAGAATCAAAACAGTTGGCTCAAGCTATTGCCCGGGCTGCTAAATCCATAAAAGCCGAGAATGTTGTTATTCTTGATGTTGCAAAAATAGCCGGTTTCTGCGATTATTTTGTTATCGCCAGCGGTAACTCTTTAAGGCAGACCGTTGCTATTGCCCAGGCAATCCAGGACAATTTGGAAAAAATTGGGATAAAATCTCTCTCAAAGGTTCCCCGCGGCGACGAATCCGGTTGGATAGCCCTAGATTATGTTTCGGTAATCGCCCACGCCTTTTATAAACCGATGAGAGAGTTTTATTCTTTAGAGAGCCTTTGGTCTGACGCGAAGAAAGTAAGGGTTATTTCCGCAAAGAGATGATTAGTTAATACCAGCTTGCCGTTTTTGTAACCGTCTTTTCTAAAAAATAATTAAAATGCAGAGAAACATTCAAGATGAACTGATAGCTTTGGTTATCCGCGCGTTGCGGGCAGGCCAATTGGACAAGCTTCCCCATGAACAGGTCATCCTTGATTTCCCCACAGATAACCGCTTTGGAGATTTTACCACCAATATCGCTTTAAAATTAAGCAAGGCCCTTAAGAACCCTCCCCGCCAGATTGCTGCCTCATTGGTTGAGCTAATCCAGAAAGAAATTCCCGGGTCCGGATTAAAAGACCTGGTCAGCCAGGTAAAAGTTGAAGGCGCAGGCTTCATAAATTTCTATCTTAACGCGGGTTATTTTTACGATCAATTAAATAAAATAATCGTTCAGGGCCAAGATGCATTAAGGCTTGATTCAGGCAAAGGGAAAAAAGTCTTAATTGAGTACGTCAGCGCTAACCCTACAGGTTCCCTGTCGGTTGCTCATGCGCGCCAGGCAGCGGTAGGGGATTGTCTGGCCAATATCCTGGAATTTTTGAACTTTAAGGTGCAGCGCGAGTATTACCTTAACGATGAAGGCAACCAGATTAATATCCTCGGCAAGTCGGTCCAGCTGCGCAGTGAAGAGTTAGCGGGTAAAAAGGTTGAATTCCCTGAAAACTACTACCAGGGGGATTACATATATGATATCGCCAAGGAAGCGGATAAGCAGAAGGTCAGCGACTCCGGATTGGGTGATTTTGCCTCGGATTATATACTGGATATCATAAAAAAGGAGCTCTCTGATTTCGGGGTTAACTTTGACTGCTGGTATTCTCAGAAGGAGCTTGCTAAGAGCGGGAAAGTAGAGCAGTCCTTTAGCCAGTTAAAAGAGAAAGGTTTCCTGTTTGAAGAGGACGGCGCGCTCTGGTTTAAGTCAACTGCTTTCGGCGATGACAAAGACAGGGTGATTATTAAGAGCGACGGCAGCCAGACATACCTGGCGCCGGATATCGCCTATCATCAGGATAAATTTAACCGCGGTTTTAACTGGTTGATCAATCTTTGGGGCCCGGACCATCACGGCTACATTAACCGTATTAAGGCTGCAATACAGGCATTTGGCCATCCTGCGGATGATTTATCGGTAATTATCGTCCAGCTGGCAACCATCTTTCGCAACGGCCAGCCTGTGCAAATGTCCACCCGGCGCGGCCAATACATTACTTTGCGCGAGATTTTAGATGAAGTAGGTTCAGATGCCGCCAGGTTTTTCTTTTTAATGCGCCGTACCTCCAGCCATCTTGATTTTGACCTTGAGGTGGCTAAGAAACAAAGCGCGGAGAACCCGGTCTATTATGTCCAGTACGCACACGCGCGGATTTGCAGCATATTACGCAGCGTCACTATCCAAAACAGCGGCGATTTGGAGCTTTCCGTGCTCAAGGAGAAGGAGGAACTGGAGCTTATTAAGAAGATGCTTGAGTTTAAGGCGGTTCTGAACATATGTTTGGTTACCTGCGACCCTTATATGGTTACGGTTTACCTGCAAGAGCTATCCGAAGCCTTCCATAAGTTTTATGACCTGCACCGGGTTTTGGGCCAGGCTGATGCGCTTACCAGCGCCAGGCTTGCCTTGATTAAAGGGGTAAAGATTGTTTTATCCTGCGGTTTAGAGTTGTTAGGCGTAAGCAGGCCTGAGAAAATGTGAGCTTGAGGTTACGCCGAACCCATCTTAAAATACATGTCCTCTCATAAAATATTAAGATTAGCCACCCAGCACATACATCTGCAGAATCAATTCTCCAAAGAATTAGGCATCTCCAAGGTCCTGGCCCAGGTCCTGGTTAACCGTAAAGTAAGGTCTGCTTCCGAAGCAGAAAAATTCCTTAAAGCCGGCATGAAAGATTTGTTCAGTCCGCAGTTATTTTCCGATATGCTTAAAGCAACTGCTTTAGTCAGGAAAGCGAAGGAAAATAAAGAAAGGGTTATGGTTTTCGGTGATTATGACGTTGACGGCATAACCAGCACGGTCTTAATCAAGAATACGCTTGTTGTATCGGGCCTGGATGTCCTGCATCATATCCCGCACCGCATTACCGAAGGTTACGGTTTGAATAAAGAGATAATTAATTTTGCCAGAGAGAACAAGGTAAAGCTCATGGTTACTGCCGACTGCGGCACAGCCAATCATAAGGAGGTAGAGGGTTTAAGGCAGGCAAATATTGATGTAATCGTTACCGACCACCATGAGCCGCAGGGCGCAGGAATGCCCGCGGCCTCAAGTATTATTAATCCCAAGCTTAAAAATTCCGGATATCCTTTCAGGGATTTAGCCGGAGTAGGCGTGGCTTATAAATTCTGCCAGGCAATAAGCGGCTCTTTGCTTGATGAAGACCTGGACCTGGTTACTTTAGGCACTATCGCCGACAGCGTACCTTTAAACGGAGAGAACCGTATCATCGCCAGAGAAGGGTTGTTGCGCCTGCCGGATACCAAAAGAGAAGGCCTGCGTGCCATAATTGATAACGCGGGGATCAGAAACAAGAAATTTAATTCCACTTATGTAAGTTTTATTATTGCACCGCGTTTAAATGCTTCCGGCAGGATGGGCAGCGCCGAATTGTCTTTAAAGTTATTGATGAGCAAGAGCCATGAAGAGGCTCAAGGCCTGGCCAAAGAGCTTGAGCAGTTTAACCGCCAGCGGCAGAAGGTGGAAGCTAAGATACTGGAAGAAGCGGAAGAGATGATCAACCGGGAGATGAATTTTAAGGAGCAAAAGGTGATTGTGATTGCCAGGGATGACTGGCACCAGGGGGTGCTGGGGATTGTTGCTTCAAAGCTTGCGGACAGGTTTTATCGGCCGGCAATAGTCATCTCCTTGAATGAAGATTTATGCAAGGGTTCGGCACGCTCAATAAAGAATTTTCATCTTTTTGACGCATTAGTGGAATGTAAAGAGCTTTTGGACAGCTTTGGCGGCCATGCTCACGCAGCAGGGCTGTTGATTACAAAAGATAATATTGATGATTTCAGGAAGAGTATCAATAAGCTGGCGCATGACCGCCTGAACATTGAAGACCTGCTTCCCAGTATGGATATTGACGCGGAGCTTTTTTTAAATGATTTAAATGAACCGATGGTCAGGGAGCTGGAATCTTTAGAGCCGTTCGGTATGGCAAATCCCGAGCCTTTATTTTATACGCGCGGGCTTAAGTTAAAAGGGCAGGTGCAGAGCTTAAGCCGTGAGACGCTTAAGTTCTGGGTAAGCGATGGAGTAACTACTTGTCAGGTTATTGGCTTCGGCATGGCAGGTTTGCTAAACAGCCTTATGCAGGCGCATTCATTTGACTTAGTTTATACTCCGAAGATAGACAGCTGGCGGCAGGATGAATCCTTGATCCTTGAGGCAAAAGATATATTCTTTAAATAGATTTTAAGCCTTTTTGAATTCGCCTTTTTTGATGCATTTGGTGCAGACGTATACTTGCCGGGGATGTCCCTTGATCAGTATGCGCATCTTCTGAAGATTCGGAAGAAATTTGCGTTTGGTCCAGCGGGCGATCTTTGAACCTGTGCCGCCTTTAGCCTTATACTGGCCTTTTCTGGATATTGATTTTCCGTTAAGCGCGCCTTTTTTGCAGATTGCACATTTCTTAAGCATTGAACTTACTCCTTATTAATTAGTCTCATAAGTATACTTGAAATTACGGCATTGTCAAGATAGAATATAAATGCGCCTGGTTTGTCTTGTTTCTTGCAGAGGCGCTTGCCTGCCCCAGCGTGGCAGGCTTCGCTCGGGTCGGCGGCGTCGCTCTCCGCCTTCGGCGGAACCATGCCTGCCCGGCCTGTAAATGCCCTGTTTAAATGTAGTTGCCAATCCATCCGCGTAATTTGCGTACGTTTAAGCACGGTTTAGACAGTAGCATTTAGATGTAGGCAATGATGGATAAAAACAATTAGTAGATGTTTGGGAGAGGGTATGAACCCGTTATTTAAATATCATGCAAGGGATGCAGGGGGAGCAGCAAGAGACGGCATAATCGGGTCCCTGGATGAAGCTGATGTTGTAAGCAAGCTTCAAGAGCAAGGGTTAGTTGTAGTTTCTATTGAAATGTTAAAGGATGGGAAGCCGGAAATAGCCGAAGAAGCGGTTTATAAAATACCGGCGGGAGAAAAGCAGCATGGTATGACAAAAAGATGCCCCTATTGCGCAGAAGAAATACAGGAAGCGGCAATACTGTGCAGGTTTTGCGGTAAGCAGTTAGAAGGGAAATTCCGGGATGTTAAATGGTATTTTAAGACCCGCGGGATAGTCATTGCCTCTTTATGCGTAGGCCCGCTGGCTTTGCCCCTGGTATGGTTTAATTCCCGCTTCAGCCGGAAAACAAAGATAATCGCAACAATAATAATTATTATTTTAAGTTATTTTATGGTAAATTTATTTATGAACTCCCTAAGGTCTTTAAAGCAATATTACGGGTTATTCTCAGATACTAATCTTCAACTTTTCTAAAGGGGAGCAAGCGGAGTTAGGCTATGATGAAGGAGGATAAGGCATATGGGGTTATTTAATTTTTCCCGGAAGAAAAAAGATCTGCCTCAAAAACCCGGCTTTATTGAAAGAAGAATGTTGCCGAGGTGGAAGATTGTTTCTTCAGCTAAAGTAAAATTGCAGAATTCCGAGGATTACATAGCTTGTGAAGTCAGGGATTTGAACTTGAGAGGGTTTTGTTTGGGGGTGGCAGAAGAAATTTCCGGCAATGAAGTTCGGATGGAGCTTTATTTTAATGAGAAATACTTTTTTGATATTGAGGCTTCAGTTACCTGGCATAAAGAAGCTGATGGTAAACATATTTATGGTTTAAAATTCTTGAGGGTCCGTGATTCCGACAGGGAAAAGATTTATCAGATGATGAAAGATATTTTTTCCGATTATCTTGGTAAGCTGTGAATTAAATATTTGGCGTCATTTAAGAATAGCGTATTTTGTAGCAAAAGGAGGGAAGATGAAAAAGAGCAAAATAATCGGGTATTTATTGCTGGTTTTTGCGCTTTACACAATAGTGGGCATGGTTGTTGATGACGCTGCTTACTGGGCGGCCTATAATTACGTGACGATAGCATTCTCTGTGATCAGCGGGATTGTGTTGTTAAGGCAAAAATAGCCGGTTACATAATAAACAAAGAAGTACGAAGGATATGCATGAGAACAGAAAAGATTGCCTGCGTTTCGGTATTGACCGGGCCTTTAAAAGGCCGGGAATTTCCGGTTAAATCAGATTCTCCCGTATTAATAGGCAGGGATGATCATACGACTATTAAGATTGCTTACGATGATTATTGCTCAAGAAAGCACGCGATAATTTATCTTGAGGGCATGATCTGCCTTATTGAAGATTTAAACAGCGCCAATGGTACGCTCCTGAATAATACCCTTATCCACGGAAAGAATGAATTAAAAGATAAAGACGTTATAGGCCTCGGAGATACCAAGCTGGTTGTTTCTATAAAAGATTCTCTTAAGGAAGAAAGCATCGCGCCGGATTTGGCTACTAACATAAAAACCGGTGATTCCATATACGGGCGTTATGAAGTGCATCATATCCTGGAAGCCGGGATAGGGATTGCCTGCGTCTGTTATGATAATATAAACCAGGTTCCTTACGTACTGAAGACCCTGCAAAGAAAGTATTTGGTTTCCCCGCAAAGCCAATCCTGTTTTGAGAAGAAATCGCTTGCCTGGATAGGGTTAGGCAAACATCCTTATATTGTCAGCGCCTATTTAGCCATCCGGATAGAAAACTACCCTTTTATTGTCCTTGATTATATTGTACCGGATGAGAACGGGAGAAACAGCTTAAGCCATCTGCTGGGGAATCTAACTTTATCCGAGATCCTTAAATATTCAATAGAGTTTTGTTACGGCATGGAGCATGCTTACGCAAAAGGAATTGAGGCTCACGGAAATATAAAACCGAATAATATTATGATTACTCCAGATAAAGCCGTGAAGATAACCGATTTCGGGTTTGCAAAATTATCGCAAGAGATCGATTTTAACGAGCATATCCCGGAAAAAGAAGATTTGGATTTGGCTATTTTCAAAAGTAATAGCGGTGTAACCGCCGGCACGCTTCCTTATATGGCTCCCGAGCAATTTGACGGACAGATGAACCAGCTAAGCGATATTTATTCTTTCGGCGTTGTCCTTTACCAGATGGCTAAGGCAGGGGCATTGCCTTTTAGCGGGAAGGGCCCATCGGAATACGAGAAGGCGCATAAGGAACAGGCAGCTGCTGGTTTTGACTCGCCTCTTTTTGCCATTATCAAGAAATGTTTGGAAAAAGACCCCGCTAAAAGATATATTGACTTTGCAGCGATGAGGATAGAGCTGCAGGAATTGCTTTTAAAGGAAACAGGGGAGAAGATAACTCTGCCGGAAGGCGCAAAGCTGGAATCTTGTGAAGCTATGAATAAAGGTGCTTCTTTATATTATCTCGGTAGGTACGAAGGGGGGATTGCCTGTTACGATAAGGCCATAGCCATTAACCCCGCATATTCCGATGCCTATTATAACCGGGGCAATGCCTATTATGATAAAGGCGATCTTGTGCAGGCTGTCTCTGATTACAGCAAGGCCATAGAAATTAACCCCGCATATTCCAAGGCTTATTACAGAAGGGGAGTTTTCTATCATAGTAAAGGCAATCTTGTATTGGCTATCTCTGACTACAATAAAGCTATAGAGATCAATCCCGCATATCCCGATGCCTATTATAACCGGGGCAATGCCTATTATGATAAGGGCGATCTTGTGCAGGCTGTCTCTGATTACAGCAAGGCCATGGAGATCAGCCCTAAAGATGCCAAGGCTTATAAGGGCCGGGGTATTGCTCATTATAAAAAAGGAGAGCTTGAGCTGTCTATCTCTGATTATAATAAAGCTTTAGAGATCAACCCTAACGATGCCGAAGCTTACAGCAGCCGGGGGATTGCTTATTATAAGAAAGGTAAATTTGACCTGTCTATCTCTGACTACAATAAAGCTATAGAGATCAATCCCGCATATCCCAATGCCTATTATAACCGGGGCAATGCCTATTATGATAAGGGCGATCTTGTGCAGGCTGTCTCTGATTACAATAAGGCCATAGAGATCAACCCTAAAGACGCCGAAGCTTACAGCAGCCGGGGGATTGCTTATTATAAAAAAGGAGATTTTGAAGAAGCTATCTCTGATTACAGCAGGGCAATAGCCATTAACCCCGCATATTCCAAAGCTTATTGTAACCGAGGCAATGCCTATTATGATAAAGGCAGCTTTGAACAGGCTATCTCTGATTACAATAAGGCCATAGAGATCAATCCTAAAGATTCTGAAGTCTATAGAAGCCGCGGGGTCGCCTATCACGTTAGAGGCAACCTTGAGCAGGCTGTCTCTGATTACAATAAGGCCATAGAGATCAACCCTAAAGACGCTAGAGCCTATAACAGCCGCGGGATCGCCTATTACAAAAAAGGCGATCTTGTGCAGGCTATCTCTGATTACAGTAACGCCATAGAGATCAACCCTAAAGATGCCGAAGCCTATAACAGCCGCGGGATCGCCTATCACGTCAGAGGCAAACTTGAGCAGGCCATCTTTGATTTTAGCAGGGCTATAGCAATCAACCCGGAATATTCCAAGGCTTATTGTAACCGGGGAGGCGTCCATTATGATAAAGGGTATCTTGAAGAAGCTATCTCTGACTACAATAAAGCCATAGAGATCAACCCTGAATATTCCAAAGCTTATTGCAGCCGCGGGGCTGCTTATTTCTTGAAAAAAGACTATGATAAAAGCTGGAAAGATGTGCATAAGGCAGAAGAATTAGGATATAAGATCCCCATTAATTTGATTAATGATTTGAAAAAAGCTTCTGGTAAGGGGATTTGATATGCCGAATTCTAATTTAGTTTATTCTACTTCACAAGGGAAGGTGTGCACCGGGTGCGGGAAGGCGCTTGGCAGCTGCATATGTAATGAGATAAAGAAAGCGGCTGTGCCTGATACTTGCGGCGCGGCGCGCCTGCGTTATGAGGCTGGCGGCCGTAAAGGTAAAGGGATGACGCTGATCAGCGGCCTGGCTTTAAGCCAGGCCGGGCTTTTGGATTTGGCTAAGAAACTAAAGCAGAGGTTTGCTACCGGTGGATCGGTTAAGGATTATATTATTGAACTGCAGGGTGATTTTCGAAAGCAGGCAGAGCAGGAGTTGCGCAAACTGGGGTTATTATAATGGAGAAAGCCGCAAAAGATTATGAAATCGGTGAGCAGGCTATAGACGGCTTGATAAATGAGCTCGTAAATAAGATAGGTAATACTGAAACTGAAAACTTATTGCGCCAGATATTGACGACTACGGTTAAACTGGGCAAAGAATCCGGTGACCGGGGCGACCTTAAGCTTGTAAACAACGCGCTGAAGGAGCTGCGCTATTCTTTCAAGATATTTTCTCCTTATAGGGCGGTTAAAAAAGTAATTATCTTTGGTTCAGCCAGGTCAAAGTCCAAATCAGCCGAATATAAAATGTCTGAGGATTTTTCCCGTAAACTTTCTGAAAAAGGCTATATGATTGTAACCGGAGGCGGCCCCGGGGTGATGGAGGCAGGCAATAAAGGCGCCGGCAGCGGTAAAGACTTTGCCCTGAATATCCGGCTTCCTTTTGAACAGAAGCCGAACCCGTATATTGATGAAAAGGAAAAGCTGATCAACTTTAAATATTTTTTTACCAGGAAACTGGTTTTTGTAAAAGAGACTGACGCAACCGCGCTTTTCCCGGGAGGCTTCGGCACCCTTGATGAAGGGTTTGAAATGATTACTTTAGTTCAAACAGGCAAGTCTCGTCCCCGGCCGATAGTCCTAATGGAGCCAAAAGGTTCCGCCTATTGGGCTACTTGGATGCATTTTGTAAAGAGCCAGCTGGCCAAGAAAGGGTTTATTAAAAAAGACGACCTTCACCTTATCCATGTCGCAAAATCCGTTGATGCGGCGGTAAAATATATAGAAGATTTTTATAGGGTATACCACTCAATAAGATATGTTGCAGGCTTGGCTGTATTAAGGTTAAAAAGACAGGTCTCCGGGAAAACATTAAAGATGCTTAATAAAGAATTCAAAGATATTTTGACCAGCGGTGAAATCAGGGTTTCTCCTCCTACGGTTAAAGAGATCCAGGAAGGGGAGTTTCTTAACCTTCCCCGTTTAGCAATGAATTTCAATATGCGCGATTACGGCAGGCTCTGTGAAATGATCCGTGTCATTAATAGGGATTAAATTATTATGGACAAGGTTTTAGAGGGATTGAATAAGGAACAGGTGCAGGCGGTTACGCACGGAGCAGGGCCGCTGTTGATTATCGCCGGCGCTGGCACAGGCAAGACGCGCGTGATTACGCAGCGCATTGCCTGGCTTATAAACCAGGGCCTGGCCAAGACCGATGAGATACTGGCGCTTACCTTTACGGACAAGGCAGCCAAAGAGATGCAGGAAAGGGTGGATATCCTGATGCCTTATGGTTATACGGATATCTGGATCTCTACATTCCATGCGTTTGGCGACCGCCTGCTGCGCGAGAATTCCCTGGTTGCCGGGTTAAGCCCGGATTTTAAAGTGCTTGCCCAGTCAGAGGCAGCGGTATTTTTCCGCGAGCATCTTTTTGAATTCTCGCTTAATTATTACCGGCCGCTATCCGAACCCACGCGTTTTATAGAAGCACTGATTTCATTTTTCAGCCGGGCAAAAGATGAAGATATCTCAGCCGGGGAATATTTAAAATATGCCCAGGATTTTATGATTAAGGTTAAGGCCGGGCCTGAAGATAAAGCCAATGCAGAGCTGGCAGAGCAGCAGATGGAGGTTTCAGGCGCTTATCTTAAATACCAGGAGCTTCTGGCCGGCGAAGGGCTGGTTGATTTCGGCAATCAGTTTTATTTAAGCCTGCAGTTGTTGCGGGAGCATCCTTTGGTCCTGCAAAATTATCAAAAACAATTCAAATATATCCTGGTGGACGAATTCCAGGATACGAATTTTGCGCAGTTCCAGATTGTAAAACTTCTGGCAGGAGGCGTTAAGAACATAACGGTAGTCGCTGATGACGATCAATGTATTTACCGGTGGCGCGGGGCTGCTTACAGCAATGTGTTGAATTTTATCCAGGATTATCCTAATGCGGAAAAGATCACCCTGATCCAGAATTACCGTTCCACTCAAGCCATCCTGGACAGTTCTTATCAGTTAATCCAATATAATAACCCGGAGCGTTTTGAGGTAAAGGCAAATATTAATAAACACCTTATCGGTTTAACTAAAGAAGGCCCTAATCCGGCTCATCTGCACTTTGATACCTATTCTAACGAAGCGGATAATGTAAGTAAGATTATACAAGATAAAGTAAATTCAGGTAAGTTTAAGTATAGGGATTTTGCCATTCTTGTGCGCTCTAATTCCGATGCCCAGGGTTTTATCCAATCGTTAAATATGCAGAATATCCCCTGGCAGTTCAGCGGCAACCAGGGGTTATACGGCCGGGAAGAGGTCAAGCTGTGTATCAACTTTCTGCGCGCAATCGCCAACCCTTCGGATTCTTTAAGTTTGTATTATTTGGTCAGTTCCGAGGTTTACAAGGTTAACCTGGCAGACCTGACATTATGCAACCATTTTGCCAGGCGCAGGAACCTTACGCTCTATTCCGTATTTAATGATTTGGGAAATATCCCGGAGTTAGGCCAGGTGCAGGATGAAACCAGGGAAAAGGTAAAACAGGTGCTTTCGGATATTGAGAAATTCATGCAGGTGTCGCGCGATGAGACAACCGGCAGGCTGCTTTATAGCTTTCTTACGGATACCGGCTATCTCAGGTATCTGACGCATAACCCCAGCTTAGAGAAAGAAACCAAGATACAGAATATCGCCAAGTTCTTTAACCAGGTGCGTGATTTTGAATTAGTGGCTAAAGAGGACAGGGTGATCAGTTTTATCAGGCATCTTAACCTGCTTATAGAATCCGGGGATGACCCGCCGATAGTGGAGGCAGATTTAGACCAGGACGCGGTGAATATTTTAACCATACATAAAGCTAAAGGCCTTGAGTTCAGGGTGGTGTTTTTAGTCAGCCTGGTGCAGGGAAAATTCCCGCTCCCCAAGCGCTCCCAGCAGATCGGGCTGCCTGATAGCTTGATCAAGGAGGTACTGCCTACGGGGGATTTTCATATTCAAGAGGAGCGCCGGCTTTTTTATGTTGGGATGACGCGCGCTAAAGAGGAATTATATCTGACCAGCGCTGAAGATTACGGAGGCAAACGCCTGCGCAAGGTAAGCCAGTTTGTGCTGGAGGCTTTGGGTAAACAGCCCGGTGAAAATGCGGAAAAGAGGAAGGCCGCAGCCATTGAGAACATCCGGCGTTTTGCCCCGGTAAAAGAACCTCCCAAGATATCCGGACAAAAGATCGCGGCGGACAAATTGGTTAACCTAAGCTATTATCACATTGATGATTACCTGACATGCCCTTTGAAGTACAAATATGTGAATATATTGCGCGTGCCGATTATGGAGCATCATACGGTTATCTACGGCCGGGCAATGCATGAGGCGGTCAGCCAATACCTGTTGCGTAAACTTAATGGCGACAAGATTACTATGGATGAGCTCCTGGACTGCTTTGAAGCTAATTTTGACCCCCAGGGGTTCCTGGATGCCAACCATCAGGAGGAGCGTTTTCGTATCGGCAGGGAGGCATTGGCCAGGTTCTATAAGGATGAAGAAAACCGTAAATCAACCCCTAAGTTTATTGAAAAAGATTTTTCTTTTGTAATCGGGGATAATAAAATTACCGGCAGGTTTGACCGTATAGATATGGAGCAGGATGGGGCGGTAATCATGGATTTTAAGACCTCGGCGATTAAAACCCAGAAGGATGCCGATAAAAGGGTTAAGGAAAGCAAACAGTTAGCCCTTTATTCCTTGGCCTATCAGTATATATTCGGGGTTTTGCCGGTTGCGGTAGAGCTGTACTTTCTGGAATCCGGGATTATCGGCAGGTACGAGATCGGCGAAGAGGACTTAGAGGATGTAAAGGAGGATATTTTGGAGGTTTCCGCAGGGATCCGCCGGCAGAGCTTCCCGGCTAAACCCGAATATAAGGCCTGCACTTATTGCGCTTATAATCAGATTTGCCCGTCAGCAGTGATCCGTTGATATTTCGCTGTCGGGACATTGATTATGAAAACAAAGGATATTAAATGTTTAAAATATTATTTTCTTTAATTTTAATACTTATGCCAGTATTTTCTTTCGCGGAAACCATTGAACTTAAAGATGGAAAGGTCGTTGAAGGAAAAATTGTCGAAGAAACAGCTGATTGGATTAAGATCGATCTGGGAATAGGAGTCCCTATCACATATTACAAAGAGGAGTTAAGGAATTATAATAAAAATGACGCGGTCCAAAAAGAAGTTAGTTTACCTTTGGTTGCCACGATAGATGAGCTGACTGCTGAGCAGAAGAAGAATCTCGAAGAAAATTACGTTACAACCGGTGTGGCCAATATTGATCTGGCATCTAAAGATACAGAAATCAAAGTGCGGCCTCCAAATGCGGAAGAATTGACCGACGCGGCAACCAAATTATATAACTCCGGATGCATCCAGGAAGCGTTAATAAAAACTCAAGAGGCAATAGATCAAAATAAGGATTATCTCCCGGCCTATCGCGTTATGGCGGATATGCTACAAGAAAGCGGCTCTGCCGATAAAAGCATCCCTCTCTATGATAAGATCTTGGAAAAAGATCCCAATGCCGATGAAGTTTTTATGAACCGGGGTTATGCTTATGGCCGTTTAAACCAATTTGACCGGGCTATCTTGGATTATAATAAAGCCCTTGAGCTTAATCCAAAGTTATTTGGAGCTATTGGTAACAGGGCCGCTGCTTATGTTAAGACTGGAAATATGGATCTTGCCAAGAAAGACTATGAAAATTTGACGGCTTTTAATAAAGAGCAGGCTTATTTTGGCTTAGGCAATATTGCTGCTTATTATGGTAATTGGGAAGAAGCTTTAAGTTATTATGATAAAACAATCCAAATATCGCCTGATTTTGCTCCGGCTTATCTAATGAAGGGGCAAATTTTACTGCAGGTGGACAGGAAGCCGGAAGGCATAGATCTGCTCAAGAAGGCAAAATCAATGGGAATGCAAATCCCGCCTAATTTTGAAAAGCTCCTTAATTAATCGCAGAATTGACAAGCCGTGGTATTTGGGCTATAGTAGAGGAGTATAAATGAGAATAATCAGTTCAATTTTGATATGGACAGCCAGCATCCTGTTGACTATCCTGCTTTTCTTTGTGGTTCTTGTCCTGACTATCCTGTTTTTTCCTTTTGACAAGAAAAAGAAGGTAACTCACGCGCAGTGCTATTGGTGGTCGGACGCGGTGATCGCCTTAAACCCTTTTTGGGACCTGAAGGTCAGCGGGCTTGAGAATATAGACCATAAAAGGACTTACGTCATAATCTCCAACCATCAGAGCATGGCTGATATCGCGGTGCTTTATCAGACCAAGATGCAGTTTAAATGGGTGGCCAAGGCAAGTTTGTTTAAGGTCCCCTTTATCGGCTGGTGTCTTGGGTTGATCAAGCATATAAAGCTCCTGCGCGGAGATTTTGCAAGCATAAAAGAGATCTACCATCAGGCAAGCCAGTGGTTGAGAAAAGACATCTCCGTATTATTTTTCCCGGAGGGCACGCGCAGTTCCAGCAACAAGATGAATGAATTTCAAAACGGGGCTTTTAAACTGGCGATTAAAGAGAAGAAACCGATCCTGCCTATTTGTTTAATCGGTACGCGTGAAACGATCCCTAAAGGCAGTTGGATTTTTAAGAGTAAAGTTTCAGCCAGGCTTATAGTGTTGCCGGCAGTAGAAATTGATGGTTTTGGCCCGGGTGATTTTGCTTTACTCCGGGATAGGGTACGCGATAAGATTGAGGTTGCCGCAGCTAAGCCATGTTAATAAATAGGGCGTACTTATTATCTTTGGGTTTTTTTGTTTTATTCCTGTTTGGATGTAACCGTATTCCGGACAGGGATGTTCTTTATCAGGTTTCCACTATCCAGGCGCTTTCTGCCGGTGATTATGACGGCCAGGAGACGCTTCGCGCGCTTAAGGAACACGGTGATTTCGGCCTGGGGACATTTCAGGCACTGGAAGGCGAGATGGTGGCCCTGGGCGGCCTGTTCTATCAGGTTAAAGTCGATGGCCGCGCTTACCAGGTAAAGGAGGCAGCAGGGATTCCGTTTGCGCAGGTAACCTTTTTTGACAGCGATAAAACATTTATTATTGATAAGGAATTAAGTTATGCGGAACTGAAAGAATATTTGGATGAATTATTGCCCTCTAAAAATATCTTTTATGCGGTAAAAATCAGCGGGTTGTTTAAGTATGTAAAGACCAGAAGCGTGCCTAAGCAAACTAAGCCATATCCGGGCCTTGACCAGGCAGTTAAGCAGCAGAGTGTTTTTGAATTTCATAATATCAGAGGAACGGTAATTGGCTGGCGCTCTCCGGGATATTCGCAGGGGTTTGGTGTTGGGGGTTATCATCTGCATTTTATCAGTGAAGACAGGTTAAGCGGGGGGCATTTGCTGGATTTGCAAACATCCGGGGTTAAGGCAGAGATTGATCAAACCGCGGATTTCCATTTAAGCCTGCCGTTAAACCAGGAGTTTCTCGGCCTTGACCTTGAGCCTGACGCAGGGGAGGGGATGAAAAATGAATAGAACACATAATGCGGTTGTTCTGTTCTTTACAATTATAATTTGCGTATCATTTTTTCTTCCCTGGGTGAGCGTGGAGTCCCGGATGGCCGGCGGCATGTCCAAATTTTAAGCGGCAAGAAACAATCCAGTTATGGTCTTATTTATGTATCGGGCTGTTTAGTTTATTCAGGTTCAGCCGCCAGCAGCTTACGAAAGAATAAAGATCGGAGCGATAAATGAAAAAAGGGTATAAGTTTATCATCGCGCTGTTTGCAATATTATTGGTTTTATTTTTTGTTGCCAGCATCCTGGTCAGCCTTTATGCCCCCAGGATTGTTGAGGACCAGATCCGCCAGAGCCTGAAAGTTAAGGCCAGCCTCGGGAAAATAAGCTTAAGCCCGCCTTTTACTGTTACCCTGGAGAGTCTGGAGATCGGCACCCTGGCGAATATAAAGAAGGTATCTTTCTCCCCGAATTTGATCGCTTTATTATCCGGTAAGATAATTATCCACGGCTTAACCATCAGTGGATCGGTGATCAACCTTGAACGTTCGTCGGATGGCAAATTGAACCTGCCGGTCTTGGACAAAAAAGGCAAGCCGCCGGAAATCTATCCTGCCAGCCTTAGGGTGGTGGATGCCAAGATAATTTTCACGGATAGAAAAGTAAGCGCCGCGGGCTACCAGATCATCGTTGATAAATTAAATATCAGTGTTGCCAGGGCTTCTCTGCCCCTGGCCTCCCTAGCTACGGATTTCAACGTAAGCGCCCAGTTTTTAAGCCCTGCGGGGAAGGTTTTTGGCGGTATCACTTTCTCCGGCTGGCTGGATTATCTGGCAAAAGGTATGGATGCCAAATTAGAGGTCAATGACCTGGAGGTAACCAATTTTTCCCCTTACTACGGTAATTTTATCTCAAACAAAAAACTTCTCTCGGCAAGGCTTAATCTTAACTCGACCTTTAAGGCTAAAAATAATGCTTTGAATATTATCACGGATTTTAACCTTTCCAATCTCGTTTATGACCAAGATGAACTGCAGGCGCCGGTTCCGGATTTAGCTAAAAACGCCCTTGACCTGTTTACTGATGCCGATGGTAATTTGCATTTAGTATTTAATATTGATACTAAGCTGGATGACCCGGCCTTAAGCCAGGATAAACTGAAAGAGATAATCCTGAAAGCGGCGATGAAGAACCTTGCCAGCCAGTCACCGGAGCAAATAGTTGATAAAGTCAGCAGCGTGATAGATAAGTTTAAGGGGTATAGTAAAGAGTTGAAGGAGATATTCGGGAAATAGCCCCCGGGCTCTCCGGGATGAGCCGCAGGCGTTTTTCCCACAGGTGATAATCATGGATGAAGCAAAATCAAAAACCTTGAGAAATATTGAAGAAAAAATGGAGGCCCTGGACAGCGGTTCTTTACGCTACCACATTTTAGAGAGCGCCAAGAACTTTAAGCGTTCATGGATAGAGTTGGGCCGGGCCCTTTATTCGGCATGGAAAGACAAGATGTATAAGGAGTGGGGGTATGTAAACTTTGATATCTATGTCAGCCGCGAGATAGGCATACGTAAACAGACGGCAATGAAGCTGCTCAAGTCGTATTATTTCCTGGAAAAAGAGGAGCCGCAATATTTAAAAAACGATTATGCGCAAAGCAGCCAGGCTGCCAATATCCCCAGCTATGAGTCAGTGGATATCCTGCGCCAGGCGAAGAATAAGAAGGCATTAGATGCGGATGATTATAATAACCTGAAAAAAGAGATTTTTGAAAAGGGCAGGGATGCCCAGGAACTGAAGAAAAGCCTGGGCGTAATCATCAGGCAGCGCCAGGAGCTGGATCCGGAGGAAGCGCAGGAGAAAAGAAGGCTGGCTATGTTAAGGAGGGTTCTGGGTCAGTTGCGTATGTTGAAACAGGAGGCGGAGGTTTTAAAAATGCTTCCTATGCCGTTAATTAAAGAGTTGGATGCCTTGATAAAGAAGATTGATGCTGCGCTGGGAGCGTAAATTTATATGGTAAATCTTGCCCGGGATGCTATGACCTTGGAAAAGAAGATGCTCGCTTTAGGGGTGCGCGATGATGATATTGTGGAAACCTTTATCCATTCAAGCGGGCCGGGGGGGCAGAATGTAAATAAGACTGCTACCTGCGTATATCTTAAACATTTGCCTACCGGTCTTGAGGTGAAATGTCAGCGTCAGCGTTCGCAGTTGCTTAACCGCCGGTTAGCCAGGTACATACTTTTAAGCAAGATTGAAAATAAGATCAAGCATAATCTTTTGCAGAAGCAGTCGCTTAAGGCAAAGATCAGGCGCCAGATGCGCAGGAAACCCAAAGGTGTAAAATTAAGGATCCTTGAGCAAAAACGCCGGCATTCAGAAAAGAAATCTACGCGTAGAAAAATCCGCGAAATTGAGATTGCATAACTCTTTTCTTGTGGTATTATAATAAAAAGTAAATATGCAAGGAGGTTTGTTATGGGGTACGGTTATGGTTTTATGAGCGGTTTGATTTCGTTGGCTTTAACTATTTGGCTGGTATATTTCAGCGTTGCAGTGCTTCAGAAACTGGATAAAATAATCGAGCTGTTAAACAAGAAGTAGCCTTTTATTAAATCCATTGACTTGCAGGTTCAGTTAGCATATAATAATCAGAAAGGGAGGGAAGAAAATTGGTTTTGGTAAAGGAAAAAAAAGCAAAATTGATTAACGAGTTTAAGGTGCATGCCAGGGATACTGGTTCCGCCGAGGTCCAGATAGCTATCTTGACCGAGAGGATCAATTCCCTGGGTGATCATTTTAAATCGCATAAAAAGGACCTGCATTCTCGCCGCGGCCTGCTTTTATTGGTTGGCAGACGCCGCAGCCTTCTTAAATATCTCAAGGATAAGGATTTAAAGAAGTACGAAGAGGTTCTGGGAAAACTTCACTTGAGAAAATAAGGCCCCAAAAACATTTCACCTATAATAAAGAAAGAGCAAAATAATGCAAAATAAAAGCTTGAAGATTAAATTTGGTAAAAATGACCTTATCCTGGAGACCGGCAGGATTGCTAAGCAGGCAAATGGTTCGGTCACCGTGACTTATGGCGCAACCGTGATTTTGGTTACTGCCTGTATGTCTAAGGATATAAGGGAAGGGCAGGATTTCTTTCCTTTGACGGTAGAATACCAGGAAAAGACCTATGCCGCAGGCAGGATCCCCGGCGGTTTCTTTAAGCGTGAAGGCAGGCCTTCAGAAAACGAAATCCTTGGCTCCCGTCTTATTGACCGGCCGATACGCCCGTTATTTCCCGAAGGGTTCTTGAATGAGGTCCAGGTCATGGCGATGGTCCTTTCAAGCGACGGTGAGAATGACCCGAATATCCTGGCGTTGATCGGGGCAAGCGCAGCTTTATCCATTTCGGATATTCCTTTTAAAGGCCCTTTGGCAAGCTGCAGGGTAGCCAGGGTGGACAACGAATTTATTTTGAATCCTACTTATGCCGAGCTTGAGAACGCGGACCTGGAGGTAGTGGTTGCCGGAAACAGCAATGGCGTAGTGATGCTTGAGTCAAAAGCCAAAGAGGTCTCCGAGGAGGTATATCTTGAGGCGGTGAAGTTTGGGATGGAGAGCCTTAAGCCTATACTCAGCATGCAGGAAGAGTTCTGCCGCCTTTATGGCGCAGAAAAGGCAAAGGTTGAACTTAAATTGATTGACCCGGCCTTAATGCAGAAGATTGAATCTCTTGCGCAGGAGAAACTAAATAAGGTATATAAATTAAGCAAGAAGGAAGAACGCGAAGAGGCAGTTGACCTGTTGACAAAAGAATTGGAATCGCAGTTAACTACTGAAGGTTTCCTTGCGGCGGATATTTGTGCCGGGCTTCATGAAGTAGAGAAGAAGCAGGTACGCAAGATGATTGCCGATGAGAATATCCGTATTGATGGGCGTTCTTTCAAGGAGATCCGCCCGATCAGCTGCGAAGTTTCTGTGCTTCCGCGTACGCACGGTTCAAGCCTTTTTACCCGCGGGCAGACCCAGAGTCTAGCCGTAACTACTTTAGGCACAGGCGAAGATGAGCAATTGATCGAGGCGCTTGATGGAGAGAGAAAGAAATCTTTTATGCTGCATTACAATTTCCCTTCTTTTAGCGTTGGAGAAACAAGGGCTATACGCGGACCCGGCAGGCGCGAGATAGGCCACGGGGCATTAGCGGAAAAGGCATTGCTTGCGGTAATGCCGCCGAAAGAGAAGTTCCCTTATACTATAAGAGTGGTTTCCGAGATTTTGGAATCCAACGGCTCAAGCAGTATGGCTTCGGTCTGCGCTGCTACCTTGTCATTAATGGATGCCGGCGTGCCGATTAAAGAAGCTGTAGGCGGGGTCGCCTTAGGTTTAGTGAAAGAGGGGAGCAAAACGGCAATCCTTACGGATATCGCCGGATTAGAGGACCATTTTGGAGATATGGATTTTAAGGTCGCCGGGACCCGCCAGGGTGTTACTGCCGTACAGCTGGATCTTAAGATAGACGGGATTAGTTTAGAACTGCTTAAGGATTGCCTTGCGCAGTCCAAGGAGTCAAGGTTTTTTATCCTGGATAAAATGAGTTCCGCGTTAAACAGCCCAAGAGAGGAACTTTCCAGTTTTGCCCCGCGCATAGATGTTTTAAAGATCAATACCGAGAAGATCGGGGAACTGATCGGTCCGGGAGGAAAGACGATTAAGGCAATAATCGCCGCCACCGGCGCCAGTATTGATATAAAAGATGACGGTACAGTTTTGGTCGGCTCAACCGACGCGGGCAAATCCGATGCCGCCATTAAAATGATCAGAGCAATTACCGATGATGTGGAGGTAGGCCGGGTTTATTTCGGCAAGGTAAAACGCATTATGCCGTTCGGAGTCTTTGTAGAGATAGCCCCGCGTAAAGAAGGCCTAGTGCATGTTTCCGAGTTATCAAGTACTTTTGTGAAGAAAGTTGAAGACGTGGTAAAAGTCGGAGATGAATTTAAAGTCAAGGTTATCGGCATAGATGAGCTGGGCCGGATCAATTTAAGTAAAAAGCAGGCCGAGCAAAGCAGTTAATTTTAAGAAGTGAAAGAAAGAAGATTAAATGAGGTCAAAGGCGTTATTTTAATAGCGGTTGGGCTGATGGTTTTGGCCAGCCTCCTGCGCTTTGATCGTGCTGACCTCGTTTTTTTTACCTCGCACCCCAATTTTCCCCCTAAAAATCTGCTGGGAGTTTTCGGCGCCTATTTAGGCGGGTTTCTCGTATTCCTCTTCGGCAATATCTCAAGTTTTATTATCCCGTTTCTGGTCATTACCCTGGGTGTAAAGTATTTTCGTCAGGATAAGCCTTATCTTAGTATCCCGCGTATTATGGGGATGTTCGTATTGCTTATCTCCTTGAGTTCGCTTATCGGCATGTTTAATTTAAGCAACGATTTGTTAAGGTTTCATACCGCGGGGTTTTTGGGCGCGCTTACCTCCAACTTCATAACCGCATATTTCAGCCGTTTAGGCGGTTTTATTATTTTTATTACCTTTATTATCCTTTCCCTGGCCCTGGTTACGGAAATCCTCATCTCTTCGCTTTTCTTGAAGACGCTTGAAAGATTAAAATCGTTTTTCTCGGGAATGTTCGATTTATCCAGCAGACAGAAGGCAACCTTGGTTAAGGTTAAGCAGAGCCTTTTGCATAAGAATAGCCTTTCCTCTAAGAAAGATGAGCAGCAGGCAGCTACTTCAAAACCAAAGATATTCATGCCTGAGGCCGCCGCCAGGCCGAAGATACAAATTAAATCCCGCCAGCAGGGAGAGGAAATAAAGATCAAGGCCAAGGAATTGAAGATCGGCGATTATCATCTGCCTTCCGTGGACCTGCTGGATGAAGCCCCTGAACCGGATACCAGGCAGATGAAGGAGGACCTTGAATCCAGCGCCAGGATCCTTGAGGATACATTGACAGATTTTGGGATCGCGGCCAAGGTCACGGATATTATCCGCGGCCCGGTAATTACGCGCTATGAACTTGAGCCTGCTCCCGGAGTAAAGATCAACCGTATCGAGGCTTTAAGCGATGATATCGCTTTGGCAATTAAAGCCCAGTCAGTAAGGATTATCGCGCCTATCCCGGGAAAAGGCCGGGTAGGGGTTGAGGTCCCTAATTTGCACAGCGCTTTAGTGTGTATTAAAGACCTGCTCGTTTCTGCCGAATACCATAAACAAAAATCGTCTCTTACCCTGGCTTTAGGCAAGGATATTACCGGAAGGTCTGTCTTTGGCGACCTGGATGATATGCCGCACCTTTTGATTGCCGGCACTACCGGTTCCGGAAAGACTGTATGCGTGAATACCTGTATTTTATCTTTGCTTTTCAGGGGCTCGCCCAACGACCTGAAGTTTTTGATGATTGACCCGAAAATGGTGGAGCTGATGCCTTTTAACGGACTGCCGCATCTTTTGTGTCCGGTTGTTACCGACGCCAAGAAAGCGGCGGTTGCGCTTAATTGGGTAGTTGGACAAATGGAGGAGCGTTATCAGCTTTTGGCTAAGATAGGAGTGAGGAATATCGAGGCCTATAATGAGAAACAACAAGAGAAGTTGCCTTATATCGTAGTGATAGTAGATGAATTCGCGGATCTGATGACCGTAGCGCGTGACCAGATTGAAAATGCGATTACCCGCCTGGCGCAGTTGTCGCGGGCGGTAGGCATACACCTGATTTTAGCCACGCAGCGGCCAAGCGTTGATGTAATTACCGGTGTAATTAAAGCGAACTTACCGGCGCGTATATCTTTTAAGGTCGCTTCTAAAGTTGATTCGCGCACGGTTTTGGATATGAATGGGGCGGAAACCTTATTAGGTAAAGGCGATATGCTATTCCTGCAACCCGGGAAAGAGGACCTTATCCGTATACAGGGGGCGCTGGTTAAAGACGGGGAGATTGAAAAGGTGGTAGAGTTTATCAAAGCGCAAGGGGAGCCGGCTTATAATGACCAGATCCTTAAGGAACAGCAAAAAAATAACTTGGCCGGAGGCGGGGAAAAAGATGAGCTTTATGACGAGGCGGTGCGCGTAATAATGGAAAGCAACCAGGCGTCGGTTTCCATATTGCAAAGGCGTATGCGTTTAGGCTATACGCGCGCTGCGCGTATTATAGATATAATGGAGATGGAAGGTTTGGTTGGCCCGTATGAGGGGAGTAAACCGCGCAGGATCCTGGTTGACCGCGAGGCGTGGCTTAAGGATTTGACAGGTCTTAAGGGGACAGAGAAAATATGAACATTGAAACAGCCGGCACGCGGTTAAAGAAAATACGCCAGGAAAGAGGCTTAAGCCTGGAAGAGGTCCAGAAAAAGACCAAGATCCATATTAATGTCTTGCGCGCCATTGAAGGCGACAGTATCTCTAATCTAAACCCGATTTATCTTAAGGGTTTCATTAAGATTTATTGTAACTACCTGGGCCTTGACCTTAAGGAGTACTTAGGTCAGGCCAGCCAGCCGCATAAACCGGTTTTGAATGCTGCCGTCGGCAGGGATATAGGTGAGCGTATTGAGAAAAAACCCGCCCTGGTAAAAGAGGTTTCAGTCAAGCTCAGCGCGTTCAGGCCTTCGCCGGGGCTTAAGAAAATAATCATATTTGCGTTAATCGGGATAGTTTTTATATTCTTAGTTGTCAAACTGACCAGGTTAATTTCCTCCTGGCATAAGAACGTATCACAAAAGGCCAGAGCCTCATCTGCTGTCAGGACCTCCAAGGTTAAGCGCGAACTCTTACCCAAAGAAGCGATAAATAAGTCTTCAGCAAAAAATATCCCCAAGCAGGACAAGGCGCAGAAGAATTTGTCCCAGGGTTTTATGCTCGGTGTCTTTGCCCGCGATAAATCCTGGGTTTCCGCCAAGGTGGACGGGAAACTTGTTTTTCACGGCATGCTTGAACGCGGCAGGTCTGAAACCTGGCAGGCCAAAGATAAAATCGAACTGTCCATCGGCGATGCCGGGGCCGTAGAATTGCAGGTTAATGACCAGCGTTTTACCAAGCTTGGGCGGCGCGGCCAGTCTTTAAAGAATATTGTCATTAATAGAGACGGCCTGAAGATAGCCCGATGAGGCATAAGCTGGGGATATTAACTTTAGGCTGTCCGAGAAACCTGGTGGATGCCGAAGCACTGCTTGCCCGGCTTAAATCCAAAGGTTATTCCATAGTTGATGATATGGCCGAGGCCGAAACGGCCCTGGTAAATACCTGCGCTTTTATCGAAGAGGCAAAGCGCGAATCGGTTGACGCCATCCTGGATTTAATAGAGCTTAAAAAGAAGGGTAAGCTCAAGAAGATAATTGTTCATGGCTGCCTCTCCCAGCGTTACAGGGATTTAAGCAAAGAGCTTCCGGAGGTAGATGCCTTTGTAGGCTCGCTCGGGCTTAACCACGAATCAGGAAGGTTTGCTTTAACTCCTAAACACTACGCTTATTTAAAAATATGCGAAGGCTGCGTAAATAATTGCAGCTATTGTATTATTCCCAAGATTAAGGGTAAGCTAAAAAGCCTGGATGAGGGATCAATAATCCGGAGGGTAAAACGTTTTAACCGGGAGGGGATCTCCGAGCTTAATATTATCGGACAGGATATTACCGGCTTTGGCATGGATTCCTTGCCTAAAAGCCGCCTGGCCGGGCTGATAAGTAAAATTATCCGTAATGCGCCTGATATCGGATGGATCCGTCTTTTATATCTGAACCCTGAGCGCATATCCGATGAATTACTGGGGTTAATCAGGTCCCAGGAGCAGGTATGCAAGTATATTGATTTACCCGTGCAGCATATTAGTAACCGTATACTAAAACTAATGAACCGCCGGGTCACTAAAAAAGAGATAATCTCCCTGATTCATAAGATAAGGAAGGTTATCCCCGGAGTATCTTTGCGTACTTCGCTCATCGTAGGCTTTCCGTCAGAGTCGGATAAGGAGTTCAAGGAATTACTGAACTTTGTCAGAGAGGCAAGGTTTGAAAGATTGGGAGCTTTTATTTATTCCCGGGAAGAAGGTACTGCCGCTTATAGTTTTAAGGGGCAAATCAGCAAAGAAATCAAGCAACAAAGGTTTAACGCTGTTATGGCGGCACAGCAGATGGTATCTGCCGGTGTAAATGCCGGGTTTTTGGGCAAAAACATGCGCGTACTTATAGAGGAAAAACAGGATGGTGCTTATATCGGGCGCAGCCAGGCAGACGCCCCCGAGGTAGACGGCTTGGTTTATGTAAATTCCAAGCGCTTGCTTAAAATCGGGAAATTCACTGAGGTTAAAATAACCGACACCCTGGAGTATGACTTAGTGGGGGAGGCTGTAAATTGAGAGCCTGCGCAGCAGCAAGCAAATTAAAATATTAAATACGAAAGAAGGTGTATGATGAATCTTGCCAACCGTTTGACCATGTCACGGATTTTGTTAACCTTTGTGTTCATGTTCTTTTTGTTCTGCCAGGGGCTTTGGCCCAAGGTAGCCAGCTTGATCGTTTTTATCCTTGCTGCATTGTCTGATTTATTTGACGGTATGATTGCCCAGCGCAGGAACATGGTCACGGATTTTGGAAGACTTATGGACCCTATCGCCGATAAGATACTGGTGCTGGCGGCTTTTGCGGCGTTTGTGCAGCTGCAGCTGATTGATGCCTGGATGTTCGTGATCATTATTGCCCGGGAGATCATGATCACTTCTTTGCGCCTTTTTGCCTTGAATAAAGGCAAGGTGCTTTCAGCGGCGCGGGCCGGAAAACATAAGACGGTTTTACAGATGGCCGTGATATTTACTATCCTTGGTTTTATTTTGCTTAAAGAAATAGTGCTCAGGTATTCCACCTGGAACCCTGCCTGGGAGAAGATTTTCCGCCAGGGGATATTCTGCCTTATGCTGCTTACGGTCGGTCTTACCCTTTATTCCGGGTTGTCATATCTTTGGGAGAACCGCAAGATAATTACCCGTCTATGAAGCTTGCCGCATTGTCTAATCTGCTGGTTAAGACAATCAGCACATTCTTTTTCGTCGGTTATCTGCCTTTGATCCCGGGGACATTCGGCAGTATCGCGGGCATAGGCATATTTTACCTGTTTAACGGCAGAAGTTGGGCAGGTTATCTTTTATTGATCTTTTGCATAATGATCTTAGGGTTATTAACCAGCGGCAGGGCGGAAAAGCTGCTGAACAGGAAGGATCCGGGTTGTATCGTGATTGATGAAGTAATGGGCATGCTTGTTGCCCTTAGTTTCCTGCCTCATGATCCAAAAATAATTATCCTGGCTTTCTTTATTTTCAGGATCCTTGATACGCTTAAGCCTTTTCCCGCTGGCAGGCTGCAGAATATGCACGGGGCAGTAGGGGTAATGGGCGATGACCTGGTTGCTGGCATCTATGCCAATATCGTGTTGCAGTTGATCTTAAGGTTAAGTTAAGAGGATAAATTTCTCCAGGAGCGCATAAGTTGGACCCTTTGGCTCAAGGGTGCTTTCAAACAGAGCAATCTTTCCGCAGGCAAACTCCCAATTTGCGCCGGCAATTTCGTTTTCTATCTTATTAAGAACTTTTCCTAAATCAGCAGGGGCAATATGCTCTTTTACGCGGCCGATGGTAATGTGCGCGCGGAAAGGCCGTTGTTCCTGGGGTATACCTGTTTGGACCAGCCTTGTCTCCAGCTGAAGCGCAAGCTGCTTTAACCCTAAAGGCAGCTGGTCGCTCCCCATCCAGATTATCCTTGCCGCATGCATATTAGGGAAGACGCCCGCGCTGTTTATTTTAATCTTAAAAGCGGGAGATATTTTTGTTATTTCAGTAATTATTTCTTTAATCCCGTTTAACTGTTCAAAAGTGATATCCCCCAGGAATTTCAGGGTAAGGTGCAGGTTTTGCGGCTTGACCCATCTGATTTCAGGCGTTCCAGTTTTTAACCTCTCCTGGATCACTGAAAGACTATCTTGAATTTCCTCCGGGAGCTCTATGGCGATAAATGTGCGCATAATAAACGCAATGCCTCTGCAATAGTTTTATTTCGGATGCCGTGCCGGCTTCCCCGGAAAGTAAATCTCCGGCAAATATTCTTATCTTTTTCGGACAGCGATATAAAGACAGTGCCTACCGGTTTATTTACGCTTGAACCGCCTGGCCCGGCAAGACCGGTTATACCGATGCCTAAATCTGCCTTTGATTTCTTGCGGATGCCTTCTGCCATTGATATTGCCACCTGGCGGGAAATCGCACCATATTTAGAGATAAGCTTTGCGGGGACCTGCAGGATTTTTTCTTTAGAGCTATTACTGTAAGCAACTATGCCCAGGAGGAAATAGGCCGAGGCGCCCGGCTTCTGGGTTAATTTAGCACAAAGCAGCCCTCCGCTGCAGGATTCGGCAATGGCGATAGTTTTTTTCTGGTGGAGTAGCTGGTTATGGATTTCAGATATTATTTTATCAGGCATTACCGTTATTATAGCCGTTTTTAATTATGTTGACAAGCCCGGTTTTTCTGTTAAAATAATAACAATTAATCTTTAGGGCAAGGTGACCTGCCTGACGGTAGGCAGGAATTCCTTACCGGCGGTGCAGCCCGCGAGCTGGCGCTTGGATTCTAGCGCCAGCAGATCCGGTGAGATTCCGGAGCCGATGGTGCCATGCGGATGGCCACTGGCGCAATTCAAATTAACGCCAGGTGCGGTCTTCCGTATGTCGAAAGTCCAGATGGAAAAAGATTAAAATTAATACGCCCAAAGATTGCCTTTGGGTTTTTTATTAGTGCTTAAGGGCTGGATAGTGGAGATATAACCGTGTTTAATTCAATTCCCGAGATCATTGAAGATTTAAAAGCAGGCAGAATGGTGATTGTGGTTGATGATGAAGACCGCGAGAATGAAGGTGACCTGATCATGGCTGCTTCATTTATCAAACCCGAAGATATAAACTTTATGGCTAAGTTCGGACGCGGGCTTATTTGTGTGCCTATGGAAGAAGAGAGGCTGCGTTTGCTGGAGCTTGACCCGATGCTTAAGAATACCCTGCAGGCCAACGCGGAGGATCCTTTTAAGACTGCCTGGATGATCTCTGTTGATGCCGCCAAAGGGGTGACTACGGGGATCTCTGCTTATGACCGGGCCAGGACAATTGAGGTCTTGATTAACGGACAAAGCAGGCCGGAAGACCTGGCGCGTCCGGGGCATATCTTTCCTTTGCGTTCACGGCGGGGAGGTGTTTTAGTCAGGGCAGGGCACACTGAAGCAAGTTTGGATCTGATGCGCCTGGCAGGGCTTTATCCGGCGGGAGTGATTTGCGAGATTATGAATGATGATGGTTCCATGGCCCGCCTGCCGCAGCTTTTGGAGTTTGCCGGTAAGCACACTTTAAAGATTTGCACTATTGCCAGCCTTATTGAGTACCGGCGCAGGAAAGAGAAGCTGGTTGAGGCCATAGTTCAGACAAAGCTGCCTACCAGATTCGGCGAATTCAGGTTGGTTATCTACCGTGATAAGACCAGTAACCAGACGCATATAGCGCTTTGTATGGGTAGCTGGTCTTCCGAGGCTATATTGGTACGCGTGCATTCGGAATGCCTGACCGGTGATGTTTTTGGTTCATTGCGCTGTGACTGCGGCAGGCAGTTAGAAAGAGCAATGCAGATTATCTCACTTGAGAAAAAAGGGGTAGTCCTTTATATGAACCAGGAGGGAAGAGGGATAGGCCTGGTGGAGAAGCTGCGCGCTTATAACCTTCAGGATAAAGGGATGGATACGGTTGAAGCAAATGAAGCATTGGGGCATAAGGCTGACCTGCGTGATTATGGCATTGGCGCCCAGATCCTCGTGGATTTAGGAGTTAAGCAGATCAGGTTGTTGACTAATAACCCGCGTAAGATTGTCGGCCTGGAAGGTTATGGTTTGAAGGTTTCTGAACGCGTGCCTTTAGAGATAGAGCCTAACGCGGAGAATTACCGGTACCTTAAAACAAAAAAAGAAAAATTGGGGCATCATATAGATATATAGCGGGTAGGCAGTAGATAGAATGCAGTATGCAGGGAACATAGAAAAAGAAGGGAGAATGAGATGGTAAAAGTAATGGAAGGGAACTTGTTGGCAAAGGGAAGGTCTTTTGGTTTGGTGGCTTCGCGGTTTAATGATTTTATGACCAAGGAGCTGGTAAGCGGCTGTATCGATACATTGGTCAGGCATGGCGCAGATGACAAAAATATTACTGTGGCCTGGGTCCCCGGGGCATTTGAGGTCCCTGTGGTGGCGCAGAAAATGGCTAAAACTAAGTCGTTTGATGCCTTGATTTGTTTAGGGACGGTTATCCGCGGGGCGACTCCGCATTTTGATTATATTGCTTCTGAAGCGGCAAAGGGCGTAGCCAAGGTTTCTTTGGACAGCGGGATCCCGGTTATCTTCGGCATTATTACCGCCGATACTATTGAACAGGCAGTAGAACGCGCAGGTTCTAAAGATGGTAATAAAGGCCGTGATGCGGCCCTTTCGGCTATAGAGATGGTGAATTTAACAGGGCAGTTGAAATAATATTATTAATCTCTTCCCGCCTCAGAATATTCGGCGGGATAATCCTTGTCCGTTTCGCTCGCAAGGACTGCGTTAGATAAAAACTATAAGGTGCTTGATTGGCGCATTAATTACTTATGAGAAAAAGAACTAAGGCTCGTGAATATGTATTGCAAATGCTCTATCAGGTGGATATTACCCGGGGCAATTGGCAGGATATAATGAATAGCTTCTGGGAGTCTGGCCTTCAGGAAGATATTCCTGCTGAACTTAAGGAATTCTCCGCAGATTTGCTAAAAGGGGTGGTTGAGCATATGCACGAGATTGACGAAAAGATAAGCAAGTATGCGGCAAACTGGAAGCTTGAGCGTATGGCATTTGTGGACCGTAATATTATGCGCTTAGGTTGTTTTGAGCTTATTTTCCGTGAGGATATCCCCCCCAAAGTAACGATAAATGAAGCAGTAGAGCTGGCCAAGAAATATTCCGGGTCTGAATCCGGCAAGTTTGTCAATGCCATACTGGACCAGATAAAAATCGAGAAAGACAAGTAACCTTCTTGCGCTTTTTGTATTAAGATATTAAAGGAGCAAGGAATCAAGGAAGGTATAAAATGAAATACGCTGATTTGCATGTGCATACTTCTGAGAGCGACGGAACATTTACGCCTGAACAACTGGTTAAACAGGCGCTTGAGCGCGGGCTTTCAGCGATTGCCGTAGTTGACCATGATACGGTAGGGGCGATCCCCGGGGCCTTGAAAGCCGCGCAGGGGACGGATTTAGAGCTTATCCCGGGTATTGAGTTAACCGCGCAATACGGGAACCAGGAGATCCATATACTCGGATATTTTATAGATTTTCAGGATAAAGTATTGCTTGATAAATTAAAATTAGTACAGCTTAACCGTATTGAGCGTATCCATAAAATTGTAAGTAATCTGGAGGGGCAGGGGGTAAACCTTAATACGCAAACTGTTTTTGATATCTCCGGCAAAGGCAGCGTAGGCAGGATGCATATTGCCCGGGCGCTGGTTAAGGAGGGATGGGTTGCTACGCCCGCTGAAGCATTCAGAAAATACATCGGGGATAAATCTCCGGCCTATGTAGCGGGTTTTAGCCTTTCTCCGGCTGAGGCAATCAGCCTGATTAAGGGCTCAGGCGGAGTAGCTGTCCTGGCGCATCCGTATTTGCTGCATAATGACGAATTGATCCCTGAGTTTGCCGGTTATGGATTGCAAGGCATAGAGGTTTATTATCCCGAGCATTCACAGTCTATGGTTAATTTTTATCTGGGCTTGGCGAAGAAACTGAATCTTTTGGTTACCGGCGGTTCGGATTTTCACGGCAGCGTAAAACCCGAAATAAAATTAGGGACAATTAAAATACCTATTGAGCTGGTGGAGAAGCTGCGCCAGGGCATAAGATGATTAAGAAAAGCGATGAATATTACATGGGATTGGCTTTAAAGTTAGCCCTCAAGGCCAGAGGCGCAACTTCCCCCAATCCTTTAGTAGGAGCCTTGGTCGTAAAGTCCGGGAAGATTGCCGGCAGGGGTTTTCATGCCAAAGCCGGCTTCGCTCATGCGGAGATTATCGCCATAGATGAAGCGGGGAGGAAGGCGAAGGGAGCTACTTTATATGTTACGCTTGAGCCGTGCGCGCATACGGGCCGCACCCCGCCGTGCGTGAACCGTATAATCCAAAGCGGTATAAGAGAAGTGGTTATCGGCATGATTGATCCTAACCCTTTGAACAACGGCAAGGGTGTTTTGTTGCTTAAAGAGAGTAATATTAATGTCAGGGTAGGAGTCTTAGGCGAACAGCTAAAGAAGGTGAATGAGGTTTTTATAAAATACATTACTACCGGCATCCCTTTTGTTACGGTTAAAGTTGCGCAGTCCCTTGACGGTCGTATCGCGACTTTTACCGGTGATTCTAAATGGATTACTTCGGACAGGTCGCGTGTTTTTGCGCATAAGATACGCAGAGATTACGATGCGATTATGGTAGGCGTAAATACGGTGCTGCGTGACAATCCCCGCCTTGATGCCGTTCCGCAGCAGGGGCGCTTAATCAAGATAATCATAGATAGCAATTTAAGTACTCCTGAAAATTCCAATATTTTTTCAGGGGCAAGCAAAGTAATCATTGTTACTTTGCCCAGCCATCCAGGACAGGAGACCGAGAACCGCAAGAATCTGGCGGCAAAAGCTACGATCCTTGAGGTGAAAGAGAAAGATGGGCAGATTAATTTACGCCACGCCCTTAAGAAATTAGCCGGGTTGCAAATCAGCAATATTATCGTTGAAGGCGGCGGTACGCTTATCGGTTCGCTGTTTGATGAGAAGCTGGTGGATAAGATACTATTCTTCGTCAGCCCTAAGATCATCGGAGGCAAAAACGCTGTTTCATCGGTAATGGGCAGGGGCGTAAAACGCCCGGATCAGGCGATAAAACTTGGCCAGCTAAAGACGCGCCGCCTGGCGGAAGATATACTTATTGAGGCAAACATAATAAAATAAATGTTTACGGGCATAATTGAGGAGTTAGGAAAAGTTAAAAGAATAACCTATCGTGGCAGGGTTATGGTGCTTGAGGTTTCAGCGCAGAAGACGCTTTACGATGTCAGAATTGGAGACAGTATCTCGCTTAACGGGGTGTGCCTGACGGTAACTTCCATTAAGGGTGGCGCTTTATGTTTTGAAGTAATGGCTGAAACGTTTAAGAAAACAAACCTTGGGTTGCTTAGGGTAGGCGAGGAAGTAAATATTGAGCGCAGCCTTAAGCTTGGGGATAGGTTATCCGGGCATTTTGTTACAGGGCATATTGATTGTTTAGGTTTGATCCGCAGGAAAGGGATGCATAAGGGGAACCTGGCTTTTGAGATTGCCGTACCGGAAAGTTTTATACGTTACTGCCTGCCTAAAGGGTCTATATCCCTTGATGGTATAAGCTTGACTTTAGCAGACAGGCGCGCGAATATTATCAGCGTTTATGTTATACCTCATACCCTTAAAAATACGACTTTAAGCTTTAAAGGTACGTCTGACAAATTGAACGTGGAATTTGACATCCTCGCCAAAAGAAATTCTGCCTGATTCTTTCTGTTATTGCGTAAGCTATAAATTTTTGGTATACTATTTAATTAGGTATTTTACGGCACCCCGCGCAGAACGGAATTGCGCGGGTGCCGTGCTTGTGCACGGGGCGTGGTCATCCCGCACAAACCATGCGGGATTTCGCCACGCAAGATGTAATACGGGGCGTGGCTCAGTTTGGCTAGAGCGCAGCGTTCGGGACGCTGAGGTCACAGGTTCAAGTCCTGTCGCCCCGACATAAATTTAACGAGTGGACAACTTATGAAGTGATAACGACATAAGTTGTAGCGTAAGCGTCCATGAGTTAATCCCGTTATCTGCCAGCGGTACTTTTGGCACAATGCGCAAAAGTACCGCGGAGCGGTTAGATAACGGGAGATAGCTTAGGCTATGAAAAAGCAGTTGCATATTTATTATTCGGGCAGGGTCCAGGGAATAGGCTTTCGTTATACCATACGGGAGATCGCGAATTCTTTGAAGGTCTGCGGCTGGGTTAAGAATTTAGACGACGGCCGCGTAGAGGTATTGGCGGAAGCCGAAGAAGGGGCCTTGGATAATTTTCTTGAACAGGTAAATCAGCACTTTTCCCGTTATATCAGAGAAGCCAGCACAGATTGGCAGATGGACAGCCTGTCTGCCGGCAGGAAAGACGGTCAATTCCGCGATTTTCAAGTTACATTCTAATCTTTATTGGACAACCACATGCCCGCCCAAATCAGGAAAAAGATCGAGTCGTTAAAAGAAAAACTGAGAAGATACGATTATTCCTATTATGTTTTAAGCCAGCCCCAGGTTTCCGATAAAGAATATGACGATTTAATGCTTAAACTAAAGTCGCTTGAAGAGCAATATCCGCAGTTACGCACCGATGATTCTCCCAGCCAGCGCTTGAGTTCGGCAATAAGCCCGGGTTTTAAGACGGTTAAGCATAAAACCGGAATGTTCTCATTGGATAATACCTATTCTATTGATGAATTAGCCGGTTGGGATGAACGTGTGCGCAAAGGATTAGGAAGCGCTGCCGCTTATGAATATGTTGTTGAGCTTAAAATAGACGGAGTAAGCGCCAATTTGACTTATCTAAAGGGCAAGCTTACGGTAGGCTCAACGCGCGGTGACGGCCAGACAGGCGAAGACGTAACCGCGAATATAAAAACAATCCGCGCTATCCCTTTGCTTTTATTGGGAAAGGATATCCCGGATTTTATTGAGATCCGCGGCGAAGTGTATATGGATAAGAAAGATTTTTCGCAGGTTAACAAAGAACGTATTGATAATGGCGATGTTTTGTTCGCTAACCCGCGTAATGCTACCAGTGGTTCGCTGAAGTTGCTGGACAGCAGCATTGTCGCTAAAAGGCACCTTAATTTCTTCGCGCATTCCTTGGGCGCCTGCAGCAACCATACCATAAATACGCAATGGGAATTTCTGACCAGGCTTAAAGGTTGGGGAGTGCGTTCAAATATGCATTCCGAACTTTGCCGCAATATAGATGAAGTAATCGCTTACTGTAACAGGTGGCAGCAGAAACGCGATGAGTTAAGTTATGAAATCGACGGGGTAGTGATTAAGTTGAATAGCCTGAGCCAACAGAAGGAGCTGGGGTTTACCGCCAAAAGCCCGCGCTGGGCAGTGGCATATAAATTTGCCGCCCGGCAGGCAACTACCGAAGTAACAGCCATTAAAGTCAACGTCGGCCGCACGGGGGTAATTACCCCGACAGCGGAACTTAGGCCTGTGGAGTGTTCAGGGGTAATTATAAGTAATGCCACTTTGCATAATTTTGATGAAATAAACAGGCTGGGGTTGCGTGAAGGAGACCGTGTGCTCATCGAGCGGGCCGGAGATGTGATACCGAAAGTAGTAAAAGTGATGGAACAAAGAGGCAGGAAAGCTTACGCTATTCCTGGAAAGTGCCCTGCCTGCGGGGAAAAGATCGTTAAAGAAAAAGAGGAGGATGTGGCTTACCGTTGCATAAACTCTGATTGCCCGGCGCAGCTTGAACGGGCGCTTTTGCACTTTGCCAGCCGCGATGCCATGGATATTGAGGGTATGGGCGAAGCAGTGATTGCCCAACTGGTAAGTTTAAAAATACTTAAAAGCCTGGCGGATATTTATAATAAGCTGAACATGGAAAACTTATTGAGGCTTGAATTGTTTAAAGAAAAAAAGGCCGGCAACTTGTTGAATTCCATTGAAAAGAGTAAAGAGCGGCCTTTAGCGCGCCTGATTTTTGCTTTGGGTATAAGACACGTAGGCCAGAAAGCCGCAAATACCTTGGCCGAAGAGTTTGGAGATATACAGAGGCTTATGCAGGCAAGGGCGGAAGACCTTGACAAGATACCGGAGATAGGCCAGGTTATGGCAGGCTCTATTTCAACCTATTTTAATCTCAACCGGAACAGGAGTTTAATCCAGGAGTTAAGAGATTCCGGAGTTAATATGCATCAGGCTCCTGCCAGCTTTAAAGCCAACAGGCTTACAGGTAAGACAGTGGTTTTTACCGGAGAATTGTACGGGTTCTCGCGCAGCCAGGCAGAGGAGCTGGTACGCCGGTCTAAAGGCAAGCCGACCTCCAATATAAGCAGCAAGACCGATATTCTGATAGCTGGGCTAAACGCAGGAACAAAATTAAAAAAGGCCAGGGAACTGGGAGTAAGGGTTATTGGCGAAGATGAATTTAAGGAGATGGTTAAATGAGATTAAAGAAGATAGTTTTGCTTTTACTATTTTGTGTTTTGCTGCTGGATATGGCAGGGTGCGAATCTTTTACCCGTAAATTCACCCGTAAATCCAAGAAGAATGACCAGGCGGTTGAAATGGTCCTTGCCCCCGAGGAATATAAAGGGCCGAATATGACTAAAGAAGAGCTTTACCGGCAGTATTTTCTGTTCTGGAAATCGTGGCAGGGTGAATTGAAGAATGCGTTTACCCAGAAGTTAAGCCTTAAAAAGAAGGAAGATTGCGCTCAGGAGGCGTTGAAGAACCTGGTGAATATGAAGAATATGCTGGTACCGGAGATGCAAAAGAGCATTGACGTGTATATTAATAAGACCATTGACCTTTTGGATTCTATAAGAAATGATGTTTACGGCATCAATGACAGCCGTAACCTTAATATTGCCGAAGGTATTGAGTCGGATATCCATAAAGGTTTTGTTTACCCAAGAATAAAGAATTATTTAAAATGATATTAGAAACAGTTAATGTCGGGGCAATGCAGGTTAATTGTTATATACTTGCCTGCGCAGAGGGAAGGAAGGCTGTAATTATTGATCCCGGCGACCAGGTGCATAAGATAAAGGCCGTTTTGGCCAGGCATAAGCTAAGCCCCGCGATGGTGATTAATACCCATGGCCATTATGACCATATCGGAGGGGATGATGAATTTGGGGTTTGCGTGCATGTGCATAAGCAGGATTTGACAATGCTTGAAAACGCAGCCCGGAATCTTTCTGCCAGCTTTGCTCTGCCCTATAAAGTCAAATCCGAGATCAAGGTTTTAGGGGACAAAGAAACCATTGTAGTGGATTGCCTGGAATTAGAGATCCTGCACCTGCCCGGGCATACAGCAGGAGGCATTGGGATCTTAATGAAAAAGCCGCAGACGGGTATTGTCTTTACCGGGGATACATTATTTTTCCAGGGGGTTGGACGCTGCGATTTACCCGGGGGAAGCGAATACCTGCTTAATAAATCAATAAAGGAAAGATTGTTTACTTTGCCTGATGACACAAAGGTTTATCCCGGTCACGGCCCGGAAACTACTATAGGCATAGAAAAGGCAAATAACCCATTTATAAGATAGAATGAATCAGGCGCCTGGTAATGAAAACCATGCGCTTTAATGAATTCAATAAGGAAGAGGGTGCGGGGTGAAAGAACTTATTGGCTCATTTTTAGATTATCTTTCGGTTGAACGCGGCCTGGCCAAGAATACCACCATTGCTTACCGCCAGGACCTGAATATTTACCTGGATTTTATGAGCAAGCGCAATATAAGCGCTCTTTCCAGGATTTCCAAGAATGATATTATTGAGTTCATGCTTTCTGAAAAGGGAAAGGGTGTTTCTCCGACCAGTATCTCCCGTCGGCTGGCAGCCGTACGCATGTTCCATCGTTTTCTGGCCAGGGAAAGGGTTTTGAAGGATGACCCTACGGCCTTGATCGATTCTCCGAAATTATGGAAGAAGGTCCCGGATACTCTTTCCTTGAATGAAGTAGAGACGTTGATCAGCCAGCCTGACGTGCGGCTGCGCCAGGGGGCAAGGGATAAGGCTATCCTGGAGACTCTTTACGCTACGGGTATGCGTGTTTCCGAGTCCACCAATCTTAAGATTAATAACGTTAATCTGGATATCGGTTTTTTGCGTTGTATCGGCAAAGGCAACAAAGAACGGGTTATCCCTTTGGGGAAGAAGGCAATCAATACTATCAAAAAGTACCTGGAGTTTAGCCGGCCGCATTTCCTGAAGAATAAAGTATCGGAGTTTCTTTTTATAAACCGTTCCGGCAACAAGCTGTCCCGGCAGTCGGTTTGGAAATTAATCAAGCAGTATGCCAAAGAAGCCAAGATCAAGAAACCGATAAAGGTACATACCTTAAGGCATTCGTTTGCCACGCATTTATTGGAAAGAGGGGCGGACCTGCGTTCGGTACAGGAGATGCTCGGCCATTCTAACATCTCTACCACCCAGATCTATACGCATATAGACAGAGACAGGCTTAAGAAGATACATAAGATGTTCCATCCCAGGCCATAAAGGCAGCGGATGATATATAACAGGCAGAAGGTAAAGGTTATGTATAATATGAAAGAATACTTAAAGAAAATTCCGCACGCAATAAAGCGCCTGTTTGTTTTGGTAAAAGAGGTTTCTAGGGAAACTAAGATGCCGGCATATCTGGTCGGTGGTTTTCCGCGCGACCTTATCTTGGGAGCTATGGACTGGGATCTGGATATAACCGTTGAAGGAGACGGTGTTAAATTCGCCGAGGTCCTGGCCGGCAAATTAGGCGCAGCTTTAATAAAACATGAAAGGTTCAGGACCGCCACAGTCATCCTTGACCATCGGGTAAAGGTGGATATTGCTACTACCCGTAAAGAAATTTACCCCTTCAGCGCTTCATTGCCGCTGGTCAGCCCCGGCTCTCTACGGGAAGACCTCTTCCGCCGTGATTTTACTATCAATGCCATGGCGTTTGGCCTTTCCGAAAGTATGGATTGGGAACTTATTGATATCTTTGGCGGAAAAGATGACCTGGCAGCAGGTAAGATCCGCGTGCTGCATGACCTAAGTTTTAAGGACGACCCTACGCGCATCTTAAGGGCTGTCCGTTTTAAGCAGCGCTATAACTTTAAGATTGAACCCAAAACGCTCTGCCTTTTAAAAGAGGCCGTAAATTCAGGTTTACTGGAAAAGGTCAATCCTCATAGAACGCGCGATGAGCTGATATTAATGCTCAAAGAGAGAAATCCTTCGGCGCAACTTAAACAGCTTAGCGCTTTGGGCGCTCTGTCTTTCATCAGCGATAAGCTAAGGCCCGGCAAACTAACTTATGATTTGTTTAAGTCCGTGCATAAAGAGATTATCTGGTTTATGCAAAATTTTCCCTTCCATAGGCAGTTTGAGGCATGGCTTATTTATTTTGCTGCGCTCTTGAGGCCGCTGGCTTTGCCCGAGATTAAAAAGGTTGCGCGCAGGCTGGGCTTATCTAAAAAGGAAGAGCAGAAGATTGTCAGTTGCCGTAAAATTAATCAAAGGCTTATCCGGCGTTTGAAAAACAGACATATTACACCGGCAGAGATCTTTGGCTTACTCAAACCTTTAAGTTATGAAACAGTCATCCTGCTGCGCTCTGTTTCGCATGATAACGCCTTCAGGAAGCATATCGCGGATTTCCTCAAGATTTATAACGGAGTACGCCTTTGCATATCCGGGGATGATTTATTCCGGCTGGGTGTTTTGCCGGGTCCAAGATATCAAAAGATATTAAATAAGGTATTGGCGGCCAGGCTTAACGGCAAAGTAAAAAGCCGCCAGGAAGAGCTTGCTTTGATCGGAAGGATATTAATGCATAAGAACGGAGAAGAAAAATGTCCAGACATGAGCGCGTTGAAGAAGCGATAAAGAAGGAAGTCAGCCTGATTATCCATGATGAACTTAAAGACCCGCGCATAGGTTTTGTTACGATTACCCGGGTAGAATTGAGCAAGGATTTAAGGAACGCCAAAATCTTCTATAGCGTCCTGGGGAAAGAAGAGGAGCACCAAAAAACGATGGTGGCATTAGATTCCGCCTTAGGTTTTATCCGCAGTCTGGTTGCCCAGAGAATTAACCTGCGTTTTGCCACCGAACTTATGTTTCAGGAAGACCGTTCAACCGAGTATAGCATAAGGATTGAAGAGGTATTGAATAAAATAAAAGAGCTTGACCGGTCCCGGGATGCTTCAGGAAGAGCAGCAGGGGTGAAGAGAAGAAAGGAAGGGCAGGATAGTGGGCCTAAAAAGAATATGCGCAAGCATAAAAAAGTATAATAATTTCCTGATTACAGCGCACACCCGTTTGGAAGGGGATGCTTTAGGGGCAGAGCTTGCTTTTTACGCCTTAATCCGGAAATTAGGCAAGCAGGGGGTAATCCTGAATGAAGACAATATCCCTTACGGCCATGAGTTTCTTCCGGGGGTAAAGAAAATCCGCAGGCTGGATGCCGGATCGCCTTATATTAAATTTGGCTGCTTGGTAGTGCTGGATTGCGCTGATTTAAAGCGCACCGGAGAGGTATGGCGGCTGAATAAGGAAAATAAGCCCATTTTAAATATTGACCATCATATTAGTAATCAGGGGTTCGGGGATGAAAATTGGGTTGACCCGCATGCTTCGTCTTGTTCCGAAATGGTCTATCGTATTTACAAGCAGATGCGTTTGCCTATCGCTAAGCCCGAAGCCATCGCCATGTATACCGGGATAATGACAGACACAGGGTCATTCCGGTATTCCAACACCACCAGTTTTACCCACCAGGCTTCTGCCGAGCTATTGAAATTCGGGATTAATGTACCGCTTATCTACCGCTACGTTTATGAGAACCTGGCCTTAGAGGAAACAAGATTATTGGTTAAATTGCTTCCAAGGATACACTTTTCTGCGCAGGGCAGGATAGCTTATTTTAAACTTAACCGAAGTATAGCAAAGGACGGCACTATATCCATGGATTTAGGAGACCAGCTTTTGAGTTTTGCCCGGGCAATTAAAGGGGTGGAAGTAGTAATCTTGTTCAGGGAGAACCTGGAAGCCGGAGATCTTGTGCGTATTAATTTAAGAAGCCAGGGGAAAGTAGATGTAAATAAGGTAGCCGCATTTTTTGGCGGAGGGGGGCATAAAACCGCCGCAGGCTGCACCCCGCGCGGAGATATTAATAAGGTTATTAAAAAGGTCCTTGCCAGGATCCGGCAGGTTTTAAGATAACCATAGATGATCATCATCACCAGTACCAACAAAATACCAAAGTTTAATAACCCCGTAGTTGCTCTAGGGGTTTTTGACGGACTGCATCGCGGCCACCGTAAGATACTGCAGTGCGCAGTCAGGAAAGCGCGCAAGATCAAAGGCACAAGCATAGCTTTGACCTTTTCCCCCCACCCCCAGAAGAAAAAAAGCCTTTATTCCCTGAAGCACCGCTTAAGGTTAATTTCCGAGTTAGGCGTAGAGGTGTGCATCGTAATTAATTTCAGCCCAAGTTTTGCGAAGATGAGCGCAACCGATTTTATCGCAAAAATACTGGTCAAAAAGATCCGCTCCCGGTTTATATATATCGGGGAGAATTTTCATTTCGGAAAAGGCGCTTCAGGTGATTATAGATTGCTGGCCAAGTATGCTAAAGAAAATAATTTTATTGTTAAAATATTCACAGTAATCAAGTCTGACGGCCGTCCGATCAGCAGCACCGCAATAAGAAACCTGATCAATAACTCTGAGATTAAAGAAGCAGAAAGGCTGCTTGGCCGTAAGGTAAGCGTTTTAGGCTCGGTAATCAGGGGCAGCAGGATTGCCAGGGCATTAGGGTTCCCTACGGCCAATATCAACCCCCATCATGAGATTATTCCGCCGGCAGGTATTTACGCGGTACGGGTTATATTTTCCGGCAAGCAGTATAACGGGATCTGTTATATCGGAAGCAGGCCTACGGTCTGCGTCAGGAAGGAGCCCCTTCATGTTGAGGTGCATATATTCGGTTTTCATAAAAAAATATATGGGAGGTTCCTTGAGATCCAGTTTGTAAAATTAATCCGTCCGGATAAGAAATTTGCCTCGCTAAAAGATCTCTCCATTCAAATCAAAAGAGATATAATCTCCTGCCGTAAGATCTTGAAAAGCCGCCGTTAAATACCACAATAACTGGCCATTTGCATTCCTAAATGCACAATCTATTGTATTTTCTATATGTTAGGAAATTTTTTTCTTGACAAAAGGGGGTATTTTGTCTATACTTTTGCTATTGAGTGGATAGAAGTGGAGTAAAGTGGAAGAGAGGAAAAAATGTTTTACGGTGAGTTCGAACATTCCATAGACCGTAAAGGCCGCCTGATTTTGCCTGCCAAATTTCGCGAAACCGCGAAGAACCAATTCGTTGAAAAATTCTTTGTTACCCGGGGTCTGGATAAATGCCTTTTTATGTTCTCCGAGGAGGAGTGGCGCTCCCAGGAAAATAAATTCAAGGGTTTGTCGTTTACCAAACAGCAGTCGCGTACTTTTAACCGCCTGCTTTTCAGCGGCGCGGTGGAGGTCTCTCCCGATAAACAGGGGAGAGTCTTGCTGCCCCAATACCTGAAAGATTTTGCCGATATCAAGAGGGATGTGGTTATTGTCGGCGTTTCTAACCGCATAGAGATTTGGGCAAAAGACAAATGGCGTGATTTTTATTCAAACAGCCGGCAATCTTTCGAGGAGATTGCGGAAAAAATAATGGATGTTTAAGTGGTAGAAGAAAAGCTGCATATCCCAGTCATGTTGCGTGAAATTATAGATTATCTGGATCCAAAGCCCGGACAAATAATTGTAGATGCGACTCTCGGCACCGGCGGGCACGGATTTGAAATATTAAAAAAGATTGTTCCCGGCGGCCGGCTGGTGGGCATAGACCGTGATGAAGATTCGCTGGCTATTTGCCGTGAAAGGTTTAACGAATTTACCGGCAGCTACGAATTGGTGCATGCCAATTTTGTGGACCTGGATAAGGTCTTGGGGCATCTCGGCATAGGGCAGATAGGCGGGATACTGTTTGACCTGGGGATTTCTACGTATCAGCTTAAAGATGCAGAGAGGGGCTTTAGTTTCCAACAGGAAGGACCGCTGGATATGCGTTTGGATAAAAGCAGCTATATATCAGCCTATGATTTGGTGAATAACCTTAATGAAAACGAGATCTCCCATATGCTCTGGAGTTTTGGCCAGGAGCGCTGGCATAACCGCATCGCGCATTTGCTGGTTGAAGAACGCAGGAACCATCCTATTTCGACTACCAGTCAATTGGCGGATTTGGTGATGCGCGCTATTCCCTATAGATACCGCAGGAGTTATTATCGCATACATCCTGCTACGCGTACTTTTCAGGCCGTGCGTATTGCCGTAAACCGTGAATTGGAGATTTTGGAAAGCGCCATTAAAAAAGCAGTTGCAATCCTGGGGAAGAAAGCTAAGATATGTGTTATTTCTTTTCATTCATTAGAGGATCGGGTGGTAAAACATACGTTCCGTGCTCTTAAGGCTGACGGATTAATCGATATTATTACGGCAAAACCCATAACCCCTGCCGACGGGGAGGTAGAAGCCAACCCTTCCAGCCGCAGCAGTAAGCTCAGGGTAGCTGAAAGGATCTAGAGTATATGAAGATGACAAAATTTCTTTCCGTAACAATATTCGTTACTTCTTTTTGCGTACTTTATGTTTATCAGCAGAGCGAGATTTTCCGCCTGGCCTACCTTGGCTCAAGAAGGCAGAATACTTATAATGAATTGTTTGATAAAAACACCGCCTTAAGTTACAATATTAAGAAAAGTTCTTCTTTGGTAAATATCGGCAACCGGATAAGCCAGAGCCATGACTTCCAAATGCCGGACAAATACCGTTTTGTCAAGGTGGTGGCTTCTAAGGATGGGATTAAGCCGGTCAGTCAAAGCCAGGGCAGAGAAGGTTTACTGGCATCTATTTTTGGCCTGAAACAGGAAGCTCAAGCAAAGACAATTAACCCCTAATACTTATTATTCCTTAAAAAATAGTGTATATAAGCAACTATCGCCGAAGAAGCGAGGCGGTATTCCTGGTTTTCTTTATTTCTCTCCTGCTTTGCGTAGGGCGGCTTCTCTTCATCCAGTTTTTTCGTTCAAACTATTTATCTTCAATAGCCAGAAAACAGCATAACCAGTTTGTGGAATTAGAGCCCCGGCGCGGGACGATTTACGATTACAATCTCAAGGCGCAGGCATTTAATTTATCCATGGACTCCCTTTACGCCGAACCTAATGCCATTAAAGACGCAGACAAGGATAAGATAATAGAAAAGCTTTCGCCGATTATCGGCGCCGACAGTGATTACCTGCGGGAGAGGCTTTATCGCAAGAAAGCATTCATCTGGCTGGCGCGTAAGCTGACTGCGGATAAGTCCGAAGCAATAAGGGCGCTGAAGATCAAGGGGCTGGGATTTATAAAAGAGACTAAACGTATCTATCCTAACGGATATTTGGCCAGCCATATCATCGGCTTCAGCGGCATGGATAACGTAGGGCTGGAAGGCGTAGAAAGAGATTTTGATAATTACCTGAAAGGGGATGCCGGCTGGGCGATCTTCCTGCGCGATGCCCGGCAAAAGAAACTGGATATCTGGGAAAAGATGGTTCTGCCCGTTGACGGCCTGGATTTAGTCTTGACCATTGATGAGGTTATCCAGTATATTGCCGAAAGGGAACTGGATAAGGCTTTTAAAAATTTTCATGCAAAAGGCGCCAGTATTATTGTGATGGACCCGCATACGGGAAGGATTCTGGCCATGGCCAGCCGGCCTAACTACGATTTAAATAATTATTCTTCCGTGAACAGGGAAGCTATGCGTAACCGCTCCATATGTGATTTGTTTGAACCCGGCTCGGTGTTTAAAATAGTTACCGCCTCTGCCGCGTTAGAAGAAAAAAAGGTTACAGAAGAAGATAAGATCTTTTGTGAAAATGGGGCTTACCGGGTAGGGGGGCACATCCTGCATGACCATCGGCCTCACGGCACGCTTACCTTCCGGCAGGTGATCGAAGAATCAAGTAATATCGGCACGGTAAAAGTCGCGCAGCTTTTGGGCCCGGATACGGTTTATCGGTATTTGAAGGATTTTGGTTTTGGTTCAAAGCTGGGTATTGATATTTCAGGCGAGATCTCGGGTATGATCAAGGCGCCCCGGGCATGGTCTAAGACCTCTATTTCAGCTATCCCCATCGGACAGGAGGTGGGGGTTACTGCTTTACAATTAGTCAGCGCAATCTCCGTAATCGCTAACGGCGGGCAACTGATGAGGCCGTATATTATTGATTCCATCCGTGATAAACAGGGCCGGGTAATTAAACAGAATAAACCGGTATTGATACGTAAAGTAATCTCAGTGGATACGGCAATGCGCATAAGAAAGATCCTTACCGGGGCTGTGGAAGAAGGGACCGGTAAGCTGGCTAAGGTTTCCGGGTTTAGCGCCGCCGGAAAAACCGGTACCGCCCAGAAGCTTGAGCCAAACGGTACGTATTCACACAGTAAGTTTATCGCTTCCTTTATCGGTTTTGCTCCGGCGGAAGAACCTCTGCTGGCAATTGTGGTGACAGTGGATGAGCCTTATCCGTATTATTTCGGCGGGGTAGTGGCAGCCCCGGTTTTCCAAAAAGTCGCAGGTGATGCCATCCGCTATATCAAAGGGAATGAAATACCTGTCGGGGTAATGGCACGATGAAGATCGCAGGCATGAAAATTAAAGGGATAAGTTGCAATTCTAAAGCCGTAAAAGATGATTTTGTCTTTGTGGCTATAAAAGGCAACCGCCTGGATGGCAGTTGTTATATTAAAGAAGCGCTGGCCAAAGGTGCAAGTGTAGTGGTCGCAGATGGGAAGATCCCAAGGATAAGAATACCTAAAGATGTAAAGCTGCTTGTGGTAAAAGATTGCCGTAAATTCCTGGCAGAGGCTTCTTCCGGATTCTATGGGCATCCTTCCGATAGCCTTAAGGTTATCGGTATTACCGGCACTAACGGTAAGACAACCATCTCGTATTTAATCGAGGCCATAGCCGCTCAATCAGGGCATGGCTGCGGCGTAATCGGCACGATTAATTACCGTTTTAAAGGCAGGGAGTTTTCCGCTAAGAATACAACGCCCGGACCGGTAGAGCTGCAGGAGCTGCTTGCAAAAATGCGTGCGCAGCGGACTAAGTACTGCGCGATGGAGGTTTCCTCGCATGCCCTGGACCAGGAAAGGGTTGCAGGTATAAATTTTAGCCACGCTGTTTTCACCAACCTTACCCAGGACCATCTGGATTACCATAAGAAGATGGAAAGTTATTTTCAGGCAAAGCTTAAGCTTTTTCGCAGCCTGCCCGAGTCAGGAGTTGCAATAATCAACAATGACGATAAATATGGCCGCAGGATCAAACAGTCAATCCGTTGCCGCCTGATAAGCTATGGAATAAAGAATAAGTCAACGGTTATGGCCAAAAAGATAGATTCCGGGATAGAAGGGACTAATTTCTCCCTGGTTGCCCCGGGGATAAACACGAGGATTAAGACAAGGCTGATCGGTTTGTACAATGTTTATAATATACTGGCAGCTGTCTCCTGGGGTATAAGCGAAGGTTTACGCCTTAAAGATATTAAATCCGCAATTGATAAATTCAAGAATGTGCCTGGAAGGCTGGAGAGGCTTGAGAGTAAGGAAGGGTATAATATCTTTGTGGATTACGCGCATACGCCGGATGCGTTATTTAATGTTATCAGCGCCTTGAGGCCTTTAGTTGCGGGCAGGATGATTGTGATCTTTGGCTGCGGGGGAGAAAGGGATAAACTTAAGCGTCCGAAGATGGGGAAGATTGTAACAGGCCTTGCGGATTATGCCATTATTACCAGCGATAACCCGCGCTCCGAAGAACCTTTGCGCATAATCAGCGATATCCGCGGCGGTATACGCAAGAATAATTATTGCGTAATTCCGGACAGATTTAAAGCCATAAAGACAGGTTTGAAAATGGTCAAAAGCGGCGATTGCCTGCTTATCGCCGGTAAAGGGCATGAAGAGTATCAGGTATTAAAAAACAGAATTTTACATTTTAGCGACAGGAAGGTAGTGCAAGAGTGTTTACGCTCAAAGAAATAATTAAAGCCACGGAGGGCAAACTTATCCAGGGTAACCTGCAGGATAAGCCGGTAGGCATCTCCACTGATTCAAGGAGGATAAGTCCGAAGGAGGCGTTTTTGGCCCTGAAAGGGGATAATTATGATGGGCATAATTTTATTCCCGCAGCTCTAAAAGCAGGGGCAGTTTGCGTTATTGCCGAGAAGGTATCCGGTTTGCATGCCCCTAAGAATACAGCGCTTATCCGGGTAAAAGACACAGCTTTGGCCTTAGGCGACCTTGCCCGTTTCAGGCGGCAGGGATTCAGTAACCCGGTTATTGCCGTCTCCGGATCAAACGGTAAAACTACCACTAAAGATATGATCGCCTGGGTCCTGTCGGAAAATTACAGGGTATTGAAAAATGAAGGCACGCAAAATAACCAGGTCGGGCTGCCCCAGACATTAATCAAACTTAAGCAAGAGGATGATTTTGCGGTAGTTGAAATCGGCACCAACCATTTTGGAGAGGTAAATTATCTGGCCGAAATTGCCCGTGCGAATATCGGCATACTTACCAATATCGGGCCGTCTCACCTGGAATTCCTGAAGGATTTAAAAGGGGTATTAAAAGAAAAGTCGGACTTGTTAAATAACCTGGTTCATCCGGCAATAGCCCTGCTTAATAGCGACGACCAATATCTGCGGGGTTTGATTAATCGTAAAAATAAGTGCCGGCATATGTTTAGCTATGGCACTAAAATGAAAAGCGATTTTTTCGCCACCGGCATTAGATTAGAGGAAGGGAGATTAAAGTTTAAGGTCAACCGGAAGAAGGATTTCGTATTATCTACGCTGGGCATGCACAATGTTTACAATGCCCTTGCCGCCATTGCCGCCGGGCGCATACTCGGCCTGGGGCTGGGCGATATGGCCCGCAGGTTAGCGGATTTTGATTTTCCTAAAGGCAGGCTTAAACTTATTGAGGTTAACGGGCTTAGATTTATAGACGATACTTATAATTCCAACCCGCTTTCTCTCAAGAATGCCCTTAATGCCCTGGGTGCCGTGGAGTGTAAAGGTAAAAAGATCCTGATTATGGGGGACATGCTTGAGTTGGGCAGGCAAAAAGAATTATTGCATAGGCAGGTTGCTGGTAGTATAACTAATATATGCGATGTGCTGGTTGCGGTGGGTAATTTAGCGGGGATAACTGCCCGCTCAGCCAAGGCGCGCGGTTTTAAAGGCCGGGATATATATTGTTGTGCTTCTCCCCGGCAGGCCCGCGAGCTGTTATTCCATAAGTTATCTGCCGGTTCAAAAGATATCATCCTGGTAAAAGGCTCCCGTTCGATGAAAATGGAAGAGGTTTTTAAAGTTTAATGTTTTACCACCTGCTTTATCCTCTAAGAGATTTTATTTCCGCTTTTAATGTCTTCCGCTATATCACCTTCCGGGCGGCAATGGCCGCTTTAACCGCATTTATACTAAGCCTTATATTTGGGCCTGTGCTTATCAGGAAATTAAAAACACTTAAGCTCGGGGAGAAGATTAACAAGGCCGACAGCGTTAAGCTTGATGACCTGCACCGTCATAAACAGAATACGCCGACGATGGGGGGGATCCTTATACTGGGTACGGTTATAATCTCAACCCTGCTTTGGGCAGATATTTCCAATCATTGCATCTGGATTGTTTTATTCAGTACCGTCTGGCTGGGCTTAACCGGGTTCTTTGACGATTATTTAAAGCAGATAAAGAAGAAGGCAGACGGATTGCCGCCAATAGTAAAACTCTCAAGCCAGATTATCTTAGGTTTGATACTGGGGATTATCCTTATTCTGGACAGCCAGTATAATGTCAAGCTGGAGATACCTTTTTTAAAGGCAGTTAACCTGGATTTGGACGGTTTATATATCCTGTTTGTTATACTGGTGATCGCCGGTTCCTCCAATGCCGTAAATCTTACCGATGGGCTTGACGGCCTGGCTATCGGTATTGTAGTGATGGTAGGTATTGCCTTCAGCGTGCTTTGTTACATATCCGGGAACATAAACTTAAGCAATTATCTATTGGTTTCTTACGTTAAAGGCGCCGGGGAGCTGACTATTTTCTGCGCAAGTATTATTGGTGCCGGCTTGGGTTTTTTATGGTTTAACTGTTACCCTGCCTCAGTCTTTATGGGGGATGTCGGATCACTGGCTTTAGGCGGGGCTATAGGCACGGTAGCCCTGTTGATTAAGAAAGAAATGCTGCTGATAATCGTAGGAGGTATATTTGTCCTGGAGGCATTCTCCGTTATCCTGCAGGTGGGTTGTTTTAAACTGACCAAGAAGCGTATTTTTAAAATTGCGCCATTACACCATCATTTCCAGTTTTTGGACTGGCCTGAAAATAAGGTAATCGTCAGGTTTTGGATTATCGCCGGATTGCTTGCCATGTTTACCTTAGTTACCCTGAAGCTCAGGTAGGTTTTATGAACAATACCAAATACTTCAAAGGTAAGAATATTACTGTTGTGGGTTTGGCCCGCTCCGGCCTTGCCTGCGCTAATTTATTGCACAGCCTGGGCGCCTGCGTGCGAGTTACGGATATAAACGACAATACCCAAACCAGGGAGTCTGCCGCCGGGCTTTCTTCTAAAGGTATACCCGTTGAGCTTGGGTTGCACAGCGAGGATTTTATCAGGCAGGCGGAGCTGGTAGTCATTTCTCCCGGGGTGCCTCTTTGCGCGCAGCCGGTGATCTGGGCCAAGGAATTTTCCCGGCCGCTGATAAGTGAAATTGAGTTGGCAAGCATGCTTTGCCCGGCAGAGATTATTGCCGTAAGCGGTTCTAACGGGAAAACCACGGTCACCACTTTAATCGGCAAGGTCCTGGCGGAATCCGGGAAGAGGGTTTTTGTGTGCGGCAATATCGGCAACCCGTTTTGCGCGGAGGTAGAAAGAATTAAGCAGGGTGATTTTGTTGTACTTGAGGTAAGTTCGTTCCAGCTTGAGACGATCAGGGATTTTAAGCCGAAGATCGCAGTGATCCTGAATTTAACGCCCAATCATTTAGACCGCTATAATAATATGCAGGAGTACTTGAATGCGAAAAAGCGTATCTTTATTAACCAGGACGATAACGACTACCTGGTTTTAAACGCTGACGACCCTTTTTTAGATGCCGCTTCCCTTGGGGCCAAGTCAAAGATTGTTTTCTTTAATAAAACAGGGGCCTTCAATCCAAATCAGAACGCGGTAATGGCAGTGGGCAAAATCTTAGGGGTTAAAGCGGAAGATATGCTTGGCGTTTTTCAGAAGTTCAAAGGTATCCAGCACCGTATGGAGGAGGTAGCGCAGATAAACGGCGTAAGATTTATTAATGATTCCAAGGCCACTACCGCGGATTCGGCGATCTGGGCGATCAAGAATATTGCCTCCCCCATAATTCTTATAGCCGGAGGCAGGCATAAAGGGATCGCTTACAGCGTGATACTGGAAGCGGCAAGGAATAAGGTTAAAAAGGCGTTTTTGATCGGCGAGGCCAGGGATATAATTGCCGCTGCTCTTGAGGCAGATTTACCGGTAGAGAAAACAGACAATTTAAATATAGCCGTAAAGAAGGCTTATGAACAGGCTGCGCCGGGAGACTGCGTGTTATTCTCTCCCATGTGCTCAAGTTATGATATGTTCAAGGATTATGCGCAGCGGGGAGAGGCTTTCAAAAAAATGGTATTGGATTTAAGTAAAGGGGCCAGGCCGCATGATTAGGAGGACACGCATAAATTTGATTACTATCTCAACCGTGCTTGTCTGTGTTGGGATAGTAATGATTTACAGTTCTTCCAGTATTTATGCCTGGGAGAGATACGGAGACAGTTTTTATTTCCTGAAGCGGCATTTAGCCTTCCTGGTGGTAGGGTTGGTATTTACATTTCTGGCGATGGTCATTGACTACCGCTTATTCCGCAGGCACGCCCGCCTCATGTTCTGGGTTGCTTTCGCCTTGCTGGTATTAGTGCTTATCCCGGGATTGGGCAGGGAGGTCTCGGGCGCAAGGCGCTGGTTCAGGTTTAAATTCATCAGTTTTCAGCCTTCAGAATTTGCTAATTTGGCGCTGGTTATTTATATAGCTGATTTTGTCTGCCGGAAAGGGGAACAGATTAAGACGCTGTTTAAAGGTTTTATCCCGCCGATATGCGCGCTGGGGTCAGTCTCTTTGCTCATACTCTTGCAGCCGGATTTGGGCACGACTATTGCTTTGGGCAGCGTAGTCCTGATTATGCTTTATATCGCCGGCGTAAGGGTGCAGTATATTTTAAGCCTGATACTCTGCAGCCTGCCGATGGTTTATCTCTTGATTTTCAGCGTGCCTTACCGCCGGGCCAGGATCCTGGCATTTCTAAACCCGTGGCTTGACCCTAAAGGCAGCGGTTTCCAGATCATCCAATCGCAAATTGCCATCGGTTCAGGCGGTTTATTCGGAGTAGGATTGGGCCATTCCCAGCAGAAGCTTTTTTATCTCCCCGCCGCGCATACCGATTTTATTTTCTCAATTATCGGCGAAGAGCTCGGCTTGTTCGGCACTCTTGGGATAATTGCGTTGTTTATGATTTTTATCCGCCAGGGGCTTAGGATTATGAAAAACGCCCAGGATAAATTTGGATATTTTCTTGCCCTGGGGCTGGTTTTGATGATTTCTCTTAAGGCGATCGTCAATATCGGCGTCTCCTGCGGGGTTTTTCCGACTAAGGGGCTGCCTCTGCCGTTTATCAGCTACGGAGGTTCTTCGCTGATATTTGACATGGTCAGCTTAGGCATATTGATTAACATCGCCCGTTCCGGAGAATACCCATAATGCGTGTTTTACTGGTTACCGGCTCAAGCGGAGGGCATATCTTCCCCGCAATGGCTTTAATGGAGCGCCTTAAGGCTGCTTGTGCCGATGTGCTGATGGTCTTGCCAAAAAAGAATAGCGGGAGTAAAATTGCAAGCGGACCGGAAAAGGTAAAATATATCCACGGCTCCAAGTTGGGTTTAAAATCAGGCAGCAAGAATATAATCGGCGCGTATTTTTTCCTTTTGGGGGCCTGGGAAGGCTTGCGCGCTATAATTGCATTCAGGCCAGATGTTGTCGTTGGTTTCGGCAGCTTAGATACGGTTGCTTTGTTGTTTTGGGCATGGCTATTCAGGATAAAGACCGTAATCCACGAACAGAATGTCTCACCCGGCAGGGCAAACCGGCTATTGGCTAAATTTGCGGACAAGGTGGCGGTATCATTTGCTCAAACGGGCGATTATTTCAATGTTTCTCCGGGGAAGATTGTTTTAACCGGTAATCCTCTGCGTAAAGGATTAGTCAGGACAGACAGGAAGCAGGCCCTGGATTTCTTTGGTTTCAAAGAAGGAAAATTTAACATACTGGTTATGGGCGGCAGCCAGGGCTCGCATAAATTAAATACTGTTTGTTCTGCGGCGCTATCTGGTTATCAGAAAAGAGATGATTTGCAGCTGGTGCATATTGCCGGGGATATGGACTTTGCGATGTTAAAACAGGCTTATGCGCAAGCCGGCATCGCGCATAAAGTTTTCAGTTTCTTCCCTGATATGCAGTATGCTTACAGTATGGCGGACCTGGTAATCTGCCGCGCGGGAGCGACCACGATTGCCGAGCTGGGGAGATTCGCAGTGCCTGCTTTATTAATCCCGTACCCTTATGCCTACGCGCATCAGTTAGAAAACGCAAAGGTGCTTGAGGAGTCGGGTGCAGCTTTGATTGTCAGGGATGAGGAACTGTGCGTTGATAAAATAGGATGCAGCATACGTAAGCTTATGGCTGAGCCCCAGAAATTAGAAGCCATGCGCCAGGCACATTCCCGCGCACAGCTTAAAGACGCCGCTTGCCTGCTTGCCGAGGAAGTCTTAAATTTGAATTGATGATAAACTGCTTGAGGTTACTGTTTATATTTTTGTTTTTGCCGCTGTCTCTTTTGGCAGAGGAGCAGCCCTGGCAGGTCTTTAAAAGCACGCATTTCCTTGTTTTTTATAAAGGCGCTAAAGAACCCCAGCTTAATGAGTTAACCGAAAGGGCCGAGGAGTATTATAATAAGATTACCGATGATCTGGGTTTTGCCCGTTTTAACTTCTGGACCTGGGATGACCGGGCAAAGATATATTTGTCCGACAGCCAGGAAGAATACAGACAGTTGACCGGCGACCCGGACTGGTCTGCGGGACATGCCCAGGCAGGCAGCAAACTTATCTATACATTTATTACTGCCCCGGGGTTCCTGGATAATGTCCTCGCCCATGAAATGGCGCATATTATTTTCAGGGAGATGGTGGGATTTAATAACCCCGCTGTACCGCTTTGGCTTGATGAAGGGGTTGCATCCTTCCAGGAAAAAAAGTTCTCTTTTGTTAAGGCGGATTTAGCTGATAGAATAAGGCAGGGTGATTTCTTAAGCCTGGAAGACCTGGGTAAAGTTGATGTGGCCAATTTAACAGAGACAGGCAGGGCAGAGTTGTTTTATGCGGAGTCATTCAGCCTGGTGCGGTATTTAATTGATACATTCGGCAAAGACAGGTTCGTACTTTTTTGCCAGAACCTGCGGGACTATAAAGACCTGCGCAGGGCTTTAGCGCTTACATATTCTTTTGGCAGCCTGGCGGAGTTTGAAAGCTCCTGGAAAAAATATATTCTTCAATGAACGGATACTACCATTTCATAGGGATCGGCGGGATAGGGATGAGCGGGGTGGCGCACCTGATGCTTAAGGCGGGGGTCCCGGTCAGCGGTTCGGATTTGAAGCAGAGCCGGGTTACCGAGGAGCTCAAAAGGCTTGGCGCCAGGATATATATCGGCCATAATGCTGAAAATATAGACGGCCAAAGCGCCGTAGTTTATTCTTCAGCGATAAAAGAGGATAACCCCGAGATACTCCAAGCCAGGATCATGGGTATCCCGCTGCTTAAGAGGGCAGAGGCCCTGGCTTTGCTTATGCGCCAGAAGACCGCTATAGCTGTTGCCGGCAGCCATGGCAAGACTACTACCGCTTCGTTGATCTCTTATATGCTGCTTGAGGCAGGGCTTTGCCCGACGGCAGCCATCGGCGGGATACTCAAGAATATTGATACCAACGCCTGTTTGGGCAGCGGCGAGTTTTTCGTAGCGGAGGCAGACGAATCAGACGGCTCATTCCTATGTTATCAGCCCAAGTACTCCGTAATTACCAATATTGATTACGAGCATATGGATTATTACCATAATCTTGAGAATGAATTAAATGCTTTCAAGAATTTTCTAAAATGCACTCAGCCGGGAGGCTGCGTTTTTGCCTGTTCAGACGACTCCAACCTTAAGGGGTTGTTTTCGGATTATAAAGAAAGAGTTGTTTTCTTCGGCTTGAATGAACCTGCCGATATATGCGCCAGGAATATTGAACTTCGCGGTCTTACTTCGGACTTTGACTGTTATTCCAAAGGCAAATTTATCTGCCGGTTTCATCTGGCCCTGGGAGGAAGGCACAATATTTCTAATGCCCTGGCGGTTATCGGCCTGGGCCTTGAGCTGGGTATTGATTTAGCGCATATCCGCAGGACTTTGGAAGGATACAAAGGCGCAGGCCGCAGGCTGGAGATAAAATTTAAAAACGATAAATACCTGGTCCTGGATGATTACGCGCACCACCCCTCGGAAATAAAAGCCACCCTGGCGGCGGTGGCTAATTTAAATGCCGGGCGCTTGATCGTAGTGTTCCAGCCGCACCGTTATAGCCGCACGCAGCTGCTTTTAAATGATTTTGCAGGTTCTTTTGAGCATGCCGATTACCTGATTGTTACGGATATTTATGCTGCCAGCGAGAAGCCGATAGACGGCATAGACGCTGCGGCATTGTTAAAAAAGATAAAGCAATACCAGCCTAAGAAGCAGGCGGTATATATGGATAAAGAAGCAATAACGGAGTTTCTTCTGCGTTTTATGCAAAGCGGCGACCTGGTAATTACTTTAGGCGCCGGGGATATCGTGAGGACCGCCGATGTTTTGGCCGAAAAGCTTAAATAAAAGAATAAAAACCGGAATAAAACTGGCCGCTTTAACAAGCTTTAAAGTCGGAGGCGCGGCAAAGTTTTTCTTTGAGGCGGAGAATATTAAAGAATTGCAGGAGGTATTGATTTTCGCCGGGCGCGCGGGGATCCCGGTCTTTATATTAGGCGCAGGCAGTAATATTTTAGTCAGCGATGCGGGATTGGACGCTTTAGTGATCAAGCTGGGAGGAGAATTCTCAAAAATATTGTATAAGGATGGAACTTGCCTGGAAGCAGGAGGCGCCGTTAAGCTAAGCCAGCTTATTTTGGGCGCAAAAGCCAATGGTTTATCCGGTCTGGAGTTTCTTGCGGGGATCCCCGGTACATTGGGAGGGGCCCTGGCAGGCAATGCCGGTTCCTGGGGCAGGTCAATAGGCTCTTTTGTGCAAGAGGTGCGCGTTTTAGATTACAGCGGTAAGCCCAGGTCCTTTAATACAAAGAAACTGAAGTTTTCGTATCGCAAGTCAAACTTGAATAAATATATTATCATCTCCTCCAGGCTTAAATTGCGCAAGGCAGATAAAGATGCGATTGCTTCAAAGATCAGAAAATACCTTTCAGCGAAGAAAAGGGCCCAGGGGGATAGCCTGCCCAGCGCAGGGTGTATTTTCAAGAATCCCGGGAAGCATCCTGCCGGAAAACTTATTGATGCCTGCGGTTTAAAAGGGGGCGCAAAAGGCGGGGCAGTGATCTCTAAAGCCCACGCGAATTTTATCCTGAATAAAGGAAGGGCTTCCAGCGGGGATATCCAGTTTCTCATGCACTTGATGCAAAAAAAAGTGAAAGAAAAATTCAAAATTGATTTGCAGCCTGAAATAATAATATGGAGATGAAAGAGTTCGGCAGGGTAGGGGTTTTAATGGGCGGCCCTTCTTCGGAGAGGGAGATATCCTTTAAAAGCGGCAAGGCAGTTTTATCGGCGCTTAGGGATTCGGGGGTAGAAGCGGCGGGTATTGATATTGTCACCGATAATAGAGAAGATAATATTCGCCTGCTGGATAGTTATAATCTGGACTGCGCCTTTATCGCCCTGCACGGACGCTTTGGCGAGGATGGCGCTATCCAGGAGATCTTGGAGCAGCTAAACTTACCTTATACCGGCTCCGGGGTAAATGCCAGCCGCCTGGCCATGGATAAGATAGGGGCATTAAGGATTTTTGAGGCGGGCAAGCTTTATGTACCCAGGTCACAATCCCTGGGAAGATCAGCTTATAATAAAAACAAGGATTTTAAAAACGAGCTGGGATTCCCGCTTGTGGTAAAGCCGGCCAACCACGGTTCCAGTATCGGTCTTTCAATTGTGGAGTTTGAAGAAGCGATGCCGGCGGCTATAAGCCTGGCTTTCCAGTTTGATGAACGGATAGTTATTGAAGAATATATCCCGGGCAGGGAATTGACGGTCGGCGTTTTAGATGAAACGGCCCTTCCGGTAATTGAGATTGTGCCTAAACATAAATTCTTTGATTTTGAAGCAAAGTACCAGGCAGGGCTGACGGATTATATCGTCCCGGCTGCTTTGGATGAAAAGGCTGCCCGTAAGGTTCAGCAGGCAGCCTTGGAGGCACATAAGCTTTTAGGCTGTTTCGGCTGTTCGCGCACGGATATCATATTAAGCAGGGATAACCTGTCTTATGTGCTGGAGACCAATACCATACCCGGGATGACCTCCACCAGCCTGCTGCCTAAAGCCGCCAGGATCATAGGTATTGATTTTAACCGGTTGTGCCTTAAACTATTGGAATTAGCTTATGAAAAAGAAAAAGTTTAAATTGCCCCTGGCCGCTATTTTTATCCCGGTAATAATTTTACTTGCCATCTCTTTATTATTGGGATATATTTGGAAAGTCTTGACTACCTCTGATTTTTTTTCGGTCAAACAGGTCTTTGTCAGGAATTCCGCTGAATCATTTGAGTATTTAAAAGGCAGGAACATGTTTGACCTGGAACTGAATAATGAATCGGCAAAGGCTTTATCGCATTGCCCGGATTGCCATAGGGTAAGGTTTTTAAGGATACTGCCGAATTACCTGATTGTAGATTTTGTAAAGAGGCAGCCGGTTGCTCTGGTTAAATTTTATAAAAACTACGCCGTAGACCAGCAGGGGGTATTTTTTAACCCTACAGGTTCTGAAGAAGAGGCGGCTTTACCCGTAATTTATGGCCTGGAGACAAAAATATTCGGGCCAAAACCGGGAGTAAAATATAACCGGCCGGAGCTTGATTTAGCCTTGAATATCATTAAAGATTTTAAGGCGAATAGAGCATTGCGCACTTTTACCCTGAAGAGAATCGATGTCTCAAGCCTGCAGAGCGCGGGATTATTCGTGCTCTTGCCTAAACAGGCTGTTGATTATACCAAGCGCATCCCGCAGGTGGAGTGGCTGGGTTTTGAGGTGCGTATCGGAGAAGGCAATATTAAGCAGAAGCTGATGATTTTAGGCGGCTTGCTTATGCAGCCGGATAAAGAGTGGGTAAATATCAAATATATCGACCTTAGGTTTAACGAACCGGTGATAAAACTGGACAATAAGAATTGACCTGCGGGAAAAGTTTACCGGTAAACAGCGGACAAGAAAATAATGTTGAATAATAACTATATATGCGCGGTAGATATCGGTTCAAATAAAATTGCAGCCAGCCTTGCGCAGATAAGAAAAAACCGCATAGAGAATATTTTTTTTGATACTATTCTTTCCGGCGGCGTTAAAGAAGGGGTGATTGTTGACGCGCTGGAGTTGATCTCCTGCCTGAGCAAGGTCCTGAAGAGCTTAAAGGCTAAATCCGGTTTAAAAATTAAATTTATCCATACTAATTTCTCAGGCAAGGGGATATCCACCAGGCACAGCCACGCAATTATCCCTTTGGCAGAAAGAGGAAACAAGGTAATTACCTCTACGGATATAGCTAATGCCAATGAGCAGGCGCGAATCCTCGGTTCAAGCCTGGAGGAGGAGATTATACATGTAATTCCGTCCAGCTATTCCATTGATTCCAAGAATAATGTAATCAACCCTGTTGGCCTATATAGCCATAAGCTGGAGGCGGATTTATTCCTGATCTGTGCCAAGCTTTCTTCTTTACAAAGCTTAAGCCGCGCTGTCAGCCAGGCAGGGTATGAGATAAGGGACCTTTCTTTTTCCGGGCTGGCGACAAGCAAAGCGGTTTTTGGTAAAGAAGAAAAAAAAGGGTTAAGCGTATTTTGCGATATCGGCAGCGATATCACGGACCTGCTTATTTTTAAAGACGGGCTGTTGCAGGATATACAGGTCCTGCCGTTAGGCGGCAATAGCTTGACGCTCCAGCTTTCTGAAGGCCTGAAGATCAATTGTGAACTGGCCGAGGACATTAAGCGCTCCTATGGAGTTATCGGCGATGCCGGTACTATCCCCGAAGACAAAGAAATACTGGTGAAGAAAGATGAATTTTACAAGCCCATAAAATACAGGCATGTGGCCCAAATGGCTACTGATTCCAGCCGCTTAATCTGCACGCAGATCAAGGAGGTCGTGGAGAAAAAGGTCGCGCTTCATGAAATTGACCATTTCGTGATGGCCGGCAGGACCCTGTTGAGCGACGGCTTCATTGAGATGATGGAGAATGTAATGGGTATACAGGTAAAGATCGGCCGTATCCGCAACGCGCAGGTCTCCTCTTTATTAAAGGAGCACAGCGAGTTGTCCGGTCAGAAATATCTGACCTATTTGACCTGTATCGGCATGGCCTGCGAAGACCTGGAGAATAAAACCGTAGGAAGCGCCTCTTTAGTCAGGCCTGCCCAAAACCTGCTGGCCAGGTTAATAAACCGTTTTAAAGAAGTTTACCAGGAATATTTCTAAAAATTAGGGGGTGCTCCTATTTCTTTTGAATCTTAATGATGAAGGAATAGAAGCGCCCCCTAATTCCATTGACCCTCTTAAGTTTATTGTGTATAATACATACTTTAGCTTATGATTAAAGAGAATATCTTAAGGGTTAATCAGCGTATCGCCGCTGTTTGCGACAGGATTAAAACTGACCCGCAGAAGATTATACTGGTTTGCGTAACTAAGGGCAGGCCGGTTGAGCAGATACGGGAAGCAGTTAATTCCGGCCTTAAATATCTCGGAGAAAACAGGGTGCAGGAGGCCAAGGGTAAATATATGCATATACCCGAGGCGCAGTGGCAGATGGTCGGGCATCTGCAGATGAATAAAGTAAAAGATGCTTTAAAGATATTTAACCTGATCCATTCCGTAGACAGCATTGCGCTGGCGCAGGAGATCAATAAACAGGCAGTTAAAATCAATAAAATCCAGGATATCCTGCTTGAGGTTAAAACATCTCCTGAAGTTACGAAATCCGGCTTTAAACCTGAAGCGCTCCCGGATGCCTGCGGGGCGATTTTGAGCCTGGGCAATCTTAGGGTTAAAGGGTTGATGACGATCGCACCTGCCGCGGATAAAGCTGAAGATACCCGGCAGTATTTTGCTAAACTCAAGGCATTACGCGACAAGCTTAATCCTTCCTGGGTACTTTCCATGGGGATGACGGATGATTTTGAGGTAGCGATAGAAGAGGGCGCAGATATAATCCGGCTGGGAAGGGCAATTTTTGGGTAAGGTATATGCCAGAGACAAAGAAGAGGTTGGGTATAATTGGTTTTGGGAATATGGGAAGCAGTATCGCCGAAGGCGCGCGTTCCCTGTTTGAAATATCCGTATTTGATAAAGATAAACAGAAGCTGGCCGATAGCCGGGGGCTAAAGACCGAAACTCAAATTTCCGGTTTAATGAACAACTCCGATGCCGTAATGCTGGCGGTAAAACCGCAGGATTTTGATGCGTTACTTGTTGAGATCAAGCCTTATATCCAGGGTAAATTAATACTTAGCATTGCCGCCGGGATAACTACGGGTTACATTGAAAAGGTTTTGAATGGAGCCAGGGTGGTCAGGGCAATGCCGAATCTGGCGGTAAAGATATTAGCGGCAGAGACCGGCCTATCCAGAGGCAAATATGCCAAAGAGGAGGACCTGGATTTGGCGAAAAAAATATTCGCCCAGCTGGGTAAAATCTGGGTAGTAGAAGAAGGGATGCTTGATTCCATCACCGCCATTTCAGGAAGCGGGCCGGCTTATATTCTTTATGATATGGAAATTAATAAATTAGACCCTTTGAATATTCCGGTTGAGAAAAAAAACGATTATATAAAATGGTTAAAACAGGCAGCATTGGAAGTCGGGTTTGACCCTAAAATGGCTTTTGATCTGGCTGTCTGCACAACTGCTTCCAGCATACAGCTTTCGGCGCAAGCAGGAAATTCTCCGGCGCAGTTGCGTAAAATGATCACCTCTGCCGGAGGCACGACGGAGGCAGCGATTAAAGTTTTGTCTATGAATGGTTCATGGGCTGAGGCGGCGCAGGCTGCCAGGAAACGCGCAAAAGAATTATCAAGGGAGGAATAGCTATGCCGCGAATCGGGATTATCGGTGGAAGTGGATTGTATAAAATCGAGGGGATGGAGGTTATAAAAAAGGTAAGCCTGAAGACTCCTTTCGGCAGGCCTTCGGACAGCCTTACCATCGGCAGGCTGGAGGGCAAGGAGGTAGTTTTTCTGCCGCGCCACGGGGTGGGGCACCGCATATCCCCGAGCGCAATAAATTACCGCGCAAATATTTTCGCGATGAAGAAATTAGATGTGGAACGGATCATCTCGGTGACTGCCTGCGGCAGCTTAAGGGAGGAGATGAAGCCCCTGGATTTCGTGGTAGTGGACCAGTTTGTGGACCGCACCAACCATGCCCGGAATATGAGTTTTTTTGACCAGGGGATCGTCAGCCATATTGTTTTCAGCCATCCGGTCTGCCCGGACCTTTGCGCGCAGATATATTCGGCCGGAAAATCCCTGGATTTGACCATGCACAAAAGCGGAACATATATTAATATGGAAGGCCCGCAATTTTCAACTTTGGCAGAGAGCAGGCTTTACCGCAGCTGGGGTATGGATGTGATCGGGATGACCAATATGGCCGAAGCCAGGCTTAGCCGCGAAGCAGAGATATGCTATTCTACGCTGGCCTGTATTACGGACTATGATTGCTGGCACCCGGAGCATGCAAGCGTAACTTTGGATATGGTCATCAGCAACCTGCAGAAGAATGTGGAAAATGCCAAGAAGGTTATTTGCAAAGTGATCAAGGGGATAAACCAGGAACGCAGGTGCAGCTGCGGCAAGGCGCTGGAGTTTGCCATTGTCACAGATAAAAAACTTATCCCCTCAAGGGTGAAAAGGGACTTAAATATAATTATAGGAAAATACATAAAATGAAACCCGAGAACAATCCGGCAGGCTCCGAATATAAACATACGTTGAACCTGCCTAAAACAGATTTTCCTATGAAGGCGGACCTGCCTAAGCGGGAACCGCTGATGCTGGAGCATTGGTCTAAATTGGATCTTTACGGGCTTATCCGTAAGAAACCGGTAAAAGGCAAATATGTCCTTCATGACGGCCCTCCTTATGCCAATGGGGATATCCATCTCGGCCATGCTTTAAATAAAACCTTAAAAGATATCGTTGTGAAATATAAAACCATGCAAGGGTATGATTCGCCGTATGTGCCCGGTTGGGACTGCCATGGCCTGCCTATTGAGCACCAATTGTTCAAAGAATTAAAAATAGCCAAGCACCAGATCCCGCAGCTTGAGTTCAGGAAGAAGGCACATGATTATGCGATGAAGCATGTGGATGGCCAAAGGGAGCAGTTTAAGCGCCTGGGAGTATTCGGGGATTGGGAAAACCCGTATTTGACTCTAAGCCACGAATACGAAGAGGCGATTATCAGATCTTTTAATGATTTATATAAGAAAGGGTTTATCCAGCGCGGCCTTAAGCCGGTAAATTGGTGTTTTAAATGCGAAACTGCCTTGGCAGAGGCAGAGGTGGAATATGAAAATCATGTTTCTCCTTCGGTATTTGTAAAATTTAAGGCAAAAGAAGGAAAAGGGTTGTTGAAAGATACTTATTTTGTGATTTGGACCACTACCCCATGGACCTTAATTGCCAATGTGGCCGTCTCTGTCCATCCGGAGTTCAGCTATTCTTATATTAAATCGGGTAAGGGGAATTTGATTATTGCCGATGTGCGCCTTGCGGTGTTGGAGCAGATGGGCATTGATAAATATGAAGTGATAAAGAATTTTAAAGGCAAGGACCTGGAGGGTATTATTTATGACCATCCGTTCGGTTTGCGCTCGGGGAAAGTAGTCCTGGCAGATTATGTTTCCGCCGAGGAGGGGACAGGTTTGGTGCATACGGCTCCCGGCCACGGCGCGGAGGATTACCAGACAGGATTAAAATACGGCCTGGAGATTGTGATGCCGGTTGACGCAAGGGGTAAATTTAATTCCAGTTCCGGAGAATTTGCCGGCCAGAATGTCTATGATGCAAATAAGGCGATCGTCGAAAAATTGCAGTCCATAGGGGCCTTGCTTTTAGAAGAGAAGATAGCTCACTCTTATCCGCATTGCTGGCGCTGCAAGCATCCGGTAATTTTCAGGGCGACCAAACAGTGGTTCCTGAATATTGACCACAATGGTTTGCGTAAGAGCGTGCTTAAAGCGATAAAAGAAGATGTGCATTGGATACCCGGGGCCGGGCAGGAGAGGATTTCATCAATGGTGGAATTGCGCCCGGACTGGTGCCTTTCACGCCAGAGATACTGGGGCGTACCGCTGCCGGCTTTGGTTTGCCAGGATTGCAAAGAAGAGTTTTTTAATACCGAGGTAATTGAGAAGTTCGCGCAATTTGCTGCAACGGAAGGATCTGACAGCTGGTTCAGCCGCAAGATAAATGATTTTATTCCCAAAGGCTTAACTTGCCCGGAATGCAAAAAAGGAAAAACATTTTCTAAAGGCGCGGATATCCTGGATGTCTGGTTTGATTCCGGGGTAAGCGCTCAGGCAGTATTGAAAAAAAGAAAAGAATTAGGGGGGATCCCCGCGCAATTATACCTGGAAGGTTCTGACCAGCACAGGGGGTGGTTTCAGTCATCAATTATCCCGGCAATGGCAATTGACGGCAAGGCGCCTTTTGAAAATGTGCTTACGCATGGTTTTGTGGTTGACGGCGAAGGCAGGAAAATGTCCAAGTCTTGCGGCAACGTCATCTCTCCGTTTGAGATCATCAAGGATTATGGCGCGGATATCTTAAGGATGTGGGTGGCCTCAAGCGATTACAATGAGGATATCCGTATCTCCAAGGAGATCCTTACCCGGCTTTCGGAGGCTTACCGCAAGATCCGCAACACCGCTAAATTTATTTTAAGCAACCTTTATGATTTTAACCCGGATAAAGACAGGGTAGCTTACGATAATTTAAGAGCGATAGATAAATGGGTGCTTCAGGAGACAAAATTTGCATTAATGCAGGCAAGGAACGCCTATGATTCTTTCGAATTCCACAAGGCTTATAAAACTATCTATGATCTTTGTAATGAACAGCTGTCAATGTATTATTTGGATATGGTTAAGGGTCGTCTCTATACTTATGGAGCTAAGACTACAGAAAGGCGTGCTACACAAACAGCAATTTTTGAAGCATTGAATATGATTGTGCGGATGATTGCCCCAATTTTTGTATTTACCGCAGAGGAGATTTGGCAGCAAATGCCCCAAAATAAAGGGTCGGAAAATATCACAAGTGTGCATCTTTTAGAATGGCCTGAACCTGAGACTCTGGCTCCCGAAGATGATATCAACTTGCGTTTGGGGGTAGTAATATTGCGGATTCCTCTGGTAGCTAAAGCATTGGAAGAGTTGCGCGGCAAAGGGCAAATCGGCAGTTCTTTTGATGCCAGAATAAAACTGTTGACAAAAAGCCCAGAACGTTATACATTCTTACAAAGCTTAAATACCCAGCTCTGTGAGATTTTTAAGGTTTCACAGGTTGAGGTAGTAAAGGATGATCAGCTTAGTGAAGAAATAAAAATAGAAGTAGCTAAGGCTGACGGTGTTAAATGCCCGCGCTGCTGGAACTACTCATTAAAGGTAGGAAGCAACCCGCAGCATCCTTTGATCTGCGATAATTGCCTTAAAGCGGTCTGTTAGATAACAATGGTTTGGCAAGCTGATAGCCAAAGCCAAGGGGGAAGCTAAATTGAAGAAAAAATTTACTAAAAAAGAATTTAAAGATTTCAAGAAGATAATCCTTAAGAAGAAGGAAGAGGTGCTTGATGACCTCAAGCATATAACCGACGATACCTTGAAGAAATCACAGAAGGAGGCCTCGGGCGATATCTCCGGCTATACCTATCATATGGCTGATGTAGCAACCGATAATTATGACCGGGAATTTTCACTGGGGCTGGCCTCTAATGAAAGAAGGGCTCTTTATGAGCTGGATGATGCTTTAAAGAGGATAGAGGAAGGGACTTTCGGTTTTTGCGATGACTGCAAAGGCCCGATCGCCAAGATCAGATTAAAGGCAGTGCCTTCTGCCCGGCTGTGCATTAAATGCCAGGAGAAAAGGGAGAAGAGAAGATAGCCCCTAATTTCAGGTGCATGGGATGATTTTTGTCATCGTTTCCAGCGTTATCTTATTGGACCAGCTAAGTAAATTTGCCGCCGTAAAATTCCTGCAGTTAAATACCCCGGTCAGCCTGATAAAAGATTTTTTATATATTACGCTGGTCTATAACCGCGGGGCGGCATTCGGGATGCTTAAGGACCAGGTGTTGCTTTTTATTGCCGTCTCTTTCTTTGTTATCCTGTTTATCTTTCGCCATTTGAAAAACAAAAAGAACCCGGCTATTTTTAAAATATGCTTAAGCCTGATTTTGGCCGGGGCAATAGGTAACTTAATCGACCGCTTGCGCTTTGGGTATGTAATTGATTTTCTGGATTTGCGTTTCTGGCCGGTTTTTAATCTTGCGGATTCCGCGCTGACTATAGGGGCGCTGTTATTAAGCTGGGAGATATTATTCGGTAAAAATGCTGCCTGAAATCTGCCACATCGGTAATTTTACGGTTTATTCATACGGCCTTATGCTGGTTGTGGCTTTTTTTGTTTCCACCCATTTAGCTTCCTGCCAGGCGGAAAAAATGCATATTGACCCGAACAAGATTTTTAACCTTTGTTTTTATGTATTTATTTCCGGTATCATCGGCTCGCGGGTTTTCTATATCGTCAGCAATCTTCCTTTTTATATTAAACATCCGCTTGAGATTATCATGCTGCAGCATGGAGGGATGGCCATTTTCGGGGGGATCATCTTTGGTTCTATCTGTGCCTGTATATACATATTAAGGAATAAGCTGCAGTTGCTGCCGACTTTAGATTTACTGGCCCCTTTCATCGCTTTGGGGCAGGCCATCGGCAGGATAGGGTGTTTTCTAAACGGCTGCTGTTACGGCAAGCCTTCAGCATTCGGGATATATTCTCCGGTTGCCGGAGAGGTGCTTATCCCCACGCAGTTATATTCCAGCTTTCTGATGTTCTTAATATTCTTCGTCTTGAGGTTTATGCAGGACAGAAAACACCTGCCCGGGCAGATCTTATACAGCTATCTCTTCCTTTATTCAGTAAAACGTTTTTTCATTGAATTTTTCCGCAATGACAGCCCGAGGATATTCCAGGGGTTAACTCTTTTCCAGCTTTTAAGCCTGGCAATATTTTTTTTCTCCCTTACCATGCTGGTCAGGATATTTTACGTTAAAAAAGAAGCAAAATGAAGGAATTATCTTTTATCGTTTTGCCTGAACAGGCGAAGATGCGCCTGGATTTATTATTAGCAGAATATGCCGCCTGCAATAATTTAGGCTTATCACGCACGAATATCCAAAAGCTTATTGCCGCCGGGAATGTTTTTTTAGATTCGCGCCCGGCTAATAAGCCCCACCAGAAGGTAAAATCAGCAGAAGAGGTAAAGGTCATGCTTCCGGAAAAAGAAAAGGCACAGATACTGCCGGAGCGGATATCGCTTGAAGTAATCTATGAAGATGATGACCTGGCGCTTATTAATAAGCAGCCGGGCCTGGTGGTACATCCGGCACCCGGTAACCGGGAGCATACTTTGGTTAATGCTTTGCTCAGCCGCTTCGCCCAGCTCTCCGATATCAACAAAAACCGTCCGGGGATCGTCCACCGTTTGGATAAGGAAACCAGCGGCTTGCTGGTTATTGCGAAAAATAATCCCAGCCATTTAAAATTAGCCAGGCAGTTTGCCGAGCACAGTATCCAGCGCAAATATGTGGCTATAGTTTCGGGAAGGGTGGAATTTGACGAGGATGTGATCGAGGCGCCGATCGGCAGGCATCCTTCAAAAAGAAAAAGCATGTCGGTAAGTTTTTTAGAAAATACCCGTTATGCCAAGACGCATTACCGCACTTTAAAAAGAAGCGCTGATTTCAGTTTTCTGGAGTTGAGGCCTTTTACCGGCAGGACACACCAGTTAAGGGTGCACCTTGCTTTTTTAGGCCACCCTATTTTAGGCGATGCCAAATACGGCAGGGACAAGATTTTCCCCCGCATGGCCCTGCACGCCCAGGAGATCGGCTTTATCCATCCGTCCACGGGTAAGTTTATGCATTTCTCAAGCCCGATCCCGCGGGAGTTCCAGGATTTTATTAAGAAAAACTTTTAAGGAGAGATATTTTACGTGGTTAAGCTTAAAATCCCCATAGCTACTCGTTTTGAATCAAAAATCATTTTTGTTCATTATCCTGCTTCGTAAACTCGGCAGGCCCTTGCATAGAACGCAAGGACTGCGTTCGATAAAAAATATAAGGTGCTTGATTTCGCGCAGCAAGCGCGCACTTGCCACTCCTGTTTGGCAAGGTGCGCTAAATTGTTATGGGTGCTCAATTTTTTGCTTGCTTTTTACGTAACCAATGTTATAGTAAAGGTTAACGAATACGCGTAAAATCATAAAGGAGGTAAGATGGATTTCAAAGGGCCTATCTTGAAATTTATTTTGATTGGTTTGACTGTTATCTCTTTAGTTTTTGCCGGGGTATTTGTACACTTGTACCAGAATGAACGCCTGAAAGCTGAAAAGCTGCAATCCCAGGTTGATGAGTTAACCGCCCGGGAACGCGTACTTGAGGATAAGCTTGAGGCTTCCAATAAAAATGTTGCGGAGTTGATCTCTAAACTGCAGGAAAGCAAGGACCGGATTGCCAGTATAGGAGAAGAACTGAATAAGGAAAAGTCAACGCGGCAGGACGCGCTGAAGGAGCTGGAGCAGATTAAGACAGAGATTGAGCAGCAGAAATTCTCGCGCCAGGATTTAGAGAGCAAACTTGGAAAGGCTTTAGCAGAGGGCAATAAGTTGAAAGAACAGCTGCAGATTATTAACCGGCAAAAAGATGAGCTTGAGGTAAAGCTCAAAGATTTAGAATCCGCTTCTGCCGGCGTAGAGCTGGGAAAGGTAGTAGTAAACAGCGAGTCTGTTGAGCCTTATCGGGAGGGGAATGCTTCGGAGGCAAAAAAGACGGATTCTTCTTCTCCTGTTTCGCTAAAGGATAAAAAACAGGAAGGCCTTTCCAAGAACAATCTTTTGGAAGGCAGGATCACGGTAGTAAATAAAGAATATAATTTTGTAGTGATAAACTTAGGTGAAAAAGAAGGCCTGAATAAAGGAGACCAATTTTCCGTATATCATGAGGGCAAAATGATCGGTGATATAACAGTGGAAAAGGTCCATGAATCAATGTCTGCCGCGGGTTTTGCAGCAGACCTAAAAAATACAATCAAAGAGAACGATATAGTAATACAAAAGGTCAAATGAGGCCTTTTGCAATAAAAGACAAATTTATCCCACGCGGCAGCATTAGCCTCTCCGGAGATAAATCCATAGCCCACCGGGCGTTGATTATCGGCGCCTTAAGCAGCGGTAAAACCATTATAAAGAACTTTCCTATCCACGATGATTCCCTGGCTACTTTAAGGGTCCTTTCCGCTTTAGGAGCCAAGATTGCGCGCGGTAATAAGCAGCAGGTTGCGGTATGTGGCGGTACGGGATTAAGGAAGCCGCGCAAGCCTCTGTTTGTGGGTAATTCGGGTACGACCTTGCGTTTGATTTTAGGTGTCTTGTCCGGAGCGGGTTTTGAATCCAGGGTGGCTGCGGGTAAATACCTTTCTGCAAGGCCGATGGCCAGGGTAAATAAGCCTTTGCGCCTGATGGGGGCAAAGATCATTGCCAGGAAGGCCGGCGGGGAAGAGTATGCTCCTTTATTTGTCAGCGGAGGCAGCCTTAAAGGCATTGTTTACCGCATGCCCGTTGCTTCAGCGCAGGTTAAATCCGCAATTCTTTTGGCAGGCTTGTTTGCTTCAGGTAAAACTTGCGTAATTGAAAGCGTAAAAACCCGTGACCATACCGAAAGGATGCTTAAGGTATTCGGCGCCAATATAACCGCGGGCAAAAAAAACATAACTTTGACCCCGGATAAAAAATTAATCAGCCCGGGATTAATTTATATCCCGGGTGATATCTCTTCGGCAGCCTTTTTAATAGTATTAGCTGCGATAATCCCCGGCGCTAAGATTGTTATTGAGCGGGTAAGCCTTAATCCCAGCCGTTGCGGGATAATTAATGTGCTTAAAAGGATGGGGGTGAATATAGAGGTATTGCCTTTAAAGGGCAATGGTGCGCAAAGTTTTGAACCGCTGGGTGACCTTATAGTAACCAGCGGGAAGCTCAAGGGAATTACAGTTGAGCCATCCGAGATCCCTTCTTTAATTGATGAACTGCCCATTCTCATGGTAGCTGCTTGTTTTGCGGAAGGCAGAACCGTAATCAAGGGTGCCGGAGAGCTGAGGTTTAAGGAAACGGACAGAATTAATTCCATGCTTACAAACTTAAGATCTATGGGGGCAAACATCCATTCAGCCAAATCCGGCGGCCTGGAAAATATAATTATAAAGGGTAAGGGTATGCTTAAGGGGGCCAGGCTTAGGAGTTTTGGGGACCACCGCACAGCCATGAGCATGGTGATTGCCGCTTTAGCAGCTAAAGGCAGCTCAAGATTGGATGATATCAGTTGTATCAGCAAGTCTTTCCCCGGTTTTTTATCCGCATTAAAGAGGCTACTGAGATAAACATATTATTTGACAAGGGGTTTAAACTCTGTTAAAATCACTACACTGTATTAATTTTCAGGAGATTGTATGGTAAAATTCAGCCAACAGCTAAAGAGAACGGTAAATTTTGTCTTGGGCCTTTTTTCCAATGATATGGGGATTGACCTTGGGACAGCTACGACCCTGGTTTTTGTTAAAGGGGAAGGGGTAGTCCTTTGTGAACCTTCGGTTGTAGCAATTGAACGCGGGACTTCACATGTGCTGGCCGTAGGAGAAGAGGCTAAGCGCATGCTTGGCCGGACTCCCGGCAATATCATCGCCATTAGGCCGATGAAAGACGGGGTTATCTCTGATTTTGAAATTACCGAAGCCATGCTTCGTTATTTTATCAAGAAGGTACACCACCGCAGGGTTTTAGTAAGGCCCAGGATCGTTATCGCAATCCCCTCAGGGATAACGGAGGTAGAGAAGCGGGCGGTAAAAGATTCTGCTGAACGCGCCGGAGCAAGAGAGGTATTCCTGATTGAAGAGCCGATTGCCGCAGCTATAGGCGTAGGGCTGCCTATCCAGGAGCCGGTCGGAAATATGATTATTGATATAGGAGGCGGGACTACGGAGATAGCGGTAATCTCGCTTGCGGGGACAGTTTTTTCAAAATCCATCCGCATCGGCGGAGATGAAATGAATGAAGCGATCATTGAATACCTAAGGAAGACATACAACCTTTTGGTCGGCGAACGCACCGCCGAAGATATTAAGATAAAGATCGGCTCGGCTTATCCGATGGAAGAAGAGATGAGCATGGAGGTCAAGGGCAGGGACCTTGTGGCAGGATTACCGAAGATCGTTACTATTACCAGTGAAGAGGTCCGTGAATCCCTGCAGGAGCCTCTGCGCGCCATAGTAGAGGTTACTAAAATATCGTTGGAGAGGACCCCCCCGGAGTTAGCCGCTGATCTTATTGAGCATGGGATTGTGATGGCAGGCGGCGGTTCATTATTGAGAGGGTTGGATAAATTGATCTCTGAAGAGACCGGTTTGCCTGTTCATATCACTGATGATCCGGTTACTGCGGTTGCTAACGGTACCGGCCGGGTGCTTAGCGAAATTCAATATCTTAAGAAGGTAACTGTTTCGGTGAAGACCGAAACACGCAGCTAATTTCCGCCACCAGGCGGATACCGACGCAATACCATTAAGCGTCGGGTATAAGCCACCAGGCGGACACCGACGCAATTCCGTTAAGCGTCGGGTGTAAGCCACCAGGCGGACACCGACGCAATATTCGCCACGAGGCGAACACTTGCGCAATACAAATAAGCGCAAGGCGCCAATTAGCGCCAGGTGCAGAGCCAATCATTCTTCCTAGCTAAATGTGTTTAAGTTATCCCGCAAAACCATAATCAATCTAATCATTGTTGTCTGCACAGCGCTTTTGGTTTATATATCCTCCCCTTTTCTAAAAAATTCAACCCAGAAAACGTTTAATCCCCATCTTGGCTTGATCGGTTTACTCAAACGTGAATGCTCAGGAATTATCTTCTACCACCGCAATATGGTTAAGCTTGAGAGGTTAAGCAGCGAAGCGGAAAACCTGCGCCGGAGGTTGTTTGACCTGCGGGAGATTGAGCAGGAGAACTTACGGCTTAAGAGTATCCTTAATTTCAAACAGAGATCGCCCCTGCGGATTATCCCGGCCAGGGTGATTGCCCGTTCTCCCGACAGCTGGTCTTCCAGCGTGATTATTGATAAGGGCAGAGATAGCGGCATAAGGACAGGCATGGCGGTGATTAATACGCAAGGGTTGGTGGGCAGGGTAATAGAAAGCTCCGGCAGTAACAGCAAGATATTATTGATCAACGACCCTAGCCAGGGGGTATCCAGTATTGTGCAGCGCACACGCCAGGAGGGGTTGGCCAGCGGCAGCCTGGGAGCAAATTTAATTATGCGTTATCTTCCGGCTGATGCGCAGATTGCGGTGGGGGATATAATCATTACCTCGGAATTAAGCCGGGTTTACCCGAAAGGCCTGCTTGTGGGTACGGTGGTCAATATAGGAAAAGAATTTTCCGGCCTTAGCTGTTACGCCGTGGTTAAGCCCGCGGTTAAGCTTTCCGATATTGAAGAGGTGTTGGTGATTATCCCATGAAAAAATGGCTTATCTTTTTTGCTTTAATTATTATTGCTACACTGCAATTAAACTGGCCGGCATCTTTAAGTTTTTTTAATACCAAGCCCGACCTGCTTTTGATATTCTCCATCTCTCTGGTTTTCTATTTCAACTTTAAGACCGCCTTGGTCTCAAGTGTCCTGGCGGGATTGTTTAAGGATGCCTTTCTGCCTTCGGCTATTGCAATAAATACGCTTTCTTTTGCCGTATGGAGTTATTTAACCTTCCGCTTGTCTTCCCAGGTCTCTACCGAGAACAGTTATGTACGCCTGGCCATAATCCTGATCATAGCCGTCTTGAATAATATTGTAATCGGCATACAAAGCTTGAATTCCGGCAGCTTTATCCCGGCCGGTATTTTTTTGCGCAGCCTGATTATCTCTTCACTTTACACGGGGGCCTTATCTCCCCTGGTTTTTAAGCTTACTAAGAAGATAGCCGGATAATATTCTTATGGAAAGAAAACATATCTTAAGGTTTTTGATTATTTTGATGTTTGTTGCCTTGCTTGCCGGGTTATTGAACCTTGATTTGCTGCAGGGAGCCAAGTTCCGCAGGCTAAGCGATAGTAATTGTATCCGGCTGATAGCGCAGTCTGGCGCAAGAGGCAATATCCTGGACCGTCATGGCCAGGTTATTGTAGATAATAAGATTTCTTATGACGTCTTGATCCTGCCTCAAGAGTTAAACCAGCTTGACCGTATCCTTAGCGGGGTAAGCCGCATATTGGGGGTAGAAACTAAAGAGCTCAAGGATGCCTTTAGAAGCAACTATATTTCTTCAAGCATTCCGGTTACCGTAGCGGGCAATATTGACCTTAAGAAAGCGGTCTTGTTGGGGGAATATAAGATGGAGGAACCCAGTATTATTATCCAGCCCAGGCCGTTAAGGAATTACCCGTACGGGGCATTGGCTTCTCATGTTATCGGGTACGTAAATGAGATTGACCGCTGGCGCTTAACTAAACTGGAAGATTACGGGTATAAGACTAAAGATATTGTCGGCTTCGGCGGAGTGGAAGAAAAATATGATTATTATTTGCGGCAGGAGGAGGGCGGGTTATCGGTTGAGGTAAACCACCGGGGTAAATTCATGCGCGTGCTGGGCTTTGAGCCGCCGGTAAATGGCAAAGATGTCCAGCTGACGCTGGACCTTAATATCCAGAAGATCGCCGAAGACAGCCTTGCCGCACGCAAGGGCAGCATAGTCTTGATGGACCCGCAAAGCGGCCAGGTCCTGGCTTTGGCTAATTATCCTAATTTTAACCCCGCGGTCTTTGTAAGCAAGCGTACCAGGCTTATTTCCGGGTTATTCAATAATCCCGATGCCCCGTTAATCAACCGGGCAACCTCATCCAGCTATCCTCCGGCGTCTGTTTTTAAGTTAGTCGTAGCCAGCGCAGCCCTGGAGCTAAAAAAGATAAATCTTTCTACCAGCTTCCTCTGCCGCGGATGGACTATGATCGGAGCAAGAAAATTTTCCTGTTGGGACGTGCACGGCGCGCAGGATATCGTTGCGGCCATCGCGCATTCCTGCGACGTATTTTTTTATAAGACAGGCCTGCTTACGGGGGCGCAAAATATTCATGATTATGCTTTGAAGTTGGGCTTAGGCAGAAGCCCGGGCTTTGAGCTTCCTTATGAGACAGCAGGGTTCATCCCCTCGCCCTTATGGAGGAAAATAAATAAATTCCAAAACTGGTTTGATGGAGATACTGCTAATTTAAGTATCGGCCAGGGTGATTGCCTGGTTAGCCCGTTGCAGGCGGCTGGTATGATGGCGGTGTTTGCTAACGGCGGGTATTTACCCAGCCCGTATATTATTAAGGCGGTCGGGGGCTTGGATCTTTCGGCAAAGAAGAGAAAACTTTCCCGGGTTGATTTCAAGAAAAGCACTTTTGAGATTATCTGCCGGGGCCTGCGCGCGGTGGTTGCTGATGCCAGGGGCACAGGGAATGTTTTAGCTGGGCTCGGGGTCAAGGTGGCCGGCAAAACCGGCACTGCCCAGGTCTCGCGCGGCTCAACTCACGCCTGGTTCGTCGGGTTTTTCCCGTTTGATAATCCAAAATACGTGATTTGTGTTTTATTGGAGAATGGCGGGCCCGGGCATGCTGCCTGTGTGGTTGCCAGGCAGGTCATAGAGGCGATGAATAAGCGCAATCTTATATGAGGAGCTCATTTCTTAGGATACTGGTCCTGGCGTTGATTATTTCAAGCCTGGGAGTTTTATCCATTTACAGCAGTACTTATCAAAAAGAAGGGACGCCCTGGCAGGATATCCATATGCGCCAGATGCTTTGGATATTGATCGGATTGATCTGTTTCTTTATCATGGCGCACCTTAATTATCGCAGGCTTTGGGACATTAACTATCTTATTTATGGGGTGGCGATATTTTTCCTTTTACTGGTTTTTGGTTTAGGGATTATCAGGCTCGGCGCGCAGCGCTGGCTTAAGTTTGCCTGGTTCAATTTTCAGCCATCCGAGTTTGCGAAACTGGCGGTAATCATATTCCTGGCGCGTTATTTCAGCCGTAAGTCAGCAGATGATATATCGCTTTTATCCGGGAAATTCGGCATCTTCAGGGGCATAATCCTGCCGTTCATTTTTGTGGCTGTCCCGATGTTCTTGATTATAGAGCAGCCGGATTTAGGCAGCGGATTGATGCTGCTTCTGGTTTTTGTTTCTTTGTTATACCTGACTAATGTCCGGTTAAAGTATATCATTGCCTTAATGTTCATTATTATGCTGCCGCTGCCTTTCTTCTGGCATTTCTTGCGTGATTATCAGAAGCAGAGGCTGCTTGTTTTCCTGAACCCGAACATTGACCCTTTAGGGGCAGGCTATACGGTAATACAATCGCGCATCGCCATAGGTTCCGGAGGCCTCTTAGGCAAAGGGTGGCTGTCCGGGACACAGAGCCAGCTGTTCTTTCTGCCGGAATCTCATACGGATTTTATCTTTGCTACTTTCTCCGAACAGTGGGGGTTTTTGGGCAGCAGCCTGCTTCTGCTTATGTATTATTTGATTATCCGCCAAGGTTTTATTATCGCCGGAAGGACGCAGGATTCATTCGGCAGGCTGCTTGCTTACGGGATATCCCTTTTATTGGCCTTACAGGTATTTATTAATATCGCCATGAATATGGGCTTGGCGCCGGTGGTCGGCCTGCCTTTGCCATTGATGAGCTATGGCGGTTCAAGCGTATTATCTACTTTCATCGCCCTGGGCATTTTAGTAAATATTGACCGAACGAGGAGCGTATTTTAGGCATGAGCGAAGATATGTTATTAAATGTGCATCGCCCGGCTCAATACCTGGGTAATGAGTGGAACGCCTGTAAAAAAGATTTTAATTCCTGCGCCGTAAGTTTCGCGCTGGGGTTCCCGGATTTATATGAAATAGGGATGAGTAACCTGGGAGTGCGCATTATTTACGGTGTATTGAATAATATCCCTGATGTAATTTGCGAAAGGTTTTTCGCCCCGGAGGCGGATATGGAGGCAGTTTTGAAGGCTGCCAATAGCCGTCTTTGTTCCTGGGAGTCAAAGCGGGAATTGGCCGGTTTTGATATCCTGGGTTTTTCTCTCGGTTCCGAATTAAACTATACCAATACCTTAAATATACTGGAATTAGCGGGTCTGCCGTTACAATCCTGCTTAAGGGATTGCCGGTATCCTTTGGTTATCGCCGGGGGGCCGTGCGCGCTTAACCCGGAACCGATGGCGGATTTTTTTGATTTGTTCATTATAGGGGAGGCCGAAGAGGCAAGTGTAGATATTTTGAATTTATACCGCAAATATAAAAATGATTATAAAAGCGGCAGGTTAACAAAGGCAGACCTCTTATCGGAGTTTTCCCAGATAGAGGGTGTTTATGCGCCTGCGCTTTACGCTGCGGAATATAATGATGCCGGAGAGTTGGCGGGATTTTTTCCAAAACCGCCTGGGCCCGACGGCCGGCCTGCGCGCAAGAGCCCGCCTTTAAAAATCAAAAAGCGCGTAATAGACGATCTTGATTCCGTTTATTTCCCCAGCAACTGGATGGTCCCTTATGTCCAGACTGTCCATGACCGTATTACCCTGGAGATCATGCGCGGTTGCCCTAACCGCTGCCGTTTTTGCCAGGCGAGGAGCCAGTATTATCCCCTAAGGATAAGGAGTAGAGAGAAGGTGGCCTCATTGGCTGCTTTGGCTTATGCCTCAAGCGGCTATGAAGAATTATCGCTGGCCGGTTTGTCGGTAAGCGATTACCCCGGTTTGGAAAAACTGGTTTCCAGCTTAACCTGTGCCTTTAAGGAACAGGCTGTTAATTTATCGCTGCCTTCGTTAAAAGCCAGGGCATTGTTAGGTAATGTCTCTACCCTGATTGCCAAAATAAAGAAGACCGGCTTGACCTTTGCGCCTGAAGCCGGGACAGAAAGGCTGCGCCAGGTTTTAGCTAAGGATTTTTCGGAGGATGATTTTTTCAAAGCGGCAGAAGAGGCGTATCGCGCGGGTTATCAGCATCTGAAATTATATTTTCTTATCGGCTTGCCCGGAGAAACAGAATCGGATTTGGAAGGGATAATAAATTTTGCGCAAAACGCATCAGCGCTTAAGAAAAAGATTAAGGGGGGCGCAGCGCAGATTAATATCAGCGTGAACCCTCTCATCCCCAAGCCGCATACGCCTCTACAGTGGTTGAAGATGGAGCCTTTAGCTGCGATCAGGGAAAAGCAGGATTATTTAAGGTCCCATTGCAAAAATAAAAGGCTTAAATTCAACTTTCATAACCACGAGATGGGTTTTTTAGAAGGGGTGCTTTCCCGCGGGAACAGGTTGTTAAGCGCGGTTATATTGTCGGCTTATCAAAAAGGTGCCAGGTTTGACGCCTGGTCCGCTTCTTTTTCGTTCTCCAGGTGGCTGGATGCGTTTTCTGAACAGGGGATTGACCCGCAAAGGTATCTTAAGGGAAAATCTACTTCGGAAATGCTGCCCTGGGATTTTATTGATACCGGGATTAAAAAAGAAGATCTGGCCGCGGAGTTTGATAAAACCTGTCATCCTGTTCTGTAACAAATTTATTGTCATTCGGGCACTTAAGGGGTATAATAAATTTATATATATTACTTTGTATAATAAATAAAATATATGGCTGTCAGGAAAATTAATAATAAGCAATTAGGGGAGTTGCTGCTTGAGCAGGGGATTATCAGCCAGGAGCAGTTGGGCCATGCCTTAGAGCTTCAAAGGGGCAAGGACATGCTGATAGGAGAGATCCTGGTTGAGCTGGGGTATGTGAAAGAGGATGATATCGCCCAGTCTTTAACCGCGCAATATGGCTTTCCTTACCTGTCTTTAGGCAACTATGACGTAAGCCCGGAGATAACCAGCATTATCCCGGCAAGGGTGGCCAGGCAGTATTTACTTGTTCCGATTGATAAAATAGGGAATAACCTGACACTGGCTATGTCTAACCCCTTAAATGCGCAGGCTATTTATGATGTAGAGCTGCTTAGCAGCTGCAGCGTACAGGCATTTGTTTCCACCTCTTCTGATATCAAGAGGGCGATTGAGAAATACTATAAGAATAAAGAATAGGGTAGTAAAGATCAGCGTAAGGGAGTAATTATGGCTGTTCAAGGGAAAATACTTTTTATCTGCGATGACAAGTCTTATGTTATTGAAATCAAGGAGCAGCTGTCCAGGCTGGGAGATTATACTTTGATTGCAGAATCTACAGCGCAGGCAGGGGTGATCAGTTTAGAGCACCATATGTGCGACTTGGTTATTATAAGGTACGCCATCCCGGAACTGGATATTCTTGCTGCGATAAGCGACCTGAAGAAGGTGGACCCTGATTGCGTGATTATTGTTTTGCTGGAGGTAGAGGTGGAGGGGCAGGCTAACCAGTTTGCGGAGATAGGGGTCTTTGAGACTTTGGGCTGGCCGGTTAAAACAGATAATCTGAAATTTGCGGTGGAGAAGGGGGTTAAACTGCATGCGTTATTGGCGGCTAACCGCAAGATAGTACTTGGGCTTAAAGAGAACAATAAGGCCCTGGAAAAACAGAATACGCTTTTGGCAAAAAGGATTGAAGATTCCACCGGTAATTTAAGCAGACTTTATGAGGATTTGCGTTCCACATATATGCGTACTATCCGGGTATTGGCGCAGGCAATTGAAGCGCGGGATCATTATACGCACAGCCATTCTGAGACTGTTGCGCGTTATGCGGTGGCTATCGCCAACTACCTTAAGCTTCCGGCTAAAGATGTTGAGGTGATCCGCCAGGCTTGTGAGCTCCATGACCTGGGTAAAATAGGCATCGGGGACAGTATTTTGTTAAAAGCCTCCGCGCTTACCCCCGAAGAGTGGGAAGAGATAAAGAAGCATCCTATTATCGGAGCGCAGATCCTGGAGCCGCTTACTTTTCTGGGCGGCGTAGTAGATTTGGTCAGGCAGCACCATGAACATTATGATGGTTCAGGTTATCCGGAAGGCAGGAAGGGCGAGGATATACTTTTGGGCGCGCGCATAATCCATGTGGCTGATTCTTACGAGGCCATGCGTTCGGCGCGTTCCTACAGGAAGATTCCCCTGATGAAGGAGGAGGCGATCCTGGAGATCAAGGTCAACAGCGGTACGCAGTTTGACCCCAAGATAGTTGATGCTTTCCTGCAGGTGGTGGATAACCTATAGATCAGCAGGCAATTCAGGCCTTAAAGGCCTGTAAAGTTAACAACTTAAGGTTTAAGCAGAATATAAATATTCTAAAAAAACCCTTGACAAAATGTAGTTTTGTAATAGAATAACGTTTCCCTTCCAAAAGGGGCAAATTATTGTGAAAATAATTAAGACGCTGTTGACAATTTCCGGCAACTAACCACTATACGACAAATAGGGCGTAAAGATAAATTTTGCGCCCCGACAGTTTGTCGGGGCGTATTTTTTTTGCCGCAGAAGCGGCACACTGGCGCAATTTCCAGTAGCGCCAGGTGGGAGCATAGATTTGGATCACTGCTCTTTTGATAATTGAATTGCCAAGCGAGGCCAAGGTAATTCGCCGTAGAGGCGGCGCACTTGCGCAAATCAAATTAGCGCAAGGTGCGTTAAAGATTACTAAGGTCAATTTCATGAGGTTAGAAATTAAATAAATCACTAGAGCCTTCATACAAATTTCTCAAATTTTTTCGGAGAGTTTGATCCTGGCTCAGAGTGAACGCTGGCGGCGTAGATTAGGCATGCAAGTCGAGCGATACCCCTGTTTGAAGCATTGAGACCGCAAGGTGGATGTGCGGATGACGGGGGATATAGCGGCAGATTGGTGAGTAACACGTGAGTAATTTACCTCTAAGTCGGGAATAGCCTTGCGAAAGTGAGGGTAATGCCCGATGTGTTTACGGCTGCATAAGCAGTTGTAAGTAAAGAAGGCCCGCAAGGGTTTTTGTTTAGAGATGAGCTCGCGTCCTATCAGCTAGTTGGCAGGGTAATGGCCTACCAAGGCTTTTGACGGGTAGCTGGCCTGAGAGGGTGGTCAGCCACATGGGGACTGAGACACTGCCCCAACTCCTACGGGAGGCTGCAGTCGAGGATATTTAGCAATGGGCGAA